>DASYDE010000063.1:0-14154 GCA_036499725.1 Kofleriaceae bacterium
GTAGCGAACGCTCAAGAGAATGGCCGACGATAAAAAAGATCCCGGGACTGCGCTCGCGCGGCCGATGATCGCGCCCGACCTGGACAAGGCGGGCAAGGGCCAGCTCGTGTACGTCGGCCGCGACGGCGAGGTGAAGGATCCGCGCGGCGTGCGGAACCGCCAGATCGTCGCGTACGTCGCGTTCGGTGGCATCACGGCCGCCGGCGTCGCGCTCGCCGCCACGGCGTTCCCGATGTTGATCCCGTTCTATCTCGCGCTCGGTGGCCGATTCATCGGCACGGTGCGCGCGGTGCACAAGGTCAACGAAGCGTCGGTCGCATTGTCCAATGGCGACTCCGTCGAGGGTCGCGCGCTCGCCGAACCCGTCGCGAGGTCGTGGTGGGCTCCCGGCCGCGTGCGCGCACTCGCCGAGCTCCGCGTCGCGATCGCCGATGCCCTCGAGGGTAAGGGCGAGGCCGCGCTGGCCCGCGTGCGCAAAGCTCGCGTGCGTCTCTCGCCGCGTCTCATCCAGCACCAGTTCTCGTACTACACGGAGATCAATCTCCTCGCCGCGCTCGGCCGCACCAAGGAAGCGCGCATCGTTCTCGAGGCACGCGGGCCGATTCCGACGGGCGAAGTGTTGAAGCTCAGCTACTGGATCGCGCAGATGCACTTGTTCTGCGCCGAGGACAACGTCCCCTCCAAGGATCTCGACGAGGCCGAGCTCCACGAGCGCATGCGCAAGGGTCTCTCGATGACCGCGGGCCGCGATCTCTTGCTGCTCTGCGCGTGGTGCTACGCGAAGAAGGGCGAGCACGACGAGGCCGCGTTCGCGTGGCGCCAAGCAAAGGACCGCGAGGGCTCTCAGCGCCTCGAGGTCGCGATGCCCAAGCTCGCCGAGTGGATGAAGACGTATCTCGCCGAGCACCCCACGCTCGACGATCCAGAGCCCGAGGAATAGTCGTCATCGGCGATGACCGCGAACCGCCTCATCACCATTCCGTTCTCGCACTACTGCGAAAAAGCGCGTTGGTCTCTCGATGCGTGCCGCATCCCGTTCACCGAGGACGGTCACCTTCCGATGCTGCACTATCTCCCGCTGCGCCGCGCGGGTGGGCAGCGCACGGTCCCGCTGCTCGTCTGCAAGGGCGGTCAGCGGTACGCCGACTCGACCCAGATCGCTGCATGGGCCGACTCGCACCGCCCCGGCACGCTGCTGCCGATGGTGGCGTCCGAGCGCGACGAAGCGCTCCAGCTCGAGGATGAATTCGATCGCAAGCTGGGCCCCCCGACGCGCCGCTGGATGTACTTCCAGATCCTCCCGCGCCGCGATCTCGACCATCTCCTCGCTCACGGTGTGCAGCGCTGGGAAATGCTCCTGTTCCGCGCGACCCGCCCTGTCGTGGTGCGCCTCATGGCGCGCAGCCTGAAGGTGGATGCCGAGCACGCCGACAAAGACCGCACGCGGATCGATGCCGTCTTCATGCGCGTCGCGCAGCTCCTCGCCGACGGTCGTCGCTATCTCGTCGGCGACCGCTTCACCATCGCGGACCTGACGTTCGCGTCGCTCGCATCGCCCGTGTTGCTGCCGCCGCAGTTGCCCGCCGCACTGCCCACCACCGACGTGTTCGAGGGCGCGACGCGGTCGCAGCTCGAGACCTGGCGCGCCTCCCCGGCGGGACAGTTCGCGCTGCGCCTCTACGCTTCCGAGCGCGCGTCCTGACGCGACAACAGCTTGTCGAGCTCGCCGTCGTCGTCGAGTGCACTCATGTCCGAGTAGCCGCCGATCGATTTTCCGTCGATGAAGATCTGCGGCACCGTGCGCTGACCCGTTTCACTCACGAGCCACTGACGAAGGTCCGGCTTGCCGTCGGTGTGGATCTGCTCGAACGCGACGCCCTTTTTCTTCAGCAGCGAAATCGCTGAAGTGCAGTAGCCGCACCACTCGCGCGTGTAGATCTTGACCTCGGCGCTCATGGTGTAAGGGTAACGACGTTGCCCGTCGTGGCAACCCGCTACTTCTCGTCGGCGTCTTCGGACAGGTACGCGAGAATCACTTCGTCGAGGGATTTCTCGGAGATGAGTCCCTGCCCGAAGCCGCGGCCTTCTTCTTCGCGCGCCTTACGAACGCGCGGTGGAACTGTCTGTTTGGCGGGGGCACCGACGATCACCGCCGGGCGCGTCATCACGACACCACCCGATCCGGTAGATGCAGTGCGGCTCGGCGCAGGACCTGCGGACGTCGAGATGCGCGGCGGCGTGGGAGTGCGCGGGCGCTGCTCGGGGCGGCTCGCGAGATCCGGCACCCGATGCTCCGACGACGGCGTCGCGGCGCGCGCGGTGGCCGGCACGCCCGGCATCGGCGTCAGAGCGCGCTGCTGGGCACCGATCGGCGGCGCTTGCGATGGACGGCCTGGACGCGCGAGACCGGCGGGAATCGCCACCGAGCCCGACCGGTCGCCCTGGGCGCCCTTGATCGCGTCGGAGGGCAGGCGCTGGCTGACCTTCTTGTGCTGCGCGTACTGACCGGGGCGCTCGGTCACGCCGGGAGGAGCCTCGACGGATGGAGGCGGAGGTGCGTAGACCTCGATCGCGTCGGAGTCGCGGTTGCTGCGATCGTCCCCCGGCCTGTCGACGAGCTGATGGTTGCTGATCGGGCGCGAGACAACGGCGGGCGGTTGGATCGCCTGGCGCGTCGGCGGGCGATTGATCGGGCGCGATGGCGGCAACGCACCGGCCGCGAGCGCGTTGGGGCGCTTGTCGGAACCAGGAGGCGGCGGCAGCGGCGGGATCGAGTCACCCGCGCGGCCCGACTTTGCTTCGCCGATCTGACCGGGCACGCCGTCGCTCTGCACTTCCGTGTCGTGCTTGGAGCGCGTGCGCGTGTCGCCGTAGATCTGGATCTCGGGAGCAGAATCGCCGGGCGGGAGCTCGGTCCTCTGCGTCGCGTTCTCGGCCGCAGCGCGCATCGCGCCACTGGCATCCAGATCCGTGGGTGGATCGAGGTCCGCCATGTTCGGCGGCGGCGGCCCCACACCGATCACGTGGTGCTGCGACGACTGCGAGGCGGGCGAGCGACGATCCGCGGTCTGCGTGCGAGCGGCCGGCGACGTCCGGGCGGGAGTGGTCGTGCGCGCGACGGCGGGCTGGGGCGTCTGCGTGCGCGAGATGGCGATCTCGGGCTCGTCATCCCCGTCGAGGCGGATCTCCGGGTCGCTCGGACGAACCACGAGGTCGACTTCGCTCTGACGCGGCGGCCCCGCCTCGGGATCAGCGGCGGCAGCGCTCGGCGTCGCGGGGGTCGTCCGCGGCTCGAGACCCGCGGTCCCGGCGAGATAGACGTCGATCTTGTCGTCGAACTTGCCGTTCTTGAGCTCCTTCATCGCGATCTTGTGCTGGGACTGCATGAGTCCCTTGATCGCGTCTTCGGCGCTGCCGGCGTCGTAGACGAGCTTGCGCGTCGAAATGATCACGCCCTCGTAGAAGAGGTGCGTGAACAGGTGCGGGCTAGCCAACCCCGAGTCCTCGGTCTGAACGTGGAAGATCAGGCCGCGGTACTTGACGTTGTGGTTGTAGCCCGCGATGGGCGAACGCTTGGCCACGTCGGGATCGAGGCTACCACGCCCAGGGGGCCCCGAGGGCCGTGCGAGGCCGCGCCTTGTATTTCGTCCCCAGGGTTGGTACTCACCTCGCTCAGCTTCAATTTCGAAGCGCATTCTGGAGGCCCTGCTTACGCGGGGTACGCAATGACCGTAAGTACTGATGCAGTGGAGTCGAAGTTCGTGGAGTTGGTGCGGGGTTGGTTGGTGTCTCTCCCTCATGACCTCAAGATCGCGTTCGACGCGATGGACGACGAGAATCTTCCTCGTGACGTCCGAGAGGTAGCCGCCGGTGTGGTCGCGTACGTCGTTTCCCCAAACGACTTCATCGCCGATCGCAACGACACAGTCGTGAGCTTCGCGGATGACGCGGTGCTCTTGCGACTCGCACTCACCAAGGCGCTAGGCCCTGGCGAGGATGAGCAGGCATTTCGCGACCGCTTCCCCGAGTTGTTCGAGGGACTCGACGAGAACCTGAGTCTCTGCAAGTCCGTCATGGGCGAGCTGATGACCTGGCTCGAGAGCAAGGTCCCGCAGCTGCCCAAGCTCGACTACAAGGGCAAGAAGGTCACCAAGTACCTCGACGACGAGACAGCGCGCGAGCTGCTGTTCGACGACGGCGTGGTGTTCCGCACCGACTATCCCGTCGACGAGAAGACGATCGGTGACAAGCTCAAGAAGGCGACGACCATCACGGATGTGATGAAGCGCCGCAAAGATGAAGAAGCTCGCACCAAGGGCGCGAAGGCTGCAAAGCCCACCGCGCGCGCGTAGCTACAGGTCGACGAGCTCGAACCCGGTCAGCGGTTCACCGAGGAAGCGGGGAGCAATCTCCGTCAGCCTCGACAGATCCGTCGTGAAACAATCCAGACGGCCCGCTTCGGCGCGGCGGTTCTGGCCGCTCCCGAGCACCTCTCGGGCGGCTTCGGCCATGGCGATGGCGCTGTCCACGACAGTGACCGGCCGGCCCGCGAGCTCGTTCGCGACGCGCTCGATCACGCCCTTGAGCAACGGGTAGTGCGTGCAGCCCAGGACGAGCGTGTCGATCTGCTTGTCCTGCGCGAACAGCTCGGTGAGGTAGCGACGCGCCACCATCGCGGCGATCTCGTCGTCGGTCCAGCCCTCCTCGGCGAGCGGAACGAACAGGGGACACGCGAGCGCGGCGACGACGGCCTTGGGATCGCGCGCGGCGATCGCCTCGACGTAGGCGCCAGAGCGAATCGTTCCGAGCGTGCCGATCACGCCGATGTGGCCCGTCGTCGTCGCAGCGAGCGCGGTCGACGCGCCTGGCTCGACGGCACCGAGCACCGGCACCGGCGACGCTGCGATGAGCGCAGGCAGCGCGGTCGCCGACGCCGTGTTGCACGCGATCATCACGAGCTTCACGTGGCGATCGAGCAGGAACTGCTGACATCCGAGCGAGTAGCGCTCGACGGTACGCGGGCTCTTGTTGCCGTACGGAACGCGGGCGGTGTCGCCAAGATAAATAACGTCCTCGCCGGGCAAGGTTCGACGGAGAGCGTGAACGACGGTGAGTCCACCTACACCGCTGTCGAAGACGCCGATCGGATGACGACGGCTCTCCGATTTTGACTGTGTACGATCTTGCCCCAACGTCATGTCCGGATTGCGACGACCTGTCACAGCTGGCTATGGAAGTTGCCAGACTGCGGGTCGCTTAGCGAACAAAACGCGTGACTAGCGACGGCTCTTCCGACGAGTAGGCTGAGCGTACTTCTTCGCTTCAAAAGCCCATACAAGCTGCAGGAAAGTCACCGGTTTGTCGCCGAGCGACTTATAGAAGCGGCTGATCCCCGGGAAGCATCGCTCCGCCTGGGGCAAGTGACGCTCGGTGATACGACCCTGCACTGGGTGAGCGCATGAGCACGGGGTGTACCAACCAGGAATTTTCCGACGAGAGTGTGCTTCACGAGACCTGGATCACCGACGAAGTTCGATCTGCAGGCAGGGCCCGTGATACGTACCCCGCCCCATGTCCGGCCAGCAGTCCGTCGCCGAACGCATGTGCGGCCTGATCGAGGCTGACCCTGTCGTCATGCTCGAGATCGCAGGCGCGATCGCAAACGACAGCGAAGGCCGCTGGCCGAATGACCTGGTGACCGACGCCGCCGCTCAGAACGCGCCCAAGCTCGCCGCCGCCGCTCCTGCGCGCATGCGCGCCGCGATGGAGAACATGCTCATGGGCCGCGACGTCGACGCTGCGCTCGAGTGGCTGCGAGAGGCCGCCGTGCTGCCCGTCCTGTTCCCCGAGCTCGCCGCGACGGTCAACCTGGTCCAAGAGGAAGGGCGCGCGCACAAGGACGTCTGGGCGCACACCAAGCAGGTCGTGAAGCAGACCGTTCGCCGCCCGCTCGTGCGGTGGGCCGCGCTCCTGCACGACATCGGCAAGGTCCCGACCCGCACGTACACCGACGCGGGCGTGCACTTCCACGGTCACGCCGAGGTCGGCGCGCGCATGTTCGACGGCGTCAGCAGGCGTTTCGACTTCGCGCGCGACGAGCGCCAGACGATTCGCTTCCTCGTGCGCCACCACCTCCGCACCAACCAGTACAGCGATCAGTGGACCGACTCCGCCGTGCGCCGCTTTCATCGCGAGATGGCCGCGCACATGACGGACCTGCTCGATCTCTCGCGCGCCGACATCACGTCCAAGCGCCCGGGTCGCCGCAAGAACCTGCTCGAGCAGATCAGCGCACTCTCCGATCGCGTCGAGCGTCTCGCCGAGGCCGACGCGAAGCTCCCGCCTCTCCCGACCGGCGTCGGCACCTCGATCATGGAGGCGTTCGAGATCCCGCCCTCGCGCCTGATCGGCGATCTGATGCGCAAGCTCAGCGCGGCCGTCGATTCCGGCGAGCTCGAAGCGCGGCGCGAAGGTGCGTACTACGTCGCCTGGATCGCGCGGCAGGATCTCGTCCCCAACGTCGAGCCCGAAAAGCGCGACGCGATCATCGCGGCCGGCGGAGACATCCACGGCGACGACGATCTCGTCGGCATGCACAAGGGCGTCGATCCCGACGACGATTCGCCCGGGGTGCTCGCGTGCGGCCACGATCCGGAGAACGATCCGTGCGTCCACCGCGACGCCGATCCCGACGATCCCGAGATCAAGCGCAAGAAGCGCTGACTAGCGCCGGACTAGCGCCAATGCAGATAGGCGCAACCGATCGAAACGATCCGCTGTTTCGAGCCCGAGCCCGAGCCCGCGATTTTGTAGGTGCAACAACCCAACGATGGGGGGTTGCGACAAACCGTCCGACGAGCGCTCGTCCGCGGAGAATCGCGGGCTCGGGCTCGGGCTCCGGCCTCCGGCCTGGGCTCGGGCTCGACGGAGCGGCGCAACCGATCGAAATGAGCAGACATCGCCACTAGGTGAGCGGCATTGGGACTAGCGCCGGACTAGCGATCAACGAGCTGCATCACGAGGCGCTGGACGAGCGCGCCCTCGCGCAGCTTGCTGATGTACGTGTGATAGGCCTGCGTCGTCGGGCCGCGCTCGACGACCGATGCGGTCCCCGGCTGCGACGGCACGATGAAGAACACGGCGCCATTGCGGCGGTAGCGCACCTCCGCGCCCTCGACGATCGCGGGTGAAACATCCACGACGACCTCGACACGGTGATCGTCGTGCAGCTCGTCGTAGTGCGCGAGCAGATAATCGCCCGGGCGCTGACGGATCACGCGCGCGGACACCGGTCGCAGCTCTCGCTCTGTCACTTTCTCGGCGAACGAGACGAGCGCCGCCGGAGGATCGATCGGAGCATGCTCGAAGGACGCGCGATCGATCTGCGCGTAGCGCTCGAATACCGACGGCACTGCGATCGCTTCCTCGTACGGTCGGATCACCGCGACGCGCGCGATCCTCACGGGTAGAACCATCCCGCGAGCGACAGGCGCAGTCCGCCGAGCACCTCGCGCACTTGATGCAGCGACTGATCGCCGACGTCGAAGATCACGAGGCGGTCGGCCTTGGGCTCGAGCACGCGCGCCGACGTGATCCCGTCGTACAGCTCGAGCTCGCCACCGATCGGTGCCTCCGGCGTCGGCAGATAGTAGGCGAACGCGAGCAGCCGGGTCAGACCATCCTGATGATCGGTGTGGGGCAGCAAGTAGTGCCCCGGTCGATACGCGTAGGCGCGCAGCTCGGCGCGCGTCGTGGTCTTTCCCGTGATGCGCGACAGCGGTCCGCACAGCGCGGCACCGAACGATGCGGACAGATCCGCGAGATGCGCCGATGCTTCGAACGCGAAGATGTCGCCCTCCTGGCGCACGACCGCTTCGTCGTCGAGCAACTCGAGGACCGGCGTCGACGGCGCGAAGTCATCGATGACGATGTGGGGAAACGGTTTCGCGGATCGCCACGCGGCGCTCAGCTGCGCTTCGTCACCGAGAGAGGGCCACACACGCGCAGTCTACTCCGCTACGATCCGCTGGCACATGCGCCTCGGCACGCTCGTCATCGCGCTCGCGCTCACCGCGCCTGTCGCCACTGCCGGCAAGGCAACGCTCGAGATCAGCACGACCGCGGATCGCGCGAGCGACCGTGTGATGGGCACGCGCGCCGCCGTGTTCCGAGCGTGCTTCCAGAAGGAGATGAACCGCAACCCGTCGCTGCGCGAGCACGCTTCGAGGCTGGAGCTCCACGTCAGCGTGGACAAAGGAAACCCGCATGTTCCGGTCTTCGACGAGAAGGCGTCCGTGAACGATGACAACGTGAAGTCGTGCGTCGCGCTCACGATCAAGCGCCTCACATTTCCCAAGACCGCGACCGAGCTCGACTACACGCTCACGTTCACGCCGTGAGCTGCTCGCTCAGTCGATCGGGATCGTCACCCGCAACCGCCAGTACGTAGCGACGAACCGCGATGCGTAGTCGCCGATCTGATCCTCGACGACTGTATCCGAGGAGATCAACACGCCTACGGTCCCGCGTCCAAACGTGCTCAGAACCGAGGGAGGGATCGCCGCGACTCCGAGCTGACCGTCGTACGAGCAGTCGACTGTGCGAGAACGGCCGCCGCCTTTCTGGTCGAGCGAGATCACGATGCGTCCCGCAAGCGGCACCCACGTCATCGTGAAGTCACTTCCTCGCGAAACCGACGGAGGTGCGTACGTCACGTCGCCGCTGATGGACGGCGGAAACACGATCGTTTCGGAGAACGCCGGGACCTCCGCACCTGGGCTCGCGATCGTGAGTGTGGAGCCCGACACGAACGGGACACCCGGAAGATCCATGTTGTAGTAGCCGTTGGCATCAGGGCTCACGGCGATCGCGCCGTTCTTGTCGTCGGTCACCGTTACGACGCCAGAGTCGATGCGGTCCGTCGATACGTCCGCGTACGTTTGGACCTTGCACGCGCCGTCTTCGTGGGATTCGGCATCGGTAAGCCGGCGGTGCCCCCAGCTCCCGCCAATGTTCGTCGTGTAGCCGTCATCGCCTGGCGCCGACGTGATGAAGATCGTCCCGTAGTTATCTTCCGTGACGGTCGGGTCAGTGCATGCCGCGCAGAGACCGACTGCTACGACTGCGAAGCGCCACACGACATCCTGCACCTTGCGAGGGTGCCACAGCGTCGGGCGCATCGAGCGACGTCTAGCTGATGCGAATTGCGACACCGCTAGCGTTTACGGAACAGCGCAACGCCGGCGACGATGCTCACGACCGACATCCCGATCGCGTAGTACGCGGGGGCCAGCGGATTGTTCGTGACCTCGATGAGCCACGTGACCACGAACTGCGTTGTCGCGCCAAAGATCGTCACGGCCGACGCATAGGTGAGCGCGATGCCGGCGCTGCGAGACGCGGCAGGGAACACCTCGGCCATCACCGTTTGTCCCGCCACCGTCGACGGCAGCGAGGCGAGCGACATGGCGACCACGCTGAACAGCAGCGAGAACGTCGTGCGCGCGTAGATCAGATAGAGAAAGATCGGGACCAGCACGACGACGGTCAGAGCGCGCGACGCGAAGTACACCTGGCGGCGGCCGAAGCGCTCGCAGGCCCATCCGCCGATCGGAGAGGCCACGATCCACAGCACGCCGTTCGCGATCGGTGCGAGCAGCGCGACCCGCGGCGTCATTCCCAGGGTCTTCTGCGCGAACGTCGTCATGTAGGTGCCGACGTACGTCAGTACCGTGCTGCCCGCCGTCATCAGCACGAGCAGGACCACCTCGCGGCGATGATCGCGCCACACCGCTCCCAGCGCTTCGCCGGCCGTCGCGTGCTTCGGCTCGTGCAGCGTCTCGGGCAGCGCACGCCGCATGTACAGCCCGACGGGAACGAGCACCAAGCCAACCGCGATCGGCAAGCGCCAGCCCCACGCGGCGAGCTGCGCCTCCGTCATCACACTCGCGGTGATCACGCCGACGATGCCGCCGAACATGATCGCCACGCCCTGACTCGCGGACTGCAAGCTCATGTAGATCGCGCGCTGCTCGACCGGCGCCGCCTCGAGGAGCACGGCGTTCGCGGGGCCCACCTCGCCGCCGAGCGCGACGCCCTGAACGAGTCGCGAGAGGACGAGGATGATCGGCGCAGCGATGCCGATACTCGCGTACGATGGCGTCGCGCACAGCCCGACGGTACCGACGCTCATCAGCACGATCGTCAGGAGCAGCGCGGGCCGGCGCCCCACGCGATCTGCGTACGCACCGATGAGCACGCCGCCGAGCGGTCGCGTGAGGAAGCCAACGCCGAACGTGGCCACCGAGAGCAACAGGCTCGCGAACGCGCTGTCCGTCGGGAAGAATGCTTTCCCGATGTAGACGGCGAGGAACGCGTACGTAATGAAGTCGTAGAACTCGAGCGTGTTCCCGACGAGCGTCGCAACGAGCGCTCCGCGTGGAAACCGCTGAGCCATCCGGCCCCTTGTACTAGAGGATCAGGTCGCGCACTAGATCGCTGATACGCTGCCGCTCATGGGATCCGATCTCTACAACGTGCGCGTCGAGAAACAGACCAAGACCACTGTACGTCTCCGGGTCGAAGCTATTCATCCCGATGCGCCCACGCTGAGCAACGCGCGAAGCTTCGCGCTCATGCTCCTCCGCGACGGCGCAAAGACCCGCGATGCGCTCGCGAAGGAGGTCACAGCGACGGCGCTGCTCGATCCGAGCTGGCAAGCCCAGCATGCATCGAGCTTCGTGAAGAAGGTCACCGCCGCGAAGGGTGTCGTCGAGATCACGGCGACGGCGCCCGAGTGGATCGCGCATGCAAAGCCGGGGGCAACCTGGAAGAGCCGCGCGTTCCCGATCGATGTAACGAGAGCAGCCGTCCCCGGGAAAACGCCGCGCGATGATGACGCGTTCTTGCGCGTTCCCGCTGCGGTGCTCCGGATCCCGGATCTACCCGCGCCAAAGATTCGGTTCGCGGAGATGCCCATCTACGATGGCGCGGCGTATCGCGCTATCGACGCGCAGCAGAAGGCCGCGATCACTCCCGAGCTGCTCAAGAAAAGAGAAGGTCGCGCAGTTGCCATGAAGAGCCCGTACGGCAACGTCACCGGCGCGCTCGTGAAGTACGGCACCCAGTACCTCGTATTCAGCATGACGCCGGCGGGCGCGACGTGGACGCCGGTCGACGGCGCGACGTCGCTCGCTCTCGTGGAACTGAATCCCAAAGGTCGGCGCGGCACCCCGCTCACGCGAGCGAACATGCCCAAGCTGTAGTCGACCTAGAGCGAACGGCGCGGTGAGACGGCAGCGTTCGCCACCAGCAAGCCCGCCGCGATCGCCACCGCGACGATGAACATCGCGAACACGGTCTCGATCCCCGAGAGCGTGTTGTGCCCGAGCAGCGAGCTCATGCCGCGAAAGCCCATCGACCCGGGCACGAGGAGCAAGACGGCGGGCACGAGCACGACCTGCGCGGGCCGCTTCAACACGCGCGCGTAGATGTTGCCGGTCACGCCGAGAGCGAACGCGCCTACGAGCACGCCCATGTCGTTGCCGAGCCACCGCGCACCGAGGGCACTGCCTGCGTACGCGACAAAGCCCGCGGCGAGGATCCAACCGAACGCGCGCGGTGCGGCTTGCACGACGATCGCGACACCGATCGCGGATGCGCCGAGTGCGATCCACTGGGCGATCGCGGGCAGCGCCTCGGGAATGGCAGGATGGACGTCGACGAGCGAGTGGGCGATGCGATCGCCAACCGCAACGCCGACGACGAGTTGCAGCAGCACGATGACCGCGAACATCATGCGCGCGGTGCCAGCGATGATGTGCCGCGTCGTCAGCTCCGTCATCGCGACGGTGAGCGACATGCCGGGCAGCAACACGATCAACGCGGCGACGGTCACCACCGACGGAGAAACGCTGTGCCACACCGACGATGCGAGCTCCGCGGTCAGCGATGCGAACAGCGCACCGACGAGCTCGAGCACGCGCGCGCGATCGACCGAGCGCGATGCGAACTGGGCGAGCACACCGATCGCGATACCGATCACGCCCGCAACGGCGACGTCCGCGAGCGAGCCACCGAAGAATACGGCGAGCGCAGCTGCAGTGAGACCGTTGACCGCCGTCGAGACGAACCGGCCGTAGCGGCGCGGCTGGTCCTGGATCTCGTAGAGCTTCTTGATCCCCTCGTTCGCGGTCAGCGCATGAGTCGCGACGAGATCGGCGACCTCGTCCACCGCGGCGAGCTTGCTCATGTCGAGCTCGCTGCCTTCGACGCGCATCATGCGGGTGCGCAGGTGATGGGGCGGCCCGAACGACATGATGATGGTCGTCGGCGTGGTGAACGTCTCCGCGTGCTCGAGGCCGAGACGACCGCAGCAGACGAGCAACGCCTCCTCGAGTCGATGCGCTGGAGTGCCGTAGCGATGCAGCGCCTTGCCCAGCGCGAGCACGAACGCGATCGCGTCCGCTTCATCGGGAGCGCCTTCGGGCACGGCGCACGATAGCGTGCGGAGCCGAAAGCACGAACGCCCGGGCGGCAACCCAGGCGTTCATAGTACAGGTAAGTCTTTTTAAGGAAGCTAGCTAAGGAAACCAGGGAGTTAGAAGTAGTCCTGGTCGCTTGTCGAGCGCGGCAACGCCGACGAGCGAGCGATCTAGAAGCAACTGGCGTTCCAAACTGATCGCGGGCGCCGCAATTGCTTGTAATCACGCTCATCCCGTTCTATCAACGGCCACCGACCCGCCTTTCGTCGCGCCGCCATCAGGACATCCATGTCGCGGCGCACCAAAGGGGGCGCAACAGATTTCAGAGCAGCAAATGCAGAACATGCTCGTGGTCAACGCAGAGGGACCCGAGATCCGCGTGGCGGTCGTCGAAGAAGGTTCCCTCGCAGAGTTTTTTGTCGAACGTAAGCGTGATCGAGGCATCGTCGGAAACATCTATCGCGGCAAGGTGACCCGGGTTCTCCCGGGCATGCAGGCCGCGTTCGTGGACCTCGGCCCCAAGGTCGAGCGCGCCGCGTTCCTCTACGTCGCCGACGTTCTCGGCGGTGGCGATACGGGGAAGTTGTTCGACGATACCGAGGTCGACGAGGGCGACGACGCTCCCGAGGGTGCCGCGTCTCGCATTGCGCGCTCGCGCAAGCAGCTCGCGAACCGCAAAATCGAGGATCTCATCAAGCCGGGTGACTACGTCACGGTGCAGGTAACCAAGGACGCGATCGGCCAAAAGGGCGCGCGTGTCACTGGGTACATCTCACTGCCCGGTCGCTACTCGGTGTTCATGCCGCACGTCTCGCAGATCGGCGTCAGCCGTCGCGTGGGCAGCGACAAAGAGCGCCGTCGTCTTCGCGACATCGTCAATGAAGTGCGGCCCAAGGGCTCGGGCTTCATCGTGCGCACCGCCGCCGAGGATGCCAACGATCAGGAGCTCCGCGACGACGTGGACTTCCTCGCCAAGGTCTGGGGAAAGATCGAAGAGCGCGAGCAAGAGCAGCGCTCGCCGGGCCTCATCTACGCCGACCTCGATCTCGCGTTGCGGTGCATCCGCGACCTGATGCGCGAGGACACGAGCGAAGTGGTCATCGACGACGACGAGCAGTTCGAACGCGTGAAGAAATTCACGCTGGCGTTCCTGCCGCGGTTCGCCGAGCGCGTGAAGCGCTACGACTCGCGCCGTCCGATCTTCGATCACTACTACATCGAGCCTGCACTGCGTCAGGCAGTCGCCCGCAAGGTGCCGCTCCGCAGTGGTGGCTCGCTCGTGATCGATCAGGGCGAAGCGCTCACGGCGATCGATATCAACACGGGTTCGTTCACCAACGCCGGCTCGGGCAACCTCGAGGACACGGTCACGGCGAACAACCTCGAGGCCTGCGAGGAAGTGGCGCGTCAGCTCCGGCTGCGCAACATCGGCGGCATCATCGTCGTCGACTTCGTGGACATGGACAAAGAGGGCAACCGCCGCAAGGTGTGGGACGCCTTCCAGAAGGCGCTCACGCGTGATCGCGCGCGCACCAACGTCACCAAGATCAGCGAGCTCGGCCTCGTCGAGATGACGCGCAAGCGTACTCGCGAGTCGCTCGTGCAGCTGCTCACCGAGCCGTGCCCGACCTGCGAAGGCTCGGGCGTCGTGAAGTCGGTGACGACGGTCGCG
>DASYDE010000064.1:0-170416 GCA_036499725.1 Kofleriaceae bacterium
CGGTGCCGCTCGTCTGCAGGCCGATCGGGAGGTGCACGTCGGAGACGACGGTGAACACGCGGATCCACTGCTCGTCGACGCTCGCGAAGAAGTCGATCTCCATCGCGTTGAACTTGATGTCGAGCAGCGGCTCCGTGAGCGAGCCGTCCTCCGCGAACACGTTCTTGCCGAGCGTGATGATCGGCTGGCTCTGCGGGCGCAGACCGACGGCCATCGGCGCGTTCGTGCCGCCGGTCAGGTTGGCGAGCGAGCGGCTGAGTAGCGACAGCGTGTCTGTCGTCAGCTGCGAGACGGTCTGGTGACCGACGGTGAGGCAGAGGACGCCGCCGTCGTAGCCCGCGTACGCGAACTGATCGAGCTGGTTCTTGGAGAGGCCGATCGCGACGTCGAACGGCGGGTTGCCCGCGACGTCGGAGCGCGTGTTCGCATCGAACTGCGGGTTGCGCGCGATGGTCACCGGCGCCGGCTCGAGGCCGATCGGGCCGCAGCGATCGCGCGCCGCACCGGCGGGTTGCATGCCGCCGCGCATGCCGAGCGAGATGCCGTTCGTATCGGTGGCCGCGTAGCCGCCGAGCACCTCGTAGATATCGAGCGCGCCCGTCGTGCCGGGCGAGAAGCTGCCGAACAAGCCCGACGCGCGGAGGCGTCCCGCGAGGCCCGTCTCCTGGAGGCACGTGGTGCCGCTCTCGATGCAAACACCGTCGGTGCTACACGACGTCGCGAAGCTCGATCCGCAATCGTCGACCGTCGTGCACGTCTTGCAGACCTGACTGTTGACGGCGTCCGACAGCGTGCCTGTCAGCTGCGACTTGAGCAGGCCGATGATCGTGCCGCGCGCGAAGTTGAGGAAGCTGCAGCTGCCGAGATCGAGGTCCGCATCTTCGAAGTTCTGCAGATCGACATTCCCCATCGCGATGCGGGTCGTGCCGCTCGTTGCGTCCTGCGTGAACCCGAGGTCCGCCGTGATGGTGACGTCAGGAATGCTGCCGTTGCCGCTGTGCACGCCGACGCCACTGCAGCTGAGGAGGCTGTACGAGAGCGGGAAGTCCATCACCGTGTTGATGCGCGCGCGGATCGTCACGTGAACGTTTGACGCACCCTGCTGCGGTACGACTTCCAGCCGCGGTGCCTCGTTGCCGACGCGATTCAGGTCGATCTCGATCGGACCGCACGTCGCCGACGGCACGTTGTTGACGCAGCAGATCTTGGGATCGCTGCAGCTCGCGGGAATGTTGAACTGGATCTTGCCGCCGTTTGCACCACCGAGCAGCGAGCCGACCAGGGCGGCAGGATCGTCGGTGATCTTTGCGATCGCGGTTGGCGTGACACGGATCTGCGCCGCGTTCGCGGTGCGCTTGGCCGCCGGGAATCCGCCTGGAATCGGCTCCAAGCTGCTACAGCCGCCGCAGCTTCCGCTGCAGCCCGCCGCGAAGAACAATGCGGTGACGACGACCACCCAGTCGATACGACGGATCTGTTTCATGTGCCCTCGGGAGCGGGTGTCCCTCGACGCGCCCCCGTCGGTCAAGCGCGGAGTGATCGCCCGAACCACTTCTCCAGTGAGGGCACTAGCCCTTCGGCTGTGTTAGTGCCGACCCACGCAACGTGTCCGTCGGGCCGGACCAAGACAGCCGTCGGGGCGGCGGTGATTCCGATCACGGGCAGGTCCCATCGACCGGTGTAGCTCGCGGCGACGCGCACCACGCGAGCTGCCCAGGGAGCGACCCGTGCGAGGAGCTCGCCACCGCCGGTCAAATCCAGCAGCAGCGGTCGCGCCGCATGCATCAGCGAGAACACGCGCCGGGTCACCTGGGATGGCCCATCTGCGACGACGATTTCGAGATCGGGCATGCGCCGACCGAGTAGTGGATGCCCCGCACCGAGGTCGTAGTGAAGATCGAGCTGACTCATCATCGCGCCGTAGCGCTGCCGCACCTCGGGCACCTTCAACATCTCGCCGACGTGCTTGTTCGCCGCTTTCGTACGTTCGTCGCCGCGGAGCAGCGCCGTCTGCGCGAGGTTCAGCTCCAGCACGCGCGCACCGACGGGGTGGCGCTCTGCGTGATACGTGTCGAGCAAGCTCTCCGGCGACACGCCGTTCGCCACCTGCGCGAGCTTCCAGCCGAGGTTCACCGCGTCCTGCACGCCGGTGTTCAGGCCCTGACCGCCCGTCGGTGAATGGATGTGCGCGGCATCGCCCGCGAGCAGCACGCGTCCCACGCGATACGTCGCTGCTTGCCGCGCCATGTCAGAGAAGCGCGAGATCCACGTGACGTCATGCGCGCCGAAGTCGCTGCCATAGACCGCGACCAGTGCCGCGCGCAGCTCGTCGATCGTGGGCGTCTCGCCGTGGCGCACGTCGGGCTCGACGAGCACGGCGCGCACACGCTTGGTGTCACCGATCGGCCCGAGACCGTTCACGCCACGCTCTCCGAGGCGAACGCCGACCGGCGGCGGGCTCGTCGTCAGGAACTCCGCGATCACGTAGCTGACCGATGCGTCCCAGCCGGGGAAGTCGATCCCCGCACTCTTCCGTACGCTGCTGCGCCCGCCGTCGCAACCGACGAGATACTGCGCACGCAGCGCGCGTCCGTCGGAGAGACGCACGTCGACGCCGCCCTCGTCCTGCGCGAGGCCCGCAACGTCGACGCCGCGATACTGCGTGACCGCCAGCTCGCCGATCCACGTCGCGAGCTGCTGCTCGATCTTCTCCTGCGCGAGAGCGAGCCCGTATGCGTGACGGGTCGGCAGATCGCTGATGTCGAGCTGGTTCATCGCGAAGCCGTTCACCTGCATCACCTTGCCGGCCGCGATGAAGCGCTCGACGACGCCGCGCTGATCGAGCACCTCCAACGTGCGCGCATGCAACCCTCCCGCTCGCGTCCCTGCGACCGCTTGATCGACGCGCCGCTCGACGATCGCGACATCACACGTCGCGAGTGCGAGCTCCGCGGCGAGATCATTCCCGTCGGGCCGCCGCCCGCGATCACGATCGCGTGGTTCATGCGGACCACCCTGCGCCTGCAGAGGGGGGTTGCGGCAAGTGGGTTGGTTTGCGATAAGAATCGCTGAGAGGGCAGGTCGAACAGGCCGCCCGTGGGCATGCTATGGAAGGGCATGCGCCTCGCGCATTGCTCGGATCTCCACCTGCTCTCGCACGACGGCGCGCGCCTCGCAGACCTCGCGAACAAGCGCTGGATCGGCGCGATGAACCTATTGTCGAATCGCAGCCGCCACTATCACGTGGCCGCGTTCGACGCGATGGTCGCAGATATGAACGCGCTAGGCGTCGATCACGTGCTGTGCACCGGCGACGTCACGAACCTCGCGCTGCGGCAGGAGTTCGAGTTCGCGCGCAAGAAGTTCGACGGACTCGCGCTCGGACCGATGGGCGTCACCGTGATTCCCGGTAACCACGATGCGTACGTCCAGGAGGGCGTCGCGTTGTTCGCGGAGATGTTCGGAGACTTCGCGACCGCCGACGAAGGGTGGGCGTGGACCGAAGCGGATCGTGTCGGCGACAAGGACGAATTGCGCTGGCCGATCGTGCGCGTGCGCGATCAAGTCGCGCTGATCGGTCTGTCGACGAGCCGCCAGTCGCCGTGGTTCACGGCCTACGGGCGAGCGGGCGAGGGGCAGCTGAACCGCCTCGAGAAGGCGCTCGAAGATCCCCGCCTGGCCGGCAAAGTCCGGATCGTCGCGATCCACCATCCCCCGGCCGGCAAGCGCGCGGCGAATCGGATTCGCGGATTAAAAGACCACGCGCGGTTCGCGGAGGTGATCGCCTCCGCGGGAGCAGATCTCGTCGTGCATGGCCACGAGCACCGCGACTTGCTCGAGCTGCTCCCTGGGCCCAACGGAGCGTCCGTTCCGGTGCGCGGAGTGGCGAGTGGCACGTATTTCCACAACAAGCCCGACCGGACCGCCCGTTACCGCATCTTCGATATCGACGCGAATGGCATTCGTGCTGACCACGTCAGGATATGGCAACCCGAGCAGAACGTGTTCCTCAGCCAGGTCAGGACAGAGCTCCCCGCAGCGGGACAGAGCTAACGGTAAACACCGAACTTGACGGGGCTTTGTCACGTGCGATACCCACGGCACCTCCGACGGAGCTAGCCATGGCTGAAACGATTTCGAAGGCCGAAGCGGACGCGCTCGAGGCCGCTGACAAGAAGTACGTCATGCGTCCGTGGACGCACCCCAAGGGCGAGCCCGTCATCATCGCCAAGGGCAAGGGCTGCCTTGTCTGGGATGTTCACGGCAAGGAGTACCTGGACCTGACGGCCGGATACTTCGTGAACAACGCCGGACATTGCCATCCGCGCATCATCGAGGCTGCGACCAAGCAGCTCCATGAAGTGCTGCAGGTCTCCGGCAAGCACGGCACGCCCGCGACGGTGAACCTCGCGAAGAAGCTGATCGAGATCCTGCCCGGCAACATGGGCAAAGTCTTCTTCTCGACCGGCGGCAGCGAGTCCAACGAGTTCGCACTCAAGATCGCGCGCCAGTACACCAAGAAGACAGACGTCGCGTATCTCGTGAACGGCTACCACGGCCTCACGCTCGGCGCGCTCGAGGTCACCGCGAGCCAGAAGTATCGCGACAGTGCCGGCAAGCCGATGGGCACCGACAACTACGCCCTGCCGATTCCGTACCCGTATCGCAGCAGCGAGGTCGGTACCGAAGCGGAGACGCTCGCCAAGATCGAGAAGCTGTTCGACGCACATCCGAACACGGCCGCGATCATCGCCGAGCCGATCCAGGCCGTTGGTGGTATGGCGCCGTCCAAGGAGTGGTGGACCAAGGTGGATCAGCTGCGCCGCGCGCGCGGGATCCTGTTCATCGCCGACGAGGTTCAGACAGGCCTCGGCCGCACCGGCAAGATGTTCGCGATCGAGCACTACGGCCTCGAGCCCGACATCATCACGGGCGGCAAGGGCCTCTCCGGTGGCGTTGGCTCGCTCGCGATGACCGCGGCGACGGACGAAGTGTTGAAGCCGTTCTTCGGCGGCACGACGCCGACGTCGGGTGGTAACGCGGTGTCCGCGGCGGCTGGTCTCGCGATGATCGAGACGGTCATCGCCGAGGGCCTCGTCGAGAACGCGGCCAAGATGGGGCGCTACTTCACCGAAGCGTGCTGGGCGCTCAAGGATCCGTGGATCGGCGACGTTCGCTTCCACGGCCTCCTCGGCGGTGTCGAGCTCGTCTCCAACCGCGACACCAAGGCCGTTCTCGGCAAGAACGAGATGGCCAAGGTGAAGGACGGCCTGCACGACGCCGGCATGCTGATCACCGTCTCGGGTTGGCACGGCAACGTGCTCCGCCTGCAGCCGGCGCTGTCGGTGACGAGCGCGGAGCTAGATCGCTTCGTCGCGGCGCTCCGTAAGGTCCTCGTAGCCGTCCGCGGGAGTTAGAGTCTCCCCCGATGGCGAACCTGTTCGCGTTCCGCAAGCAAGCCGACAAGGTGCTGCACCCGATCGTCTCGGGGCTGGCGAAGCTACCGCTTCACGCAAATGCGTGGACGCTGATCGGCGCGGGCATCGGCCTCGCCGGCGGTATCGTCCTGTATCTCGGCATGTGGTGGCTCGGCTTCGCGCTGCTCATCTTCCGCGGCCTCATCGATCACATCGACGGCTACAAGGCGCGCAACTTCAACCAGCGCTCCACGTTCGGCGCGGTGATGGATGACGTCTGCGACCGCTGGGTCCTCGGCGTCATGTACGCGGGCGGCTGCCTGAACCTCAGCTACGACTACCCGCACACGCTGATCCTCCTCGGCTTTGGCATCACGGGCGCGCTGACGAACGTGATCATCAAGCTGTCCATCTACGCCGAGTCCCAGCAGGACATCTGGCGCAAGGAAGGCAAGCTCGGTCACCCGGTCGATGTCGTCGGTATCTTCGGCTCGGCGGAGTTCATCATCTATTACGGCGCGGGCATCCTGTTCACGGCGATTCTCCACGATCCGCGCCCGCTGCTCGCAGGCCTCTGGGCCGTCGCGATCATGAGCCACGTGTCGCTGGGACAGCGCGTGCGCTTTGCGTGGAAGCGCTATCGGTTCGTGGATCCGGGTCTGCGCGAGGCCGAGCTCGCTGCCGACGCTGACGCTAAAGCAGCCACGTAGTCATGGGTGGTGCGTCATCCGTTCCGGGCGGCCGGAAGGTCTCGCCGTTCAACCCGGCAAATGCTGTCACGGCGTCGCGCTTCATCACGCTGCCGCTGTTCATCAGCGCCGTCGCGCATGGTCAGCACCAGTGGGCGACGATCTGGATCCTCATCTGCGGCGTCCTCGACAAGCTCGACGGCGCCGTCGCGACCATCTTCAACTGCAAGAGCCAGTTCGGTGAGGTGTTCGACGCCATCGCCGACGGTATTTGCTACGGCACCGCGCTCGTCGTCATCGCGTACTACGGCTGGGCCCCGCTGATTCCTGTCGTCACGATGCTCGGCCTCGGCGTCGCGAACACCGTGATGCGCTTCCTCTACGGCAAGCGCGCGGGCCGCGTGATCAACTACAAGAGCTACGCGATGGAGCGGCTCGTGGGCCTCACCGCATTCCTCGTCGGCTTTGCGACGGGCGGCGTCGCCGTGACGTTCATGTTCTGGATGTACGTGCCGCTCAACGTCATCGTCATCCTGCACGACACCAAGCGCATGTTGCTCGATCCGGTTCCGCCCCCGCCCGTTCTCGCGGAGGTGGCCGCATGACGGATCCGGTGCTGTCGCCGACCGTGTTCAAGTGGGTCCTCACGGTGCTGACCATGCTCGGTGTGTTCTGGGTCGGGCTCGATTTCCGGTACATCTACAAGCTGCGCGGCGCCGACATGACGATTCCCGAGAATCGCGACAAGCGCTTCGCGTACGTCATCGGCATGGCGATCGCCGTCTGCGTGACGATCGGCGTGCTGAAGTATCACGGCGTCGTCTAGGCCCATGCGCGTCGCTCTCGCCATCGCATTGCTCGCGGCGTGCGGCGAGAAGGACGAAGCGCCATCGGCGCAAACGCAAACGCTGACCCCGTCGCTACCGCTCGCCCACGGAGCGAAGCTCGTCGTGTTTCAATCTCCCGGCGACTGCTCGGCGACCATCGGCATCGCGGCGCGCGACTTCGATCCGAACGCGGCGCATCAGTACTCCCAGCTCATGACGCTCGATCCGCACGCGAGCTCTACGACGCGCGTCGAGATCGGGCATGTCGCCGTGCTGATGGACAAGGTCGAGGTCGCGAGTCACGTGCTGCAACGCCTGCCTCTCACGGGATCCACGAACGTCGTCGAGCTCCGCAAGCAAGCCGACGGGTCGTGCATGCTCGTCGAAGTTCCTCTCGGCACGAAGATCATCAGCCACACCGCCTGTGGTGATGTCGAGCTGCTGACGATCAGTCCCGACAAACCCGATGTCGGCGTGACGCTCGTCGTGAAGAGCGATACGGGGCAGGTCGATCCGGTCGCCCGAGGAGTAACGGGCGATGGCCTCGAGTGGGGACCGTGTCAGGTCATCCGTGGTGAACCGCCCGTGTTCCTCGTGCGGTCGAACGCGCAGTACGGGTTCCTCGCGCATGTGAACCGGCAAACACATATCGCGCGTACGGGTCCGCTCTCCCAGGGAGATGCGCTCACGCTCGATGCGGACGCGCTTGGGGTCACGCTCACCGTCGGCACGCAGACGTCTCCGCTCGCATGGAAGCTCCTCGAGAACGAGGACGCCTACATGGATCACCTCTAGTCAGCGCAACCCGACCGGCACACGTATCGCTGTCATCGCAGAGCGAGCGACTCGCCGTGGGCGAGGACTTCGACCCCGCCGATCTGGCGAACGCTCGCGACCTGCAGCAGCCGGCGCTTCGCCATGACCGCGGGCGAGAGCGGGATGTGTACGCTGCCCCAGTGCACGGGCACCATCGTGCGAGCACCGAGTCGCTGATAGATGTCGAGCGCGCAGTCCGGATCGATGTGGACGCCGCTGTCGAGCTTGGCGCGCTTCCAGCGGTAGTACCAGACCGGCATCATTCCGCCGATCGGCAGCAGGGACGCGGCGAGCGAGAACTTCTTGCCGATGTCGTCGAACACCGAGTGATCGCTGAAGTCGACGTCGCCCGCGTGATGGACCGCGATCCCGTCCTGCTGGACGACATAGCCGAGCGCTTGAATCGTCGCCGCCTTGCTCCAGCGGCCCTGATCGTGGCGCGTCTCCACGGCGTGGACCTCGCTGCCACCGATCGACAGCGTGTCGCCCGGCGAAACCTCCGTGACCTCGCGAAAGCCAAGATCCGCGACGATGTGTTTCGCCCCGCGCGGCACGACGAGGTGCGTATCGCGATCGATCACCTTGAGGCTCCAGCGGTTGAGGTGATCCACGTGCGAGTGCGTCACCAGCACCGCGTCGACTCGGCCCGCGGCTCGCGCGCGCGAGCGAAACAGCGGGTCAAAGACGAATCGTGACGTACCGAGCTGAGCCACCGCCGTGGCGTGTCCCAGCCAGGTGACAGTTGGCCCGGCGGAGAGAGCCTGGGATCCCGGTGCGGGTTCACTTCCCGTCGACATCGCGGGTTTGCTATAGCACGGGCCTTCCGTGCTCTCTGCGTTGATGTTCCTGCTGATCGGAGTTGCCGCTGGTGGCATCACCGGCGTGCCGATCGGGCCTGCGAACGTCGCTGTCATCGATGCCGCCTATCGCCACACGATGCGACGCGCGTACGCCGTGTGCGCGGGCGCGGCACTTGGCGATGGCATCTGCGCGGGCGTCGGCGTGCTGGGAGTCAAGCCGTGGCTGCAGTCGCATCCATCGCTCCCGCCCGTGCTGTGGGCGCTCTCCGGCGTGGTCCTCCTGATCTACGGCATGATCACGATGAAGAGTCAGCCAGCGCCGTCGGCTGTACCCGCGACCAACCCCGACGAGCCATCGCCGTCCGAGTCGATGCTGCATCGGCACGAGAAGGTGACCGGCTTCAAGATCGGCCTCGCGCTGATCCTCCTCAACCCGGCCGCGATCGTCACGTGGGTCTTCCTCATGGCCGCATCGTGGATGCCCGCGATGACGAGCCACCTCGATGGTGTTGCGTGCGCGATCGGCGTCATCGCCGGCAGCTTCGGCTGGTTCTCGCTCGTCGCGTTCCTCACGCATCGCGGCAAGAACGTCCTCGGTCAGAAGGCCGCGATGATCCCGAAGATCGTCGGCGCGCTGCTGATGGTCTACGCGGTGTACCTGCTCTCGAAGGCCGTCCACTACGCCGTGTCTTAGTCCTCGTGCCCGAGCGCCTGCGCGAACGCGCTCGTGAGGCCGGTCCGCGCTGCATCCATCACGCTGCGTAAGTGATCGCTCTCCGTGCGCAGTTCCTCGGCGAGCGCCTTGCGCGTCTCGGCATCGATCGCGTCATGGATCTTCGCGAGCCACCGCGCCGCCGTCGCGCGATGCACGCCGTACGTACGACCGAGGTCGTCGATCGACATGCGGTGGTAGAGGTGCAACTTCAGGAGCGTCTGGTCGCGCTCCCCGAGCGTGGCGACAGCAGCGGCGATGACGCGCCGGAGCAGCGTCTTGGCTTCTTCCGTCAGCAACGCGCCCGCCGGGGAGTGCGTGCCGAGCAGTTGCTCCAGTGCGTCGCGGTCCTCGGACGTGTAGCGCTTCTCGCGCTTCTGCCGGTTGATTCCGGCGCGCACGGCCATCACGCGCACGAGCGCGACGAGGTTTCCTTCGCCGGTCTGCTTTGCGATCGGGAGCTCGTCACCGTCGGCGACCACGAGCTTGCTCCGTAGCTCCGCGAGGACGTCATCGACGCCGGCGGGCGAGAGGCCCAACCGCGCGAGCGCACTCCGGCTCGGCTCGAGGATCGCGCGGTCGAACGTGGCGTGCGCTTCGGGTCGCCCGTCCTTCAGCGCCGCGACGAGGAACACGTCGGACGCGTTGACCGCATCCCACCCCGGACGCTCGCCACTTGCCGCCATGCGCTCGCGACAGCGCTCGCCGATCGCTTCGAACTCCGCGTGACTCGCCATGAGCCCGGGCCACGCGGCTGCTCCGCGCGTGTACGCCTCGTCGGCCGCTGGCATCCCCACATCTTACAGAGCCCGTCTCCTCGTGGGAACGCCACGTCTTGTGGCGGTGTACGCTCCCGCTGGCGATCTTTCCCAGGGCGATGCGACTTCGTTGATCGTCGGTTGACTGCAAACGCATGGCCTCTTGTCCCTCCGACCTCGATTGGACGCGCTGGTTCAGTGATGGACTGACTGCGGAGCGCCGCGCGGAGCTGCTCGCGCACCTCGATAGTTGCGAGGACTGCCGCGCGGTGTGCGCTGCGCTCGCGCCCGATGAACGCCAGGTGGTGCCGTCCGGCGCCGAGCGCTACACGCTGGGCGAACAGATCGCGCGCGGCGGCATGGGGCGGATCCTGCGGGCGCGCGATCGCGTGCTCGGGAGAGATGTCGCGCTCAAGATGCCTCACGCACAGGCCGGCGCGCAGGCGCGGTTCGCACGCGAGATCGCTATCCTCGCGCGGCTCTCGCACCCGTCGATCGTGACCGTCCTCGACGCCGGCCAGATCGATCCCGAGACGCCGTTCTTCGCCATGCCATTCCTCGCGGGGCGGACGCTCGCCGAGGAGGTGGCAGCGGGACACATCGGACGCGAGGCGCTCCTCACCACGATTCCTGCGATCTCGGCGATCGCGTATGCGCACTCGCTCGGCATCGTTCACCGCGATCTCAAGCCGACGAATCTGTTCGTCGGTCCGTTCGGCGAGTGCACCGTGCTCGACTGGGGCATCGCGATCGTCCTCGGTGAAGACACTCCGAACAGCGGCGGGTGGTCCGAGGGCTACGCGTCACCCGAGCAGCGCGATGGCGGGCCACCGGTGCTCGACCACGACGTCTACGCACTCGGCGCGATGCTGCGATTCGTGATGTGCGGAACGCACAAGATCGGCCCCGCCGACCGCAGCATTCCCCCCGAGCTGCGCTCGATCATCGTGCGCGCGACGGCTCGCACCGGCACGCGCTACGCGACAGCGACCGAGTTGCTCGCGGACGTGCAGCGATATCTCGCGCAGGGCCGCGTGCGCGCGCACAGGTACACGTATCGCCAGAGCGTCGCGCGGTGGCTCCGGCGCCATCGCACAGCCGCCGCCGCGCTCGCGACCGCGGCGATCGCCGCGAGTGTCGTCGGTGGCTGGAGCGTCTCGCGGATCATTGCCGAGCGCGATCGCGCCGTCGCCGCCGAGCATGCGAGCCGCGCTGCACGCACGCGCACCCTCGAGCTGACGAACTTCTTGCTCGACCAGGTCAACCATTCGGTCGCCGAGCTCGGGCGCCTCGATCTGGCGACGAACCTGGTCGTGGGCTTGGAGCAGCACATCGCGACGGCGCCGATCGTGGACGGCGATCCGGACGAGGGTGCAGAGCTCGTCCAGCTGCTCGAGCTGCGCGGACTGATGACCGACATCGCGCTCGCCAAGGGCGACGTCGATCCCGCGCTGCGCTATCTCGCTACCGTCGACGCGACCCTCGCGCGATTGCCGCAGGGCACGGCGATGACGGCGTACCTGCGGTGCGAGGCGCTGATGCGCACGGCGGAAGCGCGGCGCAGCAAGGGTGATCCGGCCGCGGCTCGCGCGGCGTTGCAGCAGTGCATCGCGGCACTCGCGGGCGTTCCTCCGACCGTGGCTTCGACGTACCCGCGCTTCGATACCGTGCACACCGCGGCGGAGGCATATGTCGCGCTCGGTGATCTACTGCGCGATGGCGGTGAGTCCGATGCCGCGCTCGTGTCGTATCACGCGGCGGCCGCCGCGTTTCATGATGCAAAGACCGACGACGCTCGCGTCGCTGTCGAGCGTCTCGTGTTGCAGGCGGCCATCCAGCAGCGCATCGGCAGCATCGCGCAGTTCGCGCAGCGCTACGACGAGGCGCAGACGCGCTACCAAGCAGCGCTCACGTTCGCCGAGGCCGCCGTCGCACGACGCGAGAACGAAGCGTCCGCACAGTGGCTCGTCGCGCAGGTGCAAGTCGCACTCGCGATCGCGGTGGGAGAGCGCGGCGATGCCGAGCAGAAGAAGGCATGGATCGCAAAGGCCGCGCGCATCGCAGAGCCGTTGTTCGCCGTCGATCCCACGAACGACGAGCACGCGCGCTGGATGACGATCCTGTGGCGCGCAGAAGCGGAGGTTGGTGCCGCGGCGGAGGCGCCCGCGCTGTTCGATCGCATCCTCGAGGTCTCGCGCCGACGCGCGCAGCTGCAGCCGCGCTCCGTCGCGACGGTTCGCGATCTCGCTGTCGATCTCACGGCGGCCGCGACGGCCTTCGTCGATAGCGATCTCCCGGAGCGTCGTCGGCAGGCGCTGGCCATCTGCACGGAGGCGATCGCGGTCATGCAGCAAGCGCAGCAGTTGCTGACCGGAGCGAACGCGGATGTCGCGCTGACGCTGCTCCACTGCGCGGAAGTGGCGAGCGCGCTCGGCGACAAGGCGCTGGCCCAGACGCGGCGGCAGCAAGCGATGGACGAGACGCGCGCGCATGCGACACGGACCGATACCGAGATGCTCGCCGCATACTCGACGGGCATCGCCGCGTATCTGACCGATGCTTCAGCGGCCGAGCGCCACGCGCAAGCGGCCGAAATGGACCGCGTGTGGGCCGAGCTCCGTGCTGCGGCGGCCGACGACCTGATGGCGAACATGCGTGACATCGCGCCGTGGTGGCAGCCCAAAGAAAAGTAGCGACGCGATGCGACTCGGTCCGCGGTCGATGGACAGAGAGTCATGAACAAATTGCCTGTCGTCCTGATGTCGTTCGTCGTCCTCTCCGCTACTGCGTGCAGCAAGAAGGAGGAGGCGAAGGGAGCGTGCGTGTTCGACTACGACGACCTCGGTGGCAAAGGCACCGCGTGCACCGTCGACGCCGAGGCGCGCTGCAAGGCGGGCGACGAGCCGCAGCTCCGGCCCGGCGGAATGGCCACGCTGAAGCTGAAGGAGTTCACGGCCGGTAAGACCTGCGAGGCCGTCGGCTACACCACGGGCGGCTGCGCGGACGTCGCGATCGCGTGGGCGTTCCAAGGGAAGTGCCCGCAGTGATCGGCGGACTCATCGGCGGTATCGCCGGAAGCGTCGCGACAGAGCTTGGGGCGGCGAGTGCCATCGGGCAGGGCAACAAGCCCATGATCGATCACCTGCGCGCGCAAGCGATTCCACGCATCGGCGTGTGGCTCGCGCTCGCGGTGTGGGCGCTCGTGCGGATGAAGAACATCATCACCGGCGAGGGTCGCGACCTCGCGTTCTCCGACCTGAAGATGTCTACCGGCACGCAAGTCGGCGGCATCGTGATCGCGCTCGGTATCGCAGCGCTGTGCGCCCTCGCGGCGTGGCGCACGTTCTCCGTCGAGCGCAGGGCGCCCGCGCAGGGCACGCTGTGGTTTCCCGGTTATCGCCTGCCGTTATTCGGCGAGTGGACGCTCGCGATCACGGGCGGCCTCTTGCTGCTCGTCGGCTTGTGGATGTGGACGAGCATTCCCGAGGCGTATGCGGCGGGGCAGAGCCCCGTGTACGCGCACTACAACAGCGCCGGTGCCACTCAGCCGATCCTGATGGGAGGGTTCTTCGCCGGCATGGGGTTCGTCTGCATGATCGTGCGCCGCTCGCGCTGGGAGCTCGCGCCCGGGCAGCCGCTCGTGCGTCGCGCTCTCACCGCGTTCACGTCACCCAAGCCGCGCGGTGCGCAGATCGCGCTCAAGTGGGAGGACTACTGGATGGGCCAGGGGGTGATGCGCCGCCAGATCGGTTGGGTGCTGCGCGGCATGATCAACAACAAGAACGCCTTCGAGATCGCGTTCGCTCCGCTACCCACGTCGGTCGAGCAGCGCGCAGCGCTCGGCGAGACGTGGAAGCAGGCACTGAGCTCGTCCGTGAACGTGACCTCGGTCGACCCGGGCCTGTTCGGGCAGTAATTAGTTCTCGACCGCTTCGAGCAGCTCGCCGACGGTCTCTTCGACGCGGATCGCGAGCTCCTTGCTCAGCGGTGCGCCATCCTCGGCGACGAGCGAGCTGAGCCGACGCGCGGTCGCGGCGATCGCGGCGCGGAGCTTTTCCTTCTTGTCCTGCGCCGACTGCGGGAACAAGAGCTCGCCGAACTTCTTGGCGAGCACCGGCTTCTCGAGGCCCTCTTCGAACGCGCTCTTGTGGATCGTGCGCAGCGTCTCCTCGTCGGCGTGACCTTCGCGCGTCGCTTTCTCGACGTACTCGACGGTCTGGATCGACGGAATCGGCGCATCGAAGCCATCTGCGCGCGAGCGCTCGATCACCTTGGGCGCGCTCGTCTCGAGGAAGCGGAAGCTGCCCATCAGCTTGGCGACGGTGGAGCCGCGCAGGTGGAGCTCTTTGCGGCAATACGCGTCGAAGTCCGAGAAGCCCCACTTGGCCCACAGCTTCTTTTCGTTACAGCGGCTGAGCGCTTCCGCGAGCTCGATCCAGGTGCGCTTGAACATGCGCGCTTTGGCGAGCGTGTCCGCGCGCTCGGGATCGCTAGAGACCGCGATCATGCGGTCTTCCATCATCGCGTCGGTCTTGGTCAGAATCTTCGACGTCATCGCGAGGACCGATCTACGCGATCCCTCTGATCTTCAGACCTCACGGCGTCGCTGCGCGTCCAGCCGTCGCCGGACTTGCCACGGTGTGAACGGCGGGAGCCTCGGAAATCTGAGGGAAATCGGCGAGGCACTCCGGAATCTCGCTGGGTTAGAGTGCGGCACGCCGCGTGCTCACTCCATGACGATGCGCTCCGTTCTCGCTCTCCTCGTGACCCTCGCCGCGTGCGGCGGTGCGGGTAGGAGCGCCGGGGACGTGCCGGATGATCTCGCGGGAGGCGACGCCGGGAACGGGAGTGGGGGGACCTCGGCGCCGGCCTGCTTTGTCGACACGGACTGCGTTCTGTCGGCGTCGAGCTGCTGCTCGTGCCCCGAGTTCGCGGCGCGCGCGGATGATCCGACGGCCCTCGGCTGCGACGGCGTGTCGTGCCCGGCCGGACCGCCGTGCGCGAACAACGTGAAGGCCGCGTGCGATCCCGTCGACGGCTGCGTCGTTCGCTGCGTCGAGATCGAGTGCGAGCACGGCTACGCGGGCGGCTTCGCGATGGACCCCGCCACGGGCTGCCTCGCGTGCGCGGCTCCGACGACGCCGACGCTATCGGGATGCAGCAGCGACAGCGACTGCATCGAGACGCGCCAGGACTGCTGCGGCTGTGCCGAGGGTGGCGTCGACACGGCCGTTCTGAGCCGCAATCGCGCGAGCTACGACGCGGCCCTCCACTGCGACGCCGACCCGAGTTGCCCCGGCGTGAACGCGTGCGAGTCCGGTGCCTCCGCTCGCTGCGTCCAGAGCAGCTGCGTGCTGACGTCGGCGCACCTGCCCCCGAACGCCTGCGGCCGTCCCGACCTGATGGACTGCCCCGCGGGACAGACCTGCATCCTGAACCGGAACCCCATGGCGACGGAGCTCGGGGTCGGTGTGTGTGGGACTCCGTGAAGGCCTTTGGCCGCCCCGGCGCGTTATACTAACCGCCACATGAGTGTAGAGGGACCGCCGGCATCAGGCTCCATGTCCATGGAGACGCCCTCGTTGGTCGGGCAAGTGCTCGGCGGGCGCTATCGCCTCGTCAAGAAGTTGGGCGAAGGCGGTATGGGCGAGGTCTACGCGGCCGAGCACGTCCACATCGAGAAGAAGTTCGCGCTCAAGCTGCTGCGTCCCGAGATCGTGTCGAACAAGGAAGCGGTGCAGCGCTTCTATCAAGAGGCGCGCTCGTCCAGCTCGATCGGTCACCGCAACATCATCGGCATCGAAGACTTCGGCGATCTGCCGGATGGTCGCCTGTACATGTGCATGGAGCTGCTCAACGGCGCTCCCCTCAACGATCTCATCAAGCAGCCGCAGCCCGTCGAGCGCCTGCTGAACATCATCATCCAGACAGGTCACGGACTCGCGGCCGCGCACGCCAAGGGCATCGTCCATCGCGACATGAAGCCCGAGAACGTGTTCGTCACGATCGGGCCGAACAACGAGGACGTTCCCAAGCTCCTCGACTTCGGTATCGCGAAGGTCGCGGGCAACGAAGGCGGGAACAACCTCACCCGCACCGGCACGATCTTCGGCACGCCGTTCTACATGGCCCCCGAGCAAGCGCTCGGAAATCCCGTCGACGCGCGCACGGACATCTACGCGATGGGCGTGATCATGTACGAGCTGTTCGCGGGCTCGCTGCCGTTCCAGGGCGAGTCGTTCATGGGCATCCTCACGCAGCACATCACGACGGAGCCCGAGCCCGTCGCGCAGCGTGCGGCAAAGGCGGGGCGTCAGCTGCCGCCGGGCCTCGCGGAAGTCATCACGCGCTGCATGAGCAAGGATCCCAACGGGCGCTTCTCGTCGATGGACGAGCTGGTGAACACGCTCGTGCCGATCTATCGCAGCATCGCCGGCGCGGGCATGAGCACGTACATGGAAGCGTTCCCGGTGACGGCGAGCGCTTCGCACCCGGTCGCGACGCCTTCGCAAGGCTACGGAGCCAAGGCGCCGACGATGGGCGTGGGCGCTCCTCCCGGCATGGGGCATCAGACGCCGGCGGGCGGGATGCAGCCGGGCATGCAACCGTCGGGTGGATGGCAGCCGCCGCCGCCCGTCTCGGGACAGATCGGGCAACCGTCCTCGAGTAGCTCGGGCGTTTACGCCGGCGACTCGGTCATCGCGCCCAAGAAGAGCAGCGCCGGTCTCATCATCGCGATCCTGCTCGTCCTCCTCGCTGGTGGCGGTGTCGCCGCGTTCGTCGTGCTCGGTAAGAAAGATGCTGGTACAGGCAGCGGCTCGAGCGGTGGAAGCGGGACAACCCAGGCCGGCGGTACCGGGTCTAACCCCGCGCCGACGCCCGATGCTGCGGTGGTAGCGAGCAACACGCCGGATGCTGCCGTGATGACCAAGACGCCCGCCGACGCTGCCGAAAAGACGGTCGTCGATGCCGCTGTCGTCGAGCCGGCCGCCGTCGATGCCGCCGTCGTCGAACCAGCTGCGGTCGATGCCGCGGTCACGGAGCCCCCGCCGCTGATCGCGGATGCCGCGGTCGCCGAGCCGGACTCCGTGAAGGTCACGCTCGTCGGATCTGCCAATCAACCCATCGAAATCTGGGAGGACGGGCAGCTCGTCTCCAGCAACGGCGAGCTCGATGTTCCCAAAGGCGGCAAGCGAAGTGTCGTGTTGAAGGCGAAGGGCTACAAAGACAAACCCCTTGTCGTGACCGACAAGAAGCTGACCCTCTCCGTCCCGTTGCCGAAGATTTCCACGACCATTCCGACGAATCCGCCGAACGGTCCCAAGTGTACGGGTACTAAAGCAGACCTCAAGGATCCCAAGTGCCGCCCCATCTACTGCAAAGCGAACCAGAACGACGTCGCTTGCGGGATGGAGTGACGCGCGTCATTGCTCTGTTGTCGTCGGTCGCCCCACCATAAGGAATTCCCATGCGCTCGCTCCCCACGCTCCTCACGTCAGCAGTTCTCGCGGTCGCATCGCTGTCGGTGGCGCCGATCGCCTCGCATGGCGTCGCCTACGCGGATGACCGCAGCGATGCGAAGACGCACTACCAAGCGGGCGTGAAGTTCTACAACGCGGCGGACTACCGCTCGGCGATCCGCGAGTTCGGCGCAGCGCAGCAGCTCGTGCCGGCGGACTTGAACAACTACAACCTCGCGCTCTGCTACGACAAGCTCGGCGACGCGGACCCGGCGGTTCAGTACTACCGCGCGTACCTCGACAAGCAGCCGAACACGGACAAGCGCGCAGAGATCGAAGCGTCCATCGCGCGTCTCGATGCAGCGCAGAAGTCGGTCGCGACAAAGAAGGCCGACGAAGCGAAGCGCATGGCGGACGACGCGAAGAAGGCCGACGACGCGAAGAAGGCGGAGGATGCCAAGCGCATCGCCGAGGAAGCGCGCGTTGCCGACGAGGCGCGCAAGGCCGAGGAAGCGCGCAAGGCGGCCGACATGGGCAAGAAACCGGGCGTCGCGACGGCGCCTGGCCCCGATGATATGGCGCCGCCCGTTTCTAACGGTGGCAGCGGCGTTCCCGGAACGGGCACGACGGTCTCGACGGGAGACGCGCAGCTCGATCGCGTGCAGTCGATCGACATCAACGCGATCCGCGATCAGCGCGTCGGTGGTGCGGCCAGCGGTCTGCCGGATACCCGCACGGGACCGAGCGGCGCGGGTCCGAATGGTCAGCCCGCACCGAATGGCCAACCGCAGCAGTTGGGTCAGCAGGGCAACCCGAACCCCGCGTACGCGGCGCAGGGCACGAACCCGAACCAGCCCAACCAGTACGGCGGCACGCCGAACCCGCCCGCGCAGCCCGAGCAGCCGCAGCAGAAGGCGGACCCGGTCTACAAGAAGTGGTGGTTCTGGGCGATCGTCGCGGTCAGCGGCTACGTCGTTTACGAGATCGCGACCCAGGATTCCTCGTCGAGCACCGCGCGGACGATGTTGCCCATGGGCACGAACGCCGTGCAGCCCGGCGGCGCGACGCTGTTCCGCTTCTAGTTGTCGTATAACCGCGGCATGCGTGCCGCCGTTCTGTTCATCGCTCTCGTCGCTGCATGCGGCGTGGACGAAGGAACCGGTCCGCAGCCCAAGCGCGTGGACCCGGGTTACGTGGGCGCGCATCTGCTGCGCGACCTGCCGCCGCTCGCACCGCAGGATCGCGTCGACGTCACGCTCGGTGGCAAGGTCGTCTACCTCGGCAGCATCGTCGACACGACGCGGCCTGCTCCCGGCGGTGCGCTGAAGATCAAGCACTACTGGAAAGTGCTGGCGCCCGTCGGCCCCGGTTGGCGCGTGTTCGTGCAGCTGCGCGGCGCGCCCAATTCGGCGGACTTCATGATGCTGCCGCCAACGGACATGCAGCGCGCGCATGGGCCAGCGACCTGGCGCACGAACGAGATCATCGAGGACGAGCAGGATGTCGTCATTCGCGCGGATTGGAGGTCGACGACGGCGACGGTGCAGGTCGGCCTCATCGCCGAAGGCGCGCACGGCACGCTCGATCGCATGGCCGCGACGACAGCACCGGAGAAGGTCGTCGACCGCGCGATCGTCGCGAGGATCCTCGACGTCGATCTCTCCAAAGCGCCTCCACCTCCGGGCACCGTCTACGTGCCGCGCGCGCGAGGTGCGATCACCATCGATGGCGTCGGAACCGATCCAGGTTGGCAGAACGTGCCGGCGTCGCCCGAATTCCCCACCGGCGAGAAGAGTCCCGATCCGCTCGGCAGCGCCACCGCAAAGATCACCTGGGACGATCAGTACCTCTATGTCTTCGCGTCGGTGAAGGACACGGACATCCTCTCTGACTTCAAGAACCACGACGACACGCTGTGGAAGGCTGACGTCGTGGAGATGTTCATCGACGCCGATAGCTCTCGCCGCGGGTACGTCGAGCTGCAGGTCAATCCGAACAATGCGACGTTCGACTCGTGGTTCGCGACGGGCCGCGATGACAAGGCGCACCCGGCCGACCCATCGTGGGACTCCGGCATGATCACGGCCGTGAAGCTGAATGGCTCGACGGGCCCCGGCGGATCCGACGTTGGCTGGGACGCCGAGATCGCGATTCCGTGGGCGGCTGTGAAGGGGCGCGACGACGCGATGAAGGTGAAGCTGCCGCCGGCCGTTGGCGACCGCTGGCGCCTCAATGTCGTGCGCGGCGATCTCACGAGCGACAAGAAGGTCGCCGTGTCGTCGTGGAATCGCATCGGCATGGGCGACTGGCACGCGATCGACAAGATGCTCACCGTGGTGTTCGCCGACACGATGGGCGGCGTCGTTCCCAACTCGCCCGTCGATCCGCGCGTGCCGCCTCCGACGCCTCCCGCGGACACGGGCTCCGGCTCTGCGAGCATGGGATCGGGTGCAGGCTCCGGATCCGCTGCTCCGATCGTCGAGACGGGCCGGATCATGAAGCCCGCGAACGCCGGATCTGGCTCGGCGAGCACGGGCTCCGGTTCGGGATCCGCGTCGAAGTGAGTGCTAGGCTCGCGGAGTCGTGACTCGACTCTCCTTTGTTGCTGTCGGCGTCCTCGCCGGAATCGCGCTCGCCGCGTGTCCATCGGGTGGGCCACAGCAGGTCGGCACGCAGCCGAGCTGGCGCGGAAGTGAGGGCAGCGGGAGCGCACCAGCGCCCGAGGTAAAGGTGATCCCGCCAGTCGTGTTCGCGCCGACGACCGACGCAGCGCAGCGCTACAACGAGCCGCTCGTCGCACCGCCGCACACGCCGCTCGGTGACGCTATCGTCAAGTCGGTCGCGGATACTGCGGCTCGGATTCACCTGCCACCGCCGGTCGCCGATGCGCGCTTGTTCCGTGCCTGCGAAGAGCTGGCGAGCATCGTGCCCGAGGAGGGCGTGATCGGATATTCGTTCGTCGAGTTCGCGCTGCACCGCAACGGCATCATCGAACCGTCGCCGCGCCTGATCGTCGCGTGGGCCACCGACGAGACGCCGCAGCAGATCGTCGAGCAGCTGCAACCGCAGTTCGCGGGCATTCTCGGCGAGGGCGCGACCGCGCGCGTCGGCATCGGCGAAGCCAAGCGCAACGGCAACGGCTCGCACGCGATCGTGTTCGCGCTCCAAGGCAGCGGCGTGAGCACGTCGCCAGTGCCGCGCATGTTGCCCGCGAAGGGCAGCTTCGTCCTCGATGCTGTCGTCGACGCGAGGTACAAGGAGCCAGAGGTGTTCGTCACGCACGACGACGGCTCGACGCAGCGCCTCGATCTCAAGATCGGTCACGCAGGTGGATTTCAGACGACCGTCGGCTGCGGCGCACGAACGGGCCGCCAGCAGGTCGAGATCGCGGCGAGCGATGCGAGCGGCTCGACGGTGCTCGCGAACTTCCCCGTGTGGTGCGGGCAGCAGCCTCCCACGTCGCTGACGGTCGATCGCACGCTCGAGGACGCGCCCGCGACCACGACCACCGAGGTCGAAAAGCGCATGTTCGACATGGTGAACCGCGACCGCCTCGCGGCCGGCCTCGCCGCGCTGCAATGGGACGAGAAGGTCGCCGACGTCGCGCGTGGTCACTCGCAGGAGATGAATCAGACCAAGGTCGTCGCACACATCTCGCCGACGACTGGCTCCGCCGCCGATCGCGTGCGCGCGGCGAAGATCAAGACCGCCGTCGTGCTCGAGAACGTCGCCCGCGCCTACGGCGTCGGCGAGGCGCACCAGGGTCTGATGAACAGCCCGGGTCACCGCGCGAACATCATGTCCACGTCGGCGACCACCATCGGCATCGGCGCCGTGTTTGGCGATTCTGGCTCGGGACGCCGCGAGATCTTCATCACGCAGGTGTTCACGCGCGTGCCGCCGAAGATCGACGCGCTGAAGGCGGCCGGTGTCGTCACGGCCAAGATCACGGCGGCCAAGCCCATCACGAGCAACAACAAGCTCGCGGCGATCGCGCAACAGATGGCCGTGCAGCTCGCGGCGGGCAAGACACGCGACGAGGCGTACGACGGCGTGAAGAAGCAGGTCGAGGCGTTCGGCAATGTCTACGCGCGCGTGTCGAGCGTGGTCACCGCAACGGCCGATCTGGAACAGCTCGACGGTGGCTCGTTGCTCGGCAGCGGCAAGACGGACGAGGTCGGCGTCGGCGTCGCGCAGGGCCCCCATCCCGAGATCGGCGACTCCGCGATGTGGATCGTCGTTCTGCTCGCGCAGAAGCGCTGAGCCGCAACGACGCGACGGTGGGGATGGCCGCGACGACGCGGTGATGGACGCGACGCCGCGACGTTCAGAAGTGATGGCCGCAACGACGCAACGCCGCGACGGCCAGAGGTGATGGCCGCAACGACGCAACGACGCAACGGTCAGAGGTGATGGCCGCAACGACGCAACGACGCAACGGGGATCTTGACCTCGCCGGGCGGGCTGCGCGGGCGGGCGTGTGTGGTGCGCGGGCCGGCGTGTGTGGTGCGCGGGCGGGCGTGTGTGGTGTGCGGGCGGACCCGGCGCTCGAGGGACGACCGATCCGGCATATCGCTTCGGTCCAGTGTGAGCGTTAATGGCCGGCTTTTCGGAAGAATGCGAACGCGCTGGCTCCCATGGGGACGGCCCGCGTCCCTCGCCCGGCGAGGTTTTGATCCGTCGCGTCGTTGCGTCGTTGCGGCAAAATCTCTGACGTCGCGTCGTTGCGTCGTTGCGGCAAAAATCTCTGACGTCGCGTCGTTGCGTCGTTGCGGCAAAATCTCTGACGTCGCATCGTCGCGTCGTTGCGGCAAGAATGTGCGGCTCAGCGCGAACCGAGTGCAGCGAGAACAGCGATGTCGACAGCGTCCGCGGCGGCGTAGAGCGTTTCTCCGTCGACGGGAACGGGGTACTCGGGCAACTTCGCACCGACGGAATCGGTCACCGAGCGCGCGACATCCGCGAATGTTGCCTGCGCACCGACGATGCCTGCGATCAGCGTGATGATCGCGGTCACGTCGTCGAGCGGCTGGCTGTCGGCGGCGACACCGAGGCCCGCCGCCATGACGGTCGGTGACGCGCCATCGTCGAGCACGACGGTGCGGAGGCCGATCGCGCCGTGGCTTCCGCCGAGCTCGTGGATCGCGGCCGCTGCCCGCGCGAGGCGCTTCAACAGGCGCACCGTCTCCGGCGGGGGCAGGTGGGGCAGGGCGTCCTGCAGGGACGCGCCCGACGGTGCTTCGAACACGGCTTGGCGCGCGGCGCGATCGAGCGAGAGCGCGCGCTGGACGAACGGGCTTTGCACGCGTCCGAGCAGGCGCATGCGTTCGAGCGCCTTGGTCGCGTCGTCGCTGTCGTTGAAGCGCTCGATCACGATGCTGCGGTCGAGGACGGTGTCCACGCCGCGCGACAGCTGAGAGATCGGTGTGGAACCGAGCGGCGTCTCGAACTGGTAGCGCGGCTTTACCTCGCCTTCTTCGGCGAGTTTGACGATCGAGTGCGGGCGCGAGTCGCGGCGCGGCCGGGGGCCGAACATCGGGCGGGCGCCCAGGTCCAGCGCTTCGAGCTGCGAGCGCAGCTCGGCGAGCGTGCCGGTACGTTCGCGCGGGTTCTTGACGAGCAGGCCGGCGAGGATCGGGTCCCAACCCGGGGCGACCTCGGCGTTTGTCGACGAAGCGAGGGGGGCGTCCTCGCCGAGGTGCTGCGCGACGAAGTCGGGCCCGAGAAATGGCAGGCGCCCGGTCACCGCTTCGAACAGCGTGATGCCGAGCGCGTAGAGGTCGGCCGCGATCGTGATCGGAGCGCCCGTGATCTGCTCGGGCGACATGTACGCGAGCGTTCCGATCAGGCCGCCTGTCTGCGTCTGACCGAGATCTACGAGGTGCGCGACGCCGAAGTCACCGAGCTTGGCCGTGCCGCGCGCGTCGAAGAACACGTTCGCGGGCTTCACATCGCGGTGGACGACGCCGCGGTGGTGCGCCGCTTCGAGGCCGCCGATCACGTCGAGCGCCATGCGCCGCAGTTGCACGGGCGCGAACCGCTCACCAGCCGCGAGGCGCTGCGCGAGCGAGCCGCCGGGCAGGAACTCCATGACGAGGAAGCCCTTCTCGACGGACACGTCGTAGACCTCGACGAGCGACGGGTGGCGCAGCGTGCTCGCGAGCCGCGCCTCGCGCACGAAGCGCTCGTAGGCCGCGCCACCGCGCGCGCCGGCCGCAAAGAACATCTTCACCGCGACGGCGCGATTGGTGACCTCGTCAGTCGCGAGGAACACGCGGCCGGATGCGCCCGCACCGAGCAAGCGCTCCATTCGATAGCGGCCCGCGATCATCTCGCGGTCGCGCGACGCTTTGCGCTCCGTCGTCTCGTCGCGCCACGAGCGCAGGTACACGTCGAGGTCTGCCGACACGGACGGATCCGTCGCGCGCAATTCGAGCAGCGCATCGCGCGCACCATCGCGAAGACCCATCGCGGCGAGCGTCGCGATCAAGTGGCGCTGCGCGTCCGCGCGTAAGGATGGCGCCCTGCGTGCGTCTTGAAGCAAGCGGGCCGCTTCCGGGTACGCACCGCGGCGCGCGAGGATGCGACCGAGTGCGAGCTGGATCGGCGCCTTCTCTGTCGGCGCGGCCAGATCGAGCGCGCGCTCGAGGAGCTTGCCGGCGTCGCGGTCGCGCCCGGAGACCTCCAGCAGGCGGGCCGCGTCGAGATCCTTGTGCGCGCGTGTGTAGAGATCGATCGCCTTGGCGACATCGCCGAGCTTCTCCGCCAGCGGGGCCGCGTCGGCGTGGCGGCGCATCCGCACGAGCACGTCGAGCGCTTGTTTCGCCCCATCGTCGGTGCCCGTCAGGACAGCCATCAGCGCTTCGATCTGCGCCGCGTCGTTCACTTCCAGGGCGTAGCGGAGTGCGCGCGGTTGGTCGCCGGCCAGCTTGGCCTCCGCGAGCGCCGACGCGAAATCCCACAGCTTCTCGTAGAGGTCAGCCGCCTTCCCGTGGTCCCCGGCGGCGGACGCGGCGCGCGCTGCTACGGCGGGATCGTCCGCATTGCTCGTCACGTCCCAACGATGGTACCAGTCCGCATGCACCAGCGCAGCGCTCACCGGTCCTTGCTCGTCGTCGGCTCCGTCGCATTCGACGACATCGATGGCCCGTTCGGAATGCAGAAGGATCTGCTCGGTGGCTCCGCGTCGTTCATCGCGCGCGCGGCCGCGTACTTCACCAACAAGGTGTCGGTCGTCGCGGTCGTCGGCGATGACTTCCCGCAGAAGTACATCGACGAGCTGTCTGCGCAGTCGGTCGACGTCTCGGGCATCGAGCGCGTGAAGGGCGAGACCTTCCACTGGGTCGGCAAGTACGCGGACGACCTCGCGACGCGCGAGACCATCGATACGCGCCTCGGCGTGTTCGCGACGTTCCAGCCCAAGCTGCACGAGCACCACAAGGACGCGCAGCTCGTGCTCCTCGGCAACATCGACCCGGCGCTCCAGCTCGACGTGCTGAACCAGGTGCGTCGTCCCGCGCTCGTCGCGACCGACACGATGAACCTGTGGATCAACATCGCGAAGCCGAACCTCGAGAAGGTCCTCGCCAAGACCCACACGCTGATGCTCAACGACGAGGAAGCGCGCCTGCTCGCGGGCGAGCACAACCTCCACCGCGCCGCGAACGCGATCATGAAGATGGGCTGCACGTCCGTCATCATCAAGCGCGGCGACGCGGGCTCGCTGCTGTTCCACAAGGACGGCATGTTTGCCGCGCCGGCCATGCCGCTCGGCGATGTGAAGGATCCGACGGGCGCGGGCGATTCGTACGCGGGCGGCCTGCTCGGCTACCTCGCGTACGCGGGTGACCTCTCGCCGGCGACGATCCGCACGGCGATGATCATGGGCAGCGTGATGGGCAGCTTCGCGGTGGAGAAGTTCACCGTCGACGGCCTGCGCGACCTGAACGCGGCGAAGATCCAGAAGCGCTTCGACGAGCTCGCGGAGCTCTCGCACTTCGAGCGCGTGAAGCTCTAGGTCGCAACACGATCACAGCGAGTACATCGTCACGCCGGTAACCCCGAACGGGCCGCTGCCGTCGACGAACGTACACTGCGATCCGGGAGCGACACCGGCGAGCTCCTGGTAGTAGCCGAAGTGTGGCGAGTAGGTGCACGCCTCGCCGGACTCGCAGAGTCCATCGTCGTCGCCGATGTCGTCTTCGATGATCTCGCGCGCGTTCACGAGGTAGACGGACTGCGCGTCGCACTTCTCGAAGACTTCGCAGACGCCGTCGTCGTCGCCGATGCCGTCGCCCACGATCTCGGCGCCGCGCAGGTCGTGCATCGTGAGGTCGCCTTGTACGGCTGACGGGCACGTCGCGCCCGAGACAAACGGTTCGTTCTGCGTCCGGCCCGTACCGCTCGTGTTGTAGAGCGCGCTCGTCGGCTGCAGCGATGCGTCCCAGACGCGACACACGGTGGGCGCGACGCAGTTCAGGCGATTCGATGCGTCGAGGAAGCTCGTAGACGCGCCGTTGCCCCAGTAGCGGTACTTCGAATCGAAGTGCGTCCAATCGGTGATCGCCGTCGGGAGCACGCCCGCCGCGAAGCTCGCCGCGTCGGCGTTGGTTCCGTCGACGAGGACCTGGCCACCGAACGTCGTCGCCTGCGTGAGCGCACCGGCGGAGCGAAAGTCGTACGTCGCGTTGTCGCCGCCGCAGATCCCGGGCACTCCGTCGGAGACGATCGTGTTGTTGGCGACGCCACCTCCGTCGACCAGGCACACCGTCCCCGGTCCGCCGACGTACGCATGGAGGAACGTGTTGAAGTCCGAGTTCTGGTAGATCCGCGACTGCTGATACGCGTTGTTCGTGACGGCGATCTGCGAGAACAGGCCGTAGTTCGAACCGCGAACGAACAGTCCGTAGTCGCCGCTGTTCACTGCGTTGATCTGCGACACGCTCGCGTAGTTCGAACCGAGGTAGATCGTGACGCCAAACTGGAACGCGCCGATCGCGGTGACGTGCGAGACCGTCGGGCGCAGAACACCCCAGACGTTCACGCCCTCGCCACCGTTGTTTGCGGCAAGCACGCCGACGATCGTCGTGTCGTTCGCGCCATTGATCAGACGGATCGCGTCGAAGCCATTGTCGGTCGCGATGATGTCGGTGAGCACCGCGCCGGTCGCACCGTCGACGTAGACCCCATAGAGTCCCGAATTCACGACGTCGAGAGCATGCATTCGCGCGTCAGCCGACCCCTGCGAGATCACGCCGTATTGCTCGCCGACGATCGTGGCGTGGGCGACCGCGTGACGCCGTCCGCCGACGAAGCTGACGCCCGCGCCCGAGCGGTCCCCCGTCATGTCCACGCCGCGCGCTGCGTGATAGGCGCCGTTCGTGAACTGCACCCCGTTGGAGCTGCCGACGATGCGTGTCGCGGAGACCTCGCTCGCGATTCCGTCGGTGAAGCTCGCCGCTTGGGTTCCGCCCGTCACCGTCGACGACGTGACAGTGACAAACGTCGGGTCGACGGCGAGGATGCCGACCACCGTCGGTGCAACGCTCGCGGAGATCATCGCAAAGCGCGCGGCGGGAGTCGTCGCGATCGCGCAGGCGGTATCGAACGCGGTCCCGGCGCTCTGGCAGCCATTCGATGCGCTCGCGGGAGATAGCGTGCTCGCCCCGAGTGTGACAAACGCGGCGCCAGGCGCGTCGAGCGTGATGGCGGGAAGCGCGCGATCCACGCCGAGCGTGTAGATGGTCGACGCATCCGAGAGCACGAGATTCACGCCGCTCGCGACCGTGTCATCGAGCGAGACGACGGCGTTGGGCCAGAACGCGGCGCCATCGCTATGCGCGATCGGCGTGTCGCCGCGGCGCACCTCCAGCGTGTTCGCCTTCCACCCCGTTGCGTCGAGTAGATCGCGCAGCGAGACGCCTGCACGCAGACTGGTGGAGTAGACGACTGCATCGGCGTCGCGGACGCGGCACGCCCACTCCAGCGCGCCCAGCGTGTCGGTCGCGGTGACGTCGTCGCACGAGGAATTCGCGATCACGACCGCGCGCATCAGGCCTGCATGGACGCACGCGTCGCGCCCGAGCTCGGCACCGCTGCGAGGACCACCATCGACCACGAGGTCCCCGTTGCACGCGACGCCCGTCGGCGTGAGCCTGGTGGCGCCATCGTTCTCCACCCAGTCGGTGAAGCCGGGGGCGGCCGCGTACAGCGGCTCGACCGTCAGCGCAGGAGCGGAGCCGTCGTCGGAGCTGGAGCCATCCGGTACCGGCGCGAAGCCCGAACGACCACATGCTGCGAGCAGCAGCGTGAAGCCGACGGTGCGCGGGAGGGCCACACCTCCATAGTGCCGCGTCTACGTCGGTCGGTCGCAGGAAACGGACTGTTTGTGGCGTCTGGTCGCTGTCGCCCCGAGGCGACGGATCGCGTCCCGGCAGCATCGCTGAGAGCTGGCTACACGCTGCAGATTTCGCGAGCTTGCCCACGTTCGGTTCGCGGCACGGCGGGTGCTCGTGTCGTCGGTCATGCAAACCATCCAGACCATCGACATCTCGGTTCTCGCGTTCGTCACCGGCGGCATGGGCGCGGGAAGCGGCGGGAACGGCCGTCCGCGTCCGGCCCCGACGCCTCGTCCTGCGCCGACGCCCGCGCCTGAAGCTGCGCCGACGCGCGCTGGTGATGTGTGCCGTGCGATGTACACCGAGGCAGGCGCTGGCATCGGCGCGGCCGCGACCTCCGAGACGGGCCCGGGGGCGATCCTGGGCGCGGTCGTCGGTGCGGGCGCCGGCACGTTGCTCGGCTCGTTTGTCTGCCCGCGCTGATCAGTCGGTCGCAGGAAACTGACCGCTGTGGGCGGTCGACGCCGGCTGCGCAGGAGCGCCCGCGTAGAACTCGGCGATCAACTTGTCGTCGAAGTCATCCGCGAAGCGACCGACACCCGCGACGAGCGTCGCGAACTCGTTGCCGTCGATGCCCTTGAGGGCGCGACCGGCGTGCAGCACGACCCAACCGTCGGGCTGGAGCGCGAACGACGCGATGCCACCCATGAACGCGTTGTGCTCGAGCAGCTTCTTGAAGAACGCGAGCTCTCTACCGATGGGCACGTTGCGGAACAGCGGCGCGATCGCGACGACCGCGGATCCCGAGATGCCAGCGATGACGAACGCCGAGCCCCACTGGAACCGCGCCAGGTTCGTATCGATCCGTTGCGCCTTCTCGGCGAGGCCACTCTGGGCGAGCAGTTCGTCGAGCGTCATTTAGAACAACTTCCCGGTGAGCAAGTCTTCCATCGTCCGGAGACCATACCCCGGTCCCTCGCGCGTCAGGTCGCGTCGGAGGCAACATCGTCGGACACGCGGCGCGCCGGGAGTGCACGCGTGCGACCGAGCTCGACCTGGCCGGCGATCACACCGACGCGGATCGCCATGCGCAACAGCGCAACGCACTGGCGCGCGACGAACAGCGTGAGAGCGCCCTCCACGCCGTACATCGGATGATCGAATGCGATCGCGTGGTACGCGAACGTGACGACGCCGAACAGGAACCAACCGGATGCTCCGTGGACGAGCGTGAGCGGGCGGCGGAACACGAACGCGACCGAGCGCAGATACGACGCGAGCACGCCAGGGTCGTGCGATTCGTGGCGCAGCGAGAGCTCGGCGCGCGTGTAGTCCGTCACCGTCCACGCGATGTGCATCACGATCGCGAATGGCACGATCAAGAGCACGAGCGGACCGATGATGTCGGTGAACGCGACCGCCTGCTGCATGTGGGGGCCAGCGACGCGCGCGCACAGGAGGAGCACCGTCACCGCGAGGCCCCAGCTCGGTAGCGAGAGGACAGCGAGGCGCGCGTACGCGAGGTACGTCGACGTGCCGCCGGCGCCGAAGACGCGTGCGGTGTCGCCACGGCTCTCCGGACGCTGCGCGAACACGCTGTAGAGGCCGCCTGCGAGAAACCACGACACGAGCTGCCACACGAACAACCCACCGACGACGACGCCGATCGTTGCCTCGAGCGCGGCTGGCGAGTGGCGGATGCAGTAGATCAGCGCGACCGGATCCCCGTCGACGCCTTCGTCGAACATCGGCAACTTCGCGAACGCGTTTGACAGCACGAAGAACGCGCCCAGCATGATGGCCGCCGCGAGCAAGCTCTCGATGACGAACACGGCGAGCAGCGTGCCGGTGTAGCGTGCGAGGCCACGGCCGCCTGCTGCGACGAGCTCGCTGAACTTCACGCGAGTCACGGTCCCACCACCTGCATCAGCGTCTGTGCCATCGAGCCGACGTACGCACTCGCGCGCATCGACGCCGAGCCGTCACCGTGGACGCGCACGCGGAGCGTCGTGGGGTTGGCGAGCGCGAGGCGTCCATCGGGATCGAGCCACACCTCGGTCAGCTCGGTGCTGCGCTCGACGACGAAGCGCTCCCACGCCTGGCCGCCGTGATCCTCCCAGCGAATGCGCTGCGTGCTGTTGTCGGCGAACTTCAGCTCGATATCCACGGGGATGCGCACGGGGCCCGTGTTGGAGACGACGATCGCGCACATGAAGCTGCCGGTATCCGGCGCTTCGTCGCGGCCGATGATCTTCTGCTGCGCTCCTTCACCGAACACACCGCGCGCCGGATGCGTGGGCACGCAGTGCGCGTCGCGGATCGCGAGCTGGATGGATCCGATCTCGTGGAATGCTGGGCCGACGAACCAACCGAGATCCTGGCCGAGCTCCGCCGAGAGCGTCGCGAAGAAGTCAGCGCCCGTCGGATGCTTGAACGCCCATTGCTCCGCGTAGGCCTTCATCGCCGCCGCAAACTTCTTGGGGCCGACGACCTGTGCGAGCGTGGTGAGTGCTTTCGTCGTCGAGAAGTAAGCGACAGCCGCGCCGGTATCGAGATCGGGCCACGTCTTGGGGGCCGATGCGATCGGTACGGGCAGGTCGCTCGCGTCGGCGAGATACGAGTTGGCGAGGCTGCCGAAGTTCGCCTGCCATCCCATCCAATCGACGCCGCTCGTGCGGACGCCGTACATCGTGTCCATGATCTCGTGGTCGGCCCACTCGTTCACGCCCTCATCGAGCCACGGCTCGGCCGTCTCGTTCGTCGCGAGGATGCCCTGGAACCAGTTGTGACCAACCTCGTGCACCGTCGTGAACTCGGGGATGCGCACGCCGGGGCGCATCGCGAGCATGTCGCCGCCCGTCGTCACGAACGTCGGGTACTCCATGCCGCCCGCCGCATCTGCATCTGGGGGCGGATCGATCACGGTCATGATCGGCCAGGGATAGGGCAGGTACATGTCGCTGAAGCGCTCGATCGCGCCGGTCGCCGCTTCGAGGTGGCGCTCCGCGAAGTCGTGCTGTTCGGGGCGCGCCCACACGCGAACCTCGACGACGCTGCCATCCGCGATCTGCACGGGCGCCGACGTCATCTCCATGTACGGATCCGCCATCCACGCGAAGTCGTGCACGTCCTCCGCGCGATACGCGAACGTGCGCGTACCGCCGGGGCTCTCGATCGCGGACTTGAGCACGCCGGTCGCGGCGACGACGTACGTGTTCGGCACCGTGAGCTGCACGTCGTACGTGCCGAAGTCGGCGAAGAACTCGCTGAACCCGTGGAACGGCGCGCACTCCCAGCGCTCCGCACCGGTCGGTCCCGTGCGCACGCCGATCTTGGGAAACCACTGCGCGACGAGGTGGAACTCGCCCTTGTAGCCGGTTCGCGCGAACACCTCGGGGAGCTGCGCATCGAACTTCATGCTGACGTCCACGGACTCGCCGGGCTGGACCGGCGCGGGGAGCGTCAGCTCGTACACCGTCTCGTCCTCGGGATTGTCGGGGGCGGCCTTCCACTGCGAGAGCAGGTCCGCGCCCGCGACGGTGACCGAGGTGACGTTGATCCAGCCCGGCGTCGTCCAGTCGCCACCCCGGACGGAGCCGCCCGACGTGCGGATGAACAGCGAGCGCTCGTTCTTGAACGCGTTGAGGTAGAGGTGGAACGGGAGCTGCGTGACGGGCGTCTGCCCGGTGTTCTTCCACGTCAGCGTCTGCGTCGCGTCGATGTGATGGCGCACGACGTCGAGCGTCGCGTCGATCTTGTAGTTCGCGATCCGCGGCGAGCGCGGCGTTTGCCCGCGCACCGGGATGTAGCCATCGGCTGCGGGCAGGGCGCGCACGCGCGGCGAGCCGTGGTCCGAGCCGCACGCGCAAACGAGCGCACCGATCGCCACGAGCCAGGCGAGCCTGATGACGCGAACCACGCCCTGTCATACCACTCCTCTGCTACCGTCGCGGTATGGACGAGGACGTCGATCACAAGGCGCGCGTCGCGGAGTTCCTCGCGCGCTTCGGCCGCGAGAGAAATATCGATCTGCCCCCCTTGGGCGATGACGGCGTGGGCTCGGTGCGCCGCGGCTCGGCTGTCGTCACGATCCACGTGCTGGCGGAGAAGAGCGTGTTGCTGCTGCTCGCAAAGGTCGCGTCGGCCCCCGAGCTGGACGCGACCAAGGCGAAGCGCTTGCTCACGGCCTCGTTCGTCGAGACGGGCGATGCCGCGTTCGCGTTGCACCCGCAGAGCGGCGATCTCTACCTCCGCATCCTGCGTGGCCTCGACAACCTCGACTACGAGGAGTTCGAGGACACGCTCCACAACATCGCCAAGACCGCGGACCACTGGGACGACAAGCTGAAGGCAGAGCTCGCCTGATCCTGACGGACGCAGCAGCGACGATGGCGGCCGGAGCAGCGCTCGCCACGGCGCTCACCGGCGGCGAAGCGATCGCGCTGATCGGCGATCTCGGCGCAGGCAAGACGACGTTCACGGCCGGCCTCGTCGAAGCGCTCGGCGCGGGCGCGGCGGCGAGTCCTTCGTTCTCGCTGCTCAACGAATACCCGGGCGGCCGCCTGCGCGTGTGGCACGCGGATCTCTATCGCCTGGAGCGCGAGCGCGAGCTCGTCGAGCTGGGCCTCGACGACATCTTCGGCGACAAGCGCGGCGTCGTGCTCGTCGAGTGGGCCGACAAGTTCGACGTGATGCCGCGCGACCACCTCCGGCTCGAGCTGCAACACGACGGCGATCAGCGTGTCCTCGTCGCGACGGGCACCGGTCCGCGCGGAAAAGCGCTCGCGGCGCTGTTCCGAGACTGCTAGGTTCCCCTCGATGCGCGCCGTCGCTCTTGCCATCGCTCTTGGCCTCGCGATCCTCGTCGGAACCGCCACGCTCTCGGGTGTTGCGCACGCCGACAAGATGGGCTTCGACCCGGCCGCGATCTACAAGGTCCCGCTCGGCGACTCGCCCACGTTCGGTCCCGCCGACGCGCCGGTGACGATCGTCGTGTTCAGCGATCACGCGTGCGGCTTTTGCTTCCGCGTGCAGCAAACGCTCTCCGAGCTCTCCGAGATGTATCCCCACCAGCTGCGCTGGGTTCACCGCACGCTGCCACTCGACGAGGACGTCACGCTGACCGCGGAGGCCACGCTCGCAGCCGCTGCGCAGGGCGCCTTCAAGCCGATGAGCGATCGGCTCTACGCACTCGCGGGCAGGGTCGATCGCGAAGCGGTCGAGCTCATCGGACGCGACCTCGGCCTCGACATGCTCCGCTTCCGCGCGGACCTCGACGCAAAGACGTATCGCGCCCAGGTCTTGGCCGATGGGCAGGACGCGGCCAAGCTCGGAGTCGCCGGCACGCCCACGTTCTTCGTCAACGGCCGCCCGGTCCACGGCAACCAGCCGCTCAAGCTGTTCGCGGACGTCATCGATCAGGAGCTCGCGCGCGCCAAGGACACGCCCGGTGGTTACGCGGCGCTCGTCGCGAGCGGCAAGCCCGTCGCCGACGTTCCCGGCGGCACGGAGCATCCCGCGTTCGAGCTGGATACGCACGAGCTCTACCGCGTGGGCCTCGGCCTCCCCGGTCATCAGCTCGGTCCCGACAACGCGCCGGTCACGATCGTCGAGTGGAGCGATTTTCAGTGCCCGTTCTGCCAGCGCAATGCGCCGGTGCTCGCCGCGATTCACGAGAAGTACGGCGACGATGTCCGCATTGTATTTCGCTACCTGCCCATGTCGTTCCATCGCCACGCGTCGCTCGCGGCGGAAGCGGCGATCGCAGCGTCGGTGCAGGGCAAGTTCTGGCCGTATCACGACCAGCTGTTCGCTCAGTTCCCCGCGATCCAGCGCGCCGACCTCGAAGCGGCGGCCGAGAAGGTCGGGCTCGACATGAAGAAGTTCAAAGCCGCGCTCGACGACAGGCGCTATCGCGCGCTCGTCGTTGCCGAAAGCGCGTCGGGCCTCGCGCTCGGCGTCGACGGCACGCCGACCATGTTCGTGAACGGACAGGCGATCGTCGGTGCGCGCGAGCTCTCCGAGCTCGACACCATCGTGACCGCTCACCTCGAGCGGGCCCGTGCCGCGATCAAGGCGGGCGTTCCCGCGACGGATATCTACGCGGTTCTAATGTCGGACGCGGAGGGTGTGGAGCGGGCCGATCCCGCGCGCGTGCCGAACGTCAGCGTCGTGAACGTCGCACCGCGGGCCCACGAGCGCGCGCAGATGGTCGAAGCCGCGTGTCGCGAGCATGATGCCGTACGCGCCAAAGCCACGGCCGCCGGCCTCGCCGCGAACCTTCGCGCCGCTGCGTCGGCGACCTGCGCGGCCGCTGGCATCGACCTGTAAAGCACGTCGACGTTGCCTACCGAACGTTGACGTTGTGTGGTGAATCGTTGTCGTCGACTCGAACGGCACACGTAAACTCCACCGTTGTCCTCGCCGATGACGATCGCGCGCGTTCTCCCCGCAGCCGTGTCACTGCGGCAGCGGCGGAGCTCTGGGAGATCGCGCACCTGTCGTCGACGACGCTGTTCACGGTGGCGTTCCCGTGTGCCGTTCAGGTCCGCGTCGACGCTATGCAGGCAATGTCTACGTCGACGTTATCCAGGCAACGTTGACGTTGTGTCGTGAGTCGTTGCCTCGCGATGACGATCGCGGGCGTTCTCCCGCGGACGTCCGGCAGAAATATTCCCCCCATTTCCGGGCGCCGATTGCCACGTTCGGTGGCATCGCCAGTCGCCGGCAAAGGCAGGAACGGATGTGCGCTGACTGGCGCTGACCACCTGCGACGTTCGAGGAGTAGTGATCCTTCCACACTCCCCGTATCAGATTTCCACGCCTCCACCAGTGCCCACTCTTGTCATCTCGCGTGTCTAGCTCCCAAGTACCCCGCCGCAACCCGTGGCACTTCCGATGCACCGCGAGAACCCCATGCGCATGATCCCGAGCAATCCGCGATTCGGAGATCTTCAAGTGCGGAGGCCGCTCGCTCGCGGCGGAATGGGCGGTGTCTATTTGGCAGAGAGCTCGGTGACCGGCGAGCAGGTGGCGCTCAAGGTCCTCGAGCCCCAGTTCGCGTTCGCTCCGGAGGTGGTCGCCCGCCTGCTCGCCGAGCACGCGCTCGCGGCGCGGACGTCCCATCCGGGCGTCGTGCAGATCCAGGCAGCGCGCGAGACTCCGGACGGCATGCCGTACCTGGTGATGGAGTATCTGGACGGCGAGACGCTGCAGCAGAAGCACGACAAGGGCCCGCTCGAGATCAGCGCGATCATCGAGCTCGTCGCGCAGGCAGCGGCCGCGCTCGCCGCGCTGCACGCGGTTGGCGTCATCCATTGCGATGTGAAGCACGACAACGTGTTCGTGTGCGCGGATGGCCGCGTGAAGGTCATCGACCTCGGCGTCGCACGTACGACGGACGAGGTGTTCAACCCCGACGAGCAGATCTGCGGCACGCCGTGGTGCATGGCGCCGGAGCAGTGGCGCGGCCGGCCCGAGCTGAAGTCGGATGTCTATTCGCTCGGCTGCATGCTGTACGAGCTCACCACGGGCGGCCAGCCATTCTCCGGATCGCTGCCGGCGCTGATGCTCGCCCATCTCGAAGAGCGCCCGGCGCGTCCGTCGTGGTTGCGCACGATGCCGCTCGCGCTCGAGCGCATCATCCTGCGTGCGATGGCGAAGGACCCGGCGATGCGTCCAACGATGAACGAGATCGCGTGCGACCTCGCCGAGCTCGCGGACGACGTTGCAAACTGCCTCTCGACGACGATGCCAATGGCGATGCGCCGCGCCGGTTAGGCTCGACGCGCCACTGCTTCGACGATGCGTACGCGATCCGCGCCGCGCATCTCCACACCGTGCAACTGGCGCGCGAAGTCCTTGGGCGCGAGGAGCGCGCCATCGAAGCCCGCGTCCCCGAGTGCGTCGACGGCTTCGGCGTCGGTAGCGAAGTGCATGGTCACGTTCGCGCGCGTCGCTCGCGCGAGCAGCTTGCCGAAGGCGCGGACGTAGAGCGCGCTGTTGTGCTCTTGCGTGATGAGGTCCGAGAGATAGATGCCGTGCGGAAAGCGGGCGAGGGCGCGCGCGAACCGGGTCCACATGCCGAGGAGCGTCGGCGTCGTGAAGTAGTTCACGAGCCCTTCGGTGATGATCGCGGTGCCGCGCGCTGGATCGAGCGATGCGCAGAGCGAAGCGATCGACGAGGGGCCCGCGTCGGCGAGCGCGTCGACCTCGGCGGTGTAGTGGTGCTTCGTTTCGCCGCCGACGTCGGCGAGCGCTTCCTGCTTGAGCACGCGCATCTCGGGCAGATCTGCCTCGACGTAGGTGATGCGCGATCCGTACTGCTCGCGGAACCGCCAGCCGCGCGGCGACATACCGGCCGCGACCTCGATGATCTGGCTGACCTCACCGGCGTCGATGGCGCGTGCGAGGCGAAGATCGATCAGCTCGTGGCGACCGAGCAGCATGCCGTCCAGCGTCGGCGCACCGATGCGCTCGGCGACGACGTTCGCTGCGCGCATCGCGCGGTACAACGCCCGGCCCTTCGACGTCGCGAACGCTTCGTGCGAGAGCCCGTTCGCGAACCAGACGTAGCCCGTGTAGTGCGCGGTCCAGGAGATCGTCTCCGAGCCCATATCTGCCCGATACTACAGGTGGAATTTCTTTGCGGCAGCCCCACTGTTCAGGTGCTTTCTCCGGAGTGGATGGTACACTGAACATCAGACCAGTGAAGTAGGGTGCCTCTCATGCGAATCGCCTGCGTTCACATTCCGCAGTTCGCTCTCCAGACCCTCACCCGCATCGACCCGTCCCTCCGTGGGGCGGCCGTGGCGGTGGTCGGGAGTGGCGCATCTCGTTCTCTCAGCAGTCCGGTCGTTCCGGGCACCGCCGCATCCGTCGTGGATCGCGCACGCGCTGCCCTGTTCAGCCCGATCGTCCTGGCCTGCTCGCGCGGCGCGTGGGCGCTCGGCGTTCGGCTCGGGATGACCGCCGCGGCTGCCAATAACCTCGCGCCGGGTGAGCTGCGCGTGGTGACGGCGGATCCGGCAGCGGAGCGCGAGACAGTTCGCGCGCTCGCGGATGCGCTGCTCGGCGCCTCGGCCACGGTCGATGTCGGCGGTCGCGTCGGCGCCGGCGGAGCGCACCTCGCGATGTACTGCGAGGTCCCCACCAAGACGCGCGGCACGTCGTTCGGTGATCGCCTCGTGGAGCTGTGCGCAGCCCTCGGCGTCACCGCGCGCATCGGCATCGCGGATGATCGGTTCACGGCCTGGGTGGCAGCGTCCTCGTCGCCTCCACCGACGTCGTCGGTGTCGGCGGCCGCGCCCCTGCATCACGACGACAGCGCGGTCATCTCCGTGCCGCGCGGTGGCTCGGCAGCGTTTCTCGCGCCGCGTCCGCTCTCGCTGCTGTCGATCACGCCGGAGGTGCTGCACATGCTCGAGTCACTCGGCGTGCGCACGCTCGGTGAGTTCGCGTCGCTGCCAGCTCCGTCGGTCGCGCGTCCTGTCGAAGCGGATTACCAGGCGCTCGCGCGTGGCGACAGCGGTCACGACCTGCGCCCGTACGCACCCGAGGCGCCGATCCGCGAGGACGTGGCGATCACATCGGGTGCTGGCTTGGCAGCGCCGGCAGTGGGCGAGCACGCAACGTCGACGGGCGCGGCGATCGCGCTGCTCGCTCAGCGTCTCGCCGTTCGGCTCGCGGGACGCGGTCGTGGTGCGGCGCAGCTCGAGGTGACCGTCTCGGGGGCATCGGGCGAGCGCGTCGTGCAGGCGCTGCAGACGGCGGGGACGCGTACGCTGATCGATTCGGCGGACGATCTCGCGGATGCGATCACGCTCGTGCTCGACGGTGATGCAGCTTCGCCGTGGCGGCTACGCGCGACGGTGACAGCGGAGGCTGTGACAGCCGGCGCGTCGCTCTCGAGCGCTGCCAACGAGAACGTGGAGACGGCGGCAGAGCGGGCAGGGAACGTCGTCGACGTGCTCGGCCTCGTGCTCTCCACTACCGGTTCCGCTGCGGCGCGCGCAGATCTCGTCGGACATGCACGCACGCTCCGGGACGAGCGCCGCGACTCTCATCATCGCACGCGTCGCACGCGCGAGACGGATCGTCCGGCTACCGAGCGCGCTCCGCGCCGGCGCGTCGATCCCGCGGCCGCCGTGCAGGGACGGCTGTTCGCGGATCTGAAGTAGCGGCTTCTCGAGCCTTCTAGAGCGACTACTTCAGGAGCTCTTCGGCGAGCTTCTTCACGAGCGCGGCGTCGGCGCGATCGCCGAACTGCTTCTTCATCGCGCCGATGATCTTGCCGGCCATCTTCGGATCCTTGGCCGGCAGCTCGGCGACGGCCTTACCAACGGCCTCGCGCAGCTCGGCTTCGCTCATCTGCTGGGGCAGCCACTTGGCGCACCACTGGATCTCGAAATCGAGCTCCACGACCTGCTCCTTGCCACGGTCGCCGGCGGCGACGTAGTCCACGCGCGCCTTCTCCATCGCCTTCTTGTACGAGCCGATGACGTCGAGGATCAGCGCGTCATCGACCTCGCCGGTGAAGTCCTTGGCCGTGCGGCGCTCCATGATCTTGGTGTTGATCATGCGGACCAGATTGGCCGTCTTGGAGTCCTTGGCCTTCATCGCCGCGGTGAGTTGCTCGCGCAGCTGACCTTCGAGGGTGCCTGACATACCGACGGTCTACCACGCCGGGTCCGATGAGCGCCCGTGGGCGCGGGGGCTACCAGCCGTCGTCGGTCGAATCGTTGCCGGGCAGCGGAGGAACCTTAACGGCGGGCCCCTGCTGCTGGGAGCCTTCGTTCTGCTCGTCCATGAGGCGCGCGCCCTCCATCAGGAGGTGCGTCGTCGAGACGGCCACGCGATCCGCGCCTTCGACGAGGCAGGCCGTGAACTCGAACTCGCCAGAGCCCCACGTCAGGAGGTAGTAGACGCACTCGGCGTCGACCGGCTCCTCTGCTTCGTCGAGCCGCGCATGCACGACCTTGCCCTCGCGGACGAGCACCTGGGCGCTCGGTCCATTCGGTGCGCGCAGCTGGAGCAAGCCGGTCTTGCGCTCCATCTCGATCAGCACGAGCAGCGAGGACAGGCCGACCTGCGAGAGGTCACCGCGCAGCGACGATCCGCCGAGCTGTTCACGCGTCTCCTGCACCGCGACCTGCGTGCGCCGCAGCGTCTTGGCCACGCGGAGGTCGAGCTCCTCGAACCGGAATGGCTTGGTCACGTAGTCATCCGCGCCGAGGCGGAACCCACGAATGCGGTCATCTTCCGACGACAGCGCGGTCAGAAAGATGACGGGCAGCATCGCGAGCTGGCTGTGTGCGCGCAGCTGACGGACGAGCGACCAGCCGTCCATCTTTGGCATCATCACGTCGGTGATGAGCAGGTCGGGCGTCCGGGCGAGCGCTCGCGCGAGCGCATCCTCGCCGTCCACCGCCGTCTCGACGCTGTACCCGCGCTTCTCGAGCACGGTGGCGACCATGCGTAGAATCCACGCATCGTCATCGGCGACCAGAACATGCGGAGCCATGACCTCGGGGGAAGGTAGCGTGTGACGGTTCGGAGACGCAACTCGGGTACCCGTCGGGGACTCCGAAATCCACCCGATGTTTCCGGCCGTTGGACGGGCATTCAGCTTCCACGGGCCTCTGGCGCGCCTGCATTGGTGCGCGTTTCGGGACGGGAGGCCGGTCAGACAGCGCGTGACGCTCTCATGGAGCTGATCAGGAGATTTCCGGTGGCGTCGCACGCCCGTGGCTAGTTGGCAGGGCCGGACCGAGCGGGCGGAGCGCCCGGCTTATCTGCCGGCAACGCTTCGGAGATCATCGACGCCGTCCAGGCCTTCTTCTCGCGCACGGCAATCGCACCACTCGCGAACGCGACCGCGATCCGTCCCGCGCGATCTGCGGCGACGCCGACAGGCAGCGGCAGCGATTTGCGCGAGGGCTCCGCACTGCTCGCGTTTGCATCGAGATCGATCGTCTCCGTCTGCACCGTCGCGCCGTCCACGACGACGAGCGTCGGCGTGCCGCGCAGCGTTCCGACCGCGATCACGAGCGCGCCGGAGCCTTTCTTCGCGGGCGGTGATTTCGGAGCCTTCTTGCCCTTACCTGCGTTCGGGCCTTTGCCACCCGCCGGCGGATCGTCGGGGATGGGCGCGGAGGAGCTCACGGTCGACGCTCCGTCGAGGTCGAGGGCCGTGCGCGACGCGACGACGACCGTAGCAGTTCCAACACGGAAGCCTGCCGGCCACGCCGTGACCGCGCCGCTGTCGAGATCGACGACGCCGCGATCGATGAGTGCGAACCGATCATCGAGCAAGCGGTCGACGCGCTTGGGCGCTCGCGCGATCGGCTTGAACACGCCGGTCGTCGCGATGCCGGTCGTCGCGGCGTTGGACGAGCGGAACAGGCCCTTGTCGGTCGCGATCACGATCGACTTCTCGCTCGCCCCGATCGCGAGCACGTTGCTCGGCGCCTCGCCGAGCTTCTGCGGCTCGCCGTTGACGCTGCGATCGAGCGCGAACAGCTGGCGGCCGACGGCCCCGACGGAGCGCGCGCCGCTCGACATCACCGCTTTGCCCTTTTGCGTCAGCCGCAGCGCGCTCCAGCCGTTGTCGGCCAGCTTGTAGACCGCACCGTCAGCGAGCACGACGACATCGCCGGACCGACCGACCGTGCTGACTTTGTCGGACGTCGTGATCGCCTGCGTGCGCGTCCACGCGCCCTTACTCGGCGTGTACACCTCGCCCGTGGGACCGATCGCGATCGCGGTGCGAGCGTCGTCCTTCTCGCCCATCACGAGGTCGGTCAGCGCGAGCTCGCGCGCCGACGCGTCGCTGTCACTCTTCGCGCGGGGGGCCGCGATCGACGGCGCGCTCGCCAATCCTGCGGCGACCGCGAGCAAGCAGAGCAGGTTAGTCGAGCGAGACATCGCGCATGCTGATCATGCAACGCCGCCGTCGCTCGTGCGAGCCAAGGACGGACCAACCGCGTTGAACTTGTTGACGTCGATCAGTGCGCGGAGCCGGCGCCCGCGCCGCTCATCGATGGAGCAGCGGAGCCCGAACCAGCGCCACCCATCGTCGGAGCAGCGGAGCCGGCGGCCGCACCACCCGAGCCAGAGGCGGGTGCGCCTGAACCAGCGGCGCCCGAACCCGTCGCGGCGCCCGAGCCCGTCGCTGCCGAGCCAGAACCGGTCTCGGCGGTGATGCCCGCGTTCGGCGCCGTCGCGGCCGAGCCAACGCTGGAGCCGGTCGCTGCGGAGACACCTGAGCCCGAACCCGTCGTCGCGGATCCGGCGTTGCTACCGGCCGGCGTCATCGACGGTGCCGCCGAGCCCTCGCCCGGGAACGGCTGATCGCCGACGCCCTTGCCGTTCGGCAGGTGCATGAACTTGCACGCGCGGAGCTCGTCCATGGTGGTGGCCTTGATCGCGCAGAGCACGGCTTCCTTCTTGGAGCCACCGTTGCAGCGGCGCACCCAGCCCTGCGTGTCGGACTCTTGGAGCAAGTCGGTGCCCATGATGCTGCGCATGTTGTCGATCGCCTGACGGCACTCGTCCTTGGTGGGCTTGTTACAGCCGGCGGACGTGACCGAGGCGAGAGTCGCCAGTGCGAGCAGAGCGGAGCGAGCAAAAGCGAAGCGCGTCATTTCCATTCCGTCGCTGACTCTACCAGCGCGCGGGCGCGGTCGAGGTCTTGGCTCGTGTCGATCTCACGCCACTGGCCGTCGATGAAGACCGGGTGGATCGCCGAGCCACCGTCGATGAGGTGCTGCCAGAGGTCCGTCTGGTAGGCGTTGCGATACGTGGCGGCGCGTTGGAACGGCTCGGTCTCGCGCCCGACGAACTGCTTGGCCAGCGAATCGATGGTGTTACCAGCGAGTGCGGCGCCGCGCTGGGAGAGACGCGCCAGGCCGATGTACTCGCCGATCGCGTCGGCGGGCGATAGCGCACGCTTGCCGACGCGCGCGACGGTGCCGTCGGGCATCAGGTCGGAGACCTCACCCTCGTCGAGCGGGTGCTCGGTGCGACCCTCGTAGATCGAGCGAAAGTCGCGATCGATGACGAGCCCGATATCGGCGGTGGACGCGGCCGCGGCGCGCGCGACCGACGGCGTGAAGATGATGTCCGAGTAGGTCAGGTACGTGGGCGCGTCGAAGAAGCGGCGCGCATACGCCATCGAGAGCAGCACGTTGTTGGTCTGCCACTCCGGGTTGTCGACGAAGTGGACCGTGGCCCCAGAGGACGACACGAGCGAGTGCACGAACGTCTCGAGCACGTCGCCACGGTAGCCGCGGATCACGACGAGCTCGTCGACGCCGACGGACGACAGCGCGGACCACACCCACCCGAGGATCGGCTTGCCGCCGACCTGCACCATGCACTTGGGAATCTCCTCGGTGTGTGCGCCGAGGCGCTTGCCGCGACCAGCGGCGATCAGGATCGCGCGCTTGATCACGATGCGTTCTCCGTCTCCATGGGTGTCGCGGCGGGGCGCGCCGAGAAGCGACCGAGCTTGAGCATGATCCCGGCGAGCGTCTTCAAAAAGTACAACGCGTTGATCGCGGAGTACGCATAGAAGTAGATGTCCATCCGGTTCGCGAGCGCGACGATCCACAGGTACTGCGGGTAGTGGACGACGATGCGCGCGAGGAACTCGAGCGTGGAGATCGCGAGACCGATGGGACCCTTGCGACCACCGACCTCGGCGGGCTGACCGTCCTCGGTGGGCGGCTTGGCGCCGTACTCCACGCGACGAGTGAACGACGTGAGCGTGAGCCCAGCCGCGAGGCAGAACAGCGCGCCGAGCCCGACGAGGAGGAAGCGGACGTCGAGCGAGTCTCGCCACAGGCGCGCCGTGACGGCGCCGAGCAGCAACATCGCTTTGAGCTCGTCCATCATGAAGTCGAGCTGGTGGCCGATCGGCGAGGCGATCTTGCGCAGGCGCGCGAGCATGCCGTCGGCGCAGTCGAGGACGAACGAGAATTCGAAGACGACGGCCGCGAGCACGAGCCACATCCAGCCGTGCAGCAGCGCGAACATCGCGCAGGCACCGGCAGCGACGATCGCGGAGGCGAACGTCACCTGGTTCGGCGTGAACGGCGTGTTGCGGAGCGCGTACACGACGATGGCAGCGGGCGGGCGCGCGACCCACTCCGTGTACCAGTTGATGTCGCGCTTCTTCTTGGACGCGCGATAGATGCTGGCGATCTCGGAGAACACGACGAGGCGACCCTACTCGCGAACGCGGAGTACGTCGATCACGGCGCGCATCTTTGGTTGGGTGCGAGCGTGGGCGGGGAAGTAGAGATAGAGACCGGGCTCGTGCGAGCGATAGTCGGGCATCACCAACCGGAGGCGCTTTGCGGCGAGGTCGGTCGCAACGAGTTGCTCGCACACGTAGGCGAGGCCGAGCCCATCGCGCGCGGCGCTGATCGCGAGATCGAGGTCCGACGTCACGAGATGGCTGGTCGGCGCGACGGTGATGTCGCGACCGCGCTTGGTGAGCTCCCAGCGATAGAGGCCGCCGGCGCGCGCGCGGCGATAACCGATGCACTGATGGGCGAGAAGATCCGTCGGCGTCTTGGGCATGCCGTGCGCGGCGAGGTAGGCCGGTGAGCCGACGACAACGAACGACAACGGTCGCGTGACGCGCACCATGACCATGTCGCGCGCGACCTCGTAACCGAGACGGATCCCCGCGTCGAAGCCGAGCGCGAGAATGTCGATCAAGCGATCGTCCGTCACGACCTCGACGACGAGCTCGGGATGAAGCTTGCGGAGCCGCGACAGGGCAGGCGCGATACACAGCGGCACCGCGAGACGCGGGACGTTGAGCTTCACGGTGCCGACAGCGCGCTCGCTCGGTGCGACGGAATCGAGCGCATCGGCGGCGAGACGGAACGCCGGGCCTGCGGACTCCGCGAGCCGAACGCCAGCGTCGGTCAGGTCTACGCTGCGCGTCGTGCGAACGAAGAGCGGTGTGCCGACGCGTTGCTCGAGGCGTTGCACGGACTGGCTGACCGCGGCGCGCGTGATGCCGAGCGAGGCAGCAGCGGCCGTGAAGCTCTTGCGTTCGGCGACCTCGAGGAATGCGGCGAGGCCGGTGAAGTCGCTCCGCATTGGTAAGCCAAACTATACAAGATGATCACGAGACAGTGACTAGTGGAGCGGCGAGAGCACGCACATCATGAATTCATGACGAAGACACCCGATCCTGCGACGGCTACGGCCGGCGGCGACATCGCATCGCTCGCGTCCTATCACTTGCTCGGCAAGAGCGGTCTGCGCGTCAGTCCGCTCGCACTGGGGACGATGACGTTTGGCAACACGTGGGGGTGGGGCGTCGACCCCACGACCGCCCATGCGTTGATGGACCGGTACCTCGCCGCGGGTGGCAACTTCATCGACACGGCGGACGGCTACGCTGCAGGCGCGAGCGAATCCATCATCGGTGACTACATGGAGCGCACCAGGACGCGCGACCGCATCGTTCTCGCGACGAAGTTCACGTTCTCCGAGCAGCCGGGCAATCCCAACAGCGGCGGCAACGGTCGCAAGAACATCCATCGCGCGCTGGAAGGATCGCTGCGCCGGCTCAAGACCGACTACATCGACGTCTACTTCCTGCACGTTTGGGATGGCGTGACCCCCGTCGGCGAGGTGATGCAGACGCTGTCCGACTTGGTGCGCGTTGGGAAAATCCGGCACATCGGGCTCTCCGACGTGCCGGCCTGGTACTTCGCGCGCGCTCAGACGCTGGCGGACGCGAAGGATCTCGAGCGCGTGTGCGCGTTGCAGCTCGAGTACTCGCTCGTGGAGCGCAATATCGAGCGCGAGCACATCCCGGCTGCGATCGAGATGGGTGTCGGCGTCACGCCGTGGAGTCCGCTCGCGAGTGGTCTGCTGTCCGGCAAGTACACGCGAACAGCGGCGGACAAGACGTCGGGACCGGGCCGCCTGGAGAAGTTCACGACGACGACGAACCCCGCGTTCGCGAAGCTGTTCACCGAGCGCAACTGGCGCATCGTCGACGCGGTCGGTGCCATCGCGCGCGAGCTCTCGGCACCGGTCGCGTCCGTCGCGCTCGCCTGGGTGGCGCGCCGGCCCGGTGTGGCATCGACGATCATCGGTGCAACGCGCGTCGAGCAACTCGAGGCAAACTTGCGAGCGCTCGATCTCGTGTTGCCGGGCGAAGCGCTCGCACGGTTGGATGCAGCGAGCGCGATCGATCTCGTGCACCCGTACCAGTTCTTCACGCCCGAGATGCGCGCGATGACGACGGCCGGCACACCGGTGCGTGCCGAGCCGTCCTGGTATCGCGCGTGACTACCTACTTCGTCGCGAGGACGTCGAGCATGCGCAGGTCGGGCGGCACGGCGAGGAGCTCGTCCGCTTTACCCATGAGCGCCGCGGCGATGCGACCATCGAGGTGCGCCTTGCGACCCGCGGCGTCGGCGAACGTGTCGTAGATGCCAAAGCTGCGCGGACCGGACTGGAACGCGTACCAGGTCTGCGTGCCGGCCTCTTCGCGGGCGAGCGCCGCCGCTCCGACCAGCAGATCGGCGACGTCTTTTTCCTTACCGGGCTTGGCTTCGAGTAGCGCGAGAATTCCGAGCTTCATGGTGAGTCTCCTTGGTTGACCTTGACCATGCGGCATTGCGTGGACAGAGGGCAGTGGCGGAAACGACAACGATGATATCAATTGCGACATGCGCGTGACGGTGCTTGTCGTCGATGACGTGTTCGATACAGGGCTCGCGACCATCCTGGATACGTTCGACACGGCGAATGCGCTCGGCGGGCGCAAGCGGTTCGATGTCGTCGTCGCGTCGCCACGATCGCGGGTGCGGACACATCACGGCCTCTCCGTTCCGGTGCAGCCGCTGCCCGCCCGCACGGATCTCGTCGTCGTTCCCGCGCTCGCGTGCAAGGAGCCAGCGACGATCCTCGCTGCGCTCACGCGGCCCGACGTGACGCAAATGGCGAACGCGATCGCCGAGTATGCGCGGAAGAGCCGCATCGCAGGCGCGTGCACCGGAACGTTCGTTCTGGGCAAGTCCGGTGTGCTCGGTGAGCGACGCGCGACCACCTCGTGGTGGCTCGGGCCCGCGTTTCGCGAGGCGTTCCCGACGGTGGATCTGGACGAGAACGAGATGATCGTCGCCGACGATCGAGTGATCACGGCCGGGGCCGCGCTCGCGCACGTCGATCTCGCGCTCGCGCTGATTCGCGATCAGAGCCCCGATCTCGCCGCGACGGTCGCGCACTACTTGCTGATCGATCGCCGCCCATCGCAGGGGCAGTTCGCGGTGCCGTCGCACGTCGCGCACGACGACGAGATCGTGAAGCGCTTCGAGCGGTGGGCGCGCGGCAACCTCTCGGTTGCCTTCGACCTGACGAGCGCGGCGCACGCGGTGGGTGCGAGCGAGAGGACCCTGCAGCGCCGCATTCGCGCCGTGCTCGGGCGTTCGCCCGTCGGCTTCATGCAGGACCTGCGGCTCGAGCAAGCGCGGCACTTGATCGCCACCACGCAGGACAGCGTCGATGCGATCGCATCCGCCGTCGGCTACGTGGACGCGTCGTCGCTGCGGACGCTCCTGCGCCGAAAACAACACACGCGCATTCGGGACCTCCGAACACGCGTGTGAAGCGTCAGGCACGAATCAGATCGTGCAGATCACTGCGCCCAGACTTCGACCTTGGCCTTACCGCCGCCGGGGAGGTTGCCGTACTTGAAGTCGATGAACTTGAGCACGCGCTCGTCGCCGGGGAAGTCGATCTGGCGCGACCGCTCACCCTCGTGGAACGTCTGCTTCATGTCGGGGTGCCACGGCTCGCCCTTGCCGAACTTCACCTCGAGGTCGTTGAGCTCCAGATCCGAGTTGTAGACGACGATGGTCATCTTGGAGAACTTGCCCTTGTAGCGGCCGACGGTGATGCGGTCGTGATCGTTCTTGCCGTTCACGGTGCGCTCGCCGAGCTTCGTCCAGCCCTTGGACTCGAACTTCCAGTTGTCCTTCTTCTCCTGGTGATCACCGTGGTGATCCGCGAGAGCGACCGTCGAGGTCAGAGAAGCGCCAACCAGTACTGCACTCATCAGCAGGGATTTGATGTTCATCGGCATGAAGCTACGACGGACGCCGAGAAGGGAAAGTTAAACCCACTGTGCCTTCACGGAAGTTCACCGTTGGGCGATCACTCGACGAGGCGCATTGCCCCGTGCTCGTCGAACCTACGGCAGTTTTGCAGTGTCACGAGAGCGCACCGGGGCGTTCTGCCGCGGCTCGCGGCCCGACCACCAAGTACGTCGTCATCTCGCCTTTGCCTTTGACCTCGATCACACCGCGCGACTCGAGGTCGAAGTGGTCGCGCACTTGTTCGTACGTCGCTTCGCTCACGTGGACGCGGCCTGCGATGCCGTGCGACTCCATGCGGCTCGCCGTGTTCACCGTGTCGCCCCATAGATCGTAGATGAACTTCTTCTCGCCGATCACGCCAGCGACGACGGAGCCGGTGTGGACGCCAACGCGGATCGTCAGTCCGCTGCTCGTCCTGTCGGAGTACGCCTGGATGGAGGCGAGCATGTCGATCGCGAAGTTGATCATCGCGAGTGCGTGATCCGCGATCGGGCGCGGGATGCCGGCGACGACCATGTACGCATCGCCGATCGTCTTGATCTTCTCGAGGCCGTGCTTCTCGGCGAGCTTGTCGAACGTGGTGAACAGCTCGTTCAGCATTGTCACCAGCTTCTCCGGCGTGGTGCGCGATGACAGGGCGGTGAACCCGACGATGTCCGCGAACAGCACGGTGACGGCATCGAACTTGTCGACGATGAGGTTCTCACCGTGCTTCAACCGCTCCGCGATCGGCGCCGGCAGCACGTTGAGCAGCAGCCGCTCGCTCGTCGCTTTCTCTGCGCTGAGCTCGGCCGTGCGGCGGCGCACCGTGTCTTCGAGGTTCACGGAGTAGTCCTCGATCTGGCCGGCCATCGCGTTGAAGTTCTCGCCGAGCTGCCCGATCTCGTCCTTGCCGAGCACCTTGGTGCGCGCGGTGAAGTCCTTCTCCGCGAACCTCTTCACGGTCGCTGACAGCGCCAAGATCGAGCGGGTGATCACCGTGCCCATCGCGATGGAGATGATGAGCGAGAGGAGCGCTGCGCCTACCGAGATCTCGATCGCGAGTCGGCCCGCCTGCGCGAGGGTCGCGCGCACCTCGGTGTCGGCGATGTCGATGCCGAGCACGCCGAGGCACTTCCCATCGGCGCGGCGCAGCGGTTGCCCATCCGGTCCCGCGAGCGCCTGGTACGCCGAGATCGAGTACAGCTTGAACGCGTCGTCGTAGACGAAGTCGGGCTCCAGCTCCGTCGAGCAATCCGTCAGTGCCTTCTGCAGCAGCGGCACGTCCTTGAGCTCGTACTCCTGTGCGAAGTGGGAAATCTCCGTGTCAGCCGGTGCGCTCCCCGCCGCGACCTGCGCGAGGAGATCGAGCACGTCCGCGTCGCCGACAAACCGCGGCTTCGTCGGGTCGGCGGTTGGAGCGAGGATGTACGCGAAGCGGATCAGCTTCGGTTCGGCGGCTCGGATCGCTCGCAGCTGATCGTAGACGCGCTTGAACGCAGGCGAGTGCTCGACGTCCGCCGTCTGCCCGTCATCGAGCTCGCCGAGCTTACCGACGAGCTCGCGATATTCGGGACCGTCGAGGGAGTGCGCTCCGACGTGCGTGATGTCGGCAAGGCGCTGTGCGAGATCTTCGCGGAGCCGCGCTTCGACGAAGCGGTACATGAAGACCGCGAGCAGCAGCGACACCGTCGCGCTGACGATGAAGAACGCCGTCGTGATCTTTGGACGCAGTCGCACCTGTTCCGACCCCCAGCGAACCTAACACCGACGAGAGGTGCGATACGCTCGACGCACGATTCTGAGGAAGTAGCCGCTACCCCCAGATTCCTGCGACCGATTCGTGAGCGTCCTCCACTAGCAACAGTGGATGTCCTCGCTCCGAATACTTCTGTGTGAAGACGGCCCCGACCTGCGCATGCTGCTCGCGGATGTGCTGCGCGAGAAAGGTCACGTGGTCTATGAAACCGCGACGGGATCCGACGCGTTGAGCTCTGCGACAGAGACTCCGCTCGATGTCGCGTTCATCGATACGAGCTTGCCCGACATGTCGGGCTTCGACGTGGGACGGCGCATCCGCGACGCCAATCCATCGAGCCGCGTGCGACTGATCGCACTCGCCGATGCGCAGACGACGGCGATGCTCGGCGCGTCGCGGAACGCTGGCTTCGACATGATCTTGCTCAAGCCCGTCAAGCTGGAGCAGCTCATCGCCGCGCTCTCGCTGGTCCGCCGGCTGATGTAGGTCGTGGTACCGCTACGTGATGAGCGGCAACAAAGAGCAGATCGACTACTGGAGTGGACAGGCCGGAGACGTCTGGGTCGCGCAGCAAACCCGGCTCGATAGCCAGCTCGCGCCGCTCGGGCTCGCCGCGATGGCCGCTCTGTCGCCGTCGCGCGGAGAGGTGATCGGCGACATCGGGTGCGGGGCAGGGCAGACGACGCAACAGCTCACGGAGCGTGTGGCGCCGGATGGACGCGCGCTCGGCGTCGACGTCAGCACACCGTTGCTCGCGCTCGCGAAGAAGCGATTCTCCACCATCTCGTTCACCGAGGCGGATGCGGCGACGCACACGTTCCCCGAGAAGCTCGATGCGATCTTCTCGCGCTTTGGCGTGATGTTCTTCGTGGATCCCGTCGCAGCGTTCACGAACCTCGCCTCGCAGTTGCGCCCGGGTGGCCGGCTCGCGTTCGTGTGCTGGCGAGCGCCCGCCGAGAACCCAATCCTGACGCTCCCGATGGAGGCGGCCGTGAAGGCAGGCGTGCCCAAGCCGCCATCGTCAGACGATCCGTTCGCGCCAGGGCCGTTCGCGTTCGCTGACAAGGAGCGCACGACGGGGATTCTCGAGAAGGCGGGCTTCAAGGACGTCTCGCTTGCCCCGCACGACGAGCGCATCGGAGGCAACGATCTAAACGGCGCGCTCGAGCTCGCGCTCCACGTTGGCCCGTTCGGAAGGATGCTGCGTGAAGCACCGCAGTATCGCGACGTGTCGATCGCGGCGATCCGCGAGGCGCTCGCACCGTTCGAGACGGGCGGCATGGTCATGTTGCCGTCGGCCACCTGGATCGCGACGGCCCGCGTCGGGGGCTAGAACGGGGCCGCTCGCGGGTACCCGTTTCGGGGGGCACTTTCGGCTTGCGGCGTTGGGCGGGGCTGGATAGGGTGCGCGCTAATCAACCAATGTCACTGGGGGTTTAGGATGCACGAGCACACGATCCCCGAGACTCTCATCGAGCAGATCCGGAGCGGCAAAGCCGCCCTGGTCGTCGGTGCGGGAATCGGAGTTCCTTCCTGGAAGCAGTTGCTGGAGCGCATGACCAAGGCGCTCGAGACGCGAGGCCGCGATGGCGATGATGTCGCCACCAAGGATCTCGAGAAGCTGCTGAGCAAAGGCAACCTCGTTCGCGCCGTGGGCTTCCTTGCCCGCGCGCTCGGCGAAGAGGTCTGCGACCGCATCGTCGAAGAGATGTGGACCGCTCCGGCCGAGACGCCCGCGCTGCCCAAGGCACTCGCGAGCTTGCCGTTCCGCCACGTGTGGACGACGTTCCCCGGTGACGTTCTCGAGCACGCGTTGGAGACGCAGTCGCCGGCCGATTGGCCTACCGCGCGCGTCGTGACGTATCAGGAGCTCGGCGAGCTGAGCCCGCGCCGGCGCACGCTGGTCAAAATGCTCGGCAACTTCGACACGTACGTGGTGACCCCGGCGAGTGTTCGCCGTGCGCTGTCCCGCGCTGTCGATCTGCGCGACTACGCGCGCAAGCTGTACGTCGAGGGCAGCCTCGTGTTCGTCGGCTTCCGCTACGGCGATCCGGATCTCTCCGCACTGCTCGATCGCGTGTTCGGCATGTTCGAGCCGCCGCGCGGTACGCACTACTTCCTCGGCGCGGGCGTCGGACCGGTCACGGTCGACGAGCTGATGGCCGACCACCACATCGAGGTCGTGAACCTCGCGGGCCGCGGCGGCGATGAAGTCGCAGAGCGCTCGGTGATCGAGTGGCTCGACGTCCTCAAAGCGTCCTGCGAGACGGCGAATGTCACGCTCGCGCAGACGCGTCCCGATGCGGATGACACCGAGGGCTGGATCGCGCTGCTCGGCGAGAGCGGCGACGAGGGGGCCGAGGCGCGCGACGCACTCGACCTGATCGAGCGCAAGGCGCGCGACGGTAAGGACTGGGAGAGCGTCATCGAAGTGCTGCTCGGCAAGATCGAGCACGCCGGCGACGGTCCGGATCGCGCGCAGCTGTTGCGCGGCATGGCGAGCGTCTACGAGACGGGCCTGGGCGATCTGCAGCGCGCGTTCGAGTCGGTGATGACGGCCTGCCAGGTCGATCCCGCAGACGACGAGGCAGCAGCGATGGCCGAGCGCCTCGCGGCTGCGACCGGCGGTTGGGCGGACCTCGTCAACGAGGCGAGCACGATCGCGCAGGACGCCGGCAACACCAAGACCGCCGCCACGTGGTGGGCGCGCTTGGGCAACTGGTACACGACGCGCCTCGATCGCATCGACTACGCGCTGCCGTCCCTGCGCCGCGCCCTCGAGATCGATTCGACGAACAGCACGGCGTACAAGGCGCTCGCGGAAGCGCATCGCAAGCAGCAGAAGTGGGCGGACCTCGCCGACACGCTGCGCGCGCACGCGGAGATCGAGACCGACGCGAAGAACAAGGTCGATCTGCTGTTGGGCCTCGGTGATCTTCTCGAGAGCCAGCTCGCGCAGAGCGCGAAGGCGATCGAGGCGTATCAGGCAGCTGCGGATGCAGACGAGTCGTCCGATGACGCGCTCGCGGCATTGGAGCGGCTGTATCGCCGCGACGAGCGCTGGCCGAACCTCGCGAAGGTTCTCGAGCGCCGCGCAGAGATCGCCGAAGAAGGTGGCGACAAGGGTCGCGCCGCGGCACTGCGCCGCGAGCTCGGCACGATGCGCGCCGAGAAGCTCGGTGATCTCGAGGGTGCGATCGCGCGCTACGAGGCGACGGTTTCGCAGAACGGCGGAGACGTCGAGGCGCTCAAGGCCCTCGTCGATCTCTACGACAAGACCGGTCGCACCGACGACTACTTGAGGTCGATGGAGCGCCTGGCGGGTGTTGCGCCCGAGGGCGAGAAACTCGCGACGCTGCGCAAGCTCGCCGCGGAGCTCGAGGATCGGGAGCCCGAGCGCGCGATCAGCGCGTACGAGAAGCTGCTCGCGGCCGACATGAACGCGGACGACGCGTACCGTGGCCTCGAGCGCGTGCTCGAACAGAAGGGTGACTGGCACCAGCTGGTGAACACCTACTCGCGCCACGTGTCGGCGGCTCGCTCGCCGGCGCAGCGCGTGGAGCTGTACCTCGCGGCGGCCAAGATCTACGAGACGAAGCTCGACGACTCGATCAAGGCGATCGAAGCGATGCTGAACGTGCTCGCCATCGAAGAGAGCGACAAGACGGCGCTCGCCGTACTGCCGCGTCTCTACAACAAGACGGAGCAGTTCGACCGCGCGGTCGACGTCCTGGTGCGCCACGCGGCGCTCGAGGGTGACTCCGCGACAGCGCCGCAGCTGTACGCCGAGGCAGGGCGCCTCGCGCTCGAGCAGATGGGCGATGCAGAGGTCGCGGCGCGGCACTTCGACAAAGCGCTGTCGCTCGACGCAGAGTCGTTCGGCGCACTGCGCGGCCTCGCCAAGGTCAACGAAGAGCGCGGCAACGCGGGCCAGGCCGTGGAGCTCTTGCTCCGCGCCGAGGCGACGTCGGGCAACCGCCTGGAGCGCGTCGAGCTCCTCGTCAACGCGGCGATGCTCGCCGAGGTTCACCTCAAGGATGCGGCCCAGGCACTCGACCTCAACGAGCGCGTGCTCAAGCTCGATCCCGATCACGTCGGTGCTGGCACCAAGGTCGCCGATCAACTGATCGCGGCCAAGCGCTGGGACGACGCGCTGCCAACGCTCGAGATGCTCGCGCGCAAGTCCGAAGGCCTCGACAAGGCGCAGGTCAGCCAGCGCGAGGCGATGCTCGGTCGCGCGTACGAACAGCTACACCGCACGGAGAAGGCGGAGCAGCACTACCGCCGCGCCGTCGAAGCGAACCCGACAAACCTCGATGCGTCGATCGGCCTCGCGGCCGTGTTGATGCTCGAGGCGAAGGCCCACGAGGGCAACGAGTCCGCGGTCGAGACGTGGAAGGAAATCGATCGCCGCTACCGCGAGATCCTCGCGCGCCACGGCACCTCGCTGAACGATACGCAGGTCTCCGAGATCTGGTACCGCCTCGGCGTCGTCGCGCGTGCACAGGGCGAGGACAAGAAGGCGGAGATGAACTTCCGCCGCGCTCTCGAGAAGGACTCGCTGCACGAGCCGACGCTCGACGCGATGATCGAGCTGGGTGGTCAGCGCGGTGAGTGGAAGATGGTTGCGGACGCCAAGCGCGCCAAGATCGACGCTGTCCACGGCGCCTCGAACGAAGAAGAAGCGCGCCGCGCGAAGCTCTTCGAGGAGATCGGCGACATCTATCACGAGCGCATCAAGGACGTGAACAGCGCGGTCGACGCGTACCAGGAGGGCGTCAAGCTCGCTCCGGGCTCGCGCATCCTGCTGCACAAGCTGCTCGAGTCGTACACGGAGCAGAAGTCCTGGAAGAAGGCGATCGACGCTCTCGATCACCTGTCGTCGCAGGAGACGACCGAGGATCGCCGCGCTCGCTTCCACTACACGGCCGCTGTCATCGCGCGCGACGAGCTGAAGGACGTCGACCTCGCGGTCGATCGCTTCAACGCCGCTCTCGACGACGCACCGTTCACCCCCAAGGCGTTCGACGCGATCGATGCGTTGCTCGCGGAGAAGGGCGACTGGAAGAACCTGGCGCGCGCGTATCGGCGTCAGCTCAAGCGGATGGGCGAGGACGCGTCGCCGGACCGCATGCTGGAGCTGTGGACTCGCCTCGGCGACATCTGCCTCGAGCACCTCAACGACACGGAAGCCGCGACCGAGGCCTACCAGGTCGCGTGCGAGCTCGCGCCCGACGACGTTGCTCGCCACGAGCAGCTCGCGGACCTATACCTCGACGCCGGCGAAGCGCGCCGTCCCGAGGCGATCGCCGAGCTGCAGTTCCTGCTCGGCCACGCGCCGGATCGCGCGGAGCTGTACAAGGCTCTCGCGTCGCTCTATCGCGCGGAGCATGACCTCGATAAGGCGTTCTGCGTCGCGCAGGCGCTCGTGTTCCTCGGCGCCGCGAGCGACGAAGAGCGCATGCTGTACGAGCGTCTGCGTCCGTCGCAGTTCACGCCCGCACCGCGCCGTCTCACCGAAGAGCTCTGGCAGAAGTCGATCATCCATCCCAAGGAAGACCGCCACGTCGGTGCGATCTTCAGCTCCACGCTCGGCGCAGTTGCGGCGGGCACGGCGCAGCCGGTCTCCGCGTTCGGTCTCACGCCCGAGACGCGCACGGACCTCGATCGCGATCAGCGCATCGTCAGCCGCATCGTGAAGTACGTCTCCGGCGTGCTCGCGATCGACCCGGCGCCGATGGTGTGGCTCCAGGAGCAGGGCGATGGCCTCCGCGTCGCCAACACGGTTGGCCTCGGCGCCGAGCGTCAGCGCCTGGTGCCGTCGCTCCTCGTGGGAGCGCCGCAGATCACCAAGACCGACGAGCGCGAGCTCGCGTTCGAGGTGGGCAAGCGCATCGCGTACCTCCGCCCCGAGCGGTTCGTGACGCTCGCTGTCGGCACACTGCCCAAGCTCGAGTCCGCGTTCGCGGCATCGGTGCTCGCGAGCGGTGCGCGCGTGAAGACCAACGACGGCAGCTCGTTCGCCGAGATGGCGACCGACGACACGAAGAAGCTCGCCGGTCAGCTCAAGGCCCAGGTCCCCGGTCCGCTCCTCGAGCAGGTCGGCGAGCTGAGCGCGAAGCTCTCCGGTCGCGTCGGCAACGGCCTCATCTCCTCGTGGCGCACGGCGACGGACCTCACGGCAAACCGCGTGGGCTTCATCGTCGCGAATGACCTCGAGGCGGCCGCCAAGGCGATCGCCACGGAGGGCGCCGCGATGTCGAACCTCTCGGTAAAGGATCGCCTGCGCGACCTGCTGGCCTACTCGGTGAGCGAGCAGTACTTTACGGTACGCCGCCACCTCGGTCTGCACGTCCGCAGCGAGGCGTCGGCGTGAAGCCCGCCGGTCGCATCCTCACCGCTGCAGCGCTGCTCGCAGGCTCCGCATGGATCGCCTGTGGAAGCGATGGTCACGACGTGTGCCCGAACGGGTGCGACCTGCCGGGCAACACGATCGTGAAGTGGCAGTTCGACAGCTACCCCGCGGTCAACTTCGACAGCGATACCTGCACCGAGGTCGGGGCAACGATGGTCCACGTCGAGATGACGGGCATCGATGACCCGTCGGTGGTGCAGTCCCTCGACAAGCAGTGCGCGGAGGGGCAGGCGACATTCAGTGGCCTCCCGGTCCAGAACTACACGGTCGCGGTCACGCCGCTCGATGTCGATGGTGCATCGCTCGTGAACAATCCGGCCACATCGATGGTCGCGGCTGCAGGCGAGAACGCCGTCGTCACGGTCTCGGTCAACGTGCAGTACGAGCTGTGGACCACCGCGTATACGGGGCAGTTCCTGTACGCGCTCAAGTGGAACGGACAGAAGTGCTCCACCGCCACGCCGCCGATCCTGAAGCAGCGGGTGAAGCTCACCATCAACGGCGCGCTGTCGAGCGCGATGACGAGCGACGGCGAGAAGCTCGACGGTAGCGTCGAGTTCCCGTGCTACGAGGCCACTCAGCCGCAGAGCGCGATGAACCTGCCGTTCGGTAAGGCGACGTTCGAGGTCACGGGCTACTCCGACGGTGCGGCGACGGTCGAGGCGTTCAAGAAGACGTTCGACACGTTCGTCGGTGCGGGCACCTTCAACCCGACACTGACGTTTGACGTGCCGCCCGACGCCATGCCGCCGGACGCGTGATGCCTCGCGCCGCGCTGATCGCACTGGCGTTCACGGCGGCGTGTGGTGGACCGCAGCCCGCTGCGCCGATCGTTCCGCGCGGACAAAAGCTCGCGGCTCCACTCGCGCTCGACGCGACAGCGCCCGGCGCGGTGTACCTGACGATGTTCGCGGCGCACGTGCAGCCAAACTGGGCGCAGTTTCTGGAGGACTGCCGCTTACGCTTGCCGCCGACCCATCCGCTCAACGATGCGACGCTCGCCGTCGTCGCAGACGTCGTGATCGATCGGTCGGGCACTGTGACGCTGGACGGTACTCGCGCGAGCGGTAACCCGGACTTCGATAGCGCGGTGCGCGACGTGATGGCGGACGTGCGCAGCGTCGAACCGCCGCCGACGGATCTGCTCGGCGATGACGACCGGCTTCACCTCGAGTGGACGTTCGCGCGCGACATGCGCCAAGCCGGTCCTGCGACGGCGCGGATGGTCCCCGTGCGCCAGGACGTGGTCGCCGTGACCAGGCGCTTGCTCGCGCAGCACGAGCTTCCCCGTGCCGCTCGCCGCATCGCGCGCGCGCTCGACGACGCAGGCCGCGCTGATGCCGCACGCCTCGTCGCGCTCGCCGTGCTCGAGGAGGCTCTCGCAGGTTCGGTCGACGTTCGGGTCGCTGCGATCACCGCGATCGACGACGCCAACCTGACCGAGTTTGCCCCGTCGTTGCGGGTCCTGCTCGACGGCGCCAACGATACACACGTGCGGTTGGCGGTCGTTAAGGCGCTCGGCAACCTACGTGACACGGCATCCGCAGATCGCCTGTTCGGGCGTTTGTCCGCCGACCTTGCCGGTGATGAGGCGCTTGCCCTGGCTGACCTGGAGGCATTGAAGCTCCTCGAGACCAGCACGCGCGCCAGCGGTGTCGTCAAGACCGCTCTGCTCGCCGCATCGCGCGATGCCAACTCTCTGTCATTCATCATCGCGCTGCATGCACATGCGTTGGCTCCGTGGCCCAATCTCGATGCCAAGTTCGAGCAGTGGTTCACGACTGGCAGTCCGCAGGTTCGAGCCGCCGTGTGCGAGTCGCAACCGTTCGAGACGAGCAAGCGCATGGTCGCGTTGATCGGGAGAGGCCTTCGCGATGCTGACGCGAGCGTTCGCGCGAGTTGCGCGGGTGCGGCGGGGGAGCAGCTGCGCTTCACGTTCGCTCGCTCTACGCGGTCCCCCACCATGCTCGCTCTCGAGCAACAGCTCCGCGGACTGGTCCGCGATCGAGACCAGAACGTGCGTGCGCGCGCTCTCTCCTCGCTGTCGCGTGCACGGCCGATGGACCTCGAGCACGGAAGCGAGCGCTCCAAGACCGATAGCGTGCTCTTCGTCGATGGCGCGACGGACGCGTCGGCAGATGTGCGCCTCTCCGCGATCGGCGGGCTCGAACCGGCCCAGCTGATCCCGCTCCTCGATGATCCAGATCCGCGCATCCGTAGCCGGGCGCTTGCCATGTTGGGCGCTCGAGGCGGCGAGCATGCGGCGCGGCTGGCCAAGGACCCGGATGCTCGCGTGCGGCGTGCGGCAGTCTTCGTGACGGATGATCAGACTCTTCTCGCTGCTCTCGCCGCGAGCGACAGCTACGACGTCTCGAGCGAGGCGCTGGTCAAGCTCGCGCAGCTGCGGGGGCAGGCCGCCTCGACAAGCGATCTGATGCTCGCCATCGCCGCCGCACCCGTCGCGAGTGCCGAGCGCGTCCGCCTTGCTCTCGCATGGCTCCTCGCGGCAATTCCGCCCAGTTTCCCGTAGCGGTTGCTCGCCCGTCCACCGTGGTTCACCATCTACGCATGCGCACGCGCGGTCTATTCGCCGTCGGTCTGGTGGGGGCAACTGCCTTCGCCTCCGGTCGCGTCGTCCGCGTCGAGGCTCCGCGCCGCGTCGAGGTGCTCGTCCCCGCAGGAACGTTCGTCCAAGGCCTCGACTCCAACGAGGTGCAGGCCGCCGTCGAACAGTGCAAGTTGAACTTCTTCGGGACCGAGCCGCCGCAGTACCAGTCGCTCAACGGCACCTTCACCGACTTCTGCACGGACTACGGCGAGGAGCTCGCCGCGACGAGCCAGCGCCAGGTCACGCTGGACGCGTATCTCATCGATCGCGACGAGGTCACGGTCACCGATTACCGCGCCTGCATCGCGGCCGGCGCATGCGAGCTCGACGCTCTCGTCGCCGGTGACGAGCGTTACATCCAGGCCGCGTGGCCGATGGTCAACGTTACGTGGGACGAAGCGGGTCGCTACTGCTCGTGGCGGGGTGCTCGCCTCCCCACAGAGGCCGAGTGGGAGCGCGCCGCGCGCGGCGATGGAAACCTCGAGGCCGACGCCGTGCAGACCAACGCGTGGCCGTGGGGCGAGGTCGAGCAAGCGAACGACTTCAATCATGGCCAAGCGCGGGCGATGTCGATGCGCGAGCTCGATCGCGGCCTGTCGCCCATCCCGATCAAGTTCTTCGGCGATCCAGACCCCACCGACGGCGCGAACATCCTCGCGCGTCCGGGCTCGTATCCGTGGGGCGAGTCGCCGTATGGCACGCGCGATCAGGCGGGCAACGTCGCCGAGTGGACCGCCGATGCGTACTCGCGCGAGCGCGGCAACGCCGGTTACCAGAACCTCCCGCAGCTTAATCCGCGCCGCGACGGTGGTGCGAGCTCGTTGCGCGTTGTCCGCGGCGGCTCGTGGCGCCAGCCAACGTTCATCGCGCGCTCCAACCTCCGCGATCCGTTCAATATCTTCTACGAACCGTCCAAGCGCTACGCGCACATCGGCTTCCGCTGCGCGCGGGCCGTTCCGTGACGCGCGCGGTCCTCGTCGTCGCCGCGCTGTCATCTGCCGCGTTCGCGGATGCGAAGTGCAAACCGGCGGGTGCTGTCATCTTTCAGTTCGATCAGCTCGCCGACAAGAAGGCGAAGCTGATGACGTCCAAGACGCGCTTCTACGAGAACGGTGCGTACGTGACGCAATCGTTCGACTTGCACCGCACGCTCGCGAGGACGGATACGCGCTGTGTCGCCGATGAACGCCTCGCGCACTTCAGAGAGCTGCTCGCCGCCGCGACGTGGAAGAAGACGGACGTCGACGCTCCTTGCACCGAGGCGTCACCGCGGTACACGGAGGTGCGAGTAGGGCGCACTCTCGTGTTCGTCGACCGCCACTGCAATGCCAAGCAGCTCGACGACGACAGCGACGCCGCGCTCGGCGATTTCATGTGGATCGTCCACGTGCCGACCATGGACAACGTCCGCACGACCTCCGACCTCGATCCGCGCAACTACTGCAGCACGAACCCGCTCGCCAGCGGCTGCGCGGACTAGAGCGGCTTCACGAACGCGACGCCGATCAACCGCGTCACGCCATCCTCGAATCGGATCTCGACCCGCTCCTTGTCGCCCGTCCCTTGGCGGCCCGTCACATCACCCTTGCCAAACTTGGGATGAACGACGCGGCTGCCGATCGCGAACGCCGTCACGCCAGCGCTGCTTTCCATGCCGCCTCGTCGAAGCCGACGAGCACCGCGCTATCTCCCACCGCGAGGGGCCGCTTGATCAACTTGCCGTCCTTGGCGAGCGCCGCGATCGCCTGCGCGTCCGTCATCGTCGCGAGCTTGTCCTTGTAACCGCCCGCCCGATACGACTCTCCCGACACGTTGAACAGCTTCTTCACCGGAACGCCGGCCTTCTTCTGCGCGCTCGCGAGCTGCTTCTCGTTCGGCGGTGCCTTCACGATGTCCACCAGCGTGTGGGCCACGCCATTGGCCTTCAGCCAGCCAATCGCCTTTTTGCAAGTCGAGCAGTTCGGATACTGATAGATGGTGAGCGCCACGTGGTCGTTTGTACCGCAGGCACTTTTCGCGTGAAACCACGCCGTCTATGCGCTGCAATAGGGGATGCGCCGGCTCCTGCCGCTCCTCGTCCTCGCCGCCCTCCCGCGCATCGCGCACGCCGAGTGCCGCTATCCCTCCGCGGTCGGTCCGCTCCAGAGCACGGTCCCGTCGCACGCGACGATCTTCGTCTACCTCGACCAAGCGCAGGACTACCGCTCCACGGCGGAGGTACCCGTCTTCATCACCTGGATAGAAGGCCGCGGCTCCGCCAAGATCACGCAGGTCTCGCCCTCCATCGCGCGCGTCGACGTCCAAGGCTCCGATCGCGCGGTCTTCACCGTGCGCGAGTCGACCTACCACATCGACGCGAAGCTCTCCGTCGATCGCGCTCCGTCCATCGACGCGCTCGAGCGCGACCGCGGCCGCTGGAAATGCTCGAGCTGGGATCTTCTGGGCATCGAGCTCTCCGACGCACAGAACGTCGCCGCGATCCGCGCTGACTGGACGTTCCACGGCGAGCGCCGCACCTTCTGGTCGGTTCCGCACAGCTACGGCGATCGCCACCAAGACAACGACGCGCTCGCTGACGTTACGTTCGGCAAGATCGACTGCGGTAGTACGACGATCCCGCCCGAGGAGCTCGCGGCCGGCGGCATGCTCGCGCTCACCGCAGTCCTGGTCGACGGATCGACGCGCGTGCTCACGAACGGCACGACCATCTCCGACGATACGGTGCCCGTTAACCGGCGCGCGGTCCTTCCGACGTCCGCGGAGATCGATAGTGATCTCGCCGCTGCACGTGCAGAGCTCGCGGATGATGCCGTTCAGCAGATCGCGCGCGACGCCGCCGCTGCTGCCGCGCACGCACGTCGCCTGCGCATCGGCGCGGCGCTCTTGCTGCTGCTCGCGAGTCTATTCACTCGCGTCGCGAGCGGCGTCGTCCGCGTGATCTCACCCATGCGACTCGAGGACCAAGCGTAGCTCAACGCTTCGGGTTCGGATGCTGGAGCAAGTTGAGACCGACCAATGGCGCGCCGAAATGCTGGAGCACTCCACCCTGGGCGAGCCGGCCCAGGATGACGGGAGCGAATCCTAGCCTGTCGACGAGTGCCGCCACGTCGCGGTTCGCGTCCTCGTCGTCGCCAGACATGAAGACGACGCGGTGTCCTCCGTCCTTGACCGGGTCTTCTGCCAGCACCGCCGCGAACAGCGTGTTGAACGCCTTCACCACGCGAGCGCCTGGGACCGCAGCGGCGACAACTTCCGTGGACAGACGGCCGCCGAGTTGGCTCGGTGACGATCCGATCGCGTTCGTCGCGTCGACAACGATCCTGCCGTTCCAGGCACCAGAGCCGCGAACCGCGTCGCTCACGGATCCGAACGGAACGGCGAGCACCACGATCCCCGCGGTGAGCGCTTCGCTCATCGAGACGGCCTTCACGCTCGGCCCGAGCTTGCGCGCCAGCGAGTCTGCACCGCTCCGGTTCGCGATCTGAACGTCGATACCCTTACGAGCAAACTGCGCGGCGAGGGCGCCGCCGATATGGCCTGTGCCGATGATGGAGTGCGTCATCGCCAGCAATATCGCGAATCCTTGCGCCCGCCGCTTGGAAAAACTTGCGCGATCTCTCCTGTCGGACGACGGGACGCGGATGGGCACGCGTCTCCAAGTGACGCCCTAGCGTGAGCGACGATGGATGTAGGTCATGGGCGTCATGCCGTAAGCCTTGCGGAACGCGTTCGTGAGATGGGCTTGGTCATAGAACCCTGTGGTGAGCGCGATCCCCGCGACGCTGCCGGATACGTCGAGCAGGCGACGTGCACGCTCCAGACGGAGAGAGAGCACGAACTGATGAGGCGCACGGCCCGTCGTGGCCTTGAACATCCTCGCGAACTGATACGGCGAATAGCCGATGGTGTCCGCCATCGTTGCAAGCGTGATCCGCGACGACAACTCGGAATGCGTGAAGTCGATGACCGTGCGTAGCTGCAGGGCGCCGAGCCTGCGCTGCGGAGAGAGTCCCTTTCGCGTCGACGCGCGCCCGTACGTCGCGGTCAAGTGCAGCATCAACGCGAGGACGAGGGTCTCGACGTACAGCGGCTCGGTCGGTGCTTCGATCTCTCTCGCGAGCGTTCGAGCGAACGCGGCCACCGCCGGTGCAGCCACGCAATGGCGTTTGGGGAACAGCTCGGTGGGGGGCGGCGCATCCTCACCGAGGAGATTGTCGAGCGCCGTTCGTCCGAGCGATGCCGTCGCAAAGGTGAACGTGTCTCCCCAGCGGGGAGCGTTCGAGTCTCCGTCTGACTGGATGCAAAGATCATCCGGTCGCAGGACCGACTCGCGACGCGTGGCACCTTCGAGCCAACCGATCGGCACGGGACCGCCGAGGTTCACCATGAGCTGGTGACCGTCCGTCGTGTGTTCTTCGTACGCGTGGCTCGACATTCGATGGACCTCGAACACGAGCGGCGACTTCCACCAGGTCTTGGTACGCGAGGCGGCCAGGATCTCCGGGCCTCTGGCGGTTGCGAAGGGGCGACCGGTGGCACGGTTGACGAGCCGAATCGCACTGTCAGGCGCCGGCTCGTCGGAGCCCTTCGTGTCTGCGTCGTGCACGTCTCTCCGCACGATATGGCAGCGCCGCCGGAGAATTCGCAAGGTTTTCCAATCCCGAATGCGCGGACTACGGCAGCGTTCGCGCCAATGAAGACATCACAGCCGGTCAAGGTCGGTCTCGACGCGTTGCTCACGCCGGAGAACTGCGCACTCATCCTCATCGACCACCAACCCTTCCAGGTGAGCGCCGTCAGGAACGTCGACGTCGCGCTCATGATCAACAACACCGTCATGCTCGCGAAGGAGGCGAAGGCGTTCAACGTGCCGACGCTCCTGACCACGGTCCTCAAGGATCGCGGCGGTAACCTGATGAAGCCGCTGCAGGACGTGTTTCCCGAGCAGAAGCCGCTCGACCGCACGTTCATCAACACGTGGGAAGACAAGAATGTCGTGAGGTGGGTCGAGCAGACGGGACGGAAGAAGATCGTGATGGCCGCGCTGTGGACAGAGATCTGTCTGGCGTTCCCCGTGATCCACGCGCTCGCGGATGGCTACGAGGTCTACTTCGTAACCGACGCCTCCGGCGGAATCAGCGTCGAGGCGCACGAGATGGGCATCCAGCGGATGATCCAGGCCGGAGCGATTCCGATCACGTCGATGGTTTTCGGCGCCGAGCTTCAGCGTGATTGGGCGCGCGAGCAGTCCGCGCCGGCGCTCGCGCAGATCCTCCTCGACCACGGTGGCGCCTCGTCGACAAATCTGGCCTGGGAGCTTCAACTCCTCGCAGGACGTTCCGGCACGGGCGTGTGACGATGCCGGGCGATTTCGACGGCAAGGTCGCGCTGGTGACCGGCGCGGGCTCGGGTATCGGTCGGGAGATCGCTCGGCAGTTCGCCGGCCGCGGGGCCCTCGTGTATTGCGCGGGCATCACCGAAAAGGGACTCATCGAGACGCAGGAGCAGATCACGAGCGTCGGGGGAAAGGCAGAGGTAGCCCGCGCCGACGCTGCGTCCGAGAGCGAGATGGCGGCACTACTTGCACGCATCGAGACGGAGACCGGGCGTCTCGACGCGGCGTGTAACAACGCCGGGATCACGGGCGGAGCGCATCGACTCGAGGACTATCCGACCAGTGACTTCGACAACGTCATGAGCGTGAATCTTCGGAGCGTGTTCATTGGCATGAAGTACGAGCTGCCGCTGATGGTGCGCACTGGTGGAGGCGCGATCTGCAACACGGCCTCGGTAGCAGCGATCACGGGCCCGGGAGGAATGTGTGCGTACGCCGCGTCGAAGGCGGGCATCCATGGTCTCACGCGCGTCGCAGCGATGGAGAATGCGGTTCGGAAGATTCGCGTCAACACGATGGCGCCGGGTTGGACAGAGACGCCCATGGTCGTCGCGAACAGCCGGCAGAACCCCGCGTTCGCGCAGCACGCAAAGAACGCGATTCCGGCACACCGCGGTGCGCAGGCAAGCGAGCCGGCCAGCGTCGCCGTGTGGCTCTGCTCGTCCGCCGCCAGCTACGTGATGGGACAACTGATCGTCGTCGATGGCGGGATGACGATCGGCGGGTTCGAGCTCACATGACTCGCAGTATCGTCATCGTTGCGCTCTGCGCCGGTGCCGCATGTCATCCCGCCTCGAGACCCATGAAGATGCGAGTCGAAAGCAGCGTTGAGACTGCTCGGCGAAGCGTTTCCTGATCTCCAGGTGACGGTCGTCGAGGTGCTCCAAGACGGAGACAAGGTCGTGGTGCGGTCAGAGATCACCGGGACGCAGCTCGGTGTCTTCATGGGCGTTGCGGGAACGGGCAGGGCCCTCGAGATCATGGCCATCGACATCCACCAGGTGCGCGCCGGCAGGATCCTCCACACGTGGCACACCGAAGACTGGATGCGCGGCTTCGCGCAACTCGGCGTCGTCGCGCCTGGCTGAACTACCAGCCTTCGCCGCGCTCGTGCGCGATCATCGTCTCGCGCAGTGCTTCGTCGAAGTCGAGATAGACGAGCTTGCCGTGGGCAGAGCCCCAGACGACATCGAGAAGGCGGAGCGTGCCCAGGCCACGGAGCGGTGTCGAGCCGGTGCGAAGGAGCTCGTCAGCAACGGTCGACGCATCGAGCGGAAGATCCATCTCGATCGTGACGGTGGGCGCGCTGTAGTGGACTGGCAGCAGAAGCGAGCCGCCGTCGCGATCTGAAGTCGGTGTACACGACTCGTCGCCGCTCAGCTGGCGCAGGACGACCTCGGAGGAGAGGGCTCCGACCCGCGTTGCGAGCTTGGACGACGCGACGAACAGAGGCGCCGCGCCCGGACCGATGTCTCCGAAGGAAGAGGAGAGCGCGGGCGTGTTGTGTACTGCGATGAGGCCGAGGGCCGTGCGAAAGCCGACGTTGGTGCGAAAGAGCCCGAGACGAATGAGCTCCTTCGCGCTCGCATACGACTCGAGCCAGCGGAGCTCGGGGGCGGTCAGAGACTCGTGCGCCTGGATGAGTTGAGACCAGCTGAGCGGGAGCTCGCCCTCGCAATCGTGCTCGCACGGCCACGGAGCGTCGTCAGCGTCGTAGTCGATGCGCTCGCGCGTGACCACGGCAGGCAGCTCGCCTTCGAGGATCTCGTCATCGTCTTGGCGAGCTTCGGCGCGCGACGTCGCACGGCGCACGCGGTTCATCAGGCGACCGATCGTCGAGCTCTTCGCGTCGATGATGCGCTGGGTCAGCTCGTCGTTGCGATCGTGAAATACGCCGAGGCGGTAGGGGCGTTGGCGAGACAGCCAGTCGCGTGCCCCGAATATCTGCGAGGGCGGAAACTCGCCGCACGCGGAGCATCTGATGGTGAGGTCCTCGACGAGTCGCGCGGCCTGCATCGGCGGCGGCGCTAGAGGTTCGAGCCGGAGCCGGAGCCCGAGCCAGCGTCGTCGTCGGGCGAATCGGGGATGACGTCGCGCTCGGGGAGGGCGTCGATGATGATCGGGACCGTCGCGTCGATGTCGCCGCCGCCCATGCGCGCGCAGGTCTGCGTGGCTTGGTTGCAGAGCAGGCCGCCCGAGCAGTCGTCGTTGGTCTGGCAGCGATCGCCTTCGTCCTGGCCGCAGGCCGAGAAGGTGGAGGTGAACGCGAGAGCGAGCGCGAGGGCGCCCGCGGCGGCGAGCGTGCCGGTGACGAAACGGGTGCGCATTACTGAACGTCCTCGAGTGCCGGAACTTCGACCCATTCGATGTTGGTGATCTCGACCTCGCGCTTGCCCTTGGGGGATTGGACGACGACGGTCTCGCCGACGTCCTTGCCGATGAGCGCGCGGGCGAGGGGGGCACCGATGGAGATGCGGCCCTTTTTGATTTCGGCTTCGTGCTCGCCCACGATGACGTAGGTCGTGCTTTCGCCGGATTCGCTGTCTTCGATGGTCACGGTGGCGCCGAATCTGACCTTGGTACCCGACAGTTTGGTTGGATCAATAACTTCGGCGAGGCCGGTTTTTGCCTCGAGCTCGCGGATCTTGGCCTCGATAAGGCCTTGTTCTTCCTTGGCTGCCGAGTAATCGGCGTTTTCGGAGAGGTCACCGTGGCCGCGCGCGATCTCGATGGCGCGGCTGTTGGCCGGGCGCTCGACGTCCTTCAACCTCTTGAGGTGCGCCTTCATCGAGGCGAACCCCGCAGGAGTCATCGGAAACTTGTCGGCCATGGCAGCCGCTATTCGTACTCCGGAGCCGGGGGCGCTGCAAGCCAACCCAGCGGTGGCGAGGGCCTATTGGCAGGTCGTGGGGCAGCCGGCCTGGGCCGAGCTGCAGCCGTTTTGTAGGCGGCAGGTGTCGTTTGGACAGTCGATGGTGTTGCACGCGGCGCCGTTGGCGCAGGTCACGTTGCAGCTGCACGAGTCACTGCAGTCGATCGTGTCGCACGCGTTGTTGGACGCGCAGGTGACGTTGCACGAGCCGGTACCGCACGTGAGGTCGCTACACGCGAACGTCCCTTGGCAGGTGAACGTGCAGTTCGCGTCGCCTTCGCACTTGATGGTGTCGCACGCGCCGTTGCCCTGGCAGGTGAACGTGCAGGTCCAACCGGCAGGGCAGGAGATGTCGGAGCAATCGGTGTTCTGCGTGCAGGTCGCGGTGCACTCGTGCGTGCTCGCGTCGCAGCCGGCGTTGCAGAAGGCGGGGCATTGGTCGTTCGAGCCCGAACCACTGCCCGCGCCGAGCACGCAGTCGCCGACGTCGGTATCGCAGTGACGCGCGGGCGAGAAGTGCGTGCACTGCGCGTCGGTGGTGCACGCGTAGTCGGACGTCTTTCGATCGACCGAACACGCCGAGTAGATCGCGATGCCGATGACGGCGCCGAGCAGGAGCGAGCGAGTCACCACGAGCCCTCCAGGATCACCCCAGCGGTGGATGAGGACACACTCGGTGCGATGACGACGTTGGATTCCGCGTGGCTGCGGACGATGGTGATGATGCCCCACGTCGCGAGACCAGCGCCGACACCGACCAGTACGTCTCCGAAGATCGCGTTGCGCTGTGCGCGGTCCTCTTTGGAGTGCAGGGCGCGAAAGTCGTCGGCGGTCTGCGGATTCGCGGCGTCGATGTCGCCCTGATCTCCGTGCGCGGAGAGCCAGAGGCCCACGCCGACAGCGAGCGCACCTCCACCGGCGGCCGTGATGATGATGCCGCGCGTGCGGCGAGGGTGGCTGCCCCCCTCGGCGGGCGGGGGTGGCGGTGAGGCGTTGTCCTCGACGGGAACAGCGGCGGTTTGCGGAGGTTCTTTCGCGGGTGGCGGTGCCTGATGTGTCGGCGACTTGGCATCGAACAGCTCTCGCAGCGCGGGCTCTGCGGACTCTGCATCGTCCGACTCGAGCGAGGCGCGCGCGGAGTGCGGTGCTGTCTTGATGCGGACCCGATACACGACAAGATCGGTTCGCGAGCCATCCGTCGTCGCTCGGCCGTACACGATCTCGTCGACACCGAGCGTGCTGCGGACGGTCTCTCCGCAGGTGGGGGCGGTCGCCTCGCAGCCAACAGCAGCCGCGGTCTCCTCGAACGTGGTGTCGGCAATGTTCACCGTGCCGGGCAACGTCTTCGCGAGGCGCACGACCTCGGCGTTGAGCTTTTGGCGCAGCGACGCATCGATATTTCCGTCGAGCGGCAACACGAGAACGCTACGCGGAGCCGCTGACGCGACTGCACCTAACCACCCGGCAACGAGTACAGCTCCGAGGAGCGTTCTCACAAGTTTTTGATTCTATCGCGGATCTGACCAGCATCGGCGGCGTTTGGTGCCACCTGCAAGTACTTCTGGAACGCGGTCTTGGCCTGCCCCCATTCGCCGAGCTTCTCGTTCGCCAGACCGAGAGCGCGCCACGCGGGGCCGTAGTTTGGATCTGCCTGGAGTGCCTTGCGGAACGTCGCGACGGACGGCTTCACGTCGCCGCGCACGTACTGCTGCATGCCGGTCTTGAACAGCGCGTCGGCGGCTGCTTTGGTGATGGCGGCTGTCGTCGGAGTCTTCGCGACGTGCGTCGTCGGTGCATCGGAGCCCGGCTCGATCGGCGTCTCCGTCGGCACTGCCTCGGCAGCATCGATCTCCACGACGGCAACGGCTGCGTCGACCGCAACGGCGGGTTGCGTGGGAGGCGACGTCGGAGGCTTCGGCGGAATCATCCCCACCGTGCTCGCGGCGACGACGGGCTTCTTCGGCGGCGCATCGCCACCTCTCGCGACAACGAGAACGACGAGCAGCAAGACCGCTGCTGCGACGCCACCGAGCAGGAGGCGCTTCTTGGTCTGCGCGCGCATGCCCGTGTGCGAGCTCGTGCCTCCGCCCGTGAGCGGGCGCTCGTAGAACGCGGGTGGCGCCGACGGCGTGCGCTCGCGGACCTGCGGCACCGCGGCGAGCGGTTGGGATGGATCCGTGGTGGGCTGTGAGAGGTACTGACCACTCGCGCGCGCGACGCGGCGCGCTTGCGGAGACTGCGGCGGCGGCGAGTTGTCCCTGCGCGGCAGCGGGATTTCACCGCTCTGGACGAACTTCACGCTGAAGTCGCCAGCGGGCGTCGCGGTTCCCGGCGTGCCCTGTGTGAGCGGATCGTCGAATGCGGCTTCGAGCACGTCGGCGGACGCGCGGCCCTTGCTCGCGACCTCTTGCAGCAGCTTCTTGCGCGCATCGATGTGCGACGCGAACGTGGACTGCATGTACTTCGCGATGATGTCGTTCTTGCCGCCGTACTTGTGCTCGGTGAGAACGTCCTCGAGAGCGACCGCCATCTCTTTCGCCGTCGCGTAGCGGTCCTTGGGATCGCGCGCGAGCGCCTTCATCACGATCGCGTCGAAGATCGTCGGGACCTCGGGGTTCACTTGCGACGGCAGCGCGATCCTCACTTCGAGGACCTGGCGCATCGTGTCCTCGTCGTTGCCGCCCTTGAACAAGCGGCGCAGCGTGAGCGCCTCCCAGAGCACGCAGCCGAGCGACCAGATATCGCTGCGACGATCGCCGGCGAAGCCCTGCAGCTTCTCGGGCGCCATGTAGCTGAACTTGCCCTGCACGCGCATCTGCTTGCCCGCGGACTGGGTCGCCTTTGCGACGCCAAAATCGACGAGCTTCACCATGCCGTTGTAGAGAGCGACGATGTTGCCGAGCGAGACGTCGTGGTGGACGAGCTCGATGTGCTCACCGGCGAGCGTGCGCAGCTCGTGCGCAGCCTCGAGGCCTTCGGCGGTGTCGGCGATCAGCCGTGCGGTCGACATCACGTCGAGGCGCTGACCTTCGCGTCCCGCGCGCAGCACGGCAAGGAGCGGCTCGCCCTCGAGGTACTCCATCGCGATGAAGTAGCGACCCTCTGCTTCGCCGAGGTCATAGATGTCGACGACGTTCGGATGCTTCACGAGCGCGGCCATGCGCGCTTCCTCGAGCAGCATGTCGACGAACGTCTTCTGCGTCGCGAGGTGGCCGTGGACGAGCTTGACGACGACGAGCTTCTCGAAGCCAGCGGGCCCGCGTTGGAGCGCGAGCTGTACTTCGGCCATACCTCCCCGGCCGATCTCTGTGATCAGCTCGTAGCGACCGAGGCGTCCCACCGACACAGACGGAGCATATCGCGTCGCGCCGTGGTTGAATGCCGCCGGTGCCGCCGCTCGTACTGATGGTCGAACCACATCCGATCCTCGACGTCGGAGCCTTCGTGACGAGATTTCCGCGTCCGCTTGGCGAGATCGCCGCATCCGAGGCGATCCGCGCTCTCGCGGCTCCCGGGGTGGCCGCTCCCCTGGGTACGTCCGAGCAGGTCAAGGCGGCCATCCGCGACTTGCTGCGCCACGGCGGCTTCAAGCCGAGCGGTCGGAGCAAGCCGGCACCGGAGTACCTGACGGCGGCGATCGCGGACGGGCGCTTTCCGACGATCAACGCAGGCGTCGATGCCTGCAACGTCGTCTCGCTGCACTCCGGCCTGCCGATCTCGCTCGTCGATCTCGACAAGGTCGACGGCGCGCTCACGGTGAAGGTCGCGCCCAAAGAGACCTCGTACGTGTTCAACCCGAGCGGCCAGGTGATCGACGCGAGCGGCTTGCTCTGTGTCTACGACGCGCAGGGACCGACCGGTACGCCGGTGAAAGATGCGCAGCGGACCAAGACGCACGATGGTACGCAGACGACGGTGACCGTCGTGTGGGGCACGCGCGCGCTTCCGGATCGGACGAGCGCGACGGTGCGCTGGTATCGCGAGTTGCTCGCGACGCTCGATGGCGTGACGACCGAAGACGTCGACGTGCGCTAGTTGCGATCGAGGTGAAAGTGCAGCGGGTAGTTCACCTGGACCGCCGTATCCGAGGAGCGGAACGAGATGCTCTTCATGACGCCAGCGAGGCAGCTCGAGACGCGCTCGTCACCTAGGTCGCCGCTCGTCTCGACAGATGCGACCGCGCCGCTGCGATCGACGAAGAAGTGGAGGTTCACCGTTCCGTCGGGACCGCCGCTGTATTCGACGGCCTGCGTGTAGCAGCGCGCGAGCTGGGCTTTGTACAGCGTCATCACGCGACGGATCTCTTGCGTGCTGAGCGAGTCGTACCTGATCGTATCGTGAACCATGCCCCGCACGTAACGATGCCGCGCCGCTCCTGGGGCGCGAAGCCGGCGTAGAGCGACGTCTTCGCGTCGACGATGCGCGACGGTGCCACGACACTCGCGATGCGTCGCCGGGCAGGGATGGTCTACAGGCCACTCGCTGAGGACAGGATGCCACCCACGACAGAGCTAGGTCTTCGCGTACGCCTGCAGCGGGGCGACGCGCAGGTCACCACGCTTCGCGACCGCAATGGCTTCGAGTGCCGCTTTGGCACCGCGCAGCGTCGTCTGGTACGCGATGTTGTTCATCAGCGCGGCGCGGCGCAGCGACACCGAGTCCAGGATCGCCTGCGCGCCTTCCGTCGTGTTGATGACGAGCTGGATCTCGTGGTTGTCCATCGCGTCGACGCAGTGCGGACGGCCCTCGAGCACCTTGTTCATGCCCGTGACCTCGAGGCCGTGCTTCGCGAGGTAGGCGGCCGTGCCGTGTGTCGCAGCGAGCTTGAACCCGAGGCTCTTCAAGCGGCGCGCGATCTCGACGGCGGCGGGTTTATCGGCCTCGCGCACCGAGAGGAACGCTGTCCCTTCCGTCGGTAGCTTGCCGCCGGCCGCGATCCAGCTCTTCATGAACGCGCGCGCGAACGTCGTGTCGATGCCCATGACCTCGCCGGTCGAGCGCATCTCGGGGCCGAGGATCGTGTCGACGCCCTCGAACTTGAGGAACGGGAACACGACCTCTTTGACCGAGACGTGGCTCGGCTCGACTTCGCCGTTCGGGAACGCGCCCTGCTCGGCGAGCGACTTGCCGGCCATGACCTTGGCCGCGATCTTCGCGAGCGGTTTGCCGATGGCCTTGGAGACAAACGGCACGGTGCGCGAGGCGCGCGGGTTCACTTCGATGATGTAGACCTCGCCGCCCGCGATCGCGAACTGCGTGTTCATCAGACCGACGACGCCGAGCTCGGTCGCGAGCATGCGCGCCTGGCGCTTCACCTCGTCGATGATGTCGGCGGGGAGCGAGTAGGGCGGCAGGGCGCACGCGGAGTCACCGGAGTGAATGCCGGCCTCCTCGATGTGCTCCATCACGCCACCGACGATGACGGCGCCAGTTTTATCCGCGACGACGTCGACGTCGAGCTCGACCGCGTCGGCCAGGAACTGATCGATGAGCAGCGGGAAGCCGACGGTCGCGCCTTCATCCTGGCCGGCACCACCGCGCGCCTTGGTCAGCGTTCCCGCGCCGGGCGTGATGACGCGTGCGAAGTAATCCTCCAGGCCGCGCGCGTCGTAGATGCGCTCCATCGCGCGACCGCCGAGCACGTAGCTCGGGCGCACCATGACCGGGAAGCCGATGTGGTTCGCGCGAGCGCGGGCCTCGTCGAGCGTGCGGGCGATGCCCCAGCGCGGCGCGCGCAGCTGCAGCTTGACGAGCACGTCACCGAAGCGCTCGCGATCCTCTGCGCGATCGATCGCGTCGGCGGTCGTACCGAGGATCGGAACTCCCGCTTGCGCGAGCGCGACGGCGAGCTTGAGCGGCGTCTGGCCACCGAACTGCACGATCACGCCCCACGGCTTCTCGAGGTCACAGATCTCGAGCACGTCCTCGAGTGTGAGCGGCTCGAAGTACAACCGATCCGACGTGTCGTAGTCCGTCGACACCGTCTCGGGGTTGCAGTTGATCATGATCGACTCGATGCCCTCTTCCTTGAGAGCCATCGCCGCGTGCACGCAGCAGTAGTCGAACTCGATGCCCTGGCCGATGCGGTTGGGGCCGCCGCCGAGGATGATGACCTTCTTCTTGTCGGTCGGTCGCGACTCGCACTCCTCCTCGTACGTCGAGTACATGTACGGCGTGTGCGATTCGTACTCGGCCGCGCACGTGTCCACGCGCTTGTAGACGGGGCGCACGCTGTAGCGATGCCTCAGCTGCCGGACCTCGGCCTCGGTCGTGTTGGTGAGCGCGGCGATCCGGCGATCGCTCATACCCATTCGCTTGTAGCGGCGCAGCTCGTCCTTGGTGAGCGACGTCAGGGACTTCTTGCCGAGCTCGACTTCCTTCATCGCGATCGCGTGGACGTGATGCAGGAACCACGGATCGATGCGCGTCAGCTCGTGTGCGCGCTCGAGCGTCAAGCCGAGCTGGAACCCGCGCGCGACCTGGAACAACCGGTTCGGCGTCATCAGGCTGATCGCGCGCTCGATCGCGGCGAGGTCATCGCCCTGCGCTTCCATCGGGAGATCGAAGCCTGCGCGTCCCGTCTCGAGCGAGCGGATCGCCTTGCCGAGCGCTTCCTGGAACGTGCGACCGATCGCCATCGCTTCGCCGACGGACTTCATCTGCGGGCCGAGCAACGGCTTCGCGCCGGGGAACTTCTCGAACGCGAAGCGCGGCCACTTCACGACGACATAGTCGATGGTCGGTTCGAACGACGCGGGTGTGACGCGCGTGATGTCGTTGTTCAGCTCGTCGAGCGTGTAGCCGATGGCGAGCTTCGCCGCGATCTTCGCGATCGGGAAGCCCGTCGCCTTGGACGCGAGAGCAGAGCTTCGCGAGACGCGCGGGTTCATCTCGATGACGAGCATGCGGCCCGTCGCAGGATCGACCGCGTACTGCACGTTGGAGCCACCCGTCGTGACGCCGATCTCGCGCATGATCGCGATCGAGGCATCGCGCATCCGTTGGTACTCCTTGTCGGTCAGCGTCATCGCCGGCGCGACGGTGATGGAGTCACCGGTGTGTACGCCCATCGGATCGAGGTTCTCGATCGAGCAGACGATGACCGCGTTGTCCTTGGAGTCGCGCACGACCTCCAGCTCGAACTCCTTCCACCCGAGCACGCTCTCCTCGATGAGGAGCGAGTGCACCGGCGACATGTCGAGCGCGAACTGCACCATGCGATCGAACTCGCTGCGGTTGTAGGCGATACCGCCGCCGCTTCCACCGAGCGTGAAGCTCGGACGTAGGATCGCGGGGAACCCGATCTCGTCGAGGCACGCGCGCGCTTCCTCGACGGACGTGACGAGGACCGACTTGGGGCACGACAGGCCGATGCGCGCCATCGCTTGCTTGAACAGCTCGCGATCCTCGGCCATCTCGATCGACTTGATGCTCGCGCCGAGCAGCTCCACACCGTGCTTCTCGAACAGGCCCGCCTTGTGCGCGGCGATCGCGAGGTTGAGCGCCGTCTGCCCGCCCATTGTCGGGAGGATCGCGCTCGGCTTCTCCTTCGCGAGGACCTTGTCGAGCACCTCGACCGTGAGCGGCTCGACGTACGTCGCGTCGGCGAGCTCCGGATCGGTCATGATCGTCGCCGGGTTGGAGTTGATGAGGATGACCTTGAGTCCCTCTTCCCGCAGCGCTTTACACGCCTGCGTCCCCGAGTAGTCGAACTCGCAGGCCTGGCCGATCACGATCGGACCAGAACCAATGATGAGAACTGACTCCAGATCCGTACGACGAGGCATCTGGGTGGTCCGTGTACCGTGGAATCAGCGCGCGATCCACCCCGCATGCCATGCGGTGCCGTCGCCGATCTGCCCCGAGTCATTCGCACCCCAACACCAGAGCGTCCCGTCGAGCTTCGTGGCGCAGGTGTGGTAGTCGCCGGCCGCGACGAGATCCCAGTCCGCTCCACCGACCTGCACGGGCGCCCCCTGGTCCTTGCCGCCGCCGTTGCCGAGCTGGCCGCGCACGTTGGAGCCCCAGCACCATAGGGTGTGGTCGAGCTTCGTGGCGCACGTGTGGATGTAGCCCGCGCTGACGTATGCCCACGTCGTCTCGGCGCCGACGGCGATCGGCGCGTTCTGCGCCATCAGCGTGCCATCGCCGACCTGGCCGGCCGCGTTGTAGCCCCAGCAGTACATGCCGCCGTTGCGGATGCCGCACGTGTGCAGCGCACCGGCCGCGACGATGCTCCACCCCGTTGTCGCGAGAGGGACGGCCGTCGCCGATGCCGTGTTGGTGCCGTTGCCGAGCTCGCCGTACGCGTTATCGCCCCAGCACGAGAGCCCGGTCGCCGCCGTCGTCGCGCACGTGTGAGCGATGCCGGTCGCGATGCTCGAGAAGGTGGTGCCGCCGTTGATCACGGTGATGTCCGTGTGCGTCGCGCTGTCGCCGCGCCCGAGCTGGCCGCTGGAGTTGCGTCCCCAGCACTGCAGGCCGTCCTGCGTCGCTGGGATCGCGCACGTGTGGTACCTCGCGCTGAGCTGCGTCGCGGTCACCGACGCAACGAGCGTCGGCGCGCGCGTCCCTCCGCTCGGGTCGCCCGCCGCGTACTCCACGTTGTAGCCCCAGCACCAGACCTGCGTGCCGCGCAGCTCGCACGTGTGCAGCGCACCGACCGCGATGCCGCGATGTTCGCCCGTCGCGATCTGGAACGGCAGCTGTCGCGACATCGAGTCGTCCGTGCCGAGCTGGCCGTACGTGTTGTTGCCCCAGCACCACAGGCTGCCGTCGTCGCGGCGCGCGCACGTGGAGGTCGATCCGGCGGCCACGAGGTGGTCCCATGTTCCGTCGAGCATCAGCGGCGCGAGGGCGCTTCCACCCTTGTCGTCGCCGAGCTGACCAAAGCCGTTGGAGCCACCGCACACCATCTCCGTACCGCCCGTCGCGAGCGCGCACGTGTGACCACCGCCGAGCGCGACGTCCGTCACCTGCGTCACGGGCGTGTCGTGCGGCGTCGTGTTCACCGCGCTCATCGCCGTCGATGTTCCGATCTGTCCGACGTCATCGGCGCCCCAGCACGACAGCGTTCCGTCGACGCGGACGCCGCACGTCGAGCGGACGCCCGCCGAGACCTTGATCCAGCCCGCATCGTCGAGACCGACCGCGCGCGGCGTCGAGCGCGGCACGACGTTGCCGTCGCCGAGCTGACCGTTACCGTTGTAGCCCCAGCAGCGAAGGTGTCCGTCGGCGCGCACGCCGCACGCATGCAGCCAGGCGAGCGAGAGCGACGTGAACGTCTCGTCCACCTGCACGGGCGCCGACCGATTGATCGTCGTGCCGTCGCCGACGGCGCCGTACGTGTTGAGACCCCAGCACCACGTGGTGCCATCGTCCTTGATGCCGCAACTCGAGTAGTAGCCGGCGACGACGGACTTCCACGCGGCGCCGATCATGACCGGTGTCTTCGACGAATTCGTCGTGCCGTCGCCGAGGTTGCCGTACGTGTTGTCGCCCCAGCATTCGAGCTCGTGGCCGTCGGTGATGGCGCACGTGTGCGTCGCGCCCGCGGCGACGTCGATCCAGCGACCGGGCACCTGGATCGCCGTCCTCTGCAGCGTCGTCTCGGTCGCGACGCCGAGCTCGCCCTCGACGTTGCGGCCCCAGCACCACAGCGACGCATCGGCGCGGAGCCCGCACACGTGATAGCGACCACCCGCGAGCTGGGTGTACGTCGCGGGATCGTAGTTCGTGAACGCCGTCGCTTCGCGCACGTCGTCACCGGCGCCCAGCTGGCCGTACTGATTATCGCCCGAGCACTTGATCGTGCCATCGCCGGTGATCGCGCACGTGTAGCCTTCGCCCGCCACCACCCGAGTCCAATCGGGCGGCGTCGGATCCTCCGAGAATCCGCAGGCACCGAGCGCGCACGCGAGCACGAAGCACGCGACGGTGCGCCCGATCATCCCGCCATTCTCGCACCAACCCGCTGGTCGCGCTGCGAGTCAGCGCTTCTTCACGATGCCGCCATCGACCTTGAACTCGGTCAGCGGACCCCGGAGCATTCCTGCGACTGCGTCGGCGTGATCGCCGAGCGGCGCCTTCGTCTTGGCGAGCACCTCGACGATCGTGCGCTTGATGCGACCCGATTCTTCTTCGGGGCGGAGGAGGGCGGCGATCAACGGAGCCGCGATCTGATCGGGCGGGCTATTCTGCAGGCCTTCGATCGCGCTGAAGCGAGAGTTCTCGTCGAAGTCCGTCACGTACGGCGACAGGCGCGAGACGCGCTCCTCGTCGGTGGCGCCCTTCCACTCGGAGAACCAGCGGATCAGGTCGATGCGGCGCTCCGGCATGCGGACGTAGCCCGGCGTCTCGCTCGCGAACAGAGCGTCGACCGCCTCCATGATTTGATCATGGTTACCGATGCGCTCGAGCGCGCGGAGCGGGAACGCGAGGTGCTCGGCGCTCTTCATGTACTGCGTGAGCGGCTTGAGCGATCCACTACCGTTCGAGACCATCACGTCGACGACCCAGTTCTTCTCCTGCTCGTCCTCGACGCCCTTCATGCTGGTGATGCTCCAGCGCTTGCACAGACCAACGAGGGCTGCGTCCGTGCCGTCTTCCTTGAGCTTCTCCAGTGCACCCCACCGATCGGGCTGCTGCGACAGCTTGTTGGTCGCGCGCTCGATCGTCTTCTGGAGCGCTTTTTCCTTGGAGAACAGGCCAAACACCATGATGCGGCGCATCGTGAGGCTGGTTGGGCGCCTAGGCAACCCCCCTTGATCGCTTAACAACACCGCTGAAATTGATCCCTTCTCGTGCGTGGGGCGTACAATTCCCGGCGATGGTGCTCCGGACCGTAAGCCTTGGATTGCTCGCGCTCGCCGCCTGTTCGGCAGCCCCCAAAAAGAACGGCACCGACACCGGCTCCAAGCCCAGCCCGACGGCCGGCTACGACGCGCCCAAGCCGGCCGCGGACGTGAAGCTCTCCGAGAAGCTGGCGCCGGTCACGGAGCGCATCTCGCAGTTCAAAGAAGCGAGCGAGCAGCTTAGCAAGAGCGCCAAAGCGATCGACGAAAAGAACGCGACGCTCGCGAAGCAGTTCTTCTCTTCTGCGCAAGTCCTCGTCGGCGCCGATGCGGTCGCGTCGCTCGCGCCGATGTTCGCAGATGGCGGCACGCCGGACTCCAAGAAGGTCGCCGAGCGCGCCACGCAGTTCAAAGAGGCGGCCGACCAGCTGCTGAAAGCCGGCAAGTCGTACGACGACGGCAATCGGAACCTCGCGGAGCAGCTGTTCTCGACAGGCGAGATCCTCGTCGGTGTGGATGCAGTCGCGAAGGTCGCGCCGATCTTCCGTGAGGGCGCGCCACCGCGCATCACCACGCCGACGATCAAGGTCGATCCCAAGGCGCCCCCGCAACCCAAGGTGAGCGGCAATTCCGAGGACGACGACGAGGCCGCCCACGTGCCGCCGCCGCCCAAGGTCGGAACGCTCGCGGGCACGATCCAGATCGACGGCAAGGCCGCGTCCAACGCATTCGGTCTCGTCACGCTCGAGCCGCTCTCGGGCAAGGCCAAGGCGCGCCAGCCCAAGCGCAGTGTCGTCGAGCAGCGCGGTCGTGAGTTCCTTCCGCACATCACCGCCGTGTCCGTCGGGTCGACCATCTCGTTCCCCAACTTCGACACGGTGTTCCACAACGTGTTCTCCACGTCGCCGACGGCCCCGTTCGACCTCGGCATCTACAAGGTCGGCGAGGCGCGCGAGTATCAGTTCACCAAAGAGGGCATTGTTCGCCTCGGCTGTAACCTCCACGCGAACATGAGCGCATATATCGCCGTGGTATCTGCGCCGAGCTACGTGATCACCGATGGCACCGGAGCGTTCTCGTTCCGCCGCCTCGCGCCTGGCAAGTACCGCCTCAAGGCGTGGAGCGAGAAGAGCAAGGCACCGATCACGCAGGAGATCACGATCAAGCCGGGCAAGAACGAGATCAACGTCGGCGTGTCGGGCGATGCGCCGACGGGGACGCAGCCCGACAAGTTTGGAGCGAAGCGTGGGTAAAGGCCTCGTCGCGGCAGGCGCGATCCTCGTTCTCGCTGGCGGCGGTGCGCTCGGCTACGGCATCACGCGCAAAGCCGTCGGCGGCATGTCGCAGATGCAGACCACGGCCATGGCGACGGCCGTCGCGAACCTCGACGGTGACATCAAGGCCGCGCGCGCGTCCGTCGATCAGCGCGCGAAGACGCTCGGCCAGGTGAACGTCGTCGCGGCGACCATCGGCACCGACCGCGGCACCGTCGTCGATCAGATCGGCCGCGAGCTCGCGTTCAAGCCCGAGGGCGACGAGGTGATCGAGCTCGGTCAGCTCGGTGGCGAGGGCAAACCGCCGGTCACGCTCGTCACGATTCCCGACAAAGCGTTGCGCACGTCCTACATGGGGAAGCCCGGCGCGTTCGCGGAGCTCGTCGACGACAAGCTGTACATCACGACAACGACAACGGTGACGCCGTCGGATCCCACCCTCGCGAAGACCGTCATGGGTTACGTCAGCGTCTCCAAGCCGCTCGATCTCAAGCCGTCGTTCGAGCGCCTCACGGCCGCGAACCTCAGCGGCAAGGTCGTGCTCGGTGGCAAGGAGCGCGCGTTCGGAACTCCGGGCGCGTTCCCGCCAAACACCAAGCAGGTCGGCGAGCCCGTGCCCTCGCTTCCGGAAGCACAGCTCGTTGCGATGGAGCCGCCGATGCAGGGCGGGATGCCGCTGCCGGTCATCGGTGCCGGTGCCGCGGTCGCGGGGCTCGGGTTGATCTTCTTCTTGATCGGTCTGATGAGCGGCAAGGACAAGGGCGCCGCAAGCGTGCCAGCGCCGGGCTCGACGATGCCGGGTGCGGCGATTCCCCCGAGCGCGACGAGCAGCATCGGGCGCACGCAAGGGTCGGGCTACCTGGCGCAGGGGACGCCGTCGCTCACGGGGGCTCCGTCGATGACGGGGCCGCCGATCAACCCGGCGAATATCGGACCGGGCGCGCTGATCGGTCGCTGGCAGGTCGTGCGCCGTCTCGGCTCGGGCGGCATGGCGGACGTCTACCTCTGTCAGTCCAAGGGCGAAGCTGGCTTCGAAAAGCTCGTCGCGCTCAAGCTCATGCACTCGCATCTCGCGCGCAATCAGAAGGCCGTCGATCACTTTCTCGACGAAGCGCGGCTCGCTGCGCGCATCCAGCACCCCAACGTCGTGCAGATCCTCGACCTGCCGCGCATCGGTGACGACTACGGGATCGTGATGGAGTACGTCGAAGGCGTCGATCTCGAGCGCCTGTTGATCAGCGCGCGCCAGGGCAAGCGCCCCGTGCCGACGAACGTCGCGCTCGGCATCCTGTGTCGCATGTGTGACGGCCTCAACGCCGCTCACACCGCGATCGGTCCCGACGGCACTGCGCTCGGCATCATTCATCGCGACGTCAAAGCGGCGAACGTCCTCATCTCCAAGCAGGGCGGGGTGAAGGTCGTCGACTTCGGTATCGCAAAGGCCGCGACGCAGAGCCACATGACCGCGTTCGGTGAGACCAAGGGAACGCCGTCGATGATGGCGCCCGAGCAGCGCGTCGGCGAGCAGGTCGACGTGCGCGCCGATGTCTACGCGTCGGCCGCGGTCGCGTACGAGATCCTCACCGGCCACGCCGTGAACCTCGACCTCGCTGCTCTCGCGCATCTCGGCGTCGAGAAGTGGCCGCACCTCCCGCCGCTCACCGATCTCAACGCGGCGCTGCCGCCCGAGCTCAATAAGATCGTGCTCGGTGCCATGGCGTTCGAGCGCGAGAAGCGTCCGTCCGATTGCGTCGCGTTCGAGTCGATGCTCGAGGAGGTAATGAAGGCGCGGAACCTGTCGGCCAGCGACAAGGACATCGCGCGCTGGGCCGATGGCGAGCTCAAGCTCCTCGACTTCATCCCGACGTCGTCGGATACGGCGTCCAAGCCGTTCATTCCCGGCCAGTCGTAGTCGCTACTGGCGGTGGATGACCTTGATGGTCCCGTCCGCGATCTCTTGCGTGATGTACGCGCGGCCGTCCGCGTTCGGAATCTGATCGAGGTGGTCGGGGTCAGCAACCCACGCCGTCGACGTGCCGACGTAGATCGACGCGGTGTTGCCCACGAGACCTGACGTCATCAGGTTGTCTGTGAACGAGAGCTTGAGGCCCGCCGCGCAGGAGCTGCCTTCGGTGAGCTGCGTCGGCGAGCTCGACGCGTCGATGCGATGGAGCTCGGTGTAGTCGATGATCACGCGCGCCTCGGGGAGCAGGTACAGCGTGACGTTCGCTTCGTCGCCATTGCTCAGCAAGGTGACGCTCTGCCACTGCATGCCGATGGTAGCTCTGCGAGCCGTTAGCGTGCTCGATCGTCTTGTACCCGAAGGCGTTGTAGAGACCCTCTACGGTGGAGAAGTCGCAGCTCTCACCGCCGTCTGCCTTACCGTCGGGATGCAGGCCGATCTGCTGCTCTCCAGAGGGGATCCCGCTGTCATCCGGGCTTGCTGCGCAAGCGGTGAACAGGAGCGAGGCGATGCGCGACAGGCGGCTACTCGATTGCTAGTGCCTCAGAAGTGCACGAGCGCCTGGACGCCGGCACCGGTCGGCGAGATCGACGGCGCGATGCTCAAGCGATCCTCCTCGTCGTCCTCGTGATGCGCCGTGTACAGGAGAACGGCGGCCGCGATGCCGCATCCAGCGCCCAACCCGAACGAGACCCACGAGAGGTGCTCGTAGCGGTGCCCCTGATCGAGTAGCGCTTGGTACTCCGCTTTATTCTTGGCGTTGAACTCCGGGATGGTTCCCATCGGATCCTCGAGTCCCGTGCCGCACCCGGCGCACAGGTCCTTGATGTCCTGCTCCGATGCGTTCGCGGAGTAGGCGGCGATCGCTCCGACCGTGAGGAGCGCGGTGCCGGTACCGATCAGGATCCACGCGGCGCGATCGTGCGGACCGGTCGGCCGGACCTTCGTGGGCGCCTTGGGCGTGGACTTGGTCACGGCGATTGCGACATGCCTCTTGGGCCGAATCGGTGGCTCGCCACCGCACGCCTTGATGCGGTCCGCCGTGAGCGCGAAGAACTCTTTGCTCGGGCCGGTCGCCGCGTAGCGCTGATAGTAGATGAGCGCAGTATCGCAGTGCCCGCCGCGCTCGTTCGCGCTGCCGAGCTTGAACCACAGGACCGGATCGCCCGAGAGCTCGTACGTGACGCCGTACTCGCGAATCGCGCCGTCGAAATCGCCCGTCTTCATCGCAGCTTCGCCAGCGGCGTAGTGCGCCTTCGCTGCTTCCACATCGGGATCAGCGTCGGCGCGCCCCGCCCAGCTGGCGAGGACAAACCCGAGCGCGATCACGACCCTGCGCATACGACGAGGCTAGCATTCTGCGCTATACCGCTGCCGTCTTATGGCGAAGATCGACATGGTTCGGAACCTCGGCGTGGTCGCCCACATCGACGCTGGCAAGACCACGGTCTCCGAGCGGTTCCTGTTCCACTCGGGCAAGATCCACAAGGTCGGCGAGGTCCACGACGGTGAGACCGAGATGGACTGGATGGAGCAGGAGCGCGAGCGCGGCATCACGATCACCGCCGCCGCGACGACGTTCGAGTGGAAGAAGCACGAGATCCATCTCATCGACACTCCCGGACACGTCGACTTCACGATCGAGGTCGAGCGTTCGCTGCGCGTCCTGGACGGCGCGGTCGTCGTGTTCTGCGGCGTCGCCGGTGTACAGCCGCAGTCCGAGACCGTCTGGCACCAGGCCGACAAGTTCAAAGTTCCGCGCCTCGCGTTCATCAACAAGCTGGACCGCGTGGGCGCGTCGTTTCCGGGCGCGGTCGCGGACATCAAGGAGCGCCTCGGCGCGAACGTGGTGCCGATCCAGCTGCCGATCGGCGCGGAGGATCAGTTCTCCGGCGTGATCGATCTGGTCCGCATGAAGGCGCACATGTTCACGGGCGACGTCACCGACACGCCCGAGATCGTCGACATCCCCGGCGACCTCTCTGCTTCGGCCGCAGATGCGCGCGACCAGATGCTCCAGGCGATCGCCGATCAAGACGATGCGATCGCGATGAAGTACCTCGAGGGCCAGGACATCACCGTCGCCGAGATCGACGCTGCGATCCGCAAGGCGACGATCGCCGTGAAGATGGTCCCCGTCCTTGCCGGCACCGCGCTGCGCAACAAGGGCATCCACGGTTTGCTCGACGCGGTCATCGCGTACCTCCCGTCGCCCGCGGACGTCCCCCCGGTCACGGGGGTGGACCCCAAGAACACGGAAGAGAAGCTGACGCGCTCGCCCAAGAACTCCGAGCCGTTCAGCGCGCTCGCGTTCAAGATCGCGATGGACGAGGGCCGCAAGGTCGTCTTCATGCGCGTGTTCTCCGGCACCGTCGAGGCCGGCGCGGAAGTGCTCAACGTCCGCACTAACAAGAAGGAAAAGATCGCGCGCCTGTTCCAGCTGCACGCCAACAAGCGCGAGAAGCTCGACAAGGCGGTCGCCGGAGAGATCGTGGCTGTCGCGGGTCTGAAGGACGCGACGACGGGTGACACCGTGTGCGATCCCAAGGCGCCGATCCTGCTCGAGCGGATCGATACGTACGAGCCAGTGATCTCGCAGGCGATCGAAGCAGAGAACCAGGCGGCCAAGGAGCGCCTCGACTTCGCGCTCGGCAAGATGGCCGAGGAAGATCCGACGTTCCGCTTCAACGAAGACGCGGAGACCGGTCAAACGATCATCCGCGGCATGGGTGAGCTCCACCTCGAGATCATCGTCGACCGCATGAAGCGCGAGTACGGCGTGCAGGCCAAGGCCGGCAAGCCGCAGGTCGTGTATCGCGAGACGATCCTCGGCGAGAGCGACGGTCATGCCGTGTTCGAGCGCACGCTCGAAGGCAGTGGCAGCGACAAGGCGATCTACGGCGAGGTCTCGTGCCACGTGGTCGCGCGCGATCGCGGCGCCGGCATGGAGTTCAAGAAGACCGTGTCCAACCCGCTGCTGCCTCCGCACATCGTGGAAGCAGCGATGCAGGGTCTTCGCGATGCAGCTTCCAGCGGCCCGGGCGGATATCCGCTCGAGGATGTCGCCGTGACGCTGACCGGTGTGACGCTCAAGGACGGCACCAACGGCGAGATCGGGTCACGCGCAGCGGCGGCGGAGTCATTCCGCAAGGCCGTGATGTCCGCGCATCCGTCGCGCCTCGAGCCGATCATGGCCGTCGAGGTGAACACCGACGAGGAGTTCCTCGGCGCGGTGATCGGCGATCTCAACCAGCGCCGCGGTCAGGTGCAGGACGTCAGTGCGCGCGGAACCAAGCGCGTCGTCAATGCGCTCGTCGCGCTCCGCAACATGTTCGGCTACTCGACGCGCGTACGCAGCCTGTCCGAGGGACGCGCGACGTTCTCGATGACCTTCCACGCGTACGACACGCTGCAGTCGTAGTTCTACGGGCCGCCCGTGAGGCAGCTGCGTAGAGACAGGTCAGTGGCCGGCGGGTCGCAATGCGTCGGGTTGGTCGTGCAGGTCTCGGCGCCGCTCAGCGATTGGTAGTGGAGCTGGATCGGCATCCACAGCGCATAGCCGTTCGTCAGATCGACGCGCACGACGACCTTGTTCACATTCGTCGATTGTGCGCTGCCCATCACGGTGAACTGCAACCTGCACAGCGTGGCGCTCGCGTTGAGAGTCACGGTGATGGCCGCGTTGCCGCTGAGACTCACGGACGTACCGAACGGACCGAGCACACTCCCGTTGAGCGCCGCCATCGTTACACCCAAGCAGCTGCTCGCGGTGAAAGCCGTCGTACCGAGCGGAACATCCACTTCGACGTCGTTCGGGCAAAACAGGTTCGTGGCCTCGCCATCGGAGACGACGTTGCACGTCGTGATCGGCTTGGTCAGCGCCAGGATGTCGTTGCGACACGTGTCCGGGGAGGCGGCGCAGTTCGGCATATGCGTACAGGCGTCCGTTGGAAAGCACGAGATCCGCTGATCCGTGTCCGTGGGGTAGCGCGTGCCGTTGCATACCGAGTTTGCGCCGGTCGTCTCGTCGCACGTCTGGACGCCGAAGATGCATCTGTTCGTCGGGGCTTCGAAGTCGATGCAATGCGTGTCCGCCGCGGGGGCGGGCGTCTGCGCGTAGCACTTGCTCTCGGCGATCAGGTCATCGCAATCGTGGTCATCCTCGGGAACGATCGCGATGTCCTCGCGCTGTCCGTTCGCGCTCGAGCTGAAGGCGACGCAGCGCTCCGGTTCGTCGTCCGCCGAGCCGGCGATCGGAGCGGGTTGCGACCAGACGTCGACGAAGAGACCCGTCATGTTGAAGTTCTCTCCGCCGCGACCGTTCGTCGCGAGAAGTGTCTCGTCGTACCGCCGGGGACCGCGCGCATCGAAGGTGCTCTGCAACACGTACGCCCCCGTGATGTTGTCGTGGTCGAAGCCGGTGCCGTCGTAGCCGACGACGCCGACAATGTTGACGCTCTTGCTCTCGTGCCCTGGTTCGGGGAGCAGGATGAACGATGCGGTGCCGTCCTTCACATCCGCCGTCAGCGCTCTCGCGCGCGGGTGCGTGTACGCCGCCGGCGCGTTCAACGGATAGCCATGCGCGGTCGTCCACGTCGGCGTGCACTCCGTGTCAGGGCAGAGATCCTCACCGACGAACAGCTCGACCTGTTTGGTCGGTGTCTCGCCGACGCGGATGATGATCTCGACGCCGGTCGCGTCCTCGCAGCCACCCGCAGCAAGGAGCACCAAGACGCCGACGGCAACGCGGAACCCCGACACCTCACTAGGATACGCGGCTCCGCTAGCGCGGCGCTACAGCTCTAACGCCCCCAGACCTGGACCTTGGCGTCACCGCCACCCGGCAGGTTCTTGTATTTGAAGTCGATCTCCTTGATGACGCGCTTGTCGCCCGGGAGATCGATCACATGGGTCCGCTCACCCTCGCGGAAGAACTGGTCGCCGAGCTGCGGATTGAACTCCTGACCGCGGTTGAACTTCACCTTGAAGTCGATCAGCTGCAGGTCCGAGTCGAGCACGACGATCGTCAGCTTGCTGAACTTACCCTCGTCGCGACCGACCTTGATCCTGTCCTTGTCGGCCTTGCGACCGTTGACCTTCTGCTCGCCGAGCATCGTCCAACCGCTCAGATCGATCGGCGCGGCGGTCGCGGCCGTCGCGCTGTTGGTCGTCGGCGCTGCGTTGTCCGTGCGCCACGCCCACACTTCGACCTTCGCGCGTCCGCCACCGGGGAGGTTGCGGTACTTGAAGTCGATGTACTTGATCGCGCGGTCATCGCCGGGGAAGTCGATGACGTGCGTGCGCTGGTTCTCCTTGAAGAAGTGAGAGACCGTCGGGTGCCACTCGGGACCGCGCGCGAACTTCACGCCAAAGTCGATCATCTCGAGATCGGAGTCGCGCACGACGAGCGTCATCTTGCTGAACTTGCCCTCGTACTTGCCGACCTCGATGCGGTCGTGGTCGGTGCGGCCGTCGACTTCGCGCGTGCCGAGCTGCGTCCAGCCCTTGGAGTCCCAGTTGAACGGCGCCGGCTTGGGCGGACCACCCGCATCACCGGTGCGGAAGCCGTAGACCTGGACCTTCGCGCGGCCGCCACCGGGAAGGTTGCGGTAGCGGAAGTCGAGCTGCTTGATGACCGACTCGCTCGGCGGCAGATCGATCTGCTTGGTGCGCTGACCCTCTTTGAAGAACTGGCTGACCTTCGGGTCGTACGTGGTCTTGTCCGCGAACGTGATCTTGAACTCGATCATCTCGAGGTCCGAGTCGAGGACGCGCACGGTGAGCTTGTTGAACTTGCCGTCATCGCGGCCGACGCTGATCTTGTCGTGATCGACGCCACCGCCGACCGACTGCTCGCCGAGAAGCGTCCAGCCCTTGTCGTCGAAGTCAGAGCTCGACGGTGGCGGAGGCATGCGGCGACCTGCGGGCGGACCGGGCTGCGCGAGCGCGGCGGTCGCGGAAGCCAACAACACCAACACCGTTCCTATAGCTTTCATACGCGGCACGCTAACAGGCTTCATTTGAGCTCGGACGATCGCGGCGCGGACTTATTCATCTGCTCACGTATCGGCTTTTCTAAATGCAGTCGCGCTCGTCGGAAAAATTCACTCGCTGATCACCGCGCTCGACGATTATTTTTATGTCGTCACGCGTGTCGGCGAGCCGGGTGGCTCGTCGCGTTCTCACCGTTCCCTCACACACACCGCTCGCACCCGCGAGCCCGATCATCAAGTGGGTCGGTGGCAAGACGAAGCTGTTGCCCGAGCTGCTCTCTCGCATGCCGGAGCGCTTCAACCGCTACTACGAACCGTTCGCCGGTGGTCTCGCGCTGTTCTTCCGCGTCGCGCCCACAGACTCCGTCATCTCTGATGCGAACGCCGATCTGATCGCGCTGTACACGGCCGTTCGCCGCGACGTGGCGTCGGTGGTGAAGCGGCTGCAAGCCCATCGCGCGGCGCACGACGAGCGTCACTACTACGCCACGCGCGAGCGCTGGAACCAGCTCCACGAATCGATGAGCGATGCCGAGCGCGCCGCGACGTTCATCTACTTGAACAAGACGTGCTTCAACGGGCTGTGGCGCGTGAATCGGTCCGGTGACTTCAATGTCCCGATCGGTCGCTACGCGGATCCTCCGATCTGCGTTCCGGACGCGCTGCACAATGCGCAGCGGCTGCTCGCGCGCGCGGAGCTGCGCCAGGGCGATTATCGAGCTGCCGTCGCCGATGCGGGGAAGGGCGACTTCGTCTACTTCGATCCGCCGTACGATCCGATCAACGCGACGTCGAACTTCACGAGCTACTCCGTGGACGGCTTTGGTCGCGACAATCAGGAAGAGCTCGCGGAGACTGCGCGCATGCTGGTCAACCGAGGCGCGAAGGTGATGCTGTCGAACAACGACACGCCGTTCGTGCGGTCGATCTACAAGGGCTTCAAGATCTCGACGGTGAAGTGCTCGCGCGCGATCAACTCGAACGCCGCCAAGCGCGGCGAGGTCGACGAGATCATCGCCGTCGGCGGCTGATCAGCGGTTCGTCGCAGACGCGCCTACGGCGTCCGTCGTGATCAGACCACGACAGCGATGACGACCAGGGCGCGTACGCCCTAGCGGATCAAGCGAGCGCGCCGAAGGCGGCGTTCTGCTGCGAGGTCGGATCGTAGTCGACGAGCGTTCCGACGACGCCGGCAGACTTCGCGATCCGAACGATGTCGTCGCGGTTGCCGCGAACCACCATGCGGGGCTCGACGTCGGAGAGGTCCTGCGCGGCCACGAACTGGCGAGCCTTCGCCACGTTCTTGAAGACAAGGAGGTAGTTCTTGTCGTTGCCGGCGCGGGCGATGACGGGCACGCGGCCGTCGCTGTCTTGGGTCGGCAGTTCGCCGTCGTTCTGCGTGAGGAGCACCCACATACCGCTCATTGCGGTGGGCACTTCAGTGGTCTGGTGATGCATTCGTTTGCGCGGATAGATGCCGGTTTTCCTTCGATCCGTCAAGGAACTTTCTAACCGGGGGAGGTCCTGTCGAGTATGGTGTGTGTCGTGGCTGTGGCGCGCTTCCATCTCCCTGTCGTCACCGATGGGCGAGCGCTGCCGATACCCGCGAATCCGTTGACAGATCCGCTCGTCGACCCGTTCGCGAGACGCGTCCGTTATCTCCGCATCTCTGTCACCGACCGCTGCAATTTTCGCTGTTCGTACTGCATGCCGGAAGATCTCGGGTCGGAGATCTCGTTCGCCCCGCGGGCGGAGGTGCTGACCTTCGAGGAGATCGAACGGGTCGTTCGCGTGTTCGCGCGCCTCGGTGTCCGCAAGCTTCGGTTGACCGGCGGCGAGCCGCTCGTGCGGAGAGGCATCGTCGATCTCGTCGCCCGGTTGCGTGCCGTCCCCGGGATCGAGCAGGTCGTGATGACCACGAATGGCACGTTGCTCGGCGGGCTCGCGGCTCCGCTGGCGGCGGCGGGCCTGTCCGGCGTCAACGTCTCGCTCGATACGCTCGACCCGGACCGGTTCCGCAGGCTCTCGGGCCGCGGCGAGCTGGCGCCCGTTCTCGACGGGATCGCTGCGGCGCGAGCCGCGGGCCTGGCGCTCAAGCTCAACGCTGTCGCGCTGCGCGGCGAGAACGAGCGCGAGCTCGTCGCGCTCTGCGAATACGCGTGGTCCGTCGGGGCCATGCCGCGCTTCATCGAGCACATGCCCATGTCCGCGGGGGCGCTCTATGCCGAGGATGCAGAGCTCTCGGCGGCGCAGATCCGCGCGACGCTCGAAGCAGCGTTCGGTCCGCTGGTCCCGGCGAGCGCGAGCACTTCGGACGCCGGGCCGGCTCGCTACTGGAGAACGCGGCGCGGCGAGGTCGGCATCATCTCCGCGATGACAGAGCATTTCTGCGACGACTGCAATCGCGTGCGTCTGACCGCGACCGGCGCGCTCCACGCGTGCCTGGGCCACGACGACGCCGTGAGCCTCCGAGACGTGCTGCGCGCTGGCGGGTCCGATAGCGATCTCGTCGCGGCCATCGGCGGCTCGGTCACTGGAAAGCGGGCAGGGCACGCGTTTGCCCTGGACGGAACCGGGGCCCCGCAGAAGCACATGATCGCGATGGGCGGCTGACCCCGCGCGTCAGCGGCATGCTGTCGCAGTAGTAGCGTTTTCGCACAGTTGGAATATCGACGAGGCCCGGAATGGACGTCGGGCATGCTACGGTTGCCTCGAACGCCGGGTAATGCCGCTCCCCGATCAGCGTCGGGGGCGCAAGGACGGTTCTATGCAGCAAAGCACGCTCGCAAAGCTCGCCCTCACCGGCGCAGTCATCGTGGCCGGTGTCGTCTTCTTCGCGAAGTCGGCATCTACCAGCACGCAGCACTACAAGATGGTCGACCAGCTCCTCGCGAGCGACCTCTCGCAGTGGAAAGACAAGGAGATGAAGGTGCACGGCTGGGTTGTCGCCGGCAGCATCAAAGAGAAGGTCGTCAATCAGGAGACGATCCGTACGTTCGTCCTCCACAAGGAGGGAAAGAAGATCCGCGTGTTCAACATGGGACCCAAGCCCGACACGTTCAAGGATCAGTCGGAGGTCGTCGCCACCGGGCACGTCGTTCCGGCAGCGCAGATGGAAGCGATGGCCAAGGGCCTCGAGATCAGGATCGAAAGCGATATGCCGTACGTCGTCGACGCAACCGAGCTCATGGCCAAGTGCCCCTCGAAGTACGAGGGAGCCAACGCGAACAAGAACCTCGCTGATCCCAACGCGAAGCCGGGTCAGAACCCGTGACCGCCACACCGTATTCACCGATCGCTGTCATCGGCAGCATCACGCTCCTCATCGCCTACATCATCGGCGCGTGGGGCATCGCCGCTGGCATCGCCGGTAACGCGCGCAAGTCGCGCAAGCTCGTCAACTCGTCGGTCTACTCACTGTACGGCTTCTCGGCGCTGATCGGCCTCGCGTCGGCGCTGATGATCTACGCGTTCGTCACGCACGACTTCGCGATCAAGTACGTCGCGCACACGTCCAACGTCGCGATGTCGACGGCGTACAAGGTCACCGCGTTCTGGGGCGGCCTCGACGGTTCGCTGCTGTTCTGGGTGCTCGTGCTCGGCCTGTTCTCGACGGTCGCGATCGTGGTCAACGCCAAGCGCCACCGCGACATGATCGGCTTTGTCGTCGCGACGATCCTCGTCGTGCAGGTGTTCTTCCTGACGCTCCTCATCTTCACGAAGAACCCGTTCGCCACGTCGCTCACCGCGCCTCCCGCTGACGGCGAGGGCTTGAACCCGCTGCTGCAGAACTACTGGATGGTCATCCACCCGCCGAGCCTCTACACGGGCTTCGTCGCGGCGACGATTCCGTTCGCGTTCGGCATCGGCGCACTCGCGTCGGGACGCCTCGACGATCTCTGGCTCGGCTCCGTCCGCTCCTGGATGCTCATCTGCTTTGGCTTCCTCAGCCTCGGCCTCATCCTCGGCGGTCGCTGGGCGTACGAGGAGCTCGGGTGGGGTGGCTACTGGGCGTGGGATCCCGTCGAGAACGCCGGGTTGATCCCGTGGTTCACGGCCACCGCGTTCTTACACTCGGCGATCATCCAAGAGCAGCGCGGCATGATGAAGCGCTGGAACCTCGGCCTCGTCTGCCTGACGTTCTTCTTCACCATCTTCGGCACGTTCATGACCCGCTCGGGCATCGTGCAGTCGGTCCACGCGTTTGGCGAGGACAACGTGCTCGCGCTGCAGTTTGTCGTGTTCATGGCCTGCATCGTCGTCGTGTCGGTCGGCCTGATCACGTATCGGTGGAACAAGCTCGGCAGCAAGAACGAGTTCGAGTCGTTCATGTCGCGCGAGTTCGGCTTCCTCGTGAACAACTGGATCCTCCTCGCGTGCGCGTTCTTCGTGCTGTTCGCGACGATGTTCCCGACGATCAGCGAGTCGCTCGACGGCTCGCGCGTGTCGGTCGGTAAGGAGTTCTTCAACCGCTACATGGTCGTCTTTGGCCTCGTGCTGTTGTTCCTCGCGGGCGCGGTGCCGCTGCTCGCCTGGCGCCGCACCACGCGCGAGCGCTTGCTCGAGCAGTTCGTCGCTCCCGCCGCCGTCGCCGCGATCGCCATCGTCGCGTGTCTCGTGCTCGCGCCGCAGTCCAAGGTGCTGACCGACGTGTTCTCCACGTCGCTGCACGCCCCCGTCTCTCTCATCGCGTTCGGCATGTGCGCGTTCGCGGCTGGTTCGATCGGGCAGGAGTTCATCCGCGCGACCCGCGTACGTGCGCGCCAGACCGGCAGCAGCATCGGCTTCTCGTTCGTGAGCTTGCTGATCTTCAAGCGGCGCAAGTACGGCGGCTACATCGTCCACCTCGGCGTCGCCGTGGCGTTCGTTGGTTTTGCGGGCAAGGCGTACGAGCGCATGGTCGATCGCACCATCCAGGTGCCTGCCGTCGTCTCCAAGCAGTTCAGCTGGAACAATGACGGCACGGTGAAGGCGCTGCCGCCGCAGACCGACAGCGCGTTCGCGTTCGGTGACTACCGCTTCCTTTACGAGCGGTTGATCCACACGAGCGATGACCAGAAGGACATGGTCACGGCGCAGGTCTCGATCTGGAAGGACGGCAAGAGCCTCGGCACCGTCTATCCGGCGAAGTGGGACTACCGCCGTGGCGAGGAGGCGACGACCGAGGTCGCGATCCACGTGCGGTGGGACGAGGACGTGTACGTCGTGTTGACGGGCTACGACCTCGACAACAACCTCGCGAACTTCCGGGTGTTCATCAATCCGCTGATCAGTTGGGTGTGGATCGCGTTCTTCATCATCGGTGCAGGCACACTGATCTGTCTGATCCCGCAGGGGCTCGTGGACATGCTCAACTCGGGACCGTCCAACCGGTCGCGGATGGGGCGGGCGGGTGAGATAGGCATCGTGTTGCTGCTCGCGGTCAGCGTGACAGCGGGCGTGTCGACCAAAGCGTTCGCGCAGGAGACAGGCCCCGCTGGCAACGGTGGCGGTGCTGAGCACGTACCGTCCGGCGGCGGCATGGGAGAGGACGGTGTCGGCTGGGCGGCGATGAATCGTCCCGACAGCGGCACCGCCGAGAAAGCGATGAAGGAGCTGCTCTGCGTCTGCGGTTGTCCGCGCGAGAGCATCTTCGACTGCAAATGCCAGACGGCGGCCAAGCTGCGCGGCGAGGTGATCGAACAGATCAACTCCGTGGATTCCAAGACGGGCAAGAAGCGCTTCGACCTCGCGACCGACGAGGGCCGCCAGAATGCGTACAACTTCGTGCTCGCGGGCTTCGTGAAGGAGTACGGCGGCGAGCAAGTGCTCAACACGCCGCGCAGCTCGTTCTCGTGGCTGTTCCCGACGCTCGCGGCGATCGGTGGTCTCACCACGCTGTTCGTCGTCGGTCGCGGCTGGATCGCGCGCAGCAAGGACGCTCGCGTCGCGAACACCAAGGTCGCGATGGCGGCCGTCGAGGACGAGAAGTACGCCGACAAGCTCGATGACGAGCTCGCTGGCTCGGACGACTGAACGATGGCGCGGCGCGAAAAACGCAACGACGCCGGCGTACCGGACTCGCAGGTTCCATCGGCCGCGGATGACATTGCGCCCAGCGATGACGCTCTCCCCGAAGCGCGCGTCGTTGCCAAGGGCACGCCCGCTGACGAGACGCGGTGGATTCGCCGCGGCGTGTTCTTCGGCGTACTGGTGGTTGGCTGGCTGTTCATCGCGTGGGCGAACCGCTTCTACTGGACCGCGCCGCTCATCATCTCGTGCATCGGCTTCTTCGCCGTGTGCTCGACGGTGTACGCGCTGTGGCGCGTCGGTGCGACGGCCGTTGCTCCAGATGACGAAGAGGGGGCGGACTCCACGTGGGGCCGCCCGATCGGCGCGCGTGGCGAGCTCGAACGCGAGAAGCGCACGCTGCTCAAGGCGATCAAGGAAGCGGAGTTCGATCGCGAGATGGGCAAGCTCTCCAAGAAGGACGCAGACGAGATGATCGCCGTGTATCGACTGCGTGCGATCGAAGTGATCAAGGAGCTCGACAAGCTCGAGGACCTCGTCGGTGCCCCCGCGCTCAGCAAGCGTCAGGAGATCGAGCGCGAGATCAAGGCGCGCGTCGAGCTCGACAAGACGACGGCCAAGGCGAACAAGAAGTCCAAGAAGCAACGCGATCCTGCGACCCAAAAGGTCTTGGATGACGCGGCCAAGGTGTTGACAGGCGATCCCAACGCGACCGCTGCGGTCGCCGAGATCGAAGACGAGCCGGAGCACGCGGCGCACGACTCGACGGTCGCCCCTGACGAACCTGAAGCGAAGGAGGCGGCTCGATGATCCGCACGAGTATGTTTGCCGCGCTGATCGCGACGGCGTCTCTGAGTGTCGCTCTCGTTCAAACCGCACACGCGCAGCCGGCCGAGGCGATCGGGCATCCGCTCCCCGCTGGTGACCTGCCAACGGGCACCATCACCGTGCGCGTCATCGCCGGCACGATGTCGGCGGCAGTCACGGAGACGGCGGTCACGCTGACCGTGAACGGCACGCCGCGCGAGGCACGCACGGATGCGACAGGCCGCGCGACGTTCGCTGGCTTGACCGCGGGCGCCAAGGTCAAAGCGACGGTGCTCGACGCAGATCAGAAGGAAGTCGCGTCCGACGAGTTCCCGGTGCCGGCGAGTGGCGGCGTGAAGGTGATGCTCTCCACCAAGCCGTTCGCTGGCGGCGCCGGCGCGATGCCTGCCATGCAAGGCGGCGGCGGGATGCCCGAGGCGCGCGTGATCAGCGGCGAGCCGCGCCCCGACGGCACAAACCAGCCCGGTCAGTACAGCGTCCGGCTCACCTACAACAACTTGAAGATGGGCAAGGCCGGCCCTGACGACGACGCTCCGCCCGTCGGCGAACCGGTCCACCTCGCGTCGTACAAGTGGGACGGCACCATCGCGGTGAAGACGGCCAAGACGGACGCGAAGGGCAACGCGACGTTCGACAACCTCGATCAGAGCGGCGGCACCACGTACTTCGCGTTCGGTGCGCTGCATCGCGGCGACAAGCTCGACCGCATGATCGCCAAGCCGATGACGCTTGATAATCAGAACGGCGTGCGCGTTGTTCTGTCGGCGCTCAAGCGCGATGCCACGGAGCCCGGCGTCGACGACTACGACCAGTTCACGGCGATGAAGAACACGGTGCCCGCCGGCAAGGCGCGCATCATGCTCGCTGGCGCCGCGCAGGCAGGGCAGGTCGTCGACCTCGTCGATATCGCGACCGGCAAGACGCTCGCGAGCTCGACCGTGATTCCCGGTCCGCCGGATCCGTCGCAGGTCGAAGCGGGGGGCGAGCCCACGCCGACCAAGGAGCCGGCCGGCACGATCGAGGTCGCGCTCGTCGGCGGCACGGGACAGAAACAGGACGCGATGCCGGGCGTGCTCATCACGTTCATCGACGGCGCGACCGACGACTCGATCACCACGATGGGAGTGACGGGGCCCGACGGTAAGCTCAAGGTCACTGTCCCTCCAACGATGACCAATGGGGTGAAGATCGCGTTTCACTTCGGCGTGCCCCCGATCGCGCCCGACACCGATCTGACCACGCTCAAGGACGTCGGCGGCACGACGATCACGTCGCAACCGATCGACGTCAGCAAGAGCGGCATGCTCCTCGCTGTCGAAGCCCACTGGCCCGAGAGCAGCGGCTTCGAGGCGACGCTCGATATGCCGACGGGCGCACTGATGTACGCGCAGGTCTCCGTCGCCTCCAAGACGGGGATCGAGAAGTTCCGCTCGCGACCGTTCGAGTCGTTCCCGGAAGCGGGCGTGCTCGAGAAGATCAACGTCTGGAAGCGCACGCCGCAGATCTTCGACGCGATCGCATTCGTCGACGATCAGCAGCTCGTCGTCCAAGGCCAGTACGCGGTGCAGAACTGGGGCTGGGAGCCCGTTCGCGGCGATGCCGACGGCCTCGTCATCCCGTTCCCCGCGAACATGCGGCACCCCGTCGTTGCCGCGAAGGACCAGAACGTCGCGGCGGTCGCGCCCGGCGAGGGCTATCGCATCCTCCGCCCGATTCCGCCGGGTGGCGTCGCGTTCGGCTTTGGCTTTGACGTCTCGATCGACGGCGGCACGTCGACGGTCGCGTTTCCCTCCAAGTTCGGCACGATGGGGGCGCGCTTCCGCGTGCGTCAGAACCCTGGCCAGGTCGTGACGACGCCGCCCGGTCAGAAGGGGACGCTCGCACCCACGTCCGACTGGTACGTGATCCAGAACATCACCATCAATCCGGGGCAGGAGTTCAGCGTCACGGTGACCGGCCTCCCGTCCGACGCGAGCTGGAAGATCTGGATGCCGCGCATCCTCGGTGTCCTCGTCCTGCTCATCCTCATCGGTGGTATCGGCTACGCGCTCGCGCAGAAGCCCCCCGAGACCGCGCCCGTCGACGCCAAGCGCCGCGAGACGCTGCTCGAGGAGCTCGTCGCGCTCGAGAAGCGCGGCAACCTGAACGCCAAGGAGCGCAAGGAACGCGAGAAACTGATCGACGAGCTCGAGCGCATCTGGGGCAACTAGCGACGTGCCCCGCCTCGATCAGGTCAAAGTCACAAAGCTGATCAAGCGCTACGGCACGGAGCGCGCGCTCGCCGGCGTCTCCCTCGAGCTCAACGCTGGCTCGATGACCGCGTTGCTCGGGCACAACGGTGCCGGCAAGACGACGCTGCTCGGCGTAGTCTCGACACTCGTCCGGCAGACCGATGGCAAGGTCGAGTACCTCACCGACGGTAAGCAGGTCGAAGGACTCGAGGTGCGCCGCCAGATCGGCCTGCTCGCGCATGCCTCGCTCTGCTACGGCGAGCTCACGGCGATCGAGAACCTCGAGCTTGTCGCGGGCCTCTACGAGATCAACGGCGGCTACACGGCGATCGAAGCGATGCTCGACAAGGTCGGCCTCGACAAGAAGGCTCGACAGCGCGCGGCGCGCACGTACTCGCGCGGCATGCAGCAGCGCCTCGCTCTCGCGCGGGCCCTGCTCGTCGACCCGTCGCTCATCCTGCTCGACGAGCCGTTCACGGGCCTCGATCGCGACGGCGCGCTCTCGCTCGGCGAGACCCTCGGTTCACTGCGCGACACGGGCGCCATCGTCGTCGTCGTCACACACGACCTCGAGGCGATCGCGGGTCGCACGGATCACGTCGCGATCCTGCGCCGTGGTCAGCTCGCGTTCGAGGAGCGCGGCAGCTACTCGTACGAGCAGCTCAAAGACCTCTACCATCGGCACGCGAACTGATGTCCATGTTGGGCCACGCCGTGCGGGTCGCCGCCAAAGACCTGCGCATCGAGCTGCGTAGCAAAGAGATCCTCTACACGATGGCGTTCTTCGGGGCGCTCATCGTCGTCATCGACGCGTTCGTGTTCCCGAGCAACAAGCCCGACGTGGTTCGCCTCGCTGCGCCCGGCATGCTGTGGGTCGCGATGGCGTTCGCGGGAACGATCGGCCTGGGGCGCGCGTTCGACCGCGAGCGCGAGAACGACACGATGCGCGCGCTGCTCCTCGCGCCCATCCCACGCCTGTCCGTGTTCCTCGGCAAGGCCATGGCGACGACCATGATGATCATCGCCGTCGCCGTCGTCTGCGTGCCGCTGCTCGCGCTATTCCTGCAGGCCGACCTGTTCGCGTCGCCGCTCATTCTCGTCGGCGCGATCGTCGGCGGGGCGATCGGGTTCTCGATCGTCGGAAGCGTCTTCGCCGCGATGCTGCTCAAGGTCCGCTCGCGCGATGTCCTGTTGCCCGTGATCCTCTACCCGATCCTCATCCCGCTGTTTGCCGCCGGGACCAGCGCGACGTCCGCCCTGCTGCGCGAGGGAAGTCCGGACTGGGACAAGGCGACATTTTGGCTCGGCTTCCTCGGAATCTACGATGCGGCCGCTCTGGTACTCTCGTTCTGGATCTACGAGGACCTGGTGATCGAATGAACCGCGCCATCCCCGTGCTTACCGTCATCGCCGCCGTGCTGTTCGGCACGACGTTCTACATGGCCATCACGTACGCCGACTTCGACGCGGCGCTGTTCTTCAGCCAGAAGATCTTCTACTGGCACGTGCCGCACGCGTTCATGCTGTTCATCGCGACCGGCATGTGCGGCGTCTCGTCGCTGTTCTATCTGAAGACGCGCAACACCAAGTGGGATGACCGCGCCCTCGCTGCGGCCGAGGTCGCCGTCTACTTCGGCGCTGCCGTCCTCGCGACGGGCATGATCTGGGCAAAGGCCGCGTGGGATCACTGGTGGGTCTGGGAGAACCGGCTGACCATGTCGCTGATCCTGTGGCTGGTGCTCGTCGGCTACGTGATCGTCCGCCGCTATGCGGGTGCCTCGGGTGCTCAGCTCTCCGCCGGCCTCGCCGTGTTCGGCACGCTCGGCATCCCGTTCGTGTACTTCATGGTGAACCGTGGAGACAACCACCCGATGCCTGGCGCGAAGGGCAACGTCGCGACGCTGACGGGCTCGATGCGCATCACGTTCTGGTTGAGCGTGCTGACGTTTCTGTTCTGGTTTCTGGCGTTCGTGGCCATGCGCATTCAGAGTGCGCGGGCAGAGCGCGAAGTTCGCGAGCTGCGCGAGAAGGGTCTCGACGCGGGGATCCTGACGTGAGGTACACGATGAAGCTGCACGCTGCTCTATTCACGCTTGGTCTCGCTGCCTCGACGGCGTTCGCGCAGGGCAGCGATGCTCCGGCACCCGCTCCGGCAAGCGACCAGAAGGCCGCCGCCCCCGACACGGGCAAGGCACGCAAGGCGTGCGAGGAAGCCGTCGCCAAGCCCCCCGGCGGAGACGATCGCTTCATCACCGACGTGCAGTGGGCCGCGCGCGGATATCTCTCCACGGCCCAGCTCGCAAAGACCGATCCGGGCCGCGCGTGCATGGACGCGATCGCGAGCTTCGACGATCTGCGCAGCACGCTGTCGAGCGCGGCGGACACCAAGGCCGCCGAAGACCGCGACGCCTCCTACAAGCAGATGCAGTCCGATGCGGCGCATCGTATCGCCAAGGATGGCAAGCACGTCGTGCTCGCGTACGGCGCGCTGTGGTTGCTCGCGGCCGGCTTCCTGCTGTTCCTGTGGAAGCGTCAGCAGGACTTGAAGACCGAGATCGCGCAGCTCAAGCGCGACCTGGATGCGGCCAGCAAGTAAGGTACAGCAGTGACGAGCGCGCACATCCTCTTCATCCCCGGCGTGCTGATGGTCGGGGTGTTCCTCGGGTTCATCATGGGAGCCCGCGCGGCGAAGAGTCAGGCCGAGGTGCTCGCGAAGCGTGATGCCGAGCGCCAAGCAGCGCGCGACGCACGTGCAGCCAAGCGCGCGGCCGCGTCGAGCGAAGCCGAGAAGTAGTCAGTTCGTCTTCGCGAGTGCGGCGCGCACGGGCGCGAGCGCGACGTCTTCCGCCTTGGACCGCGTCAGCCACGCAAGCTCTGTCTCGAGGCGGGCCTTCGCGGCGGCGCGATCGCCCAGCTGGATCTCACAGCGGGCCAGCGTGAGCGCGGCTTGCGACACGACGACATGGACATGCTGTTTCACCGCGAGGTCGTAGGCATCGATCAGGTGTTGGCGCGCGGCCGCGCAGCTGGTCTCGGCGAGCGTGACTTCTGCCGCTACAAAGGTGCGGAGTGGGACCTCGGGCGTCGACAGGGGCAACGCTTCGTCGATCAGCGCACGCGCGCGTTTGGGATCGCCGAGCTGGATCGCGAGGCGCGCAGAATACGACAGCATGCTCGAGAGGAGATTCGAGCCGGATGCGCGTGCATGCTCGACGCTCCCGTCGAGGAACGAGCGAGCCTGCTCGAGATTGCCAGCGAGCAACGCGGCCTCGCCACGGTAGAGTTCTGCCTCCGCGATCAGGCTCGAATCGCCCTGCGTTACCTGCTCTGCCTCCGCCTGAAAGCTGGCGAAGGTCGCCGTTGCGCTCGTCCACCGACCGAGATCGAGCTGCGTCAAGCCCACGTTGCTCGACGCCAGGGGATTTGGTTGGCCGGAAGAGCGCGCGATCTCGACGGACGTTTCGAAGTACCCGAGTGCGCCCAGTAGATCGTCGCGCTGATACCAGACGGTGCCGATGTTGTTGTTCACCTCCGAGATGCTCGTGTCGCGTGGACCACGCGTGGCGAGCTTGTGCGCGAGTAGCTGCTGGAACAGCGCCAATCCCTCCGCGTAGTTCCCGCGCGATACCTCGATGTTTCCGAGGGTCTGGATCGAGTCGTAGATGAATGGGTGGCCGGCAGGGAGAATGCGCTGACGGATGGCGAGAGCTTCGCGCTCGAAGCCTGCTGCTTCGTCGGTGTGACTCGGATCCTCGTAGAGCGCGATCGAGAGGACGTGGAGCCACTGTGCGCGCACCTCGTCGGGCCGTCCGGCGCTTTCGATCGCCAGCTCGATGAACGGCCGGGACTTGAGGCCGTCGGTCAGATGTCCGAGCCCGTTCGTGTCGATGAAGAATGCATTCGTGAGTGCATCGGCGAGGACCGTTTGTTCGTGAGCTGTCGCTGCGACCTTCGCCGCGCGCTGCTGATCCGCCAGTGCTTCAGCCTCGTGGCCCAGGCGATGCACGATCTGACCGCGGACGACGAGAGAGCGCGCTAACAGTGATGGAGACACGTGTTCCCCACTGACGACTGCACGCTGAATGGCGACGGACGCTCTCTCGTACTGGTCGAGCGAGAGGAATGTGCTCGCGCGCGCGAGGTCGGTCTCGCCGGCATCGATCTCCGCTTGGACGGCAGGCGTAGTAGCGCGCGGTGACGGGGCCGTCTGCAAGCACGCTGACGGTGGACGTAGCTGCGCGATCGCATCGCTCGTCGATCGCAGCGTCTCGCTCGTGCCAGATGCGAGGCTGTCGAGCAGCGTGCTGACCTCCGCGAGATGACGGTCGAGGCACTGCATGCGCGCATCTAGCACCGGTGCCGAGCGCACTCCACGCTTGCCATCGGTGCAGGCTTGCACCCGCGCTGCTGTCCAGCTGGCCGCGTAGGCATCGAGGCCGCTGACCATGCTCTCGACGGTCGGAGTGGGTACGCCGACCGCGGTGCCAGTGAGACGCGTGCGCAGGGCGTCGCGCGCGGAGTCTGTCCACACGTTGCGGATCGGAGCATCGAGTCCTCCGCAGCTGGGGCCGTCATCCTTGCGTACTGACAACGCGACAACGACGACAGCGATGGCCACTGCTGCCACGCCGACTCCAATCGCGAAGCGGCGCGGCGGAGGGGCCAGGGCGACCGCGAGCGCGTCCATGGATGTAAACCGTGCCGCGGGATCCACCGTGAGCGCGCGACGGATGGCGGCGCGAATTCGACGCGGCACGGGCGAGCTCGATGGCTCGTCTTCGATCTGTCCGCGCACGACGGCCGCGGCGAGTGTCGGGCCCTCCGACGCGGAGAACGGCCGGTGCCCGTAGAGCGCTTCGTAGAGCGCGCAGGCGAAGCCCCACTGATCTGTGCGCGCGTCGACGGCGCCGCCGGAGTGTTGCTCGGGCGCCATGTACCCGGGCGTGCCTGCGATGCCCGTTCCGTTGGCGCGTAGTGATGTCGCGACCACGTCGCGGGCGAGACCGAAGTCGGTGACGCGTACGGTGCCGTCCTTGTCGACGAGCACGTTGGACGGCTTGAAGTCGCGGTGGACGATGCCCGCGCGATGAGCGGCGGCGAGGCCACGACTAGCTTGCACGTAGACCTCCACGATGTCGCGCCACGGTCTCTGCTCGCGCGTCTGCCATGCGGAGAGCTCTTCGCCGTCGACGAGCTCCATCACGATCGCTTTGCGCGTGCCGAGGTGAAGCACTTCGTAGACCTGCACCACATTGGGATGCGACAGCCGCGCCATCGCCTGCGCTTCGCGGACAGGGCCGGCGGCGGCGCTGTCGCCGCTGGCCTCGGTCACCTTGATCGCGACGGCGCGGTCGAGCTCCGGATCATGCGCAGCGAAGACCACGCCCATCCCGCCCGAGCCGACGAGGCGTTTGATCACGTAGCGCCCGATCTCGGCTTCGGTGCCTGCTGGTAACTCGGTCTCGGGTTGCGTCTCGGCGATCTCGATCACTTGCGCGGCCGCTGGATGCGGTGAAACGTAAGTTTGGTGACGAGCGTCGCGCGCGAGATGCCGAGCAGCTTCGCAGCACGCGTCTGATTGCCGGCGCAGGCATCCAGTGCATCGAGAATGCGCTGGCGCTCTGCGGCTTCCGCGGCTGTGATGGCGACGGGCGCAGCGGGCGTTTTTCCGGCGAGCGGAGTGATCGCGACGTGCCGCGGCTCGAGTCGGTGGTGGCCCGCGAGAATCGCGGCGCGTTCGAGCACGGCCTTGAGCTCGCGCACGTTGCCTGGCCACGAATGCGCTTCGAGGAGAGCGAGCACGTCCGCGTCGAGCGCCTTGGCGGAGGGGGTAAGGAACTCACGTGCGAGCGGCGCGATCCGCTCGGGATGCTCGCGCAGCGTGGGGATGACGAGGGTTGCTCCGTCGAGGCGGAAGAACAGGTCGCTGCGAAAGCGGCCCGCGGAGACTTCGGCCGCGAGGTCGCGATTGGTGGCGGCGACAAAGCGCACGTCGAGCTTGGTCGGCGTGGTCGCGCCGATCCGAGTCACCTCGCGCGTCTCGATCGCGCGCAACAGCTTGGCTTGCATCTCGAGCGGGAGCTCGCCGACCTCGTCGAGGAAGAACGTTCCTCCGTCGGCCGCCTCGAGAAGACCAGCGCGAGCATGCGTGGCGCCCGTGAACGCGGAGCGCTCGTGGCCGAACAGCTCCGCTTCGATGAGCGAGGGAGCCATCGCTGCGCAGTTCGCGCGCACGAAGCTACCCTTGCGGCCGGAGAGCTCGTGGATCGTGTGCGCGAGGATCTCCTTGCCCACGCCGGTCTCGCCCAGAACGAGGATGCTCAACGGGCTCGTCGCGAGGTCGCGCAGGAACGCGCTCGCCGCGCCGGCCGTGGGATCGATGACGCGTAGCGAGCCGGTGCGGATCGATGCGGTGGAGTGGGAGGGAGTGACGCGTGCGCGCGCGACGAGGAAGTGAAAACGTCCGATCTGGAACGGCTCGCCGAGAGCGAGGGCACCTTGCTCGTTGGGAGCCAGGCGCTCTCCGCGCAGGCGCGTTCCGTTGCGCGAGCCGAGATCTTCGACCGTCATTGCAGGGACGAGGCGGATGCACGCGTGGCGACGCGAGAGCGCTTCGTGCTCGAGGACGACATCGCAGTCGGGCGCCCGACCGATGACGATCTCGTCGCGCCGGAGCGGGAACGTGAGCAGGCGATCGCCGCCCGCGACGAGCAGGAGGCCCTCGTCATGCGCTCGCGAGCCCTCCGACGCGGTCAGAGAGGCTGTCTCTGGTAGGTCCCTGCTCACTCTGACCGGCCGTACCGTACGCCGATCGTCGTCGAAGGTCGACGGACCGCCTGGGCAAGTTGCCTAGGCGATCGACCGCGCGGCCACGCAACCGGCCGGTTCTACGTGGTCGAGGCGCGGCATACCCAGTGCAGCGTGCGAGGGCGTGGTCACGCCGATCGAGGAGTTTCGCGATCGGGTCCGGGAGTTCATCACGCGCGAGGTAACGCCCTACGCCGATCAGTGGACGCGCGAACGAACGGTCCCGCGGTCGCTGCATGCCGCGGCCGGCGCGGCAGGTCTCCTCGGGTTGAAATATCCAGCTGCGTTAGGCGGATCCAACAAGCCGTACGCGTTTACCCACGTGATGCTGGACGAGTTTGGCCGCTCGGGAGCGATGGGCAGCCTGCTCAGCCTCGCACTCGTCTCGGAGTTCGCGACACCGCACCTCGCTCTGCATGGCAGCGAAGAGCTCCAGCGCCGCTTCCTGGTCCCTGCCATCGCTGGCACGTGCGTCGTCGCGATCGCGATGACCGAGCCATCGGGCGGGTCTGATCTCGCCACCCTTCAGACGACCGCGACACCGACGGACGGCGGTTATCGCGTGAGCGGCCGCAAGTGGATGATCGGGAATGGATCGCTCGCCGATGCCGTGTGCGTCGTATGCCGCGAGCCCGACGACAGGGGCCTCCCGCGCGCGACGCTCCTCGTCGTCGAAGCGACCACGCCCGGCTTCTCCGTCGTCCGTCAGCTCGAGAAGACAGGCCTGCACGCGACGCCGAACTGCGAGCTCGCGTTCGACAACTGCTTCGTGCCCGCCGCGAACGTGGTGGGGCGGCAGGGCCTCGCGCTGCCGCAGGGCCTCCTCGCGAACGCCTACGAGCGGATCGCACTCTCCATTCTCGCGACGGGGGCCATGCGCGCGGGATGGGAGAGCGCGATCCGCTATCTGACGGCGCGCGCGCTGCTCGACCGCTCGCCGTGGCGGCATCGCCTGACGCTCGACTACGTCGCGATGCAGGGCGTGGAGCGGATCGTGCGCGATGCCGCAGCGACGCTCGAGGATCGCCGGCCCGATCACGCGCTCGTTCTCACCGCAAAGATCGCGGCGACCGAGACCTGCCAACAGGTGCTGCAGCACGCGGCGCAGGCTCACGGCGCGCGCGGATTTCTCGCCGAGGAGCTCGTGGGGCGACTCGCGGCGGATGCGCGCGCGTTGACCACCGGTGGTGGAGCGACGGAAGCGCTCGTGGATGCGCTGTCACGCATCGCGCTGGTCCAGAGGGGTGTGCGTCATGCGTGAAACGTTCGTGGATATCGTTCGCGAGCAAGCAGACGTGCGCGGCGACGAGACGTGGCTCCGCTATCTGGAGACGGGCGACGTGGCGGGGACCGTCACCGAGGTCACGTACGGCACTCTCGAGGAGCGAGCTCGTGCCATCGCGGTGGAGATCCTGCGCCACTGCCGTCCTGGTGATCGCGCGCTGCTGATGTACCCGTCGGGCGTCGAGTTCGTGACGGCGTTCGTCGGTTGCTGGTTCGCAGGCGTCATCCCTGTGCCTGCCTATCCGCCAGATCTCGCGCGCCCCGCTCGATCCCTCGCGAAGATCCACGCGATCGCGGCGGACTGCGGCGCTCGCATCGCGCTCACCACGAGCGAGATCCTCCCGATCTTCGCGCGTATCGCACCGCCCGAGATCAAGCCGGTGGCGACAGACACGTGCCGCGACAGCGATGCGTGGGGGCCGCCCGCGATCACGGGGACGACGACCGCGCTGCTGCAGTACACGTCGGGCTCCACAGGCTCACCGAAGGGCGTCGTCGTCTCGCACGCGAACCTCCTCGCGAACGAGAGATCCATCGAGGCGGCCATGGGCCCCGTGAAGCTCGTCGTCGGCTGGTTGCCGATCTTTCACGACATGGGCCTGCTCGGAAACGTACTGCAGGCGCTACACGCCGGCACCGGTCTTGTCCTGATGTCGCCGGTGTCGTTCCTCAAGCGACCGGCGCGCTGGCTCGAGGCCATTTCGCACTACAAGGCGACGACGAGCGGTGCACCGAACTTCGCATTCGATCTGTGCGTTCGCCGCGTCACCGATCAGGAGCGTCAGCGTCTCGACCTGCGAAGCTGGGAGGTCGCGTGCTGCGGCGCGGAGCCCGTTCGGGCAGCGACGTATCGGCGATTTCTCGACCGCTTCGAGCCGGTGGGGTTTTCGCGCACGGCGTTCTATCCGTGCTTCGGGCTCGCGGAGGCGACGCTGTTCGTCACCGGCAATCGCCGCGATACCCCGGTGACGACCACGCGGTTCGCGGCAACCTCACTCGAGCACGGACAGGTTCGCGTCACCGATAGCGACGACGACGCGCGCACGCTGGTGAGTTGTGGCGTGCCGGCACCGAGCGAACAGGTGCGCATCGTCGATCCCGATCGCTGCGTGCCGACCGAGGGCGTCGGCGAGATCTGGGTGCGGGGCCCCGGCGTCGCGAACGGCTACTGGGGGCGCGATGCGAGCGAGACGTTCGCGGCGCGCCTCGCCGACGGAGACGGGCCGTACTTGCGCACGGGGGACCTCGGGTTTCTGTATGGCGGCGAGCTGTACGTCACCGGGCGGAGCAAGGACATGATCATCATCGGGGGACGCAACCTGTTCCCGCAGGACATCGAGTCTGCGATCGAGGGCGCGGTCCCCGCCGTGCGCAAGGGCTGCTGCGCCGCGTTCTCCGTCGACGAACAGGGCGAGGAGCGGCTCTGCATCATGGCCGAGCACGACGGCGCGCCCGACACCGAGAACGCGATCAAGCGCGTCGTGGCGGAGCAGTTTCAGGTCGCGGTGTTCGATGTCGCGCTCGTCGCGAAGGGTGAATTGCCCAAGACGTCGAGCGGCAAGCTGGAGCGCCACGCGTGTCGTCGCGCGCATCGGAGAACCACATGACCGAAAAACAGATCCGAGACCGCCTCGTACGCGAGGTCGCGGACGCGGCGCAGATTTCGACAGAGCGCGTGGATAGCCGCGAGCCCTTCGCGACCTACGGGCTCGGGTCGCTCGAGGCGGTCTATCTCGTCGGCCAGCTCGAGGAGTGGCTCGGCGTTCCGCTCGACGCGACGCTGCTGTGGGACCACCCCACGATCGATGCACTCGCGAAGCACCTCACGCGAGTTGTAACGCCGACGTGAAGGAAGCCGTCGCGATCGTCGGTCTCGCGTGCCGGTTCCCCCGCGCGTCGAGCCCCGATGCGTACTGGAAGCTGCTGTTCGATGGCACGGATGTCGTGCGCGATCCGCCGCGCGGTCGCCCGGAGCTAGAGCCGCCGCCGTGGCTCGTCGAGCAAGCGCCTCACGCACGCCGTGGCGGATTTCTCGACGAGGTCGATCGGTTCGAGCCGTCGTTCTTTCGCATCTCTCCGCGCGAAGCCGTGCGCATGGATCCGCAGCAGCGCTTGCTGCTCGAGGTCGCGTGGGAGGCGCTCGAGGACGCGGGACAACCCGTCGCTGGTCTCGCGGGGTCGACGACGGGCGTGTTTGTCGGCGTCATGAACGCGGACTTCGCGCGCAAGGCAGCGCAGGACCTCACGCAGATCGACTCGCAGCTGGGGCCGGGCAGCTCGCTCGGCATCGCGCCCAATCGCATCTCGTTCGCGTTCGATCTGCGCGGGCCGAGCATGGCGATCGATACGCTGTGCTCGTCATCGCTCGTCGCGATTCATCTCGCGTGTCAGAGCGTGCTCTTTGACGAATCCGCGCCGATCGCGATCGCGGGGGGCGTGAACGTGATCCTCGATCGCACGATGGACGTGTTCTACGCGCGCGCGGGACTGCTCGCGAAGGACGGGCATTGCCGTGCGTTCGATGCGCATGCGAGCGGTATCGTGCGCGGCGAGGGCTGCGGCATGATCGTGCTCAAGCGCTTGTCGCGCGCGCTCGCCGACGGTGATCGCATCCACGCCGTGATCGCGGGGTCCGCGGTGAACCAGGACGGGCGCTCCAACGGTCTGACCTCACCCAGCCGGTGGTCGCAAGAGGAGGTCCTCCGCACCGCGTACCGTCGCGCGGGTGTCGCGCCGGGGACGGTCGCGTACGTCGAAGCGCATGGCACGGGCACGTTGATCGGCGATCCGATCGAGAGCGCGGCGCTGGGAGCGGTGCTGGGCGAGGGGCGTGAAGCACCGTGCATGGTCGGGTCCGTGAAGTCCAACCTCGGTCACCTGGAGTCCGCGGCGGGCGTCGCGAGTCTCATCAAGGCCGTTCTCTCGCTGAAGAACCGGACGTTCTTGCCGAGCCTGCACTACACGAGCGCGAACCCGTACGCGCGGCTCGAGGAGCGCAAGCTCGCCGTGGCAACGCAGACCAGCGCATGGATCGGCGAGCGGCTGTGCGGCGTCAGCTCGTTCGGCATGGGTGGAACCAACGCGCACATCGTGCTCGCGGCCGCCGAGCTTGCTGCGCCACGGACGCTCGCGGCAGCGGGGCCGGTGCTCATTCCGCTCTCCGCGCGAAGTCCAGCCGCGCTCGACGAGCTCGAGCTGCGCACGCGGGATCAGCTGACGCGCTTCGATCCGCGGGACATCGCGCACACGCTCGGCGTTCGGCGCGACCACCACGACCACCGACGCGTGATTCTATCGACGGAGCCGGGGACGACGCTCTCGGGAACGGTCGTCGCTTCGCGGGCGCACACGATCGTGTTCGTGGTTCCTGACCACTCCGATCGCGAACCAGGTCTCGTCGCTGCGCTCGTCGAGCAATGGCGCGCGGTCGGCGTCTTGCCCGATTCGATCGTGCGCGTGACGGCAGGGCAGGTCGATCCGGTCGCGCTCGGCGAGGACAGCACGATCTTCGTGGAGCTGAGCACGCGACCGACGCTCGTCGAAGCTCTACGCAGGATGCTCGCGCAGGCGAATGCGATCGGCACCGTCGTCGCGAACGGCGCGTCGCGGTCGGAGCTGTTGCGCGCGGTGGGAGCACTGTACTGCGCCGGACTGGAGATCGATTGGCGTGGGCTCGATGCGGCGGGTGCGCGGTTCGTCGCGCTCGGTGCCTATCCGTGGCAGCGCGAGACGGTCGGTGCGCGTGAGGTGCCTCCGGTCCGCGTGCTCGTGCCGTCGTGGCAGCGCGCGGCGCCCGGTGCAGCGGCGAACCCCGACGGAGCGTGGGCCGTGCACGGTGACGACGCGGCCGTTGTCAGTGCTGCGCTGGAGAAGGCGGGGCAGCGCATCGCGTCGCTCGGCAAGGCGCGCAACGTCGTCGTGCTGTGCGGTGCGGAGCTCGCGCCCGTCGTGTCGCTCGTCCAGTCGCTCGCGACCCGCGATGTGCGCCTCTGGCTCGTCACGGGAGGTCTCGAGAGCTCGCCGGCGTGGGGCTTCGGGCGCGTCGTCATGAACGAGATGCCGCGGCTGCACTGCACGCTCGTCGAGTCATCCGATCCACAGCGGATCGTCGACGCATTGCTCGCCGGCGACGGCGAGCGCGAGGTCGCGTTGCGCGATGGAGAGCGCTACGTCGCCCGGCTCGAGCGACAAGCGCTGGCTCGCTCGCTTCGCGTCAAGCTGCGCGAGGACGCCGCGTACCTCGTCACCGGTGGCCTCGGCGGTCTCGGCATCACGGCAGCGAAGCGGCTCGTCGAGCGGGGTGCTCGCAAGCTCGTGCTGCTCGGGCGGCGGGGCGCAGCGACGGACGAGGCGCGCCGAGCGCTCGTCGATCTGGCGATCATGGGCGGCGAGGTTTCCGTCGAGCATGTGGATGTCGCGGAGCGCAGGGCGATGGCCGGCGTGTTCGAGCGCCACCGGATTCGCGGTGTCATCCACGCTGCGGGCGTGATGGAGCCGGCGATGATCGCGACGCTCGATGCGAGCCGGATCGCGGAGCTGCTCGCGGCCAAGGTGGAAGGTGCGCGCCATATCCACGAGCTCTCGGATGCGCTCGATCACTTCGTCATGTATTCGTCGGTCGCGACGCTGCTCGGCATGACAGGGCAGGGCGCATACGCGGCCGCAAACGCCTATCTCGACGCGCTCGCAGCTCATCGGCGCGCCCGCGGGCAGGCGGCGGTCAGCATCGCGTGGCCCGCCATCGCGGGGACCGGAATGGCGGCGGCGGCGAGCGGGCGCGAGCTCGAGCAACTCGCGGATCGCGGAGTCCCCAGCATCACGCTCGACGCGGCGACGGATCTGCTCGACGCAGCGCTCGGCGAAGGAACGCCTCCGTGCATCGGCGTCGTCGACTTCGATGTTGCTCGCTGGGCGGCGCACTACCCACACGTGCGCGCCAACCCGCGCCTCGCCTCGCTGGCCGCCGCTGGAGAGCTGCCTCCCGAACCACAGAGCGCACCTCGCTCAGCCGCAGAGATCGAAGCGTATCTCACGCGGACGCTCGCGGCTATCCTTCACGCGGAGCGGCTGGACCACGACCGACCCCTGGTGGACCTCGGCATCGACTCGCTCATCGCGCTCGAGCTGCAGGAGAAGCTCCAGAGCGATCTCGAGCTCGACGTCCCGACCGATCGTCTGCTCGCGAAGATCTCGATCCGAGAGCTCGCGGCGGAGCTGGCACTGCGGTTCACGGGGACCGTCGTGACAGCGTCGGTGTCGCTGCGCGAGGACGCGGTGCTCGATCCGCAGCTGACGTTCAGCGCGCGGTCTGTTGCTGCTCCGGACCGGATCCTCCTGACCGGCGCGACGGGCTTCCTGGGCGCGTTTGTCCTCGCAGACCTGCTCGAGCAGAGCGCGGCGCATGTTCATTGTCTCGTCCGTGCGCAGAGTGCGAGCGACGGAATGCGGCGCCTCGAGCGCACGCTCGATCGCTATGGCTTGCCCGCGCTCGATCTCGCATCGCGCGTGACGTGTCTCCCCGGCGATCTCGCGCAGCCGCGGCTCGGCCTCGACGAGTGCCCCGATGTCGACACGATCGTCCACAGCGGCGCCTCGGTGAACTTCGTGTACCCGTACGAAGCGCTCAAGGGACCCAATGTCGACGGCACTGTCGAGATCCTGCGCCTCGCGGCGGAGCGGCGCGCGCGTCTGCACTACGTGTCGACGATCGGGGTGTTCCCCGGCGGCCCGACGCGCCCCCTCGTGATGGAGCACGCGCGGTCGACGCAGCCGGACGAGCTGACTCTTGGCTACATGCGCGCAAAGTGGGTCGCCGAGGAGCTCGTCGTGCAGGCGCGCGATCGCGGCCTCGATGTCTCGATCTACCGACCAGGAACCATCTCCGGTCACTCGCTCTCCGGTGCGTTCAACCCGGAGGACTTCGTGTGCGCGCTGATCAAGGGCTGTATCCAGCTCGGCATCGCGCCGCGCGTCGACGCGCCCGTTCACCTCGCGCCGGTCGACTACGTGAGCAAGGCCCTCGTGAAGATCGCGCTGGGCCTCGCCCCGGCGGATACCTATCACCTCGTCGGCCAGCAGCCGGTGACCTGGTCCCGAATCGTCGCGCTGCTGCGTCCGCTCGGTTACACGCTCAGCGAGATTCCGTATGCAGAGTGGCGCGCGATCCTGATCGAGCGCGCCGTCGCGACGGGCAACGCACTCGCGCCGCTGTTGTCGCTGTTCTCCGCTCGCGAGACGACCGATTGGCTGTTTCTTCCCGAGTACGACGACACGAACACGCGACGAGCAACGGGCCTGGTGTGCCCACCGATCGAGCCCGCGATCGTGCGCCGCTATGTCGAGCGCTTCGTGGTCAGCGGCTATCTGCCCCGCCCGCGATAAGTGCCCGTCGCCGTGGCATCAGACCGATGTGTCCACTTCGCGGACCGTTCGCCGCCAAGAAGAAGAGAACCGCGAAGACGCGAAGACGCAAAAGGCGAGGTGGCCGCCGCGCGAGGTGCGCGGGTTGCCACTCACACCAACGGCCCGCGTGCACAGTGCCTCGCCCGGCGAGGTTGCCCCCTTCTTTGCGTCTTCGCGTCCTCGCGGTTCTCTTCTCCGATGCCCCGTTGCTACGGGTACGGCCTACCGCCGACGCTCGAGCCCGATGAGGAGTTCGTCGCGAGCCATCCGGCTCACCAAAGAGTAGTCGTCCAAGGTGCGACTCCGGCGCAGTCCGTCCGTCCGGACCGCACATGCGGCTTCATCTCATCGTCTGCTGCGCATTTCTCGCAGCTTGCGGCTCGACCAATCCGGGGCACGGCGCCGACGGCGGAGCGGGGGATGATGATGACGACGACGGTGGCGTGGTCGTCACCGATGGTGGCGGCGGCGGCGATGACGGTGGTGGTGGGGGAGATGCCGGCACCGGCGACGCAGGCGGTGGCGACGCGGGTGGTGGAGACGCAGGCACCGGCACGTGCGGCACCTGCAATGCGCCGGCAAACGTGTGCGTCGACGGAGCGCACGTCCGTCACTACAGCGCCGGGTGTACCGGCAGCACGTGCAGCACCTCGTCGGTGATCATCGACTGTCCCGACGGCTGCGCGGCCGGTGCGTGTCTCGCCGATCCGTGCGCCGGCGTCGTTTGTACGGACCCCTCGCCGACCTGCAGCGGCTCCACGCTGCGCACGATGAGCTCGACGTGTGTTGGAGGTAGCTGCGTCGTCAGCGAATCCGACGAGACCTGCGCGAGCGGCTGCACGGCCGGCGCCTGTAACGCGACGACATGCGGCACGACGACGTGTAGCTCACCCGCGCCGACGACCTGCCTCGATGCGAAGGTTCTCTCCGGTCCCGCGGAGCTCAGCGGGTGCAACGGTTCGACCTGCACGACGGCCACGCTCCAGACGCTGTGCTCGCAGGGCTGCTTCGCGGGCGAGTGCGATGCGGGCTCGACCGAATCGATCTTCATGCCATCGCCTCCCGGCGGGAGCTGGCTCGGCGCGACCGCGTTCGCTGTCGACTCTGCGGGCCGCCCGAACATCGTTGGCCTGGACTCCAACCACAACGTCAGCTGGATGCACCTCGACGCCGCCGGATGGCACACCGTCACGATCGACACGAACCTCGGCAACGGCGTTCAGGTCTCCCTGGCGCTCGACGCGACCGGCACGCCGCTCGTCGCGTACTACGAACCCACGAACAAGCGCCTGCGCTACGCCGAGCTGCGTGGCGCGACGTTCCACCTCGAGGAGGTCTCGACGACGAGCCCGGCCGGCGTCAATCCGTCGATCGCCGTCGACGCGAGCGGCGTGCGTTGGATCGCATCGAACGACGGCACGTTGGGGATGCGCGTCGCGCACGGCCACGCCGGATCCTGGACGTTCGAGTCCGTCGGTACCTATAGCGGCGCCACGCAGCTCGCGTTCTCGCCGACCGGCGTGCTTCATCTCGTGTGGGGCGATCGCGTGTCTCACGCGGTGTCGAGTGGCGGCTATTACCAGCCGCCCGCGTATCACGCGTCCCGCGTCGGTGGCGCGTGGCACATCGATGCGGCGATCCCGCAAGCGATCGTGTTCAAGCACAGCCTCGAGTTCGCGCCGAACGGCGACGCGTTGTTCGGCTACGGCGTCGTGAGCGCGGTTGGCCAGAACGACGAGCTGCGCCTCCATCGCTACGGTGCGCTGCCGTCGGATGCGCTCGTGGAGAGCATCGGCAACTGGCTGTCCGTGAGCTCCGTTGGCTTCTACGGCGGCGCGACGCAGCTCCAGTTCATGCAAACGACCGGCGCCGCACTCGCGCAGCATGCCGGCGATCTGTGGACCACCGCGCCGCATGACTTCGCGCAGTACATCTCCATCCTCGACGTCGCGAATGGTCCCGACGGCACGCCGCGTTTCCTCGCGAGCCTGACCTCGAACAGCCCGTCCAACGTCTCCGGCTGGGCCGTCGTCACTCCGACCGCGTGCGCTCCGAGCTGCACGGGCGCGGAGTGCGGCGACGATGGTTGCGGTGGCACGTGCGGTACGTGCGGTGCGAACGAAACCTGTGGTCCCGACAATCAATGCTCCGCGTGGCACGAAGACACCGTCGATCTGCCGGCGCTCATGTCGTATCCGTCGATGCAGGTCGCGTTCGCGTTGGCGCCGAGCGGCAGCCACCACGTGCTCATCCAGTATCAGTTCCCGGAGAAGTACTACACGTCCGGGTCGACGCAGAACGAGCTGTTCTATCTGACGGACGCGACGTCTGCGTGGCCGACGACGGCGCACGTCGTCTCTGGGATCCCGACGATGAACTACGCGCAAACGTCGATCGCCTCGACGTCGATGCAGGTCGGTCCGACGGGCGTGCCGGAAGCGATCTACGGCTACAAGGTCGGCGGCGGGAAGTGGAACACGCTGCACTCGACCGGCAGCAGCAGCGCGTGGACTGTCGACGATTCGATCAGCGGCGGCGATGCGACGCCTCGCTTGATCGCGACCGCGCGCAATGCGAGCGGTGTCGAGTACACGTTCATCGAGTGCGGCTTCAGCGGCGGCTACGTGTGTGTCACGCGTCGCGACGGCCTCACGGCGGACACGAGCTCCACGCTCACGGCGGACTCTGCCCTCGGCGCGAGCGCCGCGGTCGACTCGATGGGGCACGCGCACATCCTGTGGGCGCACAAGAAAGCGACGGGCGTGACGCTCGACTATTCGACCGATGCGTCCGGCAGCTGGGTCACCGTGTCGATTCCGGGTGAAACCCTCTCGGCGTCGACGTACAGCGATCTGTTCCATACACAGCTCGCGATCGGCCCCGATGGCAGCATTCACATCGCGTTCTTTCACATGACGGGCGGCGCGCTGTACCACGGTGAATGGACGGGCTCGGCGTTCGCCGTCGACACCGTCCCTGCAACCGGCGCCACCGCATTTGCGCTCGCTGTCGATCACGCGGGCACGCCCGTCGTCCTCGCCGTGAATGGCGATGCCACGCTGTGGACGCAGAGTGGCGTCGGCTGGACGTCGGACGCGATTCCCACCGCCGGTAACGCGAGCACGGCGTGGCTCGGGCTCGATGCGGCGGATCGTCCGCACGTGTTCTTCCAGGACAGCTCGGCGATCTCGCACCAGCTGCGCCTCGCCGTGAAACCCTAATTAGCGATCAGCGCGCGCAGGCGAGCCGCAAGCTCGGCCGCAGAACCGAGGCGCTTCGCGGGATCCTTCTCGAGCGCAGCGCGAGCGATGGCATCGAGATCGCGATCGGGGAGCGCACCGGGCGTGTGCTCCATGACGGCCGCGATCGAGAGCCACGATGGGCCGCGGTGGAACAAGCGCGTGCCGCTGATCAGCTCCCACAGCACGACGCCGAGCGCGAACACGTCGGTTGCCGCGGTCCACACGCCGCCTTGAATCTGCTCCGGCGCCATGTACGCGTGGGTGCCGCGGACGGGGCCGCCTTCACCGACTCTGCGCGAGATGCCGAGGTCGACGAGCGTCACCATCGGCTCGCTGGGCAGGACGTCGACGACGAGGTTGCCCGGATCGACATCGCCGTGGACCCAGCCGTTGGAGTGCATGTGATCGGCGGCATCACACGCGGTCGCGACGATCGAGATGGCCTGCGCGCGCGGCAGCATCACCGGCGTGATCTTGGCCGCCGTGCGCAGCGGACCCTCGTTCGCCGGCGCCGCGGAGACGGGCGCGACAATCGATCGCAGGTCCGCGCCGGGGGCGACCTCGAGTGCGACGTAGGGGAGGTTGCCCTCGCTACCCGATGCGACCGCGTGCGTGACGTTCGGATGCCAGCGCAGTGTGGTCGCGAGCATCTGCTCGTTCGCAAAGATCGCGAGAGCTTCGGCGTGGTGGACGAGGTGCGTGTGCATCCGCTTCAGCGCCACGGGAGCGTCTGTCGGGGACCGGCGAGCGCGCCACACCTCGCCCATGCCACCGACGGCAATGAGGTGCTCGAGCGTCCACGGACCAAACTGCTTCACTGTCGCCAGCGTATCGCATTAGAGTGCCCCCGCCATGGACCTGTCGTTCACCGAAGAGCAAGACGCACTCGTTTCCACCGCCCGCGAATTCGCGAAGAAGGAAGTGATTCCGAAGGCGGCGCACCACGACGAGACGGGTGAGTTTCCCAGAGAGATCCTGAAGAAGGCCTGGGACACGGGCCTGATGAATATCGAGATCCCGGAGGTCTACGGCGGCCTCGGCGGCTCGTGTCTCGATAACTGCCTCGTGCAGGAAGAGATCGCGTTCGGCTGCACCGGCATGAACACGTCGCTCTCCGCGAACTCGCTCGGCTCGATGCCGATCATCATCGCGGGCAACGACGCGCAGAAGAAGGAATACCTCTCGCGGCTCACGAGCGAATACCTGTTCACGGCGTACTGCTGCAGCGAGCCCGATGCAGGCTCCGACGTCGCCGGCATGCGCACGCGCGTGACCAAGCACGGCAGCGACTACGTCCTCAACGGCCAGAAGCGTTGGATCACCAACGGCGGCGTCGCGAACTTCTACACGGTGTTCGCCACGTTCGACCCGGCGATGAAGCACAAGGGCATTGCCTGCTTCATCGTCGACGCGAGCAACCCGGGCGTGAAGGCCGGCCGCAAAGAAGACAAGATGGGTCAGCGCGCCTCCAACACGACCGACGTGATCTTCGAGGACTGCAAGATTCCCGCGAGCGCGCTGCTCGGCACCGAGGACGGTGGCTTCAAGGTCGCGATGAAGACGTTCGATCGCAGCCGCCCGTGGATCGCGGCCGGCGCGGCCGGCATCATCCGTCGCTCGCTCGAGGAGAGCCGCGCGTACTCGCTCGAGCGCAAGACGTTCGGCGTGCCCATCGCGCAGCACCAGGCCATCCAGTTCATCCTCGCGGAGATGGCGATCTCGTACGAGGCGACGCGCCTGTTGACGCACAAGGCGGCGTGGCAGGTCGACAAGGGCGACATCTCGGCGATCACGAGCGCGTACGCGAAGGCCTACGGTGCGGATGCGGCGATGCGCGCGGCGACGGATGCCGTGCAGGTGTTCGGTGGCTACGGCTACACCAAGGAATATCCCGTCGAGAAGCTGATGCGCGACGCGAAGCTCCTCCAGATCTACGAGGGCACCTCGCAGATCCAGCGCGTCGTGATCGCGCGCAACGTTCTCGGCGGCAAGTAACACCGCCTGGGTGCGCGTTCGCGGATACGATGGAGGTGTGCGATGGGGCCTCCTCTGCCTGTGTCTGCTCGGATGCGGACGCATTGCGTTCACCCCCGTCGGGGAAGGGCAGGGGGGCGACGACGCTGAAGCGCCCGATGCCAGCTCGCCCGCATGCGTTGCGTTCGGCCCGTGGGGCCCGCCCGTTCATGATCCGAACCTGAGCTCGGTTGGCATTGACTGGGGCCCATCGCTCTCGCACGACGAGCTCACGATCGTCTTCGCGAGTGATCGGAACAACGTTGGTGGCGGGGAGGACTTGTATCTCGCCACGCGTCCGACGCCGACGAGCGCGTGGAGCACCTCGACGCGCATCTCGGAGATCGTCCCTGGCATCGAACCCGAGGACCCGTCGCTCTCCGCCGATGGCCTCGACATCTATTGGGGCAACCCCGCTGTCTCGACGGCGCACCGACCGAACATCGCTGCGTCGTTCTCTGTCGTCGGCGAGGTGCTCAGCGATACCGCCGCAGTCAACGTGCTCGGAGGGCCCGACATCTCCCCCGATGGACTGACCCTGTTGTTCACTGGCTCCACGAGCTCCGACGGCAACGTGCACATGTTCGAAGCACATCGCAGTGCGATCGGCGACGCGTGGGGACCGTTCGAAATGCCGCTCGGGCTCGCTCAAGCCCAAGGCGAACAGTACGGGTCGTACCGCGGCGACCTTCTCGAGGTGATGTTCAACAACCCCAAGGGCGGCCAGCTGGATCTGTTCGCTGCCACCCGCGCTTCGCCGACCTCCGCGTTCGGTCCTGCGACGGAAGTCACCGAGCTCGACACGGGCAACAACGAGGGGGACGCCGATCTCTCCGATGATGGCGCCACGCTCGTCTTCGCGTCGGATCGCGCGCCGTCGCTCGGCTCGTGGGACATCTGGGTCTCGACGCGGACCTGCCTCTAGCGGCGCCCCTTGAAGCCCATCATGCCCTGCATGACGGACTCGCTCGCCTCGGCAATCTCGCCCGACTCGCGCGCGCGGTCCGCGCAGTCCGCGCACATCTTGCGGGCCTTACCGCCAACCTTCACCGACACGAGCTTGGTGACCTCGTCTTTGCACTCACGGCACTCCGGCATGTCCGCGATTCTATCGCCACTCCCGGCCGCGTGCAGCTGATGTCATAGGGGGCTGGCACCCTTCCGCCCGTGACCGATCTGCGCGAACCGTCCAGCCCCGTCGAACCGATCATGGACATGCCCACCGCTCCTGCGGGCACGCCCTCGTTGCGGCCTACCAAGCTCGGCCAGGGCTCGGGTCCCACGCGCGAAGCGGCGCCTGAGGTGTTCGGCAACATCTTCATCGGCATCGCCGGCATGATCGGCGCGGGCAAGTCCACGCTCGCCAAGGCACTCGGTGAGCACCTCGGCATCGACACGTATTACGAGCCGGTCGCGGACAACGAGTACCTCGCGGACTTCTACGCCGACACCGCCAAGTACTCGTTCGCGATGCAGGTGTATCTGCTCAACCGTCGCTTCCAGCAGCACCAGGAGATCATCTGGCGGGGTCGCTCGGCGGTGCAGGACCGCACCATCTACGAAGACTCCATCTTCGCCAAGATGCTCGCCAAGACGGGCCTGATGGACGAGCGCGACTACCGCACGTACGTCCAGCTGTTCCGCAACATGAGCAACTTCATGTGCAAGCCCAGCGTCATCGTCTATCTCGACGTGTCGCCGGAGTCGTCCGCGGAGCGCATCCAGGCGCGGTCGCGCGATGTGGAATCCAAGATTCCGCTCGCGTACCTGGAGGCGTTGCACGAGGGCTACAAGGAGTTCCTCGAGGGCATCTCCAAGGTCATCCCCGTGATCCGTATCGACTATGAAAAGTTCGCGACCGCCGAGGAGATGGCGGAAGTGATCAAGCGCGAGTACCTCGACGCGTCGTTCCTGCGCCGCGTGACGTCGTTCGACCCGGCTCGCTAGTTCTACGGTGGTAGCCGGAGCGCCAACGAGAGCGTTCCCGTCCATCCCGACAAGTACGGTTCGCCGACCGCGTAGCCATCGGTCTTCCACTCGACCTGCGCGCCGAGCACGTAGCGACTGAACCGATAGTCGATGCCGACGTCGGCCGCGAACAGCGTGCGACGCGTCTCCTTGCCTCCGAGCAACCCGACCGGCGGCGGTTCATCGCGATCGAGGACGTCGAGTCGTGGCTGACGAGCGATATCGATGCGGGTGCGTGCGAACAGCGGCCCATGCAGCGGAATGTCGGCGCCCGAAATCGTCGCTGCTACCGACGAGCGTGGTCCATCGCTGGCGCCAAGCGTCGCCGCGAAGTTACCGACCCCGCTTCCGAGGAATGCCGTCACTTGGTGCTCTCGGCCCCACGGGACGAGGAGAACGCCTTCCGTGAGCGATGCGTTGAGCGGCCCCAGGGTGAGCGTCGGGTATGCGAGCGCGCGGTCGCCGCGGACCAGGTACCGGTAGAAGTAGCTGTAGAGCGAAACCAGCAGGAGAGGATCGGCGGCGGCGACGACCCCGGAGATGCGCGTTCGTCGCTGCTCGCTCTGTCTATCGGCGCCGTACCGAGTGCTCAGGTGATCGTAGAACCCGGAGACGTCGCCCGATGAGCGAAGCGTGTAGCTGACAGTTTCGATCGACGCAGTCAGGTACATGAGCGCATCGCTCCTCGTCAGCGTGCGCGCACGAAAGGCATCGAACGCGAGGCTGCGTCGCTGCAGCTCCTGCGTTTCCAGGCCTCCGGTGATGAACAGCGCCTCCTCGTCGGGCGTGGCGGAACGACTCTGGCCCGAATTCCACATCGTGTGGTTCGTCAGCCTGCTGCCGATCAACCACGCGTAGGGCGGAGCGATGTGGAGGTCGTACGACGGTTCGAAGCCGAGCTCTCTCGCGCGTCCGCCATGCCCGAACAGCTCGTGAGGCAGCACGACGCCCTCGATCGCGATCGTCGCGTCGAACACCAAGCCGGCACCGATCCGCGTCATCACCTGCGCGGGTCGTTGCAACGAGGACTCCGCCGCGCCGAGCAGGACGTCCTCTCCGCGCAGTGCGAGCCGAGCGAGCGTCGTGCCGTCCGTCACGCCGGTCTGCATTCCGAGATCCGTATCGACGACCAGCCGATATTCGACGTCGTCTGCCCTCGCGGGCGCGGCTGTGATCGTCGCCGCGACAACGGCCAAGCAGATCCGCGACCGCACTACAGACGCGTAGCACGCGATGCGACGTTCACTATCGACGACGTGCAGACGCAACCGCAGTGTCAACTTGGCAACTCTTCGCGCTATCGTGCGCGAGGATGGCAGATCAGCCCGCGAAGCGGTCGAAGTGGGCGCACTGGCGTGCTGGCCTCATTGCGTTCGCGATCTTCCTCGGACTCGTCGATGGCTGCCCGTTGCCGCCCGATGGCTACGACCAGCAGTGGAACGCCTGGTTGATCGACATCGCCAAGCCCGTGCAGCGCGTGATCATCAAGCCGTTCAAGGTCGTGGACCGCGTGTTCCATTTCAATCAGCGCTGGGCACTGATGCAGGCGGCGAGCGCGGATCGCATGCGCTTGACGATCGAAGGGCGTGTCGGCAGCGGTCCGTGGACCGTCCTGTTTCGTGCTGCCGATCCAGACCACCAAGAGTTCGCAGACATGTTCGAGCACCCGCGCGTGTTCGGCGTCTGGAACCCCGCGCCTAACCCGGGCTCTCTCTACCCGGGGTTCGTGAAGTGGGCACTCGAGTACGCCCTCGTGCACGAGCCGGAGCTGACGGCGGCCCGTGCTCGGTACGAGCTCGTGCATCTCGATGAGGGGCAGCTGCGGCAGCTCCGAGCGGATGATGGGACACTCGGGAAGTACACGAACGTGCGCACGCTCGAACGAGCGCAGCTTGACGCGGTCAAACGGAGTCCGCCGTGAAGCGCTGGTGGACCGCGTGGGTCGCGCTCTGGGATCGCCGCGAGCCGGTCACTGCGATGGCGCTCGTGCGCATCTTCGTCGGCGTCTGTCTCGTCTGGGATGTCGCGAACAGTTATCACGGGGGCATCCACGGCGGGATCATCGACGGGGTGTTCTCGACGACGTCGGGCTACGCGCGACACAACGACGGGTGGTCGAACATCCTCGGGGCAGATCCAGGACCGCTGCTCGTCCACATCTCGATGGTGATGTCGCTGTGCATCCTGTTCGGGGTCGCGACGCCGGTCGCCCTCGTCGGCTACGCGTTCGTCGCCTCGCAACTCGCGGACATCGCCCCCTACACCGACCATGGCGTGTTCCCGTTGTTGCGGATCGCGTGCGTGCTCCTCGCGTTCGGTCGCGCGGGTAATCGCTGGTCCGTCGATGCGTTCGTCGCCGCGCGCATCGGCAAGCCGCTCGCGACAGTGGTGCCTGCGTGGCCGCGTTATCTGTTGATGGCGCAGCTCGTCTGGGTCTACGCGTCGGGCGGCCAGAACAAGTCGAGCTCGGTGTGGGGACCGTTCGGCGGCTTCCGCGCGATCGAGAACATCGTCAGTGATCCGAGCGTCGCTCGCTTCGCGCCGGGCTGGGTCGCGCCCTTCACGATCATCTCGCGCATGGCAACGGCAGCGACGATCACGTTCGAGGTCTGCGCCCCGGTCTATCTGATCGCGTACTACTTCGCGGCGACGCCCGATGGCACCAACTGGCGCCGCGCACGTCGCGTGTTCGCGCTGCTGCGCCTCCGCTGGATCTGGATCCTCCTCGGCCTCAGCTTCCACATCGGCATCGCGGTCACGCTGCACCTCGGGATCTTTCCGTGGGGCATGCTCGCGCTGTACCCGGTGCTGCTGCGCCCCGAGGAGATCGCTGCTGGCGTTCAGCGCTTGAAGGGCGTGATGCCGGCGAAGCGCGCTTCTTCACCGAGCTGATCGCTGATGCGAAGCAGCTGGTTGTACTTGGCGATGCGATCCGAGCGCGACGCCGAGCCCGTCTTGATCTGACCGGCGTTGGTCGCGACGGCGAGGTCCGCGATGAACGCATCCTCGGACTCGCCCGAGCGGTGCGAAATGACGGCCGTGTAGCGCGCGTGCTGCGCGGTGCGGACGGCGTCGAGCGTCTCGGTGAGCGAACCGATCTGGTTCACCTTCACGAGGATCGAGTTCGCGATGCCTTCCTTGATGCCCTTCTTGAGGCGCGCGGTCTGCGTGACGAACAGGTCGTCACCGACGAGCTGCGTCTTGGCGCCGACCTTGTCGGTGAGCTGCTTCCAGCCCGCCCAGTCGTCCTGGTCGAGGCCGTCCTCGATCGAGACGAGCGGATACTTCGCGACCCACGCGGCGTACATCTCGACCATCTCGGCCGACGTCTTGTGCTTGCCCTCGTAGTCGTACATGCCCTTCGCCTTGTCGAAGAACTCCGACGCAGCGACGTCGAGCGCGAGGAAGATCTGTTCGCCCGGCTTGTAGCCAGCCTTGGTGATGGCTTCGAGGAGGAGCGTGAGCGCCTCGTCCGCGTTGTCGAGGCTCGGCGCGAAGCCGCCCTCGTCACCGACGTTCGTCGCCTTGCCCTTGGAGTGGAGCAGCTTCTTCAGGTGATGGAACGTCTCGACGCCGGCGCGCAGTGCATCTTCGAACTTGTCGAAGCCGGCCGGCACGATCATGAACTCTTGGATGTCGAGGTTGTTGTCGGCGTGCGCGCCACCATTGATCACGTTCATCAGCGGGACGGGCAGGGTCACCGCGCCGACGCCACCGAGGTAGCGGAACAGCGGGAGCTCGTGGGCCTGCGCCGCCGCGCGAGCCGTCGCCATCGAGACCGCGAGGATCGCATTCGCACCGAGGTGCGACTTGGTCGGCGTGCCGTCGAGCGCGATGAGCGCGTTGTCGATCGCGGTCTGCTCGGTCGCGTCCATGCCTATCAACGACGGCGCGATGATGTCGCGCACGTTGTCGACGGCCTTGAGCACGCCCTTGCCGAGGAAGCGATTGTTGTCGCCGTCGCGCAGCTCGAGCGCTTCGTGCTCGCCCGTCGATGCACCCGACGGGACGATCGCGCGTCCGAGCTCGCCGCCATCGAGTCCTACTTCTGCTTCGATGGTCGGGTTACCGCGGGAGTCCAAAACTTCACGAGCGTGGAGCCAAACGATCTCGGTCATGCGCGGACACTACCTGATCGAGCGTGTGTTACACAGCGACGGAAATGCGCCTGTTGCGACGAATCTTTCTGTCCCGTCTGTCCGGGACAGGAACGTTGATTATCGCAACGTCCGGGAGGCACTCATGAGTGCCACTCGCACGATCGGTGTGGCGCTGTTGGGCCTCGGCAACGTCGGCGGCGGCGTCGTGAAACTGCTCGAGGACAACGCGACGGCGATCGAAGCCCGCCTCGGCGCGCGGCTTGTCGTGCGCGCGATTGCGGTCCGCGATCCGGACAAGACGAACCGCGTGGTCGATGTCGCTCGCTCGCTACTCACGACGGACGTCGCGGCTGCGATCGCCCGCCCCGACGTGGACATCGTGTGCGAGCTGATGGGCGGGACCACAGACGCGCGCACTGCCGTGTCGTCCGCGATCGCCGCCAAGAAGCACGTGGTCACGGCGAACAAGGCGCTACTCGCCGAGCACTGGGCAGAAGTCTTCTCCGCGGCCGAAGCGAACGCGGTCGACGTCTATTACGAAGCGGCCGTCTGCGGCGGCATTCCGATCATCCGCGTCCTGCGCGAGGGCCTCGCGTCCGATCGCGTGGAGTCGTTCATCGGCATCGTGAACGGCACGTCCAACTACATCCTCTCCACGATGACGGAGACGCGCCGTCCGTTCGCGGACATCCTCAAAGAGGCGCAGCAGCTCGGCTACGCAGAAGCGGATCCGACGCTCGACGTGGGCGGTGGCGATGCGGCCCACAAGCTCGCGGTCTTGGTGAACCTCTGCTTCTCGACCAACATCGACGTGCACGCGATTCCCACGGACGGCATCGATGTCGTCGAGCCCATCGATCTCGCGTACGCCGAGAAGTTTGGTTACATCATCAAGCCGCTCGTCATCGCACGCGATCACGGCGCTGCGATAGGCATCGAAGCGCGCGTGCATCCCGCGCTCATCCCGCAGAACTGGTTGCTCGCCGACGTCTCGGGCGCCAAGAACGCGGTCTACGTGCACTCGTACGCGCTCGGCCCGTCGATGTACTACGGCGCCGGCGCGGGCATGCTGCCGACGGCGATGTCGGTCGTCTCCGACATGATCGAGATCGCGCGCAACATCGCCGCGCGCTCGTCGATGACCACGCCACCGCGTCCGCGTCCGATGGAAGCGCGCAAGCTCGTTCCCACCACGGATCTGCGCAGCGCGTACTACCTGCGCTTTGGCGTGCACGATCAGCCCGGCGTGCTCGGCCAGCTCATGACCATCCTCGGCGAGCACGCGGTCTCCATCGCGCAGGTCGTGCAGGACGCCGGTCCGCACCGCCGCGCCGAGGACAAGCGATCATCGGACGATCCGGTCTGGGTCGTCGTGCTCACGCACGAAGCGCGCGAGGGTGACGTGCGCGCCGCGCTCGCCAAGATCAACTCGCTTCAAGTCGTGAGCGAAAAATGCCGCGTCATCAGGATCGCATCGTGAAGCACGAGATTCGCGTTATCTTCGGCGACACCGATCAAATGGGAGTCGTCTATTACGGCAACTTCATGCGCTACTTCGAGAGCTCGCGTGCCGCCTACTGGCGCGCGTGCGGGAAGACGTACAAGGACTTGGTCGACTGGGACGTCGCGATGCCGGTCGTCGAAGCGCACTGCTACTACAAGTCGTTCGCCCGCTACGAGGACATCCTCGTCGTCGATGTCGATGTGACCGAGTTGCGCGCCGCGTCCCTGCGGTTCGGCTATCGCATCACCTGCGACGACAAGCTGATCGCCGAGGGCGAAACCCGCCACGCGATCGTCGGCGCCAATGGCCGCCCGAAGCAGCTCCCCGAGCAACTGAAGAACGCAATTCCTCACGTTGGCCCGCCTGGTAGCGGTCCTCCGACACGCGCGATTTGAGGTACAACGCGGTCCATGCAAGACCGCAATCTCGCGCTCGAAGTCGTCCGCATCACCGAGGCCGCCGCACTGTCGTCGGCACGTCTGATGGGTAAGGGCGACCGCAAGCAAGCGGATCACGTGGCGGTCGAGGCCATGCGGCGCGCGTTCGACGCGATCGATATCCGCGGCACCGTCGTCATCGGCGAAGGCGAGCGCGACGAGGCCCCGATGCTGTTCATCGGCGAGACCGTCGGAGCGGGCTGGCACAACAACGACACCGACTCGCCCAAGGTCGACATCGCTGTCGATCCGCTCGAGGGCACCAACCTGTGCGCGACCGGCGCGCCCGACGCCATCTCCGTCATCGCGATCGCCGACGACGGTGAGTTCCTGAACGCACCCGACACGTACATGCAGAAGATCGCGGTCGGCCCCGAAGCGCGCGGCCTCATCGATCTGCGCGAGTCGCCGACGTGGAACATGCAGCGCATCGCCAAGGCGAAGGGCAAGCAGTTGCACGACTGCACGGCCGTCGTCCTCGATCGCGATCGCCACATCGAGCTCATCGGCGAGCTCCGCCAGATCGGCGTGCGCATCCGTCTCATCGGCGACGGCGACGTCTCCGGCGCGGTCATGACGTGCAACCCGGAGTCGGGCATCGACGTGCTGTTCGGTATCGGTGGCGCGCCCGAAGGCGTCATCTCCGCGGCGGCCCTCCGCTGCGTCGGCGGCGAGCTCCAGGGTCGCCTGAAGTTCCGCAACGACGAGGAGCGCGCACGCGCGAAGCGGATGGGCGTGAAGAGCGAGGACACGATCTACATGACCGAGGACCTCGCAAAGGGCGACGTCGTGTTCGCCGCGACGGGCGTCACCAAGGGCTACTTGCTCGACGGCGTGCGCTTCTTCGGCGACGGCGCGAAGACCGAGTCGATCGTCATGCGCAGCAAGTCGGGCACGGTCCGCGTGATCAACGCGACGCACCACTTCAACACCAAGCCGCGGCACTCGTGGGCGACCGGCCTCGAGACCTGAGACCCGCTTGCTACTCGGTGATCGGCTCGACGGTCGGTCGCTTGATCGGCTCGACGGTCGGTCGCGGCCTGGTCGCGCTGCCTGACCCCGCGCTTCCTGCTCCGCTTGCCGAACCGGTCGTCGCGCCGTTGGTGGCGCGGTGCTCGTGACACGAGCGAATGGCGAGTGACGCCGCAAACACGACCACCGCGGCCGCGATGATGCCGCCGATCGCGACGGTGCGGCGCGACGGCTGGGGCGGAGCGTAGGGCGCGTGCTCCGCGGGGCCAGGCAGCGACGAGACCATGCTCGGCGCGCGTCCCGACATCGACGGAGGAAGCGCCGCGGGACTCGCGGTTGGAACGCGCGGAGCCACGACGAGCTCACCGGATTCATCGCCGCGAAACGGGTACGCCGGATCGATGAGCGGCGCATCGGCGGGGCGCGGCGGAAGCGGTACGGGATTGATCGTCGGCGAGCGGGGGCGGATTCCATCGCCGATGGACGGAGCGCGCGAGCGAGTGGTCGCGGGTTCGTCGAGCGAGAGCATCGCGGCGGCTGCGTCCGTCGGGGGCATCGGGATCATCTCGACGCTCTCGGCGTTGCGCTCGACGATCTCCGCGCCCGTATTCACACGCTGCGGCATCTGCCTCGCGCCGGCGGTGGGCGTGTTCGCGCGGTGCGGCGGAGGAAGCGTCGATGTGCGCGGCGGCGGCAGCGTGGGCGAGCGCGGCGGCGGTAGCGTGGGCGAGCGCGGCGGCGCGGGAAGCGTGGGGGGCGCGGTCGACGGCGACGATGGCGCGCGCGACGACGCCGGAAGATTCAGCGGAGCGGCCGGAGATTGCGCTCGCGATGCGGGGCGCGGGTTGCGCTGCGGATGTGTCGCGTGCGCGCCTGCGTCGGGCTCGAAGCCATTCCACGGGACTTCGGGGCGTACTTCGTCGACCTCGGTCTCTTTATCGGGCGCGAACGGATCCGATCCGCCGTCGCGCAGATACATCGGCGGCGCGTCGTCGGTAACGGACACCGTGGCCGCGGCGTCGAACCCGTGATCGCTGTGGCGCTCGAGCGGCTCGGTGCGCGAGATCGAGCCGAGCGAATCGCGACTGTCCTGCGGCGTGTCGGGCAGCACCATGGGCGCGTGCTGTTCGAGCGAATCGATCGGACGCGCGAGAGAATCGGGCCTGCGAACGAGCTCGACGCCACGCGGGCCGCGGAGGTGCTCGCGCAGATCGGCCGTATCGCGCAGCGAGTTGCGGTCGAGCTGATCCTCGGTCACTTCGGGCAGGCCGTCGACCGGCGGCATCGGCGTCGCTTCCGCTTGCACCGTACCGTCGACGATCTGCGTCGCGGAGGGCCGCTTGCCGGGACCTGAGGCGCGCGCGACGATGTCCGCGGGCAGGGGAGATGCGACGTCGAGCTGGCGCGGAAAGCGCGCCCGGATCCACATGCCGAGGTGCAGCGGCGTCGCGAGATCGGGCGACGACTTGATGTACGCCTCGAGCGCGTTCGCGAACTGGAGCGGTGTCGCGCGGTTCTCGCGATCGGTCTGCAGCGCCCAGTTCAGCGCCTTCGCGAGACCCGACGGCGTCCGGGGCGCGATCTTGTCGATCGGCACGAGCTTGCCATCGCGGATCGCGCGCATCGATTCGACAGCGTCGGTGCGGCCGACGATGGTGCGGCCCGCGAGCAGCTCCCACAGCACGATCGCGAGCGAGAAGACATCGCTGCGGCCGTCGAGCGGCGCGGCGACGGTCTGCTCGGGCGACATATAGGCGTACTTGCCTTTGACCTGGCCTGGGCTCGTCATCTGCTCGCCGAGTGCGGCGGCCTTGGCGATGCCGAAGTCGCAGAGCTTCGCGACGCCGTCGTACGAGACCATGATGTTCGCGGGCGAGACGTCGCGGTGAACGAGGCCGAGGGTCTTGCCGTCCGCCCCGCGCAGCTCGTGCGCGTGGTGGAGCGCGGTGGCCGCATCGGCGCCGATCCGCGCGACCAGGGCAGGGGGCAGCTTCTCGTCCTTCTCCGCGAGGCGGAAGAGATCGCCCGCGTGGACGCCGTCGACGAACTCCATCGCGAGGAAGTAGTCGCCGTCGTGTTTTCCGAAGTCGTAGATGTGGACGATGTTCGGGTGCGAGAGCGCCGCTGCGAGCTTCGCCTCGCCGAGGAACATCTTCACGAAGTCCGGGGCATCCGCGAGGTGCGGCAGGATGCGCTTGACGGCGACGCGCCGGTCGAAGCCCTCGAGGCCGCGCTGCTGGGCCAGGAAGACCTCCGCCATGCCGCCGCGCGCGATGCGCCGGAGGAGGACGTAGTTCCCGAAGCGAATGCCTCCGGGGGCCTGCGCTGCCACGAATCCATAGTAGCGGGCTGTGACGCGAATCGTCTAGGATGCGCGGCCATGCGAGCCGGGCTCAACGTCATCACTGCTGCGTTGCTCGGTTCGTGTACGGCCCTGCTCGGGGCCTGCGCCCTGCCCACGGACGCCGCGGCGCCCTCGACGCCGGTCGGTGGAACGTCAGCGCTCGTCGCGGACTTCGCCCAGGTCGCCGGCGAGACGGGCCTGCCGGCGGAGCTTCTCGCGTCGATGGCCTACGCGCGCACGCGCTTCGCGATGGTCGATTCAGAGGGGCACGATCGCCGCGCGGTGGGCCTGTTCGGCCTCTCGCCCGAGGATCTCGCAGCGGGCGCCCGCCTCGCAGGTGTTACAGATGTAGCGGCGCGCACCAATGCGCTCGATTCGCTGCGCGCGTCCGCGTTCGCGATCAAGCAGGGTCTCGGATCGGCCCACGGTCTCCGCAGCACGCTGCTCGCACTCGAGCCGGGCATGCGCTCCGAGCTCCTCCGCGTCCTCGTGCGCGGCGTGTTCGGGACCGACGAGGTCGGCGACTCGATCACTATCGCAGCGCACCGCGAGCTCGCGGACATCCTCGTCGCGCAGCCCGTCAACGGTTTCGGCACGACCACGGAAGCGGTCACCACCGCCGACTATCCGGGCGCGCTGTGGAACCCCGCCGTCGCCGGAAACTTCCAGGTTTCCAACCGCGGCCTCACGAGCGTCGATCACATCGTCATCCACGATACCGAGGGCAGCTACGCGTCGTCGATCGCGTGGTTCAAGGACACGACCGCCAAGGTCTCCGCGCACTACATCCTGCGTTCGTCCGACGGAGAACTGACCCAGATGGTCGCCGAGAAGGACATCGCGTATCACGACAAGTGCTTCAACACGACCACGGTCGGCATCGAGCACGAGGGCTTCCTCGCCGATCCGGACCGTTGGTACACCGAGGCGATGTACATCCAGAGCGCGAAGCTCTCGGCGTACCTCGAGGCGAAGTACGGCATCGTCGTGAACCACGGGAACATCCTCGGCCACGGTGAAGCGCCCGATTGCAGCGACCACACGGATCCAGGCCCGGGCTGGGACTGGGACCACTACATCGACCTCGTCGAGGGCGCAGGCGCTGCACCGTTCTCCGCGGGCGACCTCTCCGTCGAAGCGCCGCTGATGCTCGTCTCCGGCGAGCGCGCGACCGTTACCGTCGCCGTCACCAACAACGGCGGCATGGCGTGGGATCCGGATCTCACGCGCCTCGCGACCGCGCCCGACGATCGCCAGAGCGAGTTCTTCGTCGAGGGCGATTGGGTCGACCCCGCTCACGCAACCAGCGTCGATGCGCTCACCGCGCGCGGCGAGACCGGTACGTTCACGTTCGACGTCATCGCACCGTCGGTGAAGGAGCCCCAGGCGTTCGACGAGGCATTCCAGCTCGTCGAGGAAGCCACGGGCTCGCCGCTGCCGTTCGGCCCCGAAGTTCACATCATGCTGCAGGTCACGCCCGCCGATGTCGCCGACGGTGGTGGCGGTGGCTGCAACGCGGGCGGCTCTGCGACCGGTGCGACGAGCCTCCTGCTCCTTGCGGTCGCGAGCACGCTCCGCCGCCGTCGCCGCTAACGACTTCGACGAAATCGTCGTCGGAAACGTCCCACGTCGCACGGGCGCGGCAAACGTCACGTCGCATCGGTGTTGTTCGTGCGTTCCTCACGCCGAGATCGCGCGCTGCGTGCGCAAGTTGCGCGTTCAGCAGAGCGAACTAGCCGAAATCTCGTCGGAGAGATGCTCGGTCGCGTCACTTGTCGCGACCAGACGCATCACGTCCCCACAGTGAGTGTTAGTTCGCTTCGCCATCGCGCGTGACACACATCATCGCGGGTGTTTCTCGACGGTGATTAGGATGAAAACACCCTGAGACGACCGTGTGACACGACAGCAAAACAGGCTTGACCCCCTGGGACAAGCTGAGTAGGGTCCGCCAAGTTTTAGGAACCGCCGTTAGTTTTGGGACATTCCCAGCGGCAAGACTTTCCAGAGAAGCAAAACAGGAGTCACGGATGAAGAAGCTAGCTTTGGGAGCCCTGATCGCTGGGCTCGCAGCCTGTGGTGGTGGTGGTGGCAGCAACAGCAGCAGCACGATCATCGTGCCGGACGGCAACGGTGATGATGGCGGTGGAGTTGTCGGCTGCTCGCCGACCGCTCAGACCGGCTGCAACGCCAACGAGAAGTGCACCTGGATCAACGACCAGGACGATCCGCCGATCGGCCACATCGGCTGCGCGCCGGATGGCAACATCGCGATCGGTTCCACCTGCACCGAGCCCGCCGCGGGCCCGATGGGTTACGACACCTGCGCGAAGGGCTCGTACTGCATCAGCGGCGAGTGCAAGCAGATCTGTGACAACAACGGCGGCACGCCGGCGTGTGACGGTGACCACTCCTGCACCATCTATGATGGTCTCTTCGAGAGCAGCGGCTCGACCGTCGCTGGCGTTTGCGACCCGGGCTGCGATCCGTTGACCCAGGATCTCAAGATCGGCACCAACAAGGTCGCTTGCGGCTCGACCATGGCCACGATGCCCAACAAGGGATGCTACGGCTTCGACGACTACTCCTGCGCGCCGGTGCCGGCGGGCGCCCTCACGCTCACGGACCGCCAGGTTCCGAAGTCCAACGCCTCGGGCAACGCGTACCTCAACGGCTGCGCCCCCGGCTTCATCCCGTTCTTCTTCGAGATGACGGGCTCGACCAAGACCCTCTGCTCGGGTCTCTGCGCGGCTCTCGAGTCTGACAACACCAAGACCGGTGGCACCCCCGCGACCACGCCGCTCCAGAAGGCGCAGGGCGATGCAGCGGCTCTCGGCAAGCTCCCGGGCGACGCGACCGCAGTCGCTGGCCACGCGACGTGCCTCCCGGCCGCGAAGGGCTCGAACGCCACGGCGTCTCGCTGCCTCTTCATCTGGCCCTTCGTCCAGAAGGACGACGGCACGTTCGACCAGGGCTTCCAGACGGGCCCGTACTTCGACAAGATGGGCGTTTGCATGGACATCTCGAAGTTCCAGTACGACATGAACGGCGATATGACGCCGGACACCGCGTACCCGGGTTGCGAGTCGCTTCCGCCGCGCAGCGCCACGACGACGCAGACGTACGACGACGCGGCCGATTGGGGTTGCTACACGTTCGCGAACACGCCGATGACGCTCACGGCTGACGGCCACCGCCGCAGCAACCCGGTCATCGACAACACGCGTATGCCGAAGAACGCGCCGATGATGATCGTGCGCCACCAGCTCCTCTAGTCCACCGACTAGTTGTGCTGAATCAGCCGGCCTTCGGGTCGGCTGCGTTGTTTTCGGCGTCGTCGACGAGCTCGATCTCTTCCGTCGGGACGAGCTCGGGCATCGGCGTCCTCGTGCTCGCCGGTAGGCGTACGCGAGCGCGAGGGATGAGGCCCCACTGCTTCGCCTTGTCGGCGAACGTGGACTTCGCCATGCCGAGGTGGCTGGCCGCCGCGCGAATGGTGCCGAAGCGGGCGAGAGCCTGCTCCATCGCGCCGCGCAGCATCGCTTGGTACGGCACGAGTCGGTCATTCTCGACGTCCTGCAGGAGGCCAACGTGCGGCGAACGACCGAACCGGATCTCGGGGAAGAAGTCGGCCGACCCGAGCACTTCACCACCGAGCGCGACCGCACGGTTCACCGCGCCGCGCAGCTCGCGCACGTTGCCGGGCCACGGATATGACGCGAGCAGCTTCCACGCGTCATCGCTCACCTGCTTGAAGCCGTGGGTAGGCTCGAGCTCCGAGAGCATGTGATCGACGAGCTCGACGAGGTCGCCCATGCGCTCGCGCAGCGGAGGGATCGAGAGCACGACTGTCGCGAGGCGGTGATAGACGTCCAGGCGCAGGCGCGACGCCTCCGTGCCCAGGTGCTCGATGCGGTTCGTCGCGGAGATGATGCGGACGTCGACCGAGCGCTCGTGGGTGCCACCGATGCGGCGCACGCGACGCGATTCCAGCACGCGCAGCAGATGAGGCTGGTGGTCGACCGGCAACTCGCCGATCTCGTCGAGGAACAGCGTGCCGCTGTGCGCCTCCACGAAGAAGCCATCGCGCTCGTTCGCGGCACCCGTGAAGGCGCCTTTCTCGTGGCCGAATAGCTCGGAGCCGATCAGCTCGCGCGGCATCGCACCGCAGTTCACCGCGACGAACTTGTGGGACGAGCGCCGCGACGTCTCGTGGATGATCTGCGCGAGCAGATCCTTGCCCGTGCCCGTCTCGCCGACGATCAGCACGTTGCAATCGCTCGCGGCCGCGCGCACCGCCTGCTCGATCGTCGCGACGAGCGCCGGATCGTGGCCGCGCATCAGCTCGCGCGCTGTCTCGGGCGCCCTCGCTCCGGGCGCGGCATACGCGACGAGCGTCGTGCGACCGAGCGCCAAGTGTGAGCCAACGCGCAGCTCGGCGGCCTCGATGGGATTCGAGTCGATCAGTGTCCCGTTGCGCGAGTTGCGATCGCGGACGAGTAGCGAACCACCCGGGCGACGCTCGAGGACGCAGTGCACGCCGCTGATGAACGGATCGTCGACGACGAGGTCACAGCTGGGTGCGGAGCCGACGATCCAGCGGCGCGTTACCTTCTCGAGCGTGAACTCGCGCCCGTCGGTGGTGCGCAAGCCGGTGACGAGTCCACCGCGTCGAGCGTCGGTGAGTGACTGCGTAGTGTTTTGATCGAACGTCATGAGTCGGTCTCCTTCGGGCGAAGCGATACGTAGAGGCGGACACGACGAGCCACACAGCGCGCCGTGAGCGGCTCGCTATCGCTTCTCGTCGGCGCCGGTTGCGTCCTTACGCGAACGATGTGCCGACGCAACTACCCGAAACGTCGTCGGGGCTTGTCCGGAGTGTCCGGAGTGCGGACCTTCGCCGGACGGACTCGTGTCCCCAGCGCACGTCCCGACGCTGCTCGAATGTACAGAGCTACGGCGCTTCGAAGGCGCCGATGTCGAACGTTCCCGTCCGCATCGTTCCTTCGTAATCGTGATCCGTCGTCAAGTCGGCGGAGGGCACGGCCGCGTTACGTGCGGGGCTTGTCGCCTGAATGTGAAAGTCTTTCGTCGCCGTGTTCACGAACTTCGGGTCCATCACGATGTTCGTTCCGCTCGCGCCGGTGAATGGGAACAGGAGGTTATGTTCGAACCTGTTCATCGTATTCATCATGTACGGCATGCATGTCTCGGGGTGGTAGACGATCGAGCTCTGCGTGCCGAGACCAACGATGATGTTGTTTTCGATGCGGATGACTTTGTTCCCGCTGTCAGCCGTCCCAGGACAACCGAACATGTCGTCGCCTTTAAAGATGAACGTGTTGAACGCGAACAGGAATGTACTGACCGATGCGCCGGTATCGGAGGCGTCGAGAGCAGGCGTCATCCCTTCGAAGAGGGAGTTCGTGATCTGTACGCGTTGATTGGTGCCGCCCGAGGCCCATCCGAACGCGCCGCCGTGCAGGTGCAATCTGTCGCCGACGAACGTACTGGTGCCGACTTGCATCAAGCTTCCTCTGTCGACTTCGAAGTCGACACGGTCGAAGGTGACCACGCACTGATAGAAGTGCGGAGTGCCGACGGTGCCAGTGGTTAGGATGTGGGAACGCTCTACGGTAAGCGACGAGGTCGGAGGACCGAAGCACGACACCGGAGGTACCGCAGGGTCTGTCGTGATTGCTCTCGAGTCGATTTCTTCAATGCGTACTTTCGCGCCGTTTGCGACCTCGAGTCGGCTCGCGGCGTCCAAAAAAGCTCCCGCTGCCACAACACGCACCATGAGCCCGGTGGGTTGCTTGAAGCTCAGGAATTCGGTGTAGTGACCAGGCAGCATGCGCAGCACCTTCGTCGGTGCCTCGGTCGCTAGAGCGATCGCTCTACTGAGCGAGCATGGCGTGGACTTGCTGCAGTCACCGCCTGGATCCCCTGTTGGAGCAGCGAACAGTACGTTTGGCGTTCCTTCGCAGGAACCGTCCGCGTTGCAGATGTCGCTATTGCAGTCTTCGTGTGCCACGCAGCCGTGACACGTGTCCGTGGTCGTATCGCAGAGAGGTGCAGTGGCTGTCACGCAGTCAGCATTCGTCGTACAGGCAGGCGCGGATTTGCAGCCGCCCGCCTCGCAACCGTGAGCGCACTCGACAAGGTCGTAGTTGTTCCCATCCGCGTTGCAGGTGACAGCGATGTCGCCGCGGCACTCCGCGACCTCACCGGCTGTGCACGAGGGTGCGATGCACGTCTTCGGCTCGTCGGCGATAACGCCGTTCTCGTCGCAGAACGGATAGCGCGGATCCGTGCAGGAGCCGTCGAGACAGGACTTTGGATTTGGACTCGTGCACGCCGCCAACGCGACCAGCAACCCGCGCGCGAAGAACCGCATGCCTCCATCCTCCACGCCCAGATCCGGAACGCAACGCGGCAAGGTGTGCGTTTCGCTACACCCCGCCGTTGGTAAGAGCCTGGCGGCCGCTACAGGAGATCGTGGCGGACGAGCGCCATCGGAGCGTTCGTCGGCGCGCGCGCGTCGCCGTAGACCCGATTCACGCGGCGCGTACCGTCGGCGCGGAGCGAGAGGGGCGTGTGGGCGTATGTCTGGCAGCCCCAGTCCGACGCGTCGTCGAAGTCCGTCGTCGTGGCGGCGCTGTTCGGCGGGAGGTCTTTGCAGTTCGGGTACGGCGTGTCGGCGGTCATGTCGCCGTTCGAGTCGTACTGGAAGTGCGCGATCGCCATGCAGACGCCGAGCTTGTCGAAGTACGGGCCCGTCTGGAAACCCTGATCGAACGTGCCGTCGTCCTTGATGAAGAGCGGCCAGGCGAAGTGGCACTGCGAGCTGTCCTCCGAGCCTTTGATGCCGGCGCCACATGTCGCGTGACCAACGACAGCCGCCGAATCGCCAGGGAGCTTACCCATCGCGGTCGCGTCGCCCTTGCCGTTCCCCACATGAGCAGGCGTGTTGTCGGTTTCGAGCGCAGCGCACAGACCCGTGCACAGCGTCTTCGTCGAGCCGCTCATCTCGTAGAACATGGGCATGAAGCCCGGCGAGCAGCCGTTGAAGTACGGATTGCCGGCGGCGTTGGACAACGGAGCGACGCGGTCGGTCTTGGTGTTGCCGACCTGGGTGACTGTCGGACCGCACGAGAACTCGGTGAATCCGTAGCAACCCTTGTCGGGCGTCGCGGGGTTCGTCGAGCCGCACGCGGTCTTCTTGGTGCCGATCTTGAGATCCTGCGTGAGCGGATCGCAGCCCGGGTCACAGACTCCCGCGACGGTGGAACCGCCGTTCTCGAAGACGCCTTCGTAGGTGGCGCACGCGTGGTCGGCATCGCAGCTCGGCGCGCCGCCGTTGTTGTCACAGACCTGCTGGCACGCGCCGTTGATGCAGAACGAGCCCTTCTTGCACGTGTCGTATCCCATCGGTCCCGCAGCGGGGGCGGTGCATGCGGTGCCGATTTCGACGTTGCCGTCGGGCGCGCAGCCGATGTGACCGATCGGCGGATCGTCCTGGTCGTTGATCCAGGTGCACTTCTCGCCCGCGTTGCATCCGGTTTGCGCCGTCGGGCTACACAACGTCATGCCGCCATCGTCGCCGTCGTCGCCTGGCGTGATCGTCTGGTCGTCGTCGCCGGTGTTCTTGCCGCCGCTGCACGCTGCGAGCACGAGCATTAGTGGAACAAAACTTTTCATTGCCTGCCTCATCACTCACCTCTACGCGGTTTGTTCCGGCGAGCCACGCACTCTCCTCTGTCGGCTCCTCGCTAACCTGCTGATGAATTTCTTCATCACTGCGTGCGAAACGCGCGTCGCAGATCGTCTCGCAGATTGCGATGAGCACGTCGCATCCCGTCGCGAGTGTCGCGATGTCGACGTCGCATCTCGTCGCGCGTCTGATGATCTCGCGTCGCATGTTGTCTCGAAGATGAGAGACGACGAGGTCGCAGATGTCGCGAGGTGCGAAGTCGACATCTCGCGCCACACGCTGTCGCTGCGACGGAGCGCGACAACCCACGAGATCGCGTCAGCGCAGATCGTGGCGCGCGAGAGCGGGCGCGTTCGTCGAGACTCGAGTGTCGACGCGGGCCATCGGTGCGCGCGTCAGCAGGCCGGGCGGCGTGTGCGCTTTGGTCTGGCAGCCGAAGTCAGCGGCGTCGTCGAACTTGCCGGGCGTCGCGTCGCTGTGAGGAGGCAGCGTCGAGCAATCCGGGTACGGCGTCTCTGGAACCATGTCGCCGTTGGCGTCGTAGAAATAGTGATCGCGGGCGAAGCACACGCCGAGCGAGTCGAGATACGGGCCGTGCTCGAAGCCAGGGGGGAGCGTTCCGTCGTCGTACACGAGGTAGGGCCAGATGAACTTGCAGACAGACGAGGCGTCGGAGCCCTTCTTACTGACGTCGCAGGTCGCGTCCCCGAGCTCCGCCGCTGCGTTGCTCGGCAGCTTGCCGAGTGCACTCGGATTCCCCTTCGTGTTCCCGACATGTTGGGGCGTGTTGTCGATCTCGAGTGCGGAGCAGAGGCCCGTGCATAACGTCCGCGTCGAGCCCGTGCTCTCGTAGAAGAACGGGATGAACCCTGGCGAGCAGCTGTTCGTGCCCTCGAAATTGGTCGTCACGGGCACGGTGCGATCGGTGTGCGTCACGCCAACCTCGGCGGGAACATCGATGCACGCGAACGTGCCGTACCCGTAGCAGCCCTTCTCCGGCGCATCGGGTGTCACCGAGCCGCACGCCGCGGTGTCCGTTCCGAACAGCAGCTCCTGCGTCAGCGGATCGCATCCTGGATCGCACACGCCAGCGACCGACGATCCACTGTTCGTGAACAGATCATCGTGGACCTGACACGCGTGCATCGCGTCGCACATCGGAGTGCCGCCGTTGTTGTCGCAGACCTGACGGCATTCACCGTCGACACACGCGGCGCCCTTCACGCACGAGTCCCATTTCTGTGCCCACGTCTCCGGGCTGCCACACGCGTCGCCGATCTCGATCGTTCCATTGGGAGCGCAGCCGATGTAGTCGCAGTGCCCCTCGGGGCCGAGGATCCACGTGCACTTCTCGCTGGCGTTGCATCCCGTTTGCGCTGTCGGGCTGCAGGAGTCCGCGTTGTCATTCGGACACGTGCCATACGCGTCGATGAACGCGATCTCCGGCGCGTCGGGCCTCGGGAATCGATCGAAGTCGACCGGCGTGCACTTCGGCGCGGCGAAGCACCCACCGACGAGATATCCGCCGATGAGTACCGTTCCCAGCCGTTTCGACCACGCCGCCATCTCTGATTCGAAGACGATCATCGTCGGAGAACCGTCGTCACGCGAATCTTCGTCGCTGGCGCGTGCTCACGCGGTTGCTGCGTGGTCGGCGCATCGCTGTGGTCGTGAGCACACTTGTGCGCGATGCCGACGAGCATCACTCCTGCGCGGAGCAGCATTCAATCGGGAACGCAGATGCCGATGCCTGGCTGCGTAGCGTCGACGAACGCGGGTGGCGATGCGGCGCAGTGAGTATTCTGCTGGCAGCCGGTCGCCGACGCTGTATCGCAGATGCGACGGCAGGCGCCGGCCTGACAGAACCGGCCCGCCGCGCATATGTCGTAGCCTCTCGGGCCCGCGACGGGTGCATCGCAGGGGGCGTCGAGCATCGTCGTGAAATCTGGTGCACAGCCGATGTGCCCGATCGACGGTTCGTCCTGATCGGAGATCCACGTGCACTTCTCGCCTGCGTTGCATCCGAGCTGCGTGACAGGCAGGCAGTACGGCCACGCGTCGGGTTGGGGCGGTAGCTCGGGGCCTCTCGCGAGGGAGCTCACGAGGATCGTGCATTGCTCCTCGTTGCCGCCGCAGCCAGCGAGGATGATCGCGGTGACGACGAGCGCTTTCATCGCTCGCCTGATTCCAGCTCGTGACGAGCGAGCTGGGCGGGCTCCATCGCCGCTCGAATACCTAGCGCGTTACGGCGCGCGAGCGCGTGCGGCGTGTTCGTGTACTTCTGGCAGCCCCAGTCCGACGCGTCGTCGAACTCTCCCGGCGTCGCGTTCGAGTGCGGCGGCAGCGTCGCGCAGTCGGGGTAGGGCGTGTCGGGCGTCATGTCGCCGTTCGCGTCGTACGTGAAGTGGTCGATCGCGATGCAGACACCGAGCGTGTCTCGCAGGGGGCTGTGCTCGAACGCGTATGGAAGCGTCCCATCGCTCTGCAGCAGATAGGTCCACACGAAGCGGCACTGCGAGCTCGCCTCCGAACCCTTCTTGCCGATATCGCAGGTCCCGTCGCCCACAGTCGGCATTGCCTGTGTTGGGAGCTTCGCGAGCGCGTTCGGATCGCCCTTGCCGTTGTTCGCGTGCGCTGGCGTGTTGTCGGTCTCGAGCGCTGCGCAGAAGCCCGCGCACAATGCCCGCGTAGCACCGGTCTCCTCATAGAAGAACGGTGCAAATCCGGGCGAGCAGCCGTTCAAATAAGCATTGCCGCTCGCGTCCGCTAGCGGAGTGGCCCTGTCGGTGCGTTCGAGCCCAACGCCGTCCGGAACAGGCGCGCACGAAAACTCAGAGTCGTTGCGGCCATTGCCGTAGCAGCCAAGAGTTGGTGCATCGGGCGTCGGCGAGCCGCACGCAGTGGGACGAGGCCCGAGAGCGACACTTTGTGTGAGTGGATCGCACGCAGGCTCGCAGACACCCCGCAGCGCGAAGCCATTAAAGACGAAGACGTCGGACTCGATGGTGCAGGCGTTCGATGCGTCGCACCGCAGGCCGTACTCGGAGAGATCGCAGGCCTGCTTACACACGCCATCGACACAGACCGCATCCTCGACGCAATCGTCGTAGTTGGGCCCGGCCGCGCTCGCCTCCGTACACGCCTCTCCGACCTGCAGATGACCGTCGGGCGCGCAGACGTATTCACCAACTTCGGGTCGTGCCGGATCCGTGGTCGGTAGTCGCGCCCACGTACAGCGCGGGCACGGCAATCCTTCCGCGCCGAGACTCGGCGTGCACGCCGTCGGGAAGGGAGCCACGGGCGCGTCGACGAAAGCGTCGGGCGGCGGAGCGCTAGCCCCGCCGTGGTTGTCGCCGCACCCGGCAAGGACGAGAAATCCGACCAGAACAGTGTCGAACCCGCACCGCCACGCCATACGACTGAGTACCGCGCGCCGAACCGTTCGACCACGAACGATCGCTGGCGACCCCTGACGCCGGTGCTGCGAGGTGCGCGCATCACCCGAAAAAGCAAAACGCCCGACCGGCGAGCCGATCGAGCGTGGTGATGCAAAGTGCGACTACATCGCGGCGGCGCGCTGGCGGAGCACGTACTGCAGGATCCCGCCGTGGACGATGTACTCCACCTCCTGCGGCGTATCGATGCGGGCGATGACGGTGAACGTCTTGTCGCCAGCCTTCACGGTGAGCTTCTTCTTGGGCGCGACGCCCTCGGCGATGCCACCGATCTCGATTACTTCCTCGCCCGTGAGGCCGAGCGTCGCCGCGTCCTGGCCCGGCTCGAACATGAGCGGGATGACACCCATGCCGATGAGGTTGGAGCGATGGATGCGCTCGAACGACTTCGCGATGACCGCGCGGACGCCGAGGAGCAGCGTGCCCTTCGCGGCCCAGTCGCGCGACGAGCCGGTGCCGTACTGCTCGCCGGCCATCACGATGAGCGGCGTGTTGTCGGCCTTGTACTTCTCGGCCGCGTCGTAGATCGACATCTGCTCGGCCTTGCCTCCGTTGAGGTAGTTCGTGAACCCGCCCTCGACACCCTTGAGCATCAAGTTCTTGAGGCGGATGTTCGCGAACGTGCCGCGCACCATCACCTCGTGGTTGCCGCGGCGCGCGCCGTACTGGTTGTAGTCGGCCTGCTTGACGCCGTTCGCGTCGAGGTACTTCGCGGCCGGCGAGTTCTTGGCGATGTTGCCGGCGGGCGAGATGTGGTCGGTCGTGACGGAGTCGCCGAGGATAGCGAGCACGCGCGCGCCCTTGATGTCGGTGAGCGCCTTGGGCGTCGGGCCCAGGTCGTCAAAGAACGACGGCTTGCGGATGTACGTCGACTTGTCGTCCCACGCGAACGTGTCGCCGGCGGGGATCTGGAGCGCCTTCCATTCGGCATCTCCGTCGAGAACGTGCGCGTAGCGCGTCTCGTACTGTTCGCGCTTGATCGCCTTGCGCATGATGTCGGCGACCTCTTGCGGCGAGGGCCAGATGTCCTTGAGGAAGACGGGCTTGCCGTCGCTGCCGATGCCGAGCGGATCGGTCTCGGTGTCGATGTTCATGGTGCCCGCGAGCGCGTACGCGACGACGAGCGGCGGCGACGCGAGGTAGTTCGCGCGGACGACCGGGTTCACGCGGCCTTCGAAGTTGCGATTGCCGGAGAGGACAGACGTGACGACGAGGTTGCCGTCCTTGACCGCGGCGGCGATCGCGTCGTCGACGGGACCGCTGTTACCGATGCACGTCGTGCAGCCGTAGCCCGCGAGATAGAAGCCGAGCTTCTCGAGCGGCGCCATGACGCCTGCTTCGACGAGGTAGTCGGTGACGACCTGCGAACCGGGCGCGAGCGACGTCTTGACCCACGGCTTGGTGGTGAGGCCCTTCGCGACAGCTTTCTGCGCGAGGAGACCAGCGGCCATGAGCACCGACGGGTTGGAGGTGTTGGTGCAGCTGGTGATCGCGGCGATGACGACAGCGCCGTGACCGAGGTCGAACGAGCCCTTGTCGGTCTTCACTGGCTTGGTCAGCGAGAGAGCACCGGCGGGGGCCGCGTGGCCACCTTCGTTGGACCAGGCGTCGACGGCCGCGGCGTCGGCTTCGCACTTGTCGCCGAGGATGCCGGCCACAGCGCGGCGCCAGGCGCGGCGAGACGTCTTGAGGGGAACGCGATCCTGGGGACGGGCCGGACCGGCGAGCGACGGCTCGACGGTGGAGAGGTCGAGCGAGAGCGAATCGCTGAAGCGCAGCTTCGCGGCCGGGTCGTGCCAGAGCATGTTCTCTTTGGCGTAGCGCTCGACGAGCTGGACATGCATGTCGGGGCGGCCCGTGAAACGCAGGTAGTTGAGCGTCTCGTCGTCGACGGGGAAGAAGCCCATCGTCGCGCCGTACTCCGGCGCCATGTTCGCGATGGTCGCGCGGTCGGGCAGGGAGAGCGCGCCGATGCCCGCGCCGTAGAACTCGACGAACTTGTCGACGACGCCCTTCTTGCGCAGCATCTGCGTGACGGTGAGGACGAGATCCGTGGCGGTCGCGCCGGGCGGCAGCTTGCCGGTCAGCTCGAAGCCGACGACCTCGGGGATGAGCATCGCCATCGGCTGGCCGAGCATGACGGCTTCCGCCTCGATGCCGCCGACGCCCCAGCCGAACACGCCGAGGCCGTTGATCATGGTCGTGTGCGAGTCGGTGCCGACGAGCGAGTCGGGATACGCGACGAGACCCGAGTCCGTCTTCTCGGTGAAGACGACCTTCGCGAGGTACTCGAGGTTCACCTGGTGGCAGATGCCCGTGCCCGGCGGCACGACCTTCATGTTCGCAAAGGCCTGCTGGCCCCAGCGGAGGAACTGATAGCGCTCGACGTTGCGCTGGTACTCGAGCTCGACGTTCTTCTTGAACGCGATGGAGGTTCCGTACTCGTCGATCTGCACCGAGTGATCGATGACGAGCTCGGCGGGGCGGAGCGGGTTGATCGAGTTGCCGGCCTTGCCGAGCTTGACGAACGCGTCGCGCATCGCGGCGAGGTCGACGACAGCGGGCACGCCCGTGAAGTCCTGCATCAGCACGCGCGCGGGACGGATCTGGATCTCGTGCTCCTTGCGGACCTTGGGATTCCAGCTCGCGACTTCCTGGATGTCCTTGGGGTTGACCGTCTTGCCATCCTCGTAGCGGAGGAGGTTCTCGAGCAGAATGCGCATCGAGTAGGGCAGGGTCGACACGTCACCGACGCCGGCCTTCACCAGTGCGTCGAGACGATAGAGCTCGACCTTTTGCGATCCGACTGCGATCTGCGCTTTGCTTCCGAAGCTGTTCGTCATCTGGATTCTCCCGTCCGGCAATCTAGCAAAATGCGTCGTGGGGATCGGTCTTCTAAGACCCGGATCTCGACGGTGTGGGTTTTTGAGTGAGCGCGGTATCGTGTCGCGTGCCAGAACGCGCGCTTGTCGCGGACCCCACCGACGTAGCGGCGATTGCAAAGGCGATCGCGGGCAGCTCGCTCGCGGCCTTCGACCTCGAGTTCCTCGCGCAGGACCGCCTGGTCCCGACGCTGTGCCTCGTTCAGGTCGCGTGGCTTCCGCATGACGTGCCCTTGGATGCGTCCCCAGCGGCGATCGTCGCGGCGACTCCGGAGGTAGCGTTGATCGACCCGCTCGCCGTCGACGCCCGCCCCGTGATCGAGGCGCTCGCTGCTCATCTGCGCCCCGTGGCCCACGCGCCCCGCCAGGACCTGCAGCTGCTCGCGACCCGGTTCGGCGTCGAGATGCCCGGGATCGCCGACACGCAGATCATGGCCGCGTTCGCGGGGCTCGGCGATCAGATCGGCTTTGCCGCGCTCGCGAACGAGCTCCTCGGCACCTCGCTCGGCAAGGAGCAGCAGTGGACGGACTGGGCGCAGCGCCCGCTCTCTCCCGCGCAGCTGAGCTACGCGGAGTCCGACGTCATTCACATCCCGGCGCTGTTCGCGCTGCTGCGCGAGAAGCTCGGAGCGCGGATGCCGTGGGCGCTCGCGGAGAGCTCCGAGATCTCGGTCGACGCGATCGCTGCCACCAAGATCACGCCCGAGAATGCATGGATGCAGGTCTCGACGCGCGGGATGGATCCGCCGGCGATCGCCGCGCTGATCGAGCTGGCCGCGTGGCGCCAACGCACTGCGATCGCGCTCGACAAGCCGATCGGCCAGGTGATCAACGAGAAGCTGCTCGGCGATCTCGCGCGCATTCGCCCGGATGACGTCGATGATCTGCGCAGCATGAAGGCCGTCTCCAAGGTCGCTCGTCAACGCGCCGACGAGATCATCGAGGCGATCGCGAACGCGAAGATCTCCAACGTTCCTGCGCGCGGCGCGAGCAAGGGCGCACCGTCGCCGCGCGCGCAACGCTGGGCCGAGCTGCTGCTCGCGATCACGCAGCTCGTCGCGGAGAAGACCGGCGTCGCGACGCGGTTACTCGCCCCGCGCGCGGATGCGGAAGAGTTCGCGCGCACGGTCGACGAGCAGGGCCTCGCTGCAGCGGCGTCGTTGCCCGCGCTCGCGACGTGGCGCAAAGAAGTGCTCGGCGACGCATGGGTCGCGTTCCTCACGGGCAAGCTCGCGCTCATCGGTGACGTGAACGCGCCGGGCGGGTTGCAGCTCCGTTGACGCGGTAGTCCACGGAGGGTGTTCCTCCACACGCATCTCATTGCGCGACGGGGGCCGAGTCCGGCGCCGCATCGAGCCACGCCTTGTCCTTTGCGACGAGCAGGTACGTCATGTAACCGACTGCGGCAGCGCCCCCGATGAACAGGAGCGAGCCGGGCACGCTCTCGGATGGAGGCGGAGGGCCGATGTTATTGGAGTCGTTGAACACGTACGCGCCGCTGGCCATCGCTCCGGCGCCCACGAAGCCCAACGCGATCGCCTGCTGTCGGTTGGACGCGCAACCGGTGGAAAGACCGCCGAGGACCAGGAGTAGGGCAATGGAGGTGTGTTTCACCAATCGACACTACTTTCAGTGTCGCCCCTGAGCGACGGAAACGCGTGGCAACGCCGCCACTTGAACGGGCAAAGACCGGCGCGGCCCATCGCGCGTTTGAAACTGGCACATGCGCACCCGCACGGTCCTCCTCGGTCTGCTCGTCGCCTCCTGCTCCAACACCCAGCAAGCGCCAGTCGAGAAGGGCCTCCTCCAAGAGGCACCGACGCCGACCGCCAAGGTGACCGAGGCGCACCCCGCCGGCGCGGGCAAGCCGATCGCGGTTCCGTTGCCGCTGATCGCCGCGAGCAATCAACAGATTCCGATCGAGCAGACGTCCGCGCCGTTCTCGCTCACCGCGAGCGATGGCAGCGGCCTGCGCGTCACGCGCGTCGAAGCAAAGGCCGTCGTGCAGGGACCGGTCGCGTTCACCGAGCTGCACCTCTACTTCCAGAACACCGAGAACCGCGTCCGCGAAGGACAGTTCGCGATCACGTTGCCTCCCGGTGCGGCCGTCTCGCGCTTCGCGATGGAGAACGACGGCACGTTCATGGAAGCGGAGGTGGTCGAGAAGCAGCTCGCGCGCCGCGCGTACGACGACTTCTTGCACCGCAAGCAGGACCCCGCGCTGATGGAGAAGGGCGAGGGCAACCAGTTCACCGCGAAGGTGTTTCCGATCCCCGCGAACGGCGTGAAGCACCTCGTTCTCTCGTTCTCGCAGGAGCTTCCGGGCCAGCGCTACACGCTGCCGTTGCGCGGCCTGCCCAAGGTCGATCGCGTCGACGTCGCGCTCGAGACGATGGACATGCAAGGCGTGAAGGGCTCGCAGCTGCTGCAGAAGCGCGACTGGCAGCCCGATAGCGACTTCACGAGCACCGCGCCGGCGTCGGCCGAAGCGATCGCGAGCGGACAGTTCGTCGTCGCGCAGCTCTCGCCCTTCGATCAGGCGACCGTCGCAAAAGATGTTCCGGCGGCAGTGACGGTTCTCGTCGACACGAGTGCGTCGCGCGCGCTCGGCTTTGCGAGCTATGCGAACCGGATCAAGGATCTCCTCGGTTCGATGGCACAGGCGTATCCGGGCGTGAACGTCGATGTCGTCGCGTTCGACCAGGACAGCAAGAGCATCTACTCCGGTCCCGCGGCCGGCTTTGGTACCGCGCAGGTGCAAGCGCTCGTCGCGCGCGGCGCGGCCGGTGCGTCGGATCTCTCGCAGGCGCTCGCGGGCATCGCGCAGCCGCAGAAGCGCATCGTCGTCATCACCGACGGTGTGATCACGGCGGGTAAAGAGGGCGGGGAGCTCGCGGCGAGCATCAAGGCGCTCGGCATCAAGGGCGTGGAGCGTGTCGATGTCGCCCTCGCGGGTGGCATTCGCGACGAAGCGCTCGCGACGCAGCTCGTGACGTCGGGCCTCGTGCGCACGGGCGCCGTGATGGATCTCGACGCGAGCGTCCGCGATGTCGCGCAGGGCATCGGCGAGCGCGTGATGACGGATATCGATGTCTCCGTCGAGGGCGCCGCGTGGGTGTACCCGAGCGTCATCAAGAGCGCGCGCCCGGGACAACGCACGATGGTGTTCGCGAAGATGAAGGCGCCTGCAAAGTCGGTCGTCGTGAAGATCGGCTCCACGCGGCGCGACGTCGCGACGATTGCGGGAACGTCAGCGCTCGTCGAGCGCGCGGTTGCTTCGGCGGAGATCACGGATCTCGAGAACACGCTCTCCGCAGCGACCAAGCCCGACGAGAAGAAGGCACTGCAGAAGCAGATCGCGGACAAGTCGATTGCGGCCCGCGTGATCTCGAGCCAGACCTCGATGCTCGTCCTCGAGAACAACAGCGACTACGCGCGCTATGGCATCGATCGCAACGCGCTCGCCGACATCCTCGTCATCGGACCGAACGGCCTCGAGCAGAAGAACCGCAAGGGCCAGATCGCGACGACGACGCCCGCCAAGACGCCGGTCGTGGCGCAGAAGCAGCAGCTCGCGAACGCTGACAAGGCGAAGGGCAAGGAGAGCGGCGCGTCGGAGACCAAGACGCTCGACAGGAAGAGCCTCGAGGAACCGGAGAAGAACGAGAGCGGTGACGAGAGCGCGCGGCGCGGCGTCAAAGACGACGAGGAAACGGAACAGAAGCCCCCGCCGAAGATGACGAAGCGCGAAGCGGACCTCGACGAGGCTGATGGCGTCGCGATGGGACCCTCGGGTGGCGAAGGCGGCGGCGTCGAAGCAGGCAAAGTGAGCGCCGTCGCGGCGAATGATCCTGCGCCCGCTACGACGGCGGCGCCCCCAGCACCTCCGCCTCCGCCCGGCGCGGAGCCGATGGCGCGCATGCCCGATGTCGGGCGGTCGTTCGACAGCGTCGCCACGGGAGTGACGACCAGCGACAACTACTACGTGAACACGCCGCCGGAGCAATTTCCGCCCGCGAACAGCCCGGCCGCGCTCAAGGGTCAGCTCGCGACGATCATGCGCGCGGTCAAGGGCGGCAAGATCGACCAGGGCCTCGCGTTGGCGAAGGCGTGGCACGAGAAGGATCCCGGCGACGTGCTCGCGCTGATCGGGTACGGCGAAGCGCTCGAAGCGAACAAGAACCTCGAGCAGGCCGCGCGCATCTACGGCTCGATCATCGATCTGTTTCCTGCGCGCGCGGATCTCCGTCGCTTCGCGGGTGAGCGCCTCGAGCGGATCGGTGCTGCCTCGCGCGCACTCGCGGTCGATACCTACCGCAGGGCAGTGGAAGAGCGCCCCGATCACCTGACGGGCCATCGGCTCCTCGCGTACGCGCTCCTGCGCAACAACGATCTTCCCGGCGCGTTCGACGCGATCCTCGCGGGTGTCGATCGCCAGTATCCCGAGGGGCAGTACCTCGGTGGTGATCGCGTCCTCAAGGAGGACGTCGGCATGATCGCGGGTGCGTACCTCGCGGCCGCGCCCGACAAGAAGAAGGAGATCGTCGCGCAGCTCAACAAGCGCGGCATCGGTCTTCCGAAGGGCGCGTCGACGCGCTTCATCATGTACTGGGAGACCGACGCGAACGACGTCGACTTCCACATCCAGGACTCCAAGGGAGGCCACGCTTGGTACTCCAGCAAGGAGCTACCGTCGGGTGGCGAGCTCTACGCGGACATCACGACCGGCTACGGCCCCGAGTGCTTCGCGATCCAGGGCCGTCCCACGGCGGGCCCGTACAAGCTCTCGATCAACTACTACTCCATGGGCCCGATGGGCTACGGCATGGGTCTCTTGCAGATCGTGAACTACGACGGCAAGGGTGGGCTCAAGTTCCAGGACCGTCCGTACGTGATCATGAATGACCACGCGTACGTCGACCTGGGAACCTACAAGCCGTAGCTCAGGACCAGCCGGTCCAAAAATAGACGAGCGCGTGGAAGTTGCGCTCGCGATGCGCGGCTTCGAGGTCCGCGGAGACCTTGCCGCGATCCGGCGCGCCATCGAGCACGCCCGGCCACGGATCGATCTGGATCAGCTCTTCTTCGCTCTTGGGCTCGAGGCGATCCATGGTGAGCCCGATGGCGTGCGCGACCGACGAATCGTCGACCTCGCCGCCCGCCGATCCCGGCTTCGGGTGGAGCTTCGGGAACGCCGTCGGCAGCATGGCGCCGCGGTAGCCGCGACCCTGCTTGACCCACTCGATGATCGCGCTCGTCGGCGTGGCGACGCGGCGGCACTGGAGGCGGTAGCCGAGCTCGTGCAGCGACATGACGCGCGTCTGAAACCAGCGCTGCACCTTGTCGAGCGATCCGCCCTCGCGCGACGTGTTCAGCTCGTGGAACAGGATCTCTTGGATCCCCGGCGCGTATGCACCTGCGCGATAGGCGATGCGACGCAATAGGAAGGCGGTTGCCGCACCTGCACACGCGTTGGGCGTGTGAAATACGGGCACCAGAAACCGGAGGTCTTCCGGTTTCTGCAAAACCACATCATCACGGCTCGCCGTCATCACCACGAGACGCCCGCAGCGTACACGAGCAGGCTACCTAGTTCTACGTCTGCCGCGCTGCGTCGCTTCCTCGGAAACGGCCCTTGGCGGCACCAGGGAGGAGCGATCGGGCCGTCGAGGGCCAAAGTTGGCAGGCGGCCGCTCGGGCATGCGAGAATTCTCGTCGTCGCGCTATCTCGCGCGTTCTGTCGGGGGGAATCGCTATGCTTTGGCTCTTTACAATTCTGCTGCTCGCGGCCGGTGTACTTGCATGCTCTGCATTGATCATCGGTAAGAAGCCGGAGGCCAAGCAGCTCATCGACAAGCTCGTTCCCTTCCAGGGCATCATTGGCGTTGTTCTGCTCGTGATCTGCGTCTTGACCATGTTGCAGGTCGGACCGGGTTACATGTTCTCGATCCTGAAGTCCTCGCCGGTGGTCGGCATGCAGTACCTCGGTGGCGTCTTCGGCGGCGCGGCCCTCGGCCTCGTCTTCGGTATGCCGCTGATCGCCAAGGTGACCGGTAAGGACGGGTCGGCAATCGTGCAGAAGCTCTCGCCGTTCCAGGTCATCCTGGGCCTCGTCTGCCTCGGTGCGGGCGCGCTGAACCTGCTCTGGATGCTCGGCATCCACCTGTAAGGACCGTCGAAGAGCTAGCGCGCGCCGTAGTTGTGAGCGCTGGTCTCTTCGTTGCGGTCTGTCGCTGGCGGTGGCGCCGGCGATAGATCGCTGATGCGCGCACGCAGCGCTGCATCCATCTCGAACGCGTTCGCCGCGACCGTCGGAGTCAGTTGCTCCACGTTGCGACCACCGACGAGCACGCTCGTCACAGCGGGATGCGAGGCGACCCACGCGGTCGCGAGCGTCGCCGGATGCTGGCCGACCTCGGCAGCGAGCTGCGTGAACCGATCGGCGAGCGCGTACATCGCCGGATCCGCGTAGCGCGTCGCGTACATCTGATTCGCGACCAGGCGCGAGCCTTCGGGAACGCGGCCCGTGCCGTACTTGCCGGTCAACAGGCCGCCGCCCGTCGGCGAGTACGGGATCACAGCGACGTTCAGCGAGTGCGCCATGGGCAGGATCTCGATCTCCGCCGTGCGCTTCGCGAGGTTGTACATGGGCTGCAGCGCGACGAGCGGAGCCCATGAGTGCCGCGCTTGAATGCCGAGGGCGTGCGAGACCTGCCAGGCCGCGAAGTTGGATGCGGCCGGATAGACGATCTTACCGGCGCGAACCAGATCCTCGACGCCGCGCAGCGTCTCGTCGAGCGCGGTCACGTCATCGAACCGGTGCAGGTAGAACAGATCGATCCGATCCGTGTCCAACCTCCGCAGGCTCGCTTCCACCGCGCGCACGAGGTGATAGCGCGACGCTCCACGATCGTTGGGCCCGGGGCCCATCGGAAAGTAGGCCTTCGTGGCGATCACGAGGCGATCGCGATCGCCCTTCATCAGGCGACCGACGATCTGCTCGCTACGGCCCTCGTTGTAGACGTCGGCCGTGTCGATCAGATTGATGCCCGCGTCGAGCGCGAGCTTCCAGATCTGCGCGGCGGTGCCTTCGTCGGCGTCACCACCGAACGACATCGTGCCGAGCGCGACGCGAGAGACTTTGACGCCTGTCGTGCCGAGCGTGCGCATGATCAGCGCGGGAACGCGGACTCGATGCGACCGAGGACCTTCTCCTCGTCGCCCGAGACCTTGCCGAAGCCGAGGATTCCACCCGCCGCGGCCGCGACCATCTTCGCGAAGCCGAGGATCTGGTTCTTCAGCAAACGGTTCTGCTCTTCATTGAGCTGGCTGCCGAGCGCCTTGATGTAGGCCTCCCATGCAGTGAACAGCTCATCGCTCGGCTTCTTCTTGAGCCAGCCCGTGAGCAGCTCGTAGCCGTCGGTGCCTTGCTCGAGGCCTTTGCCGTGCGCGCCTTGGAGAATGGCGGTGCGCTCGTTGTCCTGGATGGTGCCGTCGGCCCACGCGACCGCGATGAGCGGAACGAGCGAGAGCGCGGCGATGGTGTTGGAGCGCAGGCCCAGCTCGACGAGCTTGTCGAGGACGGCTTCGTCCGTCATTCCCGACGCCTTGCGGAGATCGTCGCGCGAGCGCTGGGTGTCCAGCTTGCCCTTCAGCGCGGCCACCTTGTCGGCGTTCTCCTTGTCGTAGAACTGATCTTCCAGAGCTTTCCCGCGGTCTTCGAGGGTCACTTCAGCCATGGCGGGACCATAGCAAAACCGCTCGGTGACTACTGGAATTGCCACCTTCCCGTCACCAAATAGTTCTTCCCTGGACAGGCCTCTGATTGGTACGCACTCGGTCCGTGAAGACCCGTTACGCAGCGTTCTTCGTGGCGATGGGGTTTGCTGGTTGCGCGAGTGGAACCGCCTACGACCAGTTCCTGGACGCGGCCCCGGGGGAGACCGGGGGCTCCGATGCGGGATCGAACACTCCGCCGAGCGGCGACGCAGGCGTGGAGCCCGACGGGAACACGACCGCCGCTCCGACCGATGCTCCACCGGCGCAACCGGGCACGCAGCTGCTCCTGACCGAGGTCGTCCTCGCGCCGTCGAATGCGGAGTTCATCGAGATCGCGAATCCGACGAACGCCACCGTCAACCTGGGCACGTACTACCTCTCGGATTCCGGCAACTACTTCAAGACGCCGACGGGCGTGCTCGGTCTCGCGACATCCGACTTCGTCGTGAAGTTTCCCGCGAACGCGAGCATTCCCGCGGGCGGCGTCATCACGGTGTCGATGGACACGGCCGCGAACTTCCAGACTGTCTATGGTGCAGCGCCGACGTACGCGCTCGCGGCGATGGCACCGATCGCCACGAGCGGAACGCCCAGCCTGACCAACGAGGGCGAGATCATCGTGCTGTTCGAGTGGGACGGCGCGTCCGACCTCGTGCGCGACGTGGACATGCTGCTCGCAGGCGTACCAACCGCGAGCAATGGCATCGTCGACAAGAGCGGCGTCGCGATCGACGGCCCCGATGCGAACACGACGACGACGGCGTACAAGTCCGACGCGAAGACGATCCTCGCGCAGTCGGCCGCGCCGGCCGCGAACAAGTCGACCAAGCGCATCGGTCCAGAGGCGACCTACGAGACGCATAGCGGCTCTGGAAACGGCCTCGATGGCGACGACGAGACGAGCGAGAACACGGCGATGACGTGGGACACCGCGTTCACTGCGCCGACGCCCGGTACTGTTCCCGCGACGCTCCACTAGTGGGGCGATCTTGTTTGTCGCGCGGTCGCACCTCGGTGCGCATTCGTGTGTAGGCTGACTCCGTGCCGAAACGTCGTCGTCGGTCAGTGAGCAAACGCGGGCTGCGCATGTGGCTCGTGCCGATGGCGATCCTGGCTGGAATCGCGATCTGCGGCTTCACCGCCTTCTATCTGCTCGACAACTACTTCACGGGTGGAGCGCCCTCCGACACGGCGGTCGGAATCTCGCGGTTCATCCGGCCCGAGCCGGGGCTCATCTCCGACGCACTGTCCGGCCTCGCCGGCATGAACGCGGCCATCCTCGGTATCGTCATCACCGTTGTCTCGCTGCTCGTTCAGCTGACGTCAGAGCGCTACACGGGCGTCGCGAGCATGTTCTTGGGCGAGCGGACCAACGTCGCGGTGATGGCCTACTACGTCATCACCTGCGTCGTCGGCGTGTTCCTCTCGCTGCAGCTGCACAGCGCGTTCGTACCGCGCGCCACGGTCTTCGCGATGATGCTCGCGACGGCAACGGGCATCACCATCATGCTGCCGTACTTCGCATACGTGTTCCGATTCCTCGAACCCGTAAATCTCATCCGGCGCATTCAGACGACCGCGGCGGCGGATCTCCAAGCAGCGTCGGGGTCGCGCGATCCGGAGGACATCGCCGAGGGCCAGGCCCCCGCGCTCAATGCTCTCGAGGAAATGACGGACATCACGTCCAACTCCATCTCGGGCAAGGACAAGATCATCGCGAGCCGCTCGGTCGACGCGATCAAGGACTTCGTCATCGGCTACCTCGCGATGAAGGACAAGGTCGAGCCGGCGTGGTTCAACATCGGTGAAGGCATTCACCAGAACCCGGACTTCGTCGCGATGGACCCGGAGTCACTGCGCGATCTCGAGAAGGACCGCACGTGGCTCGAGTGGAAAGCGCTGCGCCAGTACCTCGGCATCTACGCCGAAGCGCAGAGCGACATGCCCGACATCAACTACCTCATCGCGATCGACACGCGGTACATCGCCGAGGCTGCGCTCGCGAAGAAGGATCAGAAGGTCGTCGAGCTCGCGTTCCGGTTCATGAACTCGTACCTGCGCGCTGCCCTCAACGCGCGCGCGGTTCGCACCGCATACAACGTGCTCAATCAGTACCGCTTGATGGTCGAGAGCATGATCCGCGGCGGTGCGCCCGAGCAGGCGATCGCGGGCGTGAAGCACATGATCTATTACGGCCGCACGAGCTACGACATGCAGCTCGGCTTCGTGACCGAGACCGTCGCGTGGGACGTGAGCGCGCTCTGCGAGTTCGCGCACGCGCAGGCGACCGCTGGCAAGCCCAACGTGCCCAAGGACCTCGACGACCGGATGCTCGCGATGTTCCTCGAGCTCGATCAGCCGCTGCGCGCCAAGCGCCAGGAGAGCGGCCTGCAGGGTATCCGCAAGGCGCAGATCAAGCTCGCCTGCTACTACCTCGTCGTCGGCGCGGAAGATCGCGCCAAGAAGATCGCCGACGACATGGCCGGCGAGGACCGCGAGCGACTGCGCACGATTCGCGAGCAGCTCGTGAAGGTCGAGTCCAAGGAGTTCTGGGAGATCATCGACCGCGGCCGCAACTTCGAGTTCATGCCCGCGAAGCAGCGCGATCAGATGGACAGGTTCTTCGGCCTCCTTCCGAGCGACGTCGCCGCCGGAAACTAGAACCCGAGATTGCGCATGCAGTTCTTCGTGCTCGGCACGGAGCTCGGGTTCAGCGGATCGGTGCCCGCCGCCATCTCGTCGGCGTCGCAGGCGCCGTCGTCATCGAAGTCGCTGACCGGGGCGAGGCCGATGAACGCTGCATCGGTGACGTCGATCTTCGGCGTGCCCGCGAACACGCTCGTGATGAACGCTGCGATCGCGCGCTGCTCGCCGACGACGGTTTGACGGATCGTGATCTTCGTCGCGAGGTTCACGAAGCGCGGGTCGTCATCGCGCGGGTAGGGCGGCTCGTAGAACAGCTGCGCGTAGCGGTCGAACGTGTGGCTGTGGTTGCCGGGCGAGACCTCGAAGAAGCCCGCGATGTGCGTGCCGGTCAACGGTGACGCGCTCTGCGGAACGCCGACCGCCTGGCGAACGTTGGGCATGAGCTGCTTGGCACCCATCGCGCGCATCAGCTGGTCCATCGACTCGTGCGGCACGCTCTCGTCCTGCTCGGCGGCGAGGACGAACATGTTGTGCTGCATCGCTGCGATCGGAGCGAACTGGGCGGTGTCCGCCGAGCCAACGAGACCTTCGTACAGCTGCAGGGCGGGGCTGTACTTGCCCGCGTCGAACAGCGCACCGCGCACGTTGAGCGCACCGGCGAGCAGCGTCGCTTGATTCGCGTAGACCGGCGAGCCGCCGAACAAGAGGCCAATATTCGACGCGGGCGACGTCAGGACGACCGGGTCGACCTTTGCGGTCGGCGCGAGTGCCGCGAACGCGGTGCCCGTGAGGCCACCCATCGACCAGCCCATGAATGCGACCTTGTTCGTGTTCAGCGTCGGCGCGGTGTTGCCGTACTCGGCCGCGGCGATCGAGAGGTCCGCGCCGTCGACGAAGCGGCGGAGGGACACGAGATCGAGCGGCCACTGCCACAGGTTGTCGCGCGCGCGGAGGGCGTTCTTGGCGTTACCGATCACCTGCAGGAGGATCAAGGCATCGTCGGTGTCCGCGAACCCGTCGGGCCCCGTGTACGTGCCGGGACCGTTGGAGTGCTGATCGGCGAGCGTGCTATCGCGCATGCCGTGCAGCGGCGCGTCGATCGCAACCGTCGCGTAGCCAGCGCGAGCAAACTCGTTTGCGATCCCGAGCGCGTCCCAGCGGCTACCACCGAGGCCGTGCTGGAACATGACGACCGGGAAGCCACCGACCGGCGCCGCGCTTGTAGGCAGCACGATCATGACGGGGATGTCCGTCGTCGAGCTCGCGGCGACAGCGTTGCCGCTCGCGTCGTATGCAGTCGTGCCGTCGTCGAAGCCGCCCGTGTCGCCGAACGCGCGCGGAAACTGCGGCGAGATGAACGACCCCGTGATCACCGCGGCGATCGAGTCGTGCGGAATGCCCGTCGTCGTGGCTTCGGGCGGCTCGGGGAAGCCGTTCAGATCGGGCGCGGTGCCGGGGCCGCTCGACGGCAGCTTCTTCGCCGTCCCGAGCCACTCATCGAGCGTCGCGGTCCAGCCGGCGTGCGTCGTACGACCGAACTTGGTCGACGTGATCGGCGCCGTCGGCGTCAGGTTCAGCGTCGGCGCCGCGCCGTAGGCTCCAGAGAACAAGCGCTGCGCCGTGTTGAGCGCCTTCTCGTGCTCGTGGTTCGTCGTGAACTCGGTCGCCGCGATCAGGTCGGCCTTTGCCACGCCCGCCGCAGCGAGCTTCGCGACCGCATCCGCGTACGTGTCGCCCGCGCCCGGAACAGAACCACCGTCGCGGATCGTGCCGAACTGCTTGTCCGCAGCGAGCGTCGCGCCGTCGTCGGTCAGCTTTGGGCCGTGCAGCACGCCAACGGCGTAGGTGTGCCCCGCGAGCAGTGGATCCGTCGGCAGCACGGCGATCGTCTTGGAGACCGCGTCGTAGCCGGCGGTCACGGCGAGCGGCGCGCCGCCTGCCGTATCGACGAGAACGAACTTGTCGACGGTCAGCGAGGCCGGATCGATCTTCTGCGGACCGGTGAGGCCCGCGACGGAGAACAGGATCGCGGACTGCACGCCGAAGCCGTTCATCGCGCCGTACTCTTTGAACATCGCGCTCGGCTGCGCCATGTCGATGCCGAACAGCGTCCAATCCACGAGCGTATCGACGAGCGTACCGTCGGTGTCCTTGTAGAGGTCCGTCGGGAACGGGACCTGACCCGGCGCGGGTAGTGCGCTCTCGGGAATCTCGAAGCGAATCCGCACTCCGTCGGAGACATTGGTGCCGTCAGTATCGTCGCCGCCGCACGCGACCAGCAGCACCGCACCCAGAGCCAGGAATCTCCGCATCCCCCGATGCTATCGAGCAGAACCCGGAGATTGGCAACTCCATCCGTATGTAAGGGTGTGCGAACTGCTACACGAGCAAACGTTGGTGGGCATCGCGGAGCTTCGCGAGCTCGGCGAGGCCGCGGGCCCGGGCGGTCGCGATGGGCTCACCGTCGGCGACCTCGATGCGGACCTCGTAGTAGCTCTTCAGCTTGGGCTCGGTGCCGCTCGGCCGCATGATCACGCGGCGACCACCATCGAGCTTGAACACGAGCACGTCGCTCGGCGGCAGACCGCCTTCGCCCTTCGAGAGATCGACGACGTTCGCGATCGCGTGACCCGCGAGCTCCGTCGGGGGCTTGCCGCGGAACGTGGCCATCGCGGCCTTGATCTGCGCCATTCCCTCGGTGCCGGGCTTGGTGAGCGAGACCTGCTCCGTAACGAACAAGCCGACCTTGCGATAGATGTCGTCGAGGTGCTCGAGCACCGTCTTGCCGCGCTCGCGATTCCACGCAGCCAGCTCGGCGAAGATCACGGCCCCGGAGACGCCGTCCTTGTCGCGCACGAGCGGACCGACGGAGTAGCCGAGCGCTTCCTCGTAGCCCATCACGAAGCGACCGCCGTGCGCACGCTCGTAGTCGAGGGCCGCGTTGCCGATCCACTTGAAGCCCGTGAGCGTCTCGCGATAGTCGGCGCCGAACTTTTGCGCGAGGAAGCCGAGCAGCTGCGAGCTGACGATCGTCGTCGCGACCATGCGCTTGTCGGCGGGCGTCGTGGTGAGGAGATAGTCCGCGAGCAACGCACCGACCTGATCGCCGGTGAGCACGCGATAGCCGGCACCCTCCGGGACGGCGACGCAGAGGCGATCCGCGTCGGGGTCATTTGCGAGGACGAGGTTCGCGTTCACGTTCGCGGCGAGCGCGAGGACGCGATCCATCGCGCCTTTCTCCTCGGGGTTGGGGAACGCAACCGTCGGGAACTCCGCGTCGGGCTCCCTCTGCGCCGGCTCCGTGTGGACCTGCGTGAAGCCCGCGCGTGCGAGGGCGGGCTCGACGGATCGTGCGCCGACACCATGCAGCGGCGTGTACGCGATCACCAGGCCACGTCCATCGACCTTGGGCTGCGCACGCAGCGCGACGACATCGGCGATGTAGCGATCGTGCAGCGCTTCGTCGAGATCCACGACGGTGCCGCTCTTGCGCAGGGCATCGAGCTCGGGCATCGCGAGCTGATCGCTGCGGCCGATCTTGGCGATCGCGGCCGCGATTCCGACGTCGTGCGGCGGAATGATCTGCGCGCCGTTGCTCCAGTAGACCTTGTAGCCGTTGTAGGCGGGCGGGTTGTGACTCGCGGTGACCATCACGCCCGCGCACGCCTTCTTGTCGGTGACGGTCCACGCTGCGGTCGGCGTCGGCCATTCGCGATGCGCGAGGTACGACTTGATGCCGAGACCGCCGAGCACGCGTGCGGTGTCCTCTGCAAACACGCGCGAGTTGCGCCGTGCATCGTGCGAGATGGCGACGCCGCGCGACTTCGCGTCGGGCACGTTCTCGATCAGGTAGGCCGCGAGGCCGGCCGAGACCTTGCGGACGAGCACGCGATTCATGCGCTGCGGGCCGGCGCCGAGGATGCCGCGCAAACCCGCGGTACCGAACTCGAGCGAGCCCGTGAACCGCTCGGTCACGTCGCGGAGCGCTGCTTCGTCACCTTTGTCGACGCCGGCAAGGAGCTGCGTGAGCTCGGCGACAGTGGCGGGATCCGGATCCTCCGCGAGCCAAGCGCGGGCGAGGGCGACTGCGTCGTTCATCGGGGGAACGATACCCCGCGAGTCACTACGTGCCCTGCGTCTCGGTCTGCTTCTTCTTCATCTTCGCCATGAGACCGTCGTAACCGTCCTTGGCCATGATCTTGTTGAACATGGTGCGGTAGTTCTCGACGAGACCCACGCCGTCCGTCTTCACGTCGAACGCGCGCAGCTTGTCGCCGTCTTTCACCAGGACGTAGTCGACCGCGATCGCGTACGGGCGCCCTTTGCGCTGCGTCTTGACCTTGGTCTGCACGACGACGTTGCCGTCCTTGTCGGGCGTCTCGCCGGAGTACTCGACGTCGTACGTGAGGTCCGCGCGCAGACCCTTGATGTAGTTGTCCTCGATCAGCGCGCGGAGGACCTTGAGGAAGTCGTCCTGCTGCGCCTTATCGAGCTTGCTCCAGTTGTCGGCCATCGCGCGCTTGCCGAGCTGATCGATATCGAGGAAGCCGCGCACGCTCGTCGTGACCTTGCTCGCGAGATCCTTCTCCTCCTTGGATCCCGGCGCAGCCTTCTGCTTGAGCAAACTGGAGATCGTGTCATTCGCCTGCTTCACCGCCTTGGTGCCAGGGCCGGTCGCCGCGGGGGCCGTCTTCGCAGGCGCATCGGGCTGGGCCAGGGCGGCGGAAGGAGCGAGGGCGAGGGCGAGGACAATGGCAAGGCTACGCATGAGTACTCCGGGCGTTACTTGACGGATGGACGGTAGGAGCCGGCCGTGAATTCACCGGTCGCGCGATCGAGGCGTACCACACCGACGTTCCACTGGAAGACCGCTTGTGCCCACACGGCGCGCATCTGAAACCAGGCGATGTAGGCGTCCGCAAAGTCCTTGGGCTCTGCCGCACCAATGGCATCGGCCTGGAGGATGGAAGCGAGCCACGCGCGCGCAGCTTGTTCGCCTTCTGCCGCTGCTGACACTTTCTGAAACGCACCATCCGCCTCGGCGCGGGCCGATTGGGCGTCATAGCTCGCTCCCGCAACCGCGAGGGCTGCTTGCGCGTGAGCCTTGGCTGCCTCGGCCTGGGCGCGCTTCACCTTCGCGTGCACGGTCCACGGCTCGACCGTCCATTGCAGCGCGAGCACGAGACCCGCACCGCGGCGGTTGTAGGGATCGTTCGCGAACACGCTCGGCGGATTGTCCGCGCCCTGCGCGCCGTACACGAGGCCGCTCCCGACGAGCGCGAAGTCGGGCCAGTAGTACGCGGACTGCATCGCGAGCAATTCATCGGCCGCTGCGGCGCCCGCCTTTGCCGCTGCCGTTTGCGGACGCCTGTCGGGGCTCGCCGTTGCGGGGACGGCGCGCGTGACCGCCGCGTACTCGCTGTCATCGATGTCTGCATCGGGAACACCGACGAGTGCGCGCAGACCGGCGAGGGCTTGTTCCTCCGCCACCTTTGCATCGGCGCGCTGCACCTTGGCTTGCGCGAGGAGCACCTTGACGCGCTGGCGATCGGGAATCGAGACGTCCTTCCCGTCATCGCCATCCATCTTGGTGATCGCGTTTTGAATCTGTTCGATGCCGTCGTCGAGCATGTAGCCGAGCTCGCGCGCGACCTTCGCGCCCCAGTACGCCTTGGCCGTATCGACGGCGATGTCGCCCGCTGCTTCCGACGCGAGCGCCTCCTGCGCTGCCACGCCGGCACGAGCCGCTTTGCGCGCGTGATCGATCTTGCCGAACGTCCACAGCGGTTGTGTGACGTCGATCTGTCCGCCGCCGAACGCACCGCTGAAGTTGAACGAGTAGTCCTGCGGCGTCGTCGACGCACACTCGTCTCCGACGACAGCAACGCCGTCCACCGTGGCTGCATGGCAATGAATCTCCGGGCTCGGCGTGATGAAGCCCGTGATCTTGATCTTCGGGTACCGCGCCGCGTCCGCCTCGGAGAGCTTGCCCTCCGCGGTCTCGCGATCGCTCTCGGCCATGCGCGCCTTGGGACCGACGAGCGCTTTCTGCAGCGCTTCTTCCAGCGTCAGCTTCGGTCCGGCGTACGCGGACGTGGCAGTTGCGATCAGCGCGAGGGGGACCGCGAACATCAGCAGACGCATGCCGCGTTCTTACTACGGCGTGCTGTCGAGGTGCGGCTCGCTGGTTTGTAGGTCATGCTTTCGCCATGGCGACTGTCAGCGCGCCCGACACCGCGTCCAGCGGGCCGCTCGTGCTCTACGACGGCACGTGCGGTCTGTGCGCGAAGAGCGTGCAGTGGATCCTATCGCACGAGCGCGATCACGAGATCCGTTTCGCGCCGCTGCAGGGCGACACGACCAGCGCGCTGCGCCCGACGTACCCGCAGATTCCAGCGAGCGTCGACACCGTCATCTACATCGACGGTGGCAAGGTGTACCTACGCAGCAAAGCGTTCATGTACATCGCCAAGCACCTCCGCGCGCCGTGGAGTTGGGGCTACGCGATGCGCTGGTTTCCGGCGTTCCTCATGAACATCGGCTACCGCTTCATCGCCGCCATTCGCTACAGGATCTGGGGCCGCGCGGATGCGTGCAGCCTCGCGACGCCCGAGCAGCGCAAGCGCTTCCTGCCTTAGGACTTCGGGCCGACGATGGCGGGGAGTCCGCCGCGCGGACGAAGCGTGACGAGCGGTTCTGCCTCGACGTGGGTCGCCAGCGTCTTGACCTTCGCACGCTGGTTCATCGTCGCGAGGAGCAGCTGCGCCTCGAGGAGCGCGAAGTGCGAGCCGATGCACACGCGCGGACCGGCGCCGAACGGCATGTACTGGTGCCGCGGGCGCGCCTTCTTCTGGTCGGCGAACATGCGCTCGGGGCGGAACGCGAGCGGAGCGGGCCAGTAATCGCTGCGGCGTTGGATACCGCGCGTGTTGACGAGCAGGATCGAGCGGCGCGGGAACTTGTGGCCCGCGATGACGACGTCCTCGCTCGCCTGGCGGCCGATCAGGTACGCGGGCGGATGGAGACGCATCGTCTCCTCGATGACGCCGAGGTTGTACGGCATCTTTTGCAGATCGTCGGGCGTGATCTGGCGATCGCCGATGACGCGGGAGATCTCTTCCTCGAGCTTCGCGAGCGCAGCAGGGTTCTTGCCGAGCTCGTAGAACGTCCACGTGAGCGCGTTCGCGGTCGTCTCGTGACCGGCGAGGAGGAGCGTCATCACCTCGTCGCGGATCTGGCGATCATCGAGGACGCTACCGTCCTCCTCGTCGCGCGCTTGCAGCAGCACGGAGAGCACATCGCCGCGATCCGTACCTGCCTTGCGACCGTCGGCGATCATCTTGTAGACGATCTCGTCGAGCATCTTCACTGCCTTGCGCATCTGGAGATGGCGGGGTAGGGGCCACTTGTAGTCGAGCTGGAACGGCGACGTGATGCCGGTGATCACCGCGCGCATCGCGAGATCGAGCGCCTCGCCGACGGTGTGGGCATTCTTGCGAACGTCGGCGCCGAACATCGTCTTGCCCGCGATCGCGAGCGTGAGCTCCATCATCTCGTGCGAGAGATCGACGCGGCGACCGGGCGTCCACGACGCGACCTGCGTGCGCGTCTCCTCGATCATCACCTCCGCATACGCGTTCATGCGCTTGGGGGCGAAGGCAGGCGCGAGCAGCTTGCGGTGCTTCTTGTGCACCTCGCCCTCGGCATTCAAGAGGCCGTTGCCGAGCACGGGCGCGAGTTGCTGGATGCCCGCTGCCTTGAGGAACTTGTCGGCATTGTCGACGAGGATCTCCTTCGCCGCGTCCGCATCCGTCACGATGTACACGGGGATGTTCAGCAGCTTCAGGCGCGTGATCGGCGCGAAGCGCGCAGCTTCTTCGTGCAGAGCGAGCCGGTCGGACCGGAACCGCAGGACGTCGCCGATGAGCGGCAGCGCTCCCGGGAGCGCGGGGACCGAGTGGACGACCGGCGCGGGATCAGCGAAGGGGCTCGTGGTGTTTGCCATCTCGAGGACAGAATGCGAGCGTTTGCTCATATTCGCAACTCGCCTTTGCGCGGCGCGGTGAAGCCGGCTCCTTTGCGGCGCAAGTCTCACGCAGGCCATCAGAAAGCCGAAACGGGGCAACGCACGATCTCGGCGGTTTCCGCGTCGAGTACTCGCAGAAGTCGATTCGTCTCGAAATCCCAACGCAGATCGATAGAATGTGAGCGTTCGCTCACATGTATCGCCAAGTCAAAACGACCCCGCGCAAACGCCCCCGTCAGGACCGCAGCAAGGCCACGGTCGACGCGATCCTCGCCGCGACAGCGCAGGTGTTGATCAGCAAGGGCTTCGACGGACTGACGACGAACGCGGTCGCCGAAGCCGCTGGCTGCTCCATCGGATCGCTCTATCAATACTTCCCGAACAAGGAAGCGTTGGTTGCGGCGCTCATCGAGCACCACCTCGACATCAAGAGCGCGCGCACGGTCGCCGAGCTCACGCGTGTCGCGGCGCTCCCTGCCCACCACGCGGTGCGCGCGATGATCGTGATGACGATGGAGGGCTATCGCGACGAGCCCGAGCTCAAGCGCGTCTTGATCGAGCAAGTCCCCCGCGTCGGTCGCATGGCCAAGATCGCGGCGCTCCACTCGGGCACGCTGCAGACGGTGACGGCGCTGTTGCGCGCTCGCCAAAAGGAAATGCGCATCGGTAACCCCGACATGGCTGCGTTCATCCTCATGAGCGCGATCGAAGCCATCTGCCAGCGCGCCGCGCTGTTCGAGCCGCAGCGGTTGCGCGACCCCGCGCTGATCGATGAAGCAACGGCGATGGCCGTGCGCTACCTGGGACTGCCCGAGGACTGATACCTTCCGCGGATGGTTCGGTTCTCGTCGCTCGCTCTGCTGTTCCTCGCCGCGTGTCCTGCCAAGCAACCGCCGCCGACGAATCCGCAGCAACCGGCCACCGCAGGCGTGGGCTGTCCCAAGGCGAGTGACGTGTACATCGCGCAGTACGCACGCGCCGATCAAACGGCTCAAGGCGCGCAGAGCTTCACGGGCTGGACGCTGCCCCTGTTCACCAAGAAGGTCGACACGCTCGAGGGAGTCGCGCAATTCGCGACGATCGACGCCGCTGCCGCGCAAACGATCGGCGTGCCGCCCGCGCCGACGACCGTGTGGCTCCAGCCGTCCAACGGTCCGCTCTGCAAGGCGACCGTCGGTGGCTTCTACGCGGAGGCTGTCGACGGCCCCGTGAAGAACATCTCGTACGGCGCCGTGCTCGCGGGTTGTGGTGCACCGCAGAATCCAGACGACGACATCGCGATCGCGATGGTGAGCGTCGAGCAGCCGAGCCAGTGCACGCCGCTGCCGCCCGCGCTCGCCGCCGCTCGTCTCTCCGATCGCCAAGGTGCAGGCCCGGATCCGAGTGGTGTCGCCGCTGCGTGGACGCGCCCGACCAAGGAGACGCCGATTCCGCCCGACGTTGCTCCGCTCATCCCCGCGCACGCATGCACCGCGCCCGCGTGCGAGAAGCTGTGGTCGATCGGAAAGATCGACGTGGGTGGCAAGACCGTCGCGTACGCCGGTGCGGTCAACTGGCTCGACACGACGACGGGCAGCGATCCGTGCGCCTGGAAGACCGAGACCTTCTCCGGCTTCTTCGTCCCCACTGCCGAGGGAACATTCGTGAAGGTAACGGAAGGGCAGGACCACCCACTCGGCCTCGCTGTCGCGCTCGTCGACGCGACAGGTGCGAAGGTTCTCATCGCAGACGGCAACGGCGAATACGCGACCTACGATGCGACGCCTGCCGGTGCGACGCTCGGTCGCCACGTCACGTACTTCATCGACGATCCGACGCTCTACGGCGAGACCGACCGCCTCGGGCCGTCGTGCGCCGCACCCGCGCACTGAAACACATCGTTTGGGGGCGGCTACCTGACGGGAACGCCACCTTTGTGTAACGTCCGCGCCGATGGCTCACAGGTGGCACTTCTTCCGTGCAGGCGGCGTAGACCAGGTCTCGCTCCGTGATGGCGCGGATATCCTCGCTCTCAAGGAGCTAGACAAGAAGCTGTGGGTCGCGCTCGCGATGCCGACCACGGGCGTCGACATCGACCCCGAGACGCTCAAGCTCATCGACAAGGACAACGACAAGCGCATCCGCGTAGTCGACATCCTCGAGACCGTCGAGTGGATCGGCAAGACGTTCAAGTCGGTCGACGACATCCTCAAGCCCGCCGATAGCGTCAAGCTGAGCGCGCTCAAGGACGACGCCGTCGTCGCAGCCGCCAAGCGTGTCCTCTCCGACCTCGGCAAACCCGACGCAAAAGAAGTCACGATCGCCGACGCGAACGAGATCACGAAGGTCTTCGCGAACACCGTCCTCAACGGCGACGGCATCGTCATTCCCGAATCCACGGACGACGCCGACCTCAAGAAGCTGATCACCGACGCGATCGCCGCTGTCGGCTCCGTCACCGATCGCAGCGGAAAGCCCGGCATCGACAAGGCCAAGGCCGACGAGCTGTTCGCCGCCGTCGACGCGCGCTCCGCATGGCTCACCAAAGGCAAGGACCCCGCGCTCCAACCGCTCGGCGAAGCAACCGCCGCCGCGCACGACTCCTTCGCCGCCGTCAAAGACAAGCTCGACGACTACTTCACGCGGTGCCGCATCGCGGGCTACGACGCGCGTGGAACCCTCGCACTCGCTGGCGCGGATACCGATCTCGCCGCACTGAACGCCAAGGCGCTCAACGCAGGCGACGCCGACCTCGCGAAGCTCCCGCTCGCCAAGGTCGACCCCTCCGCCCGTCTCGCCATCGAGCAAGGTGTGAACCCGGCGTGGTCGCAGCGCCTCTCCGCGTTCGCCACCTCCGCCGTCACGCCGATCCTCGGCGCGCGTCCCGTCCTCTCCTCCGCCGACGTCGCCGCCGTCAGCGATCGCCTCGCCGCCTACGCGGGTTGGCGCTCCGAGCAGCCCACGACCAAGGCCGACGGCTTCGAGGTCGCGTGGCTCGATAAGCTCGCGCAGCCCGAGCTCCGCGGCAAGCTCGCCGCTCTCATCGAGAAGGACGCCTCGCTCGCGGCCGAGTACGACCAGATCAACGCGGTCACCATGGCCGTCCACCTCCAGCGCGACGGCGCGCGCATCCTGCGCAACTTCGTCAACTTCAGCGACTTCTACAGCAAGCAGGACGGCATCTTCCAAGCGGGAACGCTCTACCTCGACTCGCGCGCGTACCACCTCTGCGTGAACGTCACCGACGCCGCGAAGCACGCCTCGCTCGCCGCCTCCTCGTGCGCCTACCTCATCTACGTCGACCTCACGCGCAACGGCGAGTCCAAGCAAGTCGCGGTCGCGATCACGAACGGCGACGCGGACAACATCTTCGTCGGCCGCAACGGCATCTTCTACGACCGCGCGAACCTCGACTGGGACGCGACCATCGCGAAGATCGTCTCCAACCCCATCTCGATCCGCGAAGCGTTCTGGACGCCCTACAAGAAGCTCGTCTCGGCGATCGAAGAGAACGTCAACAAGCGCGCGGCTGCTGCCGACGCGGAGTCCACCGCCAAGCTCCAAGCTGCCGGCAAAGACATCGCGCACGCCGACAAGGCCGCGCTGCCTCCCGACGCGCCGCCGCCACCCCCGCCGCCGCCCAAGAAGATCGACCTCGGCACCGTCGCCGCGATCGGTGTCGCCATCGGCGGTATCGGTACTCTCGTCGGTGCGCTCCTCGCGACGCTGTTCGGCCTCGGCAAGTGGCTGCCCATCGGCATCATCGCGATCCTGCTCCTCATCAGCGGCCCCGCGATGCTCCTCGCGTGGCTCAAGCTCCGCCGCCGCAACCTCGGCCCGATCCTCGACGCGAACGGCTGGGCCGTAAACGGCCGCGCACGCGTCAACGTCGCGTTCGGCGCCGCCATGACCGAGCTCGCGCGTCTGCCCAAAGGCAGCATGCGCTCCATGGACGATCCGTTCGCCGACAAGAAGACGCCGTGGAAGCGCTGGGTCTTCCTCGTCGTCGTCATCGTGCTCGCCGCTACCTGGTACATCGGCAAGCTCGACAAGTGGCTTCCCGAGAAGATCCGCTCGGTCACCGTGCTCGGCATCGACGCGCCGGCCTACAAGCTCAAGCCGCCGCCCGAGGTTCCGCCGCCGGCGCCCGCCACTGGCTCCGGCAGCGCAGCCAAATCGTAGTTACTTCGCCAGCGAACCGATCGAGTACAATCTCGAGTGAATGGGACGCATCGTCGCGCTGCCCGTCATCCTGCTCGCCGCGTGTGGTCGGCTCGGCTTCGCGAGCGAAACGCAGCAGTCCGACGACGCGAGCGACGCAGACTCCAGCTCCGACTCCGACGCGGGCGCTGTCGCTGTGGCCCACGTCGCCACGACGAACGAGAGCTCCTGCGCCATCGATCCGAGCGGCGTCCTTCGCTGCTGGGGCGCGAACGCCGACGGAGAAGCGGCCCAAGGCGACACGAACCCGCGCCCGACGCCGGTGGTTGTCCCGGGCGACTGGATCGCCGTCGACGGAGCGGATTACAGCTACGCCGCCATCGCGCGGGACGGATCGGTCTACGAATGGGGCACGAACGGCAGCGACCAGCTCGCTCTCGGTGACTACAACGAGCGCTTCAGCCCCACTCTCCTCACCACCGTTGACCCTCTCGTCACCATCGCGACCTCTGTCTACAACACGAACGGCCTCACCGCTTCGGGCGCGCGCTGGGCCTGGGGGCGCAACACGGGCAGTGGCCTCGGCACGGGCGACGATCTCCAAGTAGAGGTTCCCGTCGCGCCGGACTCCAGCTGGAGCTCTGTCTCCGTCGGCTCGGGCCACACTTGCGGCCTCAAAGCCGGAGCGCTCTTCTGCTGGGGCGACAACTCCAACGGCGATCTCGGCATCGGCAACACGACGCAGAACCTCGCCGCCCCCCAAGAAGTCCTTGGCGCGCAGTGGCTCGTCGTCTCCGCGGGCTCCGCTCACACGTGCGGCATCCAGATCGATCACTCCCTCTGGTGCTGGGGCAGCAACTTCCGGAACGAGCTGGGCGACGGCACCAACACGGAGCAGCACGCCCCGCTCCACATCAGCAACGTCTCGTGGCTCTCTGTCACCGCGGGCGCGGATTACACCTGCGCGATCGACACGAACCGCGACCTCTACTGCTGGGGCTACAACAACGCCGGCCAGCTCGGCGTCGGGGACACGGCCCCTCACACCACGCCCACCAAGGTCGCGGGCACGGGCTGGGCATCGGTCGACCTCGAGGACAACGATCACGCGTGCGCGACCAACGTCAGCAACGAGGTCTGGTGCTGGGGCGCGAACACCGCGCAGGAGCTCGGCACGGGGGATGGAATGAGCCACCCCTCGCCCGTGAAGATTCTCTAGCGACGTAGCTACAAACAGAGTCGCTCGGCGAACAGCGTCCGCCCGTCGAGCCAGATCATCACGGGCACGTCGCGCGACATGTTGTCCAGGCGACCGTCGTCGAAGGTGGGCGTGATCGTCCGCTCTGCGGCGAGCGTCGTCTGCGTCGACGACAGCCCCGCGGCGCTCAACCCACCGACGGCGTTTTCCCACGTGATCGCGTAGTGGTCTCCCGACTCGACGATCAACGGATAGTTTCCGGTTCTGAGCGATGACTCCGTCGCGAGCGTGTTGTCGAACGGAACGACGAACGTCATCACGACGCCGCTCGCGCGCCCCTCGATCGCCATCGACTGACCGATCGTGTGATTACGCGCGATCGCGAGCTGCTGGCACGGCATCCCCACCATGCCGTAGTCCTCGACGACCGTGACGTGATCATCGTCGTACTCCTGCGTGACGTTGCACGACGCCGTACCACCCGCGTGCGAGTGGATGACGATGATCGCGTTCTGGTTCTCGCCCACGAACGGCTCCTCCCACTGCGGCATCTCGATATCGACCGGCGTGATCATGTCGTTGCCGAGCGCATCGAGCTCGGCCGCCTGGAGCTGCAACCCCACCGCCACCGCTGCCATCGCGTGATCGCTGCGCGTGGCGAGGTTCCACACAGCATATGGCGTGTCACGCTGCGCACGTATCGACAGCCCGCCCGTCAGCGCCACGACGCGCGCGTCCTGGTTGTTGTCGGTCGCGCCGACCAACCAGCCGCCATCCACCGCGGTGACGAACGGCTGGAACAGCCCCGCCCCGATCGCGAGCTCGACCTGCCCAGCCTGGTTCAGCACCGCTCCCTGCTGGGAGAACCGCGTGACCTCCATCGTGTCCGCACCGTCCGCCTTGGTCGCGACCACCACGCCGAACGGGCCCGCACCGAACCAATACTTCGGCTCTGGAATATCCAGCAGCTCGAACGCGACGTCACAGGCCAGGGCGGTCGGATCCCCCGGCATCGCATCCGGATCGCCACCCGGGTCCGCGTCGCTCCCGCCGCCGCCGTCGCCCGCTGCGCTCCCGCTGAATCCAATGCGCCCGCAGGCGCAGAGGCCCGCGAAAAGCACCCAGAGGAGAGGCCGGAAACGCACCCAGCACCATCGTACGCCCGCGTCCGCACCGCGTTCAGCGGCGATCCGGCGATGATCGTTTCAACCGCGCGCGCAGACTCTTGACAGTTCGGAGCGCCGCCGCTAGAACCTCTGCCTCCACTGCGGGAGTAACTCAGTGGTAGAGTGCAACCTTGCCAAGGTTGACGTCGAGGGTTCGAATCCCTTCTCCCGCTCCATAGTTAGCTGATCGACCCCGAAGTCGCCCACCACTTTGCCCACCACCTGGGCGCTCGGGACGGACTGACGGGGAACATGGGAACGAAGGTTTTTCCACCAACCGAGTTCCCTCCGACCGAACGGTGTCCGTGCGGTTCGCGCGACAAGTTCGAGTACTGCTGCGAGCCCAAGGGCGTCGATGACAGCGCGCTCCACGATGCGACCGTCGCCTCGCTCAGGGCGAAGGGCGCCGACCCCGCGTTCGTCTACGCCTATGAGCGGACGCACCTGATCATCACGGCCGCGTTCCGCGAGAAGAACCTTCTCGAAGCGGCGGCGGATCTCGATGAGTGGGATGACGCGGTCGCCGAGTACCGTGAGTTACATACAGCAAACTGATCGGTCGCGGTCCAAACGCAGAGGAGGGCAGGATGGGGTCAAAGACTGTCGAATACATGTTTCAGCGGATGTGGCCGAGGATCTACTTCGACACCGCGGTCTTCTTTTCAATCGGTCGCGGTCTCCTCGAAGCGCCGCTGATCGAGCAACTGATCGCTGAAATCGAGCGGCGCTCGGCAATCGTGGTCGTCTCGCATGCGCACTCTCGCGACTTGCCAGTGGGCGATCATGGCCTCACAGAGCTTCTCGCCTCAGTGCTCGAACGGTTCTGGATACGCGCCCTCGTTATGGAAGGCCCTGCCGAGATTGAACCCTGGCAGACGCCTGAGGCCGACATCGTGTTGGAGCCGTGCGCAAACATCCGCGAGGTCCTGACGTCACCTGCGGCTGAGCCAGTACTTGAGGCTGGCGCAGTAGGGAAACGTAGCGCCCATGCGGCCGCAGTTGCGTTTAAGGAAGGACGTAAGGCCACGACGTCGGTGAAGCAGCAACGCCTGTCGAACAACTTTGAAGCCATCGTTGTCGGCTCATCTAGCGTGCTTGGTCTCGGTCTCGCGGCTGATGCTGCTGAAGCAGTCGATTACGGGGCGAAAGCGATTCGCCAAGAACTCAAGCCGGCAGAACGGGACGAGCTGATCGCACTCGTGCTGCCGGTCGAAGCATCCGTCAAAGCACTGGAGCCCGTGCTGAGCTCGCTCTCGAAACTCGAGCGTCTTGGAATTTGGAAGTACATCCGCGCTACAGCTACGGATGCTCCCGGAACATGGCTCGCAAAGGTGCTCGCCGGTGAGCGCGCTCGGAATCTTGACGGCAAGCCGCTTGAGAGTGACAGCGTCGACCTCGAACACTGCGGTCACTTCCCTTACGTCGATATCGCAACCTGCGACAGACAAGCCTACGCATCTATTGCTCCACGGCTGCGCGACGTCAAAGGCTCGCGAACCCCTCAGTTGTTCAAGAACGGCCAAATCGAAGAGCTGCTAGCGCATTTGAAAACGCTGCCCACGAAAGAAGAGTTGAGAGACCGCGCGCTTCGGCTCGATCTCGACAGAGATGACGGCCTCGAACCGGCGCCGCAGGGCGCCTGAGCTACAGGATGGATCGAATGCAGTCAGGGACAATGCTCGTCGGATACGTTACGGCCAACGGTAGGCCTGTCGCTGAAGCGGCCGTCGTACTTCGAGGCGGCGCCGAGACAACTACGAACGACTTCGGTGTCTTTCAGCAGCAGATCAGCGTGTTTCCTGCCGACCCGCCGAAATAACTCGTGACCGCACTGGCGGGGAACGCCTGGCGCGGCGAATCGCTAGATGATCAGAACTGGGGAGAGTTGAATGGCGTGGCTGCGTAGCTTCAGTATCAGAGGGTATCGGGTGCTCGGAGATGTCTCCTTGACCGACCTGCAGACCTTCAACGTGATCACAGGTCGCAACAACAGCGGCAAGACGACGTTGCTGGAAGCGATACGTATACAAAGCCTCTGGGCTTCTGGAACCACGTCGACGCCTCCGCGGATTGAGGTTGAGATGGAGTTCTCAGATGAAGAACGTCGAGCCATTTTAAATCGAGCCCTCAAGGACGACGTTGTGCGGGTGATGACTAGTCCTGCGTTTTCGAAGGTCCGCATGACGTTCGATGCGGTCACTCGCGGGAACGATCACGTTGGGACACTGACTGAAATGGAGACGATCAATCTCCAAGGTTCCATGGAGCGAGTCCTTCACGCTCCGACGGGAGAACGCTCGCTTCAGGGCGAGTTCATTCCGCTTCGTACAGCGACTGCGCAGACACGAGGTTCGTTTCGGGTCGTCTCGCCGGAAAGCTTTAATGGGACCGGTGTGCCATCGGACCTCTTGATCGACTGGCTCGCGAAGAGCTTTGCGAGATGGCGAGACAACACATTCGCGTTCGCGCCAAGGCGAGCAAGCGCTGCGGCTGCCGCCGCGAAAACAGTCGACGGACTCAACGGAGACGGGACCAATCTCGCAAGCGTGATCTACACGCTCTGGAACAACAGACCGGAAGCGCTAACTAAGATCACTGAGCTAGTCCGTGAAGTGATTCCTGAGGTCTCGGCGGTGCGGAACCGCTCGCGGGAGACCGAATGCTACGTCGAGGTGATGTGCTCAGGCCGACCGGCGACGCTCTCCCAAGTCGGACAAGGGGTCGAACAGGTCCTGCTCTTCGCCACCGCGCTTGTTACCAAGCCGGAATCGAACTTCGTGATCGAGGAGCCTGAACTGAACCTCCATCCGGGAGCGCAGCGCTCGCTCGCTCGCCTTCTAAGCAGAGAGGCTCATCAGGTGATCGTAAGCACGCACAGCCACTTCATGAGACGCGAAGACGCTGCGGCGAGGCACTACCATCTCGAGGCTGGCGCGGACGGCACGACGTGCGGAGCCGTGTCGTCTTACTACACCGAAGTGGCTAAGGTATTGCTTGACCTCGGATTGGATCCAGATGAGCTGGCCCTCGAGCGAAGCATCATCCTCGTCGAGGGCAAGAGTGATGCGGAAACGCTGCAGGCGTTGGCTCGTACCGCAGGGCAGCCACTGCGAGCTCGTGTCGTGCTTCTTGGAGGCGGCGAGAGTGGAATTGCGCGCAGTCATAGCCGAGTACTGATGGACCTGAAACCGGGGTTACTCGAATGCCTCGTAGTGCTCGATCGCGACGAACGGTCGGGGGCTGAACTGGAGGTTCTGGAATCCAAGCCGCACATCCGCGTCTTGCAGCGGAGAGAGCTTGAGAACTACGTGCTTGAACCAACGGTCGTACTGGATGCGCTTCGCCGTCGTGCGGTCGGAAACGCGGAGGCGAGCCAACAGCTGAAGGCGGTGACGAGTGAATCGCTTCAGCTATCCATGCAGAGCATCGCGGAGACGTTTCGAGCAACAGTCGAGGTCAAGAGCATCTTCGCCGAACTAAGATGGCCGTCCACACGTGACCTCGCTCGCGAACTGTCGCGAGTTGATAGCGGCGCATCTACGGGGGATGTCGTGGAGGCGACGCGAACTGCCGCATCGCAATCGATCTCTGATTGGGAGGCGCGCACGAGTGAGGTGATGCAGAGAGTCGCGCAACGTTGGGAATCACTCGGCGCGCTGGCGTGCGCTCCGGGTGCAGATGTGCTCGCTGAGGTCTATCGACGACACGGTTTCAAGTTCGACAAGGTCAAGGACATGGCGGTTCTGACGTCACTCTTCCCGAAGGAACACCTCGCGGCAGATCTTGCGCAGCTGCTAACCGAGTTGGCTGCACTCTGAGTCGCGAGTGACGCTTCCCGAAGCGCCAGGCTTGTGCCGCCGCAAGGGTGAGCAACCGTGGAGACATTGGCGAGCGGGGCAGGGGAAGAGCAACCAAGGGCGACCTGGCCGCCGCGGCGTGTACGTGCTGTCGCACTCTGCGACACGTGTTTTTTGTTCCGTCACTCGAACGCCTCCACCTCGGCAAAGCTCCAGCAGGAACGGTAACAATTCATCGGTTACTATCGCCTCGATGGGAGGCGTGTCGTGAAGTATTGCGTTCTGCTTGTTTGGACTCTGGCTTGTTCTGGGACTCCAAGCCACCAACGACGAGCCCACGTTGAAGAGGCGGAGGAATCCGAAGACGAGAACGGTCCTCCTGGAGCCGAAGAGGTCGAGGACAAGCCCCGCCGGAGGACTCGTGATGAGAGTCCTCATTTTGAGAGTTCTTTCGACCAGATGGAGTACGAGACGAGCATGGAGCTTTGCCCGACGGGCAACAGCCTCTCATGCGAGACGCTCGGGGATGGTTACCTATCGGGTCGATGGGGCAGCAGAAATCCCGCGGCTGCTGCGCGGTATCTCGAAATGAGCTGCTCGAAGAAAGGGTACGGCGACGCCTGCATGAAGCTCGCGGCGATCTACGAGAGCGGCGAGCTTCATACGAGCGACGAGCACCTGTACGAAATCTTCAGCGCGAAATGTTCCGGCTTCGAGAAAGACGGATGTGAGGGAATGCGAAAGCTCGCCGGCAAGACCGGACGCATGCCTTACGCTGACGCGAGACGCGGAGTGCCCGACCTGCGCTGGTATTGCAGTGGTGATTCGTGTTTCCAGGATCCGAAGGCGTGTCGGGGAACTCAGGGTGATAACGACTGCAAGATCGCGAGCGAAGCTAGCTGCTTCTTGGGGGAGAAACCTGGCTCCGTCTTCTGGGCATGTGCACCAACGGTTGCGAGCTGTACGGCATTGATTCAACCGGTCGTCGCAAGCACGGGCGGGAAAGCAATCAGCGCCTGCTCTCGCACGAACCCGACGCCGCCGGGATTGGTCCCTGGCAACGATTGGTATTGCGCCCCGAGTTCGTTCGCGTCGGGCGGCGATTGCCAACGCGACCTCGCGCAGTGTCAAAGCAATATCCACGGCTCGTTCGGCGGGCAGTGCGCGCCGCAGCAGCGAGCTGCCTGCGTCGTCTACTTCGATCGCCTCAACGACAAATATGCGGGCGCTTGCTTCGCGTCGCTGCAGGTGTGCAATTCATCGAAGTCGAGCCTCGAGTACAAGGACGACTTCTCTGAATTCAGTGAATGCTTCGCGGTCGACTGAGTGGGCCTAGTGCCCTGGACCAGAAGTCCGGAAGCGTCAGAGGCCTGTGATCTGATCGCGGCATGGGAGCCAGCAAACGCGCCGTTCGGATCGTTCTGACCGAAGAAGAGCGTGAAATCCTCGAGAACTACACTCGCCGCCGTACG
>DASYDE010000065.1:0-33060 GCA_036499725.1 Kofleriaceae bacterium
TGCTCGTCTGGCTCGGAGCGCAAACGCGCTTCTTGGAGCTTTGTCGTGGATGCGACGCGCAACAGTCGCGTACGCGCGGGCCAAAGGCAGAAGCGGCGCTCTGGTGGAAACGAATCGCGAATTTTGGTCGACCCTCTGAGCAACTACTCCACGCAGGAGAATCCCGATGCTGATGAAGACCGCACTTGTCCTCTCCCTCACTGGCACCTCGGCCGTCGCGAGCGCGCCGCACCAGACGCAGCTCCGCGCCGTCGTCGCGGAGACGCACGAGGCACAGACCGCCCTGTTCCAGCACAAGCCGGCAATCGCTCGCCGCCTGATCGCCGACGCCCTGCGCCGCGACGAGCACCTCCGCCACTCGTGCGACTCTACCGAGCTCCGCCAGGTGGCAACGGAGCTGAACCTCGCCCGCGGGGAGGTCAAGGCCGGATTGCTCGGCCCGGCAAACGCAGAGCTGGCAAAGGTGCGCGCGCCGGCCGCGCCGGGCTGCTAGTCTTCGCCGACCGATGGTCGAAACGCTGCTCCAGCACGGCATCGGTCTTTGCTTTCTCTGGCTGCTCGTCGGCAGCCTCGGATTGCCCCTCCCCGAGGACATCGCGCTCCTCGCCGCCGGCGTCCTGATCTCGCGCGGCGAAGCGAACCCCGTCTTCGCCGCTGTCGTCGTCGTGATCGGAGTGCTGTCGGGCGACGTGATTCTGTTCGGCGCCGCAAAGCGCCTCGGACCACGCGCGTACGAGAAGAAGTTCTTTCAGAAGTTGCTCCCACCGGCTCGGCGCCAGCGCTTCGAGGACCTCTACGCGAAGCACGGCGGCAAGGTCGTGTTCGTCGCGCGCCACGTCGCGGGGCTGCGCGCGGCTACGTTCGTCATGGCCGGGATCCACCAGATGGACACCAAGCGGTTCCTGTTCTGGGACGGCCTCGGCGCCGCGATCTCGATCCCCATCATCATGACGCTCGGCTACCTCGGCAGCGAGCACATCGAGCTCGTGCGCGAGGGCATCGCCCACGTCCAGCACTACATCGTGGCTGCGGTCGCCGTGATCATCGCCGCCTACATCACCTACCGTCAGGTGAAGTCGATCCGCGCCGCGCGCAAGGCGGGCAAAGAGAATCTACCGCCCGCTACGCCGGAGGTGCCGGCGGAGCATTCCCAACCAGCCCCACCACCACCGTGATGTTGTCATCGCCCCCGCGGCTGTTCGCGAGGTCGATCAGCGTCTGCGGCAGCTTGCGATACCAGGTCATCGCGATGATGCGCTCCAGCTCGCCGTGCTCGACGTAGTTGGACATCCCATCGCTGCACAGCACGAAGCAGTCTCCGTTGGAGACCGGCACTGTCTTTAGATCAGCCTCGATCTCGCGCTCGAACCCGATCGACCGCGTGATCACGTGGCGGAACTTGCTGCTCTTCGCTTCCGCCTCGCTGATCGCGCCGGAGCGGAGCTGCTCCGCGATCCACGAGTGATCATCGGAGAGCTGCGCGAGCTTGCCATCACGGAACATGTACGCGCGCGAATCGCCGGCGTGAACGAGGTGCGCGCGGCCTTTGTAGACGAGCAACGCCGTCAGCGTCGTGCCCATGCCACGCAGCTCGGGCTTGGCCCAGGCTGCCTCGAAGATCGCCGAGGAAGCACGCTTGGCCGCACCACGCATCAGCTCGAGCGCGGGCGAGAACGCAGGAACGGCACCAGACAGCGTCGGCTCGTGCTCGATGTCCTCGAACGCGTTCCCGCCCACAAGGCCCGACGTCGCGAGGCCGGGGGATAACGTCGGTGAACGCCCGATGCGAGCGAGGTCGCGCGGCATCACCGTTCCCGGAAACGGCGTGACCTCGTGGCCCGTCGGATCCATCGCGGGCATCTCTTCGGTTCGGCGCGCCGCCGCCGTGATCTGCGCGACGGCGGCCTTCTCGAAGTCCCCGTGCGCGTCCTGCAGTTCCTTGCCGAGGCACTCCACGGCCATGCGCGATGCGGTCGCGCCGCCTTGATGACCGCCCATGCCGTCGGCGACGCACAGAAGGCCTGTCGTCGGATCGACGAGGTAGCTGTCCTCGTTGCGCTCTCGCTTACGTCCGGGGTCGCTCTGCCCCCAAGCCCAAAGGCGCATCTAGTACTCCGCGCTCCGCTCGCTCAGGTTTCCGTCCTCGCAGCGCAGGATCTTTCCTTTGCCCTCCACCTTCGTCAGGAGGTTTGTGGGCCGCGTCCACAACTTCGACGCGTTGCGCAGCGTATCGCGCGCCTGGCTCGAATCGAGGTCCGTGCCCTCGTGGATGTGGCGCAGCAGCAGCTCGCTCTTGTTCTCGAAGTTGCCGTCCTCGACGACGATCACGGGCTGGCCGCGGTTGGTCAGCATCTTCAGCAGCTGGTCTTTGATCTTCCTGAACTCGCGGCTCATGATCTCCCAGTTGCCGCTGCGGTCGGAGAACCCGAACGAGTAGAACTTCTGTTCGATGCAGAACTCGAGCGTGAAGAACTCGTCGATGAACGTGATGTCGTTGTAGAGCTTGCGCACTTCGAGGATGCGCTGCGAGCCGAGGCCGGTGCGCCGATCCCAGTTCCGCTTCTGGTCCATCGAGTCGCACTCGTCCCATTCCTTACCGAACTGGCCCTTGTTCCAGCGGTCCTCGATGTTGCGGAACAGCTCGACGCCGAGCTTGTACGGGTTCAGGCGGCCGGGCGACGTGCCCATGACGCCCGCGTTCGCCTCCGCGTAGTCGATGATCTCCGCCGCCGTCAGCGCCTTCTGCGTGAGGATCTTGGAGTGCCAGTACGAGGCCCACCCCTCGTTCATGATCTTCGTCATCGCCTGCGGAGCGAAGTAGTAGGCCTCGTCGCGAACGATCTCGAGAACGTCGCGCTGCCAGTTGTCGAGTGGTGCGTTCTCGATGAGGAACAGCAGCACGTCGCGCTGCGGATGCTCGGGGAAGCGACGGTGGGCTTTCTTCGCCTCCTCCGCCTTCTTCTTCTTTTGCGCCTCGATGTACTCGGGCGGGTTGATGAACGAGTCCATGTAGCCCTTCGAGCGCAGCCGCCCGACGCCATCATTGGGATCTTCCATCAGCTCGTCCGGCAGCGCGGGCTTTGGCTTGGCCGTGCGCTGGATGTACACGCTCATCGGATCGATGAGGTTCTCGAGCGAGAGGCACGTGTCGATAAAGTCCTCGACGACGTCCTGACCGTGGCGGCCCATGTGGCGACGCACGCGCGATGCGTGATTCGCCATGCCGTCGATCATCTTGCGGTTGGTCTTGCTGAAGAAGTAGTTGTTCTTGAAGAAGTCGACGTGGCCGCAGACGTGGGCCATCACCATCTTCTGATCGGTCGTCGAGTTTCCCTCGAGCAGGTACGCGTACGCGGGCGCGGTGTTGATCACCATCTCGTAGATCTTCGACATGCCCCACTCGTAGCTCTTGGAGAGCTGCTCGTAGTCCATGCCGAACCGCCAGTGCGGATAGCGCGTGGGAAAGCCGCCGTACGCGGCGACCTCGTTCATCGTCTTGTAGTCGAGCACCTCGTAGAGGATCGGAAAGAAGTCGAGGCCAAAGCCGCGAGCGAAGCCTTCGATCTCCTCCTGCGCCTCGCGCAGATACTCCGGGAACCGCTTGATGGACACGGCGCTTACTTACCCTTGCCCAAGAACTCTTTGATCGAGTCCATGATGGCGTCCTTGCCTTTGATCTCGGACGTCACGACGCGGTCGTCCTCGTCGAAGTGCTCGGTCAGATCCTTGATGAACTGGCCCGAGCCGTACGGCGACTCGACCTGGCCGTAGCAGAACAGATTCACGTGCGGCAGGACTTCGTTCTTGAGCAGCTCGACGCACGTGTGCGTGTCGTCGACGCTCCAGTTGTCACCGTCGGAGAAGTGGAACGGGTAGATGTTCCAGAGCTCGCTCGGGTACTCCTCCGCGATCATCTTCGCGCACAGCTTGTACGCCGAGCTGATCATCGTGCCGCCGGACTCGCGCGTCTTGAAGAACGTGTCGCGATCGACTTCCTTGGCCATCGCGTCGTGGATGACGTAGCGACTCTCGATGCCGTGGTACTGCGAGCGCAGCCACGTATCGAGCCAGAAGCTCTCGATGCGGACGATCTCCTTCTGCTCGTCGCCCATCGAGCCCGACACGTCCATCATGTAGATGATGACGGCGTTGCTCTGCGGCAGCGGCTCCTTCTTCCAGGAGCGGTAGCGCTTGTCATCCTTGATGGGGATGACGATCGGATTCTTGGGATCGTACGAGCCCATCGCGATCTGACGGCGCATCGCCTGGCGATACGTGCGGCGGAAGTGGCGCAGTGACTCGGGGCCCGTCGTGCGGATGCCCGAGTACTTGTCCTTCCAGGCGACGATCTTCTCGGTGCCCTTGGGCTGGATGCGCGGCAGCTCCAGCTCCTCGCCCATGATCTCGGCGAGCTCGGCGAGTGAAATCTCGACGTCGAGGAGGTGATCGCCAGGGCGATCGCCGGCCTGCCCTGCTCCGGGCTGCGGCTCACCGTCACCGTCTTGGCCAAGCGAATCGCCGACCTCGCCTTTGCCTTGGCCAACGCCGCCCTGCTGCTTATCGCCGTGCTTGAAGTGCGGGATGTCGACGCTGGGAATGGGAATGGACACGTTGTCCTTTCCCTTCCGCGCGATCATCTCTCCCTGCGAGATGTACTTGCGCAGGTTCTGTTTGATCTTGCCGCGGATGATCTGACGGAAGCGGCCGTGATCGAGATCGATCTTCTGACTCATATGGCTACGTCCGCCGCCTCTCCGCGCTCGTTGACGAAGCAGAGCCGTCCACCGTTGCGCTTGGTCCGTTGCACCATCTCGAGCAGGCCGAGCGCGCGCGACATCACGTCACCCGGGTCATCCGTTCCGAGCTCCACACACAGCTTGGCCAGCAGCTCGCCCAGCGTGTGGTTGAGCTCGACCGTGACCGGACCTTTGCCCAGCGGATCACTCATTTCTCCTAGAGCTCCCCCTCGCGGGTGCTACCCCGATCGCTCGCTTCGCTCGCCTGCCCCGCTCGGGGGGCATCTCGCTCCGCTCGATGCACGCTCTGCATCAGCTCTTCACATCTCCGCGGGCGAAGATCGAAGCGACGAAGTTCAGCACGTCGGTCGCGCTCACCTCGTCGTAGCCGAAGTTCTTGATCAGGCGCTGCTTCACGACGTCGATCTTCGCCTGCGTGTCGCGGTCGACGACGCTGGAGACGAGCGACGTGAGCTTGATCGAGTCTTTTTGATCCTCGAAGAGCTTTCCCTCCAAGGCCTTGTGGAGCCGCTCGTTCGTCTTGTAGTCGAACGTTCGTCCCTCGATCGCGAGCGCACCGATGTAGTTCATGATCTCGCGGCGGAAGTCTTCCTTGCGCGAGTCCGGGATATCGATCTTCTCCTCGATCGATCGCATCAGCCGCTCATCCGGCTCTTCATCCTGGCCGGTGTACGGGTTCTTGACCTTCTCCTTCTGAGTGTAGGCCTTGATGTTGTCGATGTAGTTCGCGCACAGCTTTGCGATCATGTCCTCGTCGGCGCTGATCGCACGCTGGACCTCGTTCTTGACGATGTCCTCGTACTCCTGCTTCACGACGCTGAGCATCTCGGAGTAGCGCTTGCGCTGCTCTTCGTTGGAGATCAGCGAGTGGCTGCGCAGGCCGCTCTCGAGCTCGTTGAGCACCATGAACGGGTTGATCGCGCCATCCGCCTTGTCCGAGACGAGCGCGTTCGCGATCTTGTCCTGGATGTAGCGCGGCGAGATGCCGTCGAGGCCCTCGCGCTGAGCTTCCTTGCGGAGCTCCTTGATGTTGTCCTGCGTGAAGCCCGGCAGCGTCTTGCCGTCGTACAGCTTCGCCTTCTGCAGCAGCGACAGCGAGTGCTTCTTGGGATCCTCGAGACGCGTGAGCACTGCCCACAGCGCCGCGACGTAGAGCGTGTGCGGAGCGACGTGCTTGCCGACGCGCTCGGACGTGAAGTCCTTGGTGTAGATCTTCACTTCCTCGGACACCTTGGTGATGTACGGGATGTCGACCTTGATGGTGCGGTCGCGGAGGGCTTCCATGAACTCGTTGTTCAGGAGCTTCTTGTACTCGGCCTCGTTGGTATGGCCGAGGATGACCTCGTCGATGTCCGTCTGCGCGAACTTCTTCGGCTTGATCTTGCGCTCCTGCGTGGCACCGAGCAGGTCGTAGAGGAACGCGACGTCGAGCTTGAGAATCTCGACGAACTCGAGGATGCCGCGATTGGCGATATTGAACTCGCCGTCGAAGTTGAACGCGCGCGGATCCGAGTCAGAGCCGAACGTCGCGATCTTGCGATAGTTGATATCGCCGGTGAGCTCCGTGGAGTCCTGGTTCTTCTCGTCCTTGGGCTGGAACGTGCCGATACCGACGCGGTCCTGCTCGCTGAGCACGAGGCGGCGCACTTTGACGTGCGACATCACCTTCTCGAAGTTGCCGTCGTAGTGCTTCATCAACTCTTTGAAGATGAGGCGGCACGCCGGGTTCACATCGCCGGCGATCTTGACCTTGAAGTCGTCGTTGCCGAGCTTCAGCTTGTCGATCGTCTGTTGCCTCCACTCGGCGGGGATCAACCGGAGCGGCTCGTCGTGCATCGGCGAGTGGAAGACTTCGGATCCACCGGCGAGCTCGGACAGCGTGCCGGGCAGCGACCAGTGGTAGGTGTAGAGCGCGCCGTCGGAGGTCTTGCTGTACTCCTCCATGCCCTTCTTGAGCTGGCGCGCGATCGTCGATTTGGACGAACCGACCGGACCGTGCAGAAGGATGATGCGGCGCTCGGAGCCGTAGCCCGCGGCGGCGCTCTTCAGCACGTTCATCAAGCGCATCAGCGCGACATCGAGGCCGAAGATGGCGTCGCGTCCACCGTGATGCTCGTCGCGGAAGAACTTGTACCGCGTCAGCTTCTTCTTGTTGTCGATGTACTCCTCGACACCGTGCGTCAGCACCATGTCGTAGAGCCGCTGGTACGCGTTGCGCGTGACCTGCGGAGTCTTTCGAACAAGCCCGAGGTAATCCTCGAAGCTGCCCTCCCACGAGAGCTCCTTGAACGTAGCGAAGTTCTGGAGCTCGGCGATCTGTCCCACGAGGCTCATGGCCCCGACCGTACCACGCGTTGCTGCGTCAGCGAGCCGGTGTGTCAGCGAGTGGCGTGAGTAGCGCGATCGCTCGTCGGACCAGAGCTGACCGAGCGGCCGATGATCGCCTGGCAGTTCGCCGGGCACGCATCGCCGTCAATCGTGTTGCCGTCGTCGCACGTCTCACCATTGTTGGTCTGGACGACGCCGTCGCCACAGCGCGGACCGAGCTCGCAGGTGGGTTTGCACTTGCCGTAGCCGCCCGTGTTCATGGCCGTGCCGTTGTCGCACTGCTCGGTGCCCTGGATCATGCCGTCGCCGCAGCGCGGACCGAACGTGCAGCCAACGCCGCAGTGGCCGTAGGTGCCGTCGTTCACGCCGTCATCGCACTGCTCCTGTGACGAGGTCTTCGCGTCGCCGCACACGTCGTCACACACGCTCTTCTGCGTGTTGAAGCCCTTGAGCGTCAGCTTGTAGTGCGACGCGTTCGTGTGGCGCTCGGCTTGGAACACCACGACCTCGTAGGTGCCACCGAGCGTCATCCCGAGCGGGACCGCGGTGCCACGCTGGCTACCGCTCACCGACGACGTACCACCCGTGTTGGCGGCCGCAGTGAGCGTGATCGAGCCCGTCTGCTCGCTGTGCACTCCACCGATGTCGACGGCGAGCTTGCCGTTGACGAACACCCAGACGTCGTCGTCACCGATGAACTCGAGCTGCTCGTTGCCGGCCCACTTGAACCAGTAGCGCAGCTCGGAGGTGAACGAGAAGTTGTGGGTGCTGCGCAGGGCCTCGCGCTCGGCGGCCGGCACCGTCGACGCGCTCCAGCCCTTGTTGTCGAGCGGGAAGAACGCGCTGTTGTCGTAGACGTACGTACCTGGTGCCGTGCGCGTCATCGGCAGCGTCGACGCCACGGTCTTCGCGAGCGCAGAGTCCGTGTACCACTGACCGAACGTCGTGCGGTTCTTGATCGACGTGTGCGCCGCGCCGTAGTCAGCCGTGTCGATCAGCTGCGGCTTGTTGCTGACGAGCGTCGTGGACACCATGCCCGCCTGGTTCTCGTTGACGTTCTCGAAGTCGACGTGCGTGTTGGTCGTCGACGCCGCGAGATCGTTGCCCTTGAAGTCGCGATACACGACGGTGACGTTGAGCGGGTTCGGCTCGACCGCCGTCGAGGGCGCGCACGTGAAGCCGAACTCGACCTTGCACGCCGAATCGCAGCCATCGAAGTTCTTGAGGTTGCCGTCGTCGCAGTCCTCGCCGGTCTGGATCGCGCCGTCACCACACACCGCGGTGCACGTACCGTTCGAGCACTGCGGCTCGCGGACGCACAGCGGCGTGCAACCGTCGCCGAGGTTGTTGTTCATGTCGTCGCACTGCTCGGTGCCTTCGACGACGTGATTGCCGCACACCGTCGCCGTACAGGCCGAGCCCGCCGTCGTGCATTGATAGCCAGACTCGAGCGTGCACGTCGCGGAGCAACCCGGCGTCGCAGCGTTCGCGTCGTCGCATTCCTCGTTACCAGCGACGATGCCGTCACCGCACAGCGCGGCCGAGCAACGGATACCGGGCGTGTCGCACTTCCAACCGGGCTCGGTCACGCACGTCGACGAGCAGCCGTCATCGGAATTGGTGTTGTGATCGTCGCAGCCTTCGAGATCCTCGACGAGGCCGTTGCCGCAGACGTGCGTGACAACGCATGGATCACCAGGATTGCCGCACGCGTGTCCTTCTTCGACGGCGGAGCAGTCGCCTTTGCACCCGTCTCCCGAGTCGGTGTTCATGTCGTCGCAGGCCTCGCCTGTCTCGAGGACACCGTTGCCGCAGACAGCGCCTGGCTGATCGTCGTCGCCGCCCGGTCCCGTCGAATCGACGCCGCCGCCGTCTGTGTCGCCGCCCCCACTCTTGCCGCCACAACCGAAAGCTACGAGAGAGAGAGCAACGACAAAGCTGAACTTCACGATCATCCACGCTACGCGCGTCGCGTGAATTTGTCGTCGGAAAATCGTCGCATTAACACAGCATTAGATCGGCGACGGCGACTATGTAGGACGATTCCTCCTCGGAAAAGTCACGACGGCAACATGCAACAGCGTGTCTCAGTCCTGCGTGCCGACGTACTTCGCGACGTTCTTCTCGTGCTCGGCGGCGGTCTTGGCGAACGCGTGCGTGCGGGAACCCTTGCTGGACGCGACGAAGTAGAAATAGTCGCTGCCGTCGGGTGACAGCGTCGCTTCAATAGACGCCTTGCCCGGGTTGCTGATGGGGCCAGGTGGGAGTCCCTCGTGCGTGTAGGTGTTGTAGGGGTTGTCCTCGTCGTGGAGCTGCGCTTCATGAAGTCGATCGCAGCCGGGGTCCTTGTGATCTTTGACGCACGGTTCGTTCCACGCGATGCACGCCGCGGACTTCTGCTTCGGGACGAGGCAGCCGTACCGGATGGTCGGATCCGTCTGCAGCTTCTTCGGCTTGAAGCTCGGCGAGCTGAGGCGATTGATGAACACCTGCGCGATGCGCGGACGCTCCTCGGCGGCGATCGCTTCCTTCTCGACGATCGATGCCATCGTGAGGATGTCGCGATCGCTCCAGCCCATCTTCTCCTTGAGCTTCGCGGTGTCCTTGGGGTGCTTGCTGATCAGCTCGTTCCAGACTTCTTGATGCCGCGCGATCAACCGCGACAGCACAACGGCCGGCTTCTCGCCGACGCGGAACTGGTACGTGTCGGGAAAGAGATAGCCGTCGACGTTGTCGCCCGTGATCGCGAACTTGCCGAGGAAGTCCTTGTCGCGAGCGAGCGCCTCGAGCTCCGCCGCTTTCGCGATCGGTGGCGTCGGGCACGGCTTGCCGGGCTCGACATCCACGGAGCAGGCCTGCTCGATGAGCGCGAAGTACTCGAGCATGTTCTTGCCCTCGGGCAGCGTCACGCGAACGGTGACGTCCTTGACGCCCTTGGTGATCGTCGCGAGCACCTCGGCAGGCGTGACGTTATCCTTGATGAGGTACTTGCCCGGCTTGACCTCTGTCGTCTTGCCTTCCCACATCGCGTACAGCCGGAACCACGTCGGCTTCGCGATCACCTTCTTCTCGGCGAGCGCGCGCGCGACTGCGGGGAAGCTCATGCCGCTCTTGATCTCGACCTCGATGTCCTGCCCTGTCCCGACGTGCGCCGCCTCTGGATAGGCGAACGCGCGCGTCACCATGTACGCGAGCACGCCCGCCACGATCAGCAGCGTGCCGAGCACGACGCCCAACGCGGTCCGGAACGAGCGCTTCGACATCGCGCTGACTCTACTTCGAGCGACGCGCGTCGAGCCAGCCCTGGAGGATCAACGCGGCTGCTTGCTGATCGATCACGCCCTTGCGTTTGTCGCGCTTCACGTCCGCCTCGATCAGCACGCGCTGTGCTTCAGATGTGGAGAAGCGCTCGTCCTGCTCGTGCACGGCGACGCCTTCGAACACGAGAGCCTTGGTCAGCTCCTGCACCCGACGCGCGCGCAGACCGACACGGCCGCTGAGCTCGAGCGGGAGGCCGACGACGACGTCGGTGATCGCGTACTCCTTCACGAGCGCCGCGATCGCGAGCGTGTCCTTCGCGATGCCGGCACGCGCGAGCACCTTCACGGGATGCGCGGCGATGTTCACCTCGTCGGTGACCGCGACTCCGATGGTCTTGGATCCGACGTCGAGTCCGAGTGCGCGCATTCTGCGCAGAAGGATACGGCCTGCGCCGTTCCCGCGCCGTGTCTGCGTCGGAGAATAGGGAATACTTGAACCGGGAATCCTTGAACCTGAACCGGAGCGGTGGGCGCGCGCGAATGCCCCAGGGCCAGCGTCGGAGAATAGGGAATACTTGAACCGGGAATCCTTGAACCTGAACGTCAGGACGTTCGCGGTTCAGCTTCCTCGTTCATCCATTCCCTATTGAGTTCACCGGTTCTCATTCGCCGGTTCCGCGTTCCTCATTCCGGAAAAAAAAAGGCCCTCCATGGGGGGGCCAAGGAGGGCCGGGGCGCAGATCACAGAGCTACAGTTGCCTCAGGTGGTGGGGGAGACCAGTGGGATGAGGGGGGAGGGAACCACCGGTCAACCACCGAGTCGAAACCTTGACCCTGTGTCGCGCGTGTAAAAGCTTTAGTTGTCAGTCAGTCGAACCCGAGTGCCTTGGTTCCTATTCCTAGGAACCTCGGTAGCCGCGTTCGGTTGCTGAGAATCAATACAGATTCGGTGCCAGCCACTCCGACGGGGAAAACGAGATCTCTCCGACGAGGAAACGCCCACTTGCGGCACCTTTGATCGTCGGATTGACACACAGGCGTCGAATCCGGTGACTAGTCCTGTCACCCCGTGTTCTCAGGAGTGGCCACTCGACTGGCCATCGACTGACGATGCTTCGGCGTGATCGCGCTTCAAGTGCATGTCTCGGGACAGCGCAGCGTAAGGACCACGCAACGGATTGTTGCTGTCTGTAACGGGTACTCTCGCTCGCCCATGTCCGACGATCCCGTGCCGCCTGCTCCCAAACTCCAGGTCCAGATCGATGAAGACATCTCGCAGGGCGTCTACTCGAACCTCGTCCTGCTCAATCACACGGAGAACGAGTTCATCCTCGACTTCGCATTCATCCAGCCGAGCAACGGCCGCGCAAAAGTCCGCGCGCGAGTGATCTCCTCACCGCGCCACACCAAGCGCTTGCTGCAGGCGCTGCAGAAGAACATCGAGCGCTACGAAGAGCGTTTCGGCACCATCGAGACCGGTAGCGAAGAAGATCCGGTGTTTCATTGATGGGCACGATGAAGACGCTCGCGCTCGCCTCGCTCCTCGCCCTCGCCGCATGCAAAGCCAAGTCAGCTCCGCCTGCCACGGGTTCGGGCTCTGACGTCGCGGCCGCTGGTTCCGGCTCCGCTGCGGCCGTTGGTTCCGGGTCTGCCGTGGGTTCCGGGTCTGCGGCGGGCTCGGGCTCCGCTGGTGGTTCCGGCTCTGCGGCGGGTTCTGGTTCCGATGCGGGATCGGGTTCCGCGACGGGCTCGGGGTCCGACGCCGCTGCGGCGGGCTCGGGCTCCGACGCGACCGCCGGTCACACGCCGGCCGAAGCGACCGTCATCAAGTGGCTCAGCGCGCTCGGGAAGAAGGACGCGAAAGGCGCACAGGCTCTCGCCTCCGTTCCGTTCGTGTCGAAGGGCTTCCTCGTCGGCGACTGCAAGTCGGCAACGACGCCGAGCGAGCTGACCGACCTCATCGCCTGCATCGAGAAGGCCGACCTGATGATCAACGACCTCGGCGTCGTCAGCTCGGGCAACGCGAACGTCGTCGAGATCAAGGGCAAGCCCGACCGCGACGACGCGAAGTTCCTCAAGGAGAACGCCGCTGATCTGAAGGCGTTCGGTAAGGACGACACGCGCGTGATCGTCTCGATCAACGGCGACGGTCAGTTCCTGCACTTCATCATCACGACGAAGGACGGCAAGGTCACCGGCGGCATCTTCGACGGCGAAGCCGCGGAGTAGCGCGTGCGCTGCGACGCCCGCCCGCGGCTACCGTCCGGACTCGAGATGTATCCATGCGCTTTGGCTGGTCGCGGTTCTCCCATGAAGAGACTCGCCCTCGCGTCGCTCCTCGCGCTCGCTGCCTGCAGCAAGAAACCGAGTCGGCAGGAATCGCCCGCAGAGAACGCGACCGCAGAACCACCGCGCGCGGCCGAGGTGGAGGCGACCGGTCCTGCTCTCGCGACAAAGGTGACGCTCTCCGTCGATCCCAAGGGCGGCTACGCATCCTCGGGCACGCTGGACTTCGCGGGGCCGACGGTCGTGTTCGCGGTCGAACAGCCCGACGGTGGGTGGACTGTCGACATCGTCATCTATCCGACCGGAACGGTCGTGAACTGCGAGAAGGGGTTCGTGTCTGCCCCCGAGAACAGCGTCGCGGTGAGGATCTATGCGCGGGATCGCTTCAAGGAACCGACGGACCACCTCGATGTCACGGGGTCGTACTTCTTGTTCAACCCCTCCAAGGCCGTGACCAGCGTGCAGCTCGATGATGGCATGGTGAAAGGCGCGATCGTCAAGCTGACGAAGATCAGCGGGACGACGGTGACCGGCGAGCTCTCCGGCACCACGGCGAGCGCCGCCATCTCCGGTGGTAGCGGCACGTTCACGGGACTGTTCTGCAAGACCGGCAATCCGCCCGACGAGAACTAGCTACTGCGGTCCGCCGGTGATCGCGTCGACGTCAGCGAGGCAGTGGGCGTCGTAGAGGATCGTGCCCGGCGAGAACACGTTGTCGAGAACGTACTGGTTCGCCTCGCTCGCGCCTTCGTTCACCCAGAACATGGCGCACTTGTCGTTGTCGCAATGCGCGGGGTGCGCCGTGTCCTCGTGCGCGGTCGCCATCGGCACGCCGTCATTCGTGAGACCGACGGAGTGGCCGAGCTCGTGGATCATCGTCGCCTGTTCGACGTAGCGCTTGGTGTCGGTGAGGCTGATGCCGCCGCCCGTCGACGCGATGACGTCCTTGAAGAACACGACGACGCCCGTCGAGCCGAGCGACACGCCGAGCACGTTGTGGTTTGGGCCGTTGCCGTCGTCGAAGTAGCCACCGAGGAACAGCAGGTAGAACGTCCGCTGCCCTGCTCCATCGTGCTGTTGGCGATGCGTGTTTGCGATCGCGAGCAGATCGTTCGTGGTCAGATCCTCGTCGGGGACATTACCGATGTCCTCCATGCCTGCGAGCGTCGTCGGGAGCATGAGCGTCTTGCGACCCGCGAACAGGCGATTCAGGTTCGCCTTGGATAGGTCGAACGAGTCGCCCTGCGCGAGCAGCGATCCGGTGTACGGCGCCTTGCCCGTCTCGTAGTCGATCTCGAAGATGATCGTCGGATAATCGGGGCTCAGCACGTCCCGCACGCCATAGTGCGTCGCGCCGTTCGGGGTATCGGGGTGCAGGCCGCTACCACCCGCGTCGCCCGTCCCGTCGTCGTCACCATCGTCGTTCGTTCCCGCGGCGTGATTGCACGCGGCGAGCACCAGCATTGCCACGAGTGACGTCTTCAGCACGGCCGTCGCATCGTACGCCGATCGTATCGCGCCGCGCGGACCTAGCTCGCGACTCACGGCGAGATGCGCGACCCGCCCGTGACACCACCCGCAACACCCTCGTCGTCACCCTCCGCGCTCCCATCCACGATGTCGTATCGCACATCGTTCAGCGCGCTCGCGGGCACGGCGAACACGGCGTCGACGCAAACGGCCTGCCCCTCACCGTTGCGGAGGAACGGTTTTACCTTCCACGTCTTCACCGCCGCCGCGACGCTCTTCGCGTACGCCTCGTCGCCCCGCTTTGCTGGCGCGACAGCGCTCGACGTGATCGCCCCATCGGCGGAGACGCAGACCTTCGCGCTCGCACCCACCCTGCCCTTGACGAGCGATTTCGGAGCCGGGATCGCGACCTTCTTCACATGTGACAGGAACTGCTTCTGGCCGATCAACGGTGCCGTCGCTCCACGCAGGCCCAACATCGCCTGGAACGTTCCGTCGGTGAAGGTCGCGCCCAGCCGATAGCCGATACCGTAAACGAGATCGGTCGGGTCCTCCTTGGAAACCGCGAGTCCTTCGCCGGCGAGGCACGTCACGAACGCATCCATCTTCGCCGCGTCTACCATCCTTCCGTTCGGGAACTGCTTCGCGCACGCGGGTTCGCTCCATGCGATCTCGAAGACCTCGAGTGGCAGCTTTCTCACCAACGCCGTGAACGCAGCGACATCTCTTGCGTTGACCGCGGCGACGAGCGCCCTGCGTGCCTTCGCGTTTGGAGCTTCGGATCGTTCCGCTAGTGCGAGGGACGATGAAACCAGAACGGCGGTGACGAGCGCGCAACGCATCACGAGGTCGGACGTGTCACGCCCGCGTTGGTCGCAATGCCGAGGCGGCCACACCTCAACTGACGGCACCCTCGAGGATCGCGATCGTCGCGTGGTCGAGATCGAGCTCGGCGGGCGCGCCAAACGGCAGCGGCTCGTTGCGCGCGGCGTGGCCGACGGGAGCGCCGACGACGAGCGGACGACCGACGTTGCGCATGCGCTCGATGACGACCTGCAGCGCGGCATCGGGTGGATCTCTTTCCCCGGTCGACGGATTCATGTCCTCGCAGCGCGTGAGATCGCCGAGGACGAGGGCCTGCGCTTCTGCGAGCGCACCCGCGAGCGAGAGCTGCGTGAAGTAGCGATCGAGCTCGTACGGTCGCTCGCCGACCTCTTCGAACAGCGCGATCGAGCCCGCCAAAGGCAGCGCCCACGGCGTTCCGAGCAGGACGGCGGCGAGCGTCAGGTTCGCGGGGATGAGCGGGCCCTGCACGCGGCCGCCGGAGCCGTGCGAGTGCGAGGTCAGCTGCCACGGGCGCACGCCGGGCGGCGCAGGATCGGTGAGCAGGGCGATAAGCGTGCGGATGTCGTTGTCGCCGAGATCCGACATCTGCGCGACGACGGGCCCGTGGATCGAGCGAACGCCGGCGAGGTGGGCCCACGAGAGGAGCGCCGTGGCGTCGGAGAAGCCGACGATGGGCTTGGGATCCGCGCGCAGCACCGCCGGATCGAGCATCGGCAGGATGCGCATGATCCCGTAGCCGCCGCGCGCGAGGATGATCGCGCGGACGTCGGGATCGCGGAGCATCGCCGTTAGCTCCTCGGCACGCTGCTCGTCGGATCCAGAGAGGTAGCTCTGGAGCCCCTCCTCGCGCGCGGGACCGGCGACGGCGCGCCTGGAGTCGGGTGGCGACACGAGCGACGGCGCGAGCTTCCACGTGAACGCGTCGCCGAACCGCGCGAGGCCACGATCGAGGCGGATCTGCCGCACGGGGCCGGCCGGCGCGACGATGCCGACGGTCGCGCCGCGAGCCACGCGCGGGGGCAGCACGACGCTCATGCCCATCTCCGTTCGAAGCTCCCCACCCTACTCACGATACGCCGAGCTAGCGGTTCTTCTTCCGGCGCTTCTTCACGCTGGCCGGAAGGTTCGGAGAGCTCTTGCGCGGATCGGGCTCGTCGTCGCCCGAGTCCGAGTCACCCGGCATCTCGAGGCCGAGCGCGGCCGGATCGATCGCGTCCATGATCATCGTGGACTTGCCGTCGTCGACGACCGCATGCATCGGCTGCGAGATGCGCGCGCTGTCGCCGGGGAGAATCGGCGCCGCGGGCACCATCGGCGTCGCGTCGCCTGCGTCGGGATCCGCCATCGCGGGCATCGCCATCGTGCGGCCGTCGTTGGGGAGCGCGTCCGGATCCATCATCGCAGGCATCGCCGTCGTGCGGCCGTTGTCGATATTTCCACCGGCGCTGACCGTGTGAGACGCAGCGGCGAGCGCGGCGAGCATCGAGTCGCCCTCGACGACAGTGTCGGAGTGCTTGCGCGACGGCGCTTCTGCCACGATCGGTGCCGCGGGAGCAGCCGCGACAGGAATCGGCGGCGGCGCCGCGACGGGCGCGGGAGCGGGAGCGGCTTCCGGGAGCTGCACGCGCTCCTTCCACCAGCTCGCGATCGCGCCATCGAGCGTGGGCGCCACGGTCATGCCGGGATGCTGCTCGGAGCCAGCGACCTGCTCGTGGATCGATGTCACGATCGCTTCGATCGCGTGACCGTCGTCTGTCGCGAGCGCGATCGCTGTGCCGACAGGCATCGGCGCAGGCGTCTCGAGATAGCCGGTCGTGGGGCGAACGTGGGTCAGCTTCACGCGGCGGCCGAGGGACAGACCGCGGTAGCTGAGATCGACGAAGCTCTCCATCGCGTCGACGGTACCACCACAGCGCCATCACATATAGACTGACCCGCGTGGGGCTGCTCGATCGGTTGCGTCAGCTGGCAGCGTCGCGCGGAGATGTTCCGCAGGACGACGTGAAGGGCCGCACCGAAGCACTCGTCGTGCACGGCAACGAGTTCGGCTACGACCCGTTCGGCATGAGCAAGGACTCGCTCAAGTACGCCGTGACGTTCGCCCGCTTTCTCTATCGGCACTACTTCCGCGCGGCGTCGTTCGGCATCGAGAACATTCCCACCACGGGCCGCGTGATCTTCGTATCCAACCACTCGGGCCAGCTGCCGTTCGACGGTCTCGTGATCTGCTCCGCGGCGTTCCTCGAGCCGGCCGTACCGCGCCTCGTTCGCTCGATGGTCGAGTACTTCGTGCCGACGGTGCCGTTCGCGTCGTACCTGTTCGCACGCTGGGGACAGATCACGGGCACGCCCGAGAACTGCCGTCGCTTGCTCGCGAGTGAGGAGGCGGTGCTCGTCTTTCCCGAGGGTGCGCGCGGCATCAGCAAGGACTTCTCCAAGCGGTACCAGCTCGCCGAGTTCGGCAAAGGCTTCATGCGCCTCGCGCTCGAGATGCAGGCGCCGATCGTTCCCATCGCTGTCGTCGGCGCCGAGGAGCAAGCGCCCGCGATGAACATCAAGTCGATCGCGAAGCTGCTGCGCGTGCCGGCGTTCCCTGTCGTTCCGTATCCGCCGTTCGTGCCGATCGTGCCGCTGCCGGTGAAGTACCGCGTGTACTTCGGCGAGCCGATGTCGTTCCGCGGCGATCCCGACGACGACGACGAGGTTCTCGACGTCCACGTCAAACAGGTCCGCAACCGCATCCAGTCGATGCTCGCGGCAGGCCTACGCGATCGGCAACATGTCTTCTGGTGACATGGGCGGCCCGACGGTGCCGACGCTCCCGCGTCTGCGCAAGGTCGTGATCACCGGCATCAGCGGTCGGCTGGGTCGCATCGTCGCGCGCCGGCTGCACCACGATCTCGACTGGCAGATCGTCGGCCTCGATCGCCGCCCGATGGTCGGGCGCCCCAAAGACATCGAGCATCATCAGGTCGACCTGCGCTCCAAGAAGGCGCGCGACATCTTCCGCGCCGGTGACGTCGACGCCCTGATCCACCTCGGCGTGATGCACGACCCGCGCGCGCGCGCCGCCGAGCTGTACTCGTGGAACATCGCAGGCACGACGAAGCTGCTCGAGTACTGCCAGGCCTACAGGGTTCCCAAGGTGGTGCTGCTGTCGAGTGCCAACGTCTACGGCCCGCGCCCCGACAACCCTCAGTTCCTCACCGAGGAAGCGCCGCTTCTCGCAGCTCAGCGCTTTCCGCAGATGCGCGATCTTGTCGAGATCGATCACCTCGTATCGACGTTCCTGTGGCGCGCCGCACAGATCGAGACCGTCATTCTGCGTCCCGTCCACATCGTCGGGCCGATGCACAACGCGCCGTCGAACTACCTGCGCATCGATCGACCGCCGACGCTGCTCGGCTTCGATCCCATGGTCCAGCTGATCCATCACGCAGACGCGGCCGAAGCGATCGTCGCCGCGCTGCAGCCTGGCCGCCGCGGCATCTACAACATCACCGGCCCGGGCGAGGTCCCGCTGTCCGCGATCCTGCGCGAGCTGGGCCGCGAGCCGCGCCAGATCCCGCACCCGCTCGCGCACTCTCTTCTCTCGCTCGCGTTCCGCGTCGGCATCTCGAGCTTCCCCGTGGCAGAGCTCGATTTCATCCGCTACGTCTGCATGGTCGATGGGCGCCGCGCTGCAGCCGAGCTCGGATTTCGTGCGCGCTACTCGCTGCGCGACACGATTCACGCCGTCGAAGAGTGATGATAAAAGGCGCGGTCATGAGCATGTCGCGCAGCGTGGTGGTGGTTCTGGTCCTGGCCGCAGCGGGCGGCTGCGTGCCGTCGAAGTCGAGCTCGCTCCCCGTGCCGAGCGACGAGCAAGACCACATCTGTACGGACCGCAACTTCGCGTACGAGACCGGCTACAACAAAGGTCACGACGGCGCGCGGCTCGACACGTCGTGGGTCGATCTCTGTCTGTCCACCGATCAGCAACCGACGCGCACCGCGTACCAGACTGGCTTCGACAAGGGCGTGCAGAGCGGCGCGTTGATCGTCGCGAACGTCGCGGCGCCACCCGCGCCTGTCGCCGCGCCCCCGCCCGAGGATGCGACGCTGCCGTATTGCTCCTTCGATCGCGACTGCCAGCAGGGTCAGACCTGCCGCCTGTATCGCAACAACCGCACGGTCTGCATGGGGCAAGGCACGCAGAACGACCCGTGCGTTCTCGCGTCCGACTGCAACTCGGGAACGTGCGAAGCGAACATCTGTCACTGATCCGGTCGCGACGCGCCGTTGCGTTCCTCGCGCTCGCAGCGTGCGGTGGATCTCACCCCGCGCCGGCACAGACACCAGTGATCGTCGCAGCAGATCCTCCGACGCCCGGCTTCACGCTCGATCCCGACGCGATCGCTCCCGCCGAGCCGGAGATCTCTCGCGCGTCAGACTCCACACTGTCCGGGCAATCGATCCGCGAGGCGTTGCGCGCACACTTCCGCGCGCTCCGACTGTGCTTCGATCACGCGAACGCACCGCTGCCGCACGAGGGCCATCCGACCTACCGCTTCACGATCGGTGCGGATGGGGCGGTGATCTCGACTGCGATTCAAGGCTTCGGCGCCGACGTCGATACCTGTCTCGCAGCAGAGATGAAGCGCGTGACGTTTCCTCCCGGTCCTACTCCCGTCGAGGTCTCGTACCCGTGGACCTTCCGGTGATGGTGGGGCGGAATTGCGTACGTTCCAGCGGATGGCAGCCTGTGGAATTGCCGCCGCCTGCCGTGGCGCTCCGATACACACGCTGTGAACGTCTGGCCACACTCCGGCATCTCGGCGCGCCCGAGCGGGATCGCTCGATCACCGGTCGATTGCCAGGACGGCGAGGCAACCATCTCGGATCCTGGTGTCGCGATCCGCTGGAGTGGCGAATTCCCGGGCATTTTTGTCGCGGAATCGGACACAGTTCCCAACTCGCGGCGCTCGCGTGTCGTTTCGTCGCACTGAAATCGGTGGGTTCGGTCGCGTTGCCGCAATGGCACGACCAATGCTTTGGCCCCCGGTACCGCTCGCCTCTCAACCAGGATTCAGCCCAATGACGAACAAACTCTCCTTCCTGCGTGCATGTACGACGGCCACTCTGGCCCTCGCGGCAGTCGCGGCCCTCGGCGGCTGCGAGCTGTACTTCGGCAACGACAATCAACACGACGGTGGTGACCGTTGGTCGTACTGTGCCGATGACGGCTACTACGTGTGTGACGGAGACGCGTGCCAGTGGTCAGGCTCCACCTGCCCCAGCGAGCCCGGCTACGACTGCACCTCCGACAAGGACTGCGCGGCGGGCTGCTACTGCGGCACCAATGGCACCTGTGAAGAGGCCGGCTTCTGCAACGACGACAGCCAGTGCCCGAGCGGCTACACCTGCGATGAAGGTCGCAGCTCCTGCGTCCCGTCCAGCTGCGGCTCGGACTCGGACTGCAACACCGGCGAGTACTGCGACGAGGACAGCGGCCAGTGCATCTCGTCGTGCGAGTGCACCAACGACGCGCAGGCGCAGCAGCAGGGCTACGCGAACTGCGACGAGCTCCGCGGCACGTGCAACCCGGTGCCGGCGGCGGGTAGCTGCGAAGGCGTCTCGACGTGCAACATCCAGGAGCCGACCTGCGCTGCGGGTCAGGTCGCTCTGGTCAGCGACGGCTGCTACACGGGTACCTGCGGTGACATCGCGTCCTGCGACCTGACGCCCGAGTGCGAGAAGCTCCAGGCCGAAGGCGATTGCGGTAGCCGCGCGGGCGAGTGCACCTCGGTGTACTTCGGCTCGAACTGCACGAACAGCAGCGGCACGGCCTGCAACTCCGGATCGACGGGCTGCACGTGCACGACCTTCACGTTCGCGGACTGCCGCACCACTGCTTCCGCGATGTCGTCCTCGATGTACGAGGGCCCCAACGGTGAGCTGGTGAACATGTTCTCGATCCACTGATCGAGGTCCGAGCGAGTCAGGCGGGTCGTCCGAAAGGGCGGCCCGTCACGCGTTTCGGGCGTTTCGGGACTACTATCAGCGCATGGGCTTCGAGTTCTCCGAGACGATGGAGGGCACCGTGGAATGGACCTCCACCCCGGGCGTGAAGCATCCGTTCAAGTTCGAGATCACGGCCCACGCAGCGTCGACGCGCGAGCACCTGCGCGACGGGATGGTCGACGTCCGCGGCGTCATCACCGCCCCGCCGCTCGCGGAGAGCGCCGAATGCAGCGGGACCATGACGATCCGGCCGATCGGCCAGAAGATCATTCGCTACGAGCTCGCGTTTGTCGGCGACAACGGCACCCGCTACGAGGTCGTTGGCCAGAAGGACATCAAGTACCGGTCGCTGATGCACTCGTGGACGCACCTGCCCCTCGACGTCCTCGACGACCAGCACCGCCGGGTCGGTGTCGCCGCGACGAGATTCGACGTCCGGCGCGACATGATCGGCTTTTTGCGGTCGTTCCAGCGCGCTCGCTGACCTGGCCGGTCGGGGAGACTTGCGAAAACGATTGAATCGACGGGCGTATCGCCCCGCCGAGAAGAGAAAAGCCCGTCGTAGCAACGGGGTCCCGCTGTGGTAATACCCCCAGCTAGTTATGGGATTCCTCTCGAAGCTCTTCGGCAGCAAGAACCAGCGCGAGATCAAGCGCATGCAGCCCATCGTCGATCGGATCGCAGGATTCGAAAAGGCGATGAAGGCGAAGAGCGATGACGAGCTCAAAGCGATGACGCCCGACTTCAAGCGGCGCATCGACAAGGGCGCGACGCTCGACGAGCTGTTGCCGGAAGCCTATGCGCTCGTGCGCGAAGCCGGGGTGCGCCGCCTCGGCATGCGCCACTACGACGTGCAGATGATCGGCGGCATCGTGCTTCACAGCGGCAAGATCGCCGAGATGCGCACCGGCGAAGGCAAGACGCTCGTCGCGACGCTACCAACGTACCTGAATGCACTCACCGGTCGCGGCGTGCACGTCGTGACGGTGAACGACTACCTCGCTCGCCGCGATGCGGAGTGGATGGGTCAGCTGCACGGCTTCCTCGGCCTCTCGACAGGCGTCATCGTGCACGGCCTCGACGACTTCGAGCGCCAGCGCAACTACAACTGCGACATCACGTACGGCCAGAACAACGAGTTCGGCTTCGACTACCTGCGCGACAACATGAAGAACTCGCCCGACCGCATGGTCCAGCGCGGGTTGAACTACGCGGTTGTCGACGAGGTCGACTCGATCCTCATCGACGAGGCGCGCACGCCACTCATCATCTCTGGCGCCGGCGAAGAGTCCGGTGAGCTGTACCAGAAGATCGATCGCATGATCCCGCGCCTCAAGCGCGAGGTCGATTACACCGTCGACGAGAAGGCGCACAGCGCCATGCTCACGGACGATGGCGTCGAGACGATGGAGAAGACGCTCGAGGTCGAGAACCTCTACGACGCGAGCAACATCCTCCTCGTTCACCACGTGAACCAGGCGCTCCGCGCGCACACGCTCTACAAGCGCAACGTCAACTACCTCGTCGAGGACGGCAAGGTCGTCATCATCGACGAGCACACCGGCCGTAAGATGCCGGGCCGCCGCTGGAGCGATGGTCTCCACCAGGCGATCGAAGCCAAGGAAGGCGTCGACGTCGAGGAAGAGAACCAGACCATCGCGACGGTCACGTTCCAGAACTACTTCCGCATGTACAACAAGCTGTCCGGCATGACCGGTACGGCCGATACCGAGGCGGCGGAGTTCCACCAGATCTACAAGCTCGAAGTCACCGTCATCCCGACGAACAAGAACATCGAGCGCAAGGATCACCCGGACCTCGTCTACAAGAACGAAGCCGGCAAGTTCAAAGCGGTCGTGCAGGACATCGAGGATTGCTACAAGCGCGGCCAGCCCGTGCTCGTCGGCACCGTCTCCGTCGAGAAGTCCGAGGTCGTCGCGAATCAGCTCAAGGCCAAGAACATCCCGTACAACGTGCTGAACGCGAAGCAGCACCAACGCGAGGCATCGATCGTCGCGCAGGCAGGCAAGTCGGGCGCGGTGACCATCGCGACGAACATGGCCGGTCGCGGTACCGACATCTTGCTCGGTGGTAACGCCGAAGCGCTCGCCAAGGATGCGCTCGCGGAGGAGAAGGAGAAGCTCGCCGCGACGCCGGACGAGGCGCAGCAGGTCGAGGGTGGCGCGGAAGGCGCCGAACCGTACCGCGGTTCCTCGACGCCGGCGTTCGACGAGGAGAAGCGCCTCGTCGAGCTGACCGCGGAGTTCAAGAAGGCGTGCGAAGAGGACAAGCAGAAGGTCCTCAAGGCAGGCGGTCTCAAGATCGTCGGCACGGAGCGCCACGAGTCGCGCCGCATCGACAACCAGCTGCGCGGTCGCGCAGGTCGCCAGGGCGATCCGGGTAGCTCGCGCTTCTATCTATCACTGCAGGACGACCTGCTCCGCATCTTCGGCCTCGATCGCATGACGGGCCTCATGGAGCGCCTCGGTCTCGAGGAAGATGTGCCCATCGAATCGCCGATGGTGACGCGCTCGATCGAAGGCGCGCAGAAGAAGGTCGAAGGTCGCAACTTCGATCAGCGCAAGAACGTCCTCGAGTACGACGACGTGATGAACCAGCAGCGCAAGACGATCTACGCGCTGCGCCGCCAGGTGCTCGACGGCCGCTATCACCGCGAGCCGACCGAGGACGAGGCGAAGGCCGGCATCGTTCCCGAGCCGGTGACGGAGTCGGGCGACTGGACCGTCGACGTGCTGCGCCCCGATCTCGAGAAGCAGCTCGGCGCGATGATCGATGGCGTCAAAGAGGCCGTCGACAAGCGCGACGAGGCGATCAAGAACGGCGAGAACGTCGGCGACCTTCGTCCGTCGTGGCGCATCTTGCGCGCCGAGGTGTGGCGCCAGTATGGCTCGCTCCTCGATCTCGAGAAGAAGATGGAGCTCCCGCGCGAGGAGCTCCTCAAGTACTGCGTCGAGACCGTCGCCGCATCGCAGATCCAGCAGCGCGAGCGCCTCTACGATCTCGCGGATGCGCGCATGGTGTCGCTGATCGACACCGTCCTCTCCGCGGAGAAGGGCGACGACGAGTGGGATTGGGACGAGCTCGAGGACTCGCTGCAGGAGCAGTTCGGCGTCGCGTTCGAGATCGACCACGGCACGCCCGACGAGATCGGCGCGCAGGTGTGGCCCAAGGTCGAGGAGCAGCTCGTCGAGCGCGAGAAGGATCTCGGTCGCAACTGGCTGCTCTATGCGCAGCGCACGGCGTGGCTCGAGGAGATCGACCAGCAGTGGATGGAGCACCTCAAGACGATGGATGCCCTTCGCGAAGGCATCGGCCTCCAGGGCTACGGTCAGAAGGATCCGAAGAAGGAGTACAAGCGGATCGGCTTCGACATGTTCGCGGAGATGATGGGCAAGATCCAAGCGAACGCGCTCCAGAAGGTGTTCCGCGCGCGTCTGCAGAAGCAGGCCGCGGTGCCGCAGATCCAGGAGACCGAGCGCGAGATGGAAGAGCGCGGCGCGGCGAACAAGTCCGACGAGGAGAGCAACCTCGACCAGCTCAACGCTCACGCGGCAGCGGCGCAAGCGCAGCGCAAGGGACGCGGCGGCCGCCCGGGTGAGCCGGAAGGGCAAGCCGCAAAGGGCGAGACGGTGCGTCGCGAGCGGCCCAAGGTCGGTCGCAACGATCCGTGCCCGTGCGGTTCGGGCAAGAAGTACAAGAAGTGCCACGGCAAGGACGACGAAGCGTCCGCGTCCGAAGGCTAAGCCCTACTCCTTCGAGTATCGCCAGCCGAGCCAGCGCGCGACCGCGTACGCGAGGCCGTAGCTCGCGACGATCGCGGCGAGACCGCGGAGAGCCACGACGAGCGGTCGATCTGCGAGCACGATCATCAGAACGAGGATGACGAGCTCGACGTGCAGGTGCATCGAGATGCCCTGCCCGCGCCGCTTATCCATGAGCCACATCGGCGTCCCGACGTTCCACGCGAGCTTGCACGCGAGGAGAACGGCGAGCGCGACGACCATTGCTCAACGCTAGCATCGGCTCCGCTTCTACGGATGCGCCGCGTTGCGTCACTAAAAGATCGCGCGGCTGGACGTTGGATCTCGATCGCCGCGAGTCGATACTGCGCCACAACAACACATGCGTATCGGCGTCCCGAAAGAGATCAAGACCCAGGAATTCCGCGTCGGCATGACCCCGTCGGGCGTGGCGATGTTGACCGCTCGCAAGCACGAGGTCCTCGTCGAGCAAGGCGCCGGTCTCGGCTCGTCCATCCCCGACGAGAACTACATCAAGGCAGGCGCGAAGATCGTCGCCACGGCCGATGAGGTCTGGGCCGCGGACATGGTCGTGAAGGTCAAGGAGCCGATCGCGCCCGAGTTCGCGCGCATGCGGAAGGACCTGCTGCTGTTCACGTACCTCCACCTCGCAGCGGCGGCGGAGCTCGGCAAGGAGCTCCTCAACCGCGGCGTGAACGGCGTCGCGTACGAGACGATCGAGCCGTCGCCCGGTGACCTCCCGTTGCTCACGCCGATGTCGGCCGTCGCCGGTCGCATGAGCGTCCAGGCGGGCGCGACGTTCCTCGAGCGCGAGCGCGGTGGTAAGGGCGTTCTTCTCGGCGGCGTGCCGGGTGTGAAGCGCGGCCGCGTGACGATCGTCGGCGGCGGTGTCGTCGGTCAGAACGCGCTCAAGATGGCCGTCGGCCTCGGCGCGAGCGTCACGGTGCTCGACGTCAACTTGAAGACGCTCGCTTACCTCGACGACATCTACGGTGGCCGCGTGACCACGCGCTTCTCGGATCCGATCAGCATCGAGCAGTCCGTCGTCGAGAGCGACCTCGTCGTCGGTGCCGTGCTCGTCGCTGGTGCGCGCGCTCCGCGCCTCGTGACGACCGAGATGATCAAGAAGATGGAGCCGGGCTCCGTCATCGTCGACGTGTCGATCGATCAGGGCGGCTGCGTCGAAGGCGCGCGCGCGACCTATCACGACAACCCGACGTACGACCTCCACGGGGTCACGGCGTACATGGTCGCGAACATGCCGGGCGCGGTGCCCCGCACGTCGACCTACGCGCTGACGAATGCGACGATTCCGTACGTCGTGAAGCTGGCGGATCATGGCCTCGAGAAGGCGATCCAGAACACCCCGCACATCGTGACGGGCCTGAACACGTACAAGGGCACGGTCCCGCACGCGGCCGTCGCCGAAGCTCTGAACGTTCCGTTCGCCGCATACAAAGCGTAGCGACCCGGGCACTGGGTGGGCGACGACGATATAGAACGCGCAGCGAAACGGCATCGCGAGAAGGTCGCTGCGGAAGCGACCCGTACCGCGGCTGTCGACGCCGACCTCCCTGCGAGGAAGCGTCGCTACGCCAACGAGATGATCGAGCGCTCGCTCGGTTCGCTCGACGGCGCCAAGCTCCTCATCGTCCTCGTCGATATCGCGCTCGTGGTTGGACTCTTCGCCCTCGCCATTCGCATCGCACCGCGCAGCGAGAACGTTCAGATCGCGGGGGGCATCGGCGTCACGTTCGTCGCGATCATCCTCTGCATGCTCGTGGTGCCGATGCTCGCGAGCTCGTTGCTGGTCCGATTGCGCCGGAACGCTCTGGGTCGGGTGGGCTACGGCTTCGACGTCCCCGCGTACCTCGCCCTCCTCTCCGAACAGAGGCGCGATAGCCGCCTCGTCGTCACGCTCGGGTTCGCGGATGGCGCGCAGCCGGCCGCCGCTCTCCCGGACGCGATCAAGGACTGGCTCCCCGCGATCGAGAATGCGACCTGGATCGACGGTCGACTACGCCTCGAGAGCCGCGAGCTGGAAACGACAGACACCGCGGGCGGCGGCGGCAAATCGATGAGGATCCGGTTCTTCACCAACGAGAGGATCCACAGCTGCTTCCGAAAGGTTCTCGCGGCGGTGGTCCCGAGGGTGAGCGCGTCGTGCCGAGTGACCCAGCTCGCCGTGGCGATCGACGGCCGGGTGGCGCCGTTTGAAGAAGACGCCTGACCTAATGATTTCAACCGGTTGGACACGTGTGGTTTCGTGAAGAATCGGGAACAATCATCGGGTGGAGATAGGTAGATAGGCGCAGATGCCCGCAAACCGCGACAAACGCACCGAGTTCGAGCGTCAGGCGCTCGTGCACACGGACGCGCTGTTTGGAACAGCCTACCGGCTGACGCGCAACCCGCGCGATGCCGAGGATCTCGTCCAGGACTCGCTCGTTCGGGCGTATCGGTTCTGGGACTCGTTCCAGCAGGACTCCAACTGCAAAGCCTGGCTGCTGCGCATCGTCACCAACACGTTCATCAACGAGTACCAGCGCAAGAAGCGGAGCCGCGAAGTCCTCGACGCCGCGAGCGCCGAGCAGGATGCGACGGACGGCGTGCTCGTGCATGCCGACTCGACGGATCGCCAGAGCCCCGAGCGCGCGTTGCTCGACCGCAGCGTGAGCGACGACGTGCAGCGTGCACTCGACGGTCTCCCCGACGATTTCCGGACCGCCGTCGTGCTGTGCGACGTGCAGGGCCTCTCCTACAAGGAGATCGCCGACATCATGCAGACGCCGGTCGGCACGGTGATGAGCCGACTGTTCCGCGGCCGCAAGCTGCTGGCGACGGCGCTGCGCGGATTCGCCGCCCAACACGGTTACGTCCGCGACAGCGAGACGGAAGGCACCGAGAAGAACGACACTGTTGATCCAATCGACCTCGAGACGTACCGCGCGAAGAAAGCGCGGGAGGGTTTCTGATGAGCCTCTGCGAGAGCATCGATACGCTAGCGATGACCTATCTGGACGACGAGCTCGCCAGTGAAGAGCGCCGTGAGCTCGAGCTGCACCTCGGCGAATGCCAGATGTGCCGCATCCACGTCGACGCCGAACGCGTTGACCTCGCGCTGATGCGCAAGGCGCTCGCCGCGCCGCCCGCCTCCGACATGTTGAAGGCTCGCATCACGCGTGCCCTCGACGCCGAGGACAAGGAGACCGCGAAGACGAGCCGCACGCCGTGGCAGAAGTACGTCCTGCCCGGCTCCGCGATGATGGCGGCCGCTGCCGCGCTCGTCGTGTTCCTCGGGATGGGCGTTCAGAAAACGCCGCAGACCGCGCGCGTCTCCCCCGTCGCGCAGGAAGCCATCCGCCAGCAGACGCGCTCGCTGCCGCTCGAAGTTCAGGGCGCGAGCACCGGCCCGTGGCTCCGCGATCACTTCGCCCCCGTCGAGCCGCCGCACTTCAACGACTCGGCGAACGGCACGGCCATCACGCTGATCGGCGCGCGCGCCACGGCCATCAACGGCCACGACGCGGCCGCGCTCCAGTACCTGGTCAACGTCGGCGTGAACCGCGTCTCTCTGTCGGCCATCCTGGTCGCGGGCGTCGCGGAAGGCGAGTTGCAGGGCGGCCAGGAGGTTCCGATGGGCAACCTCGTGCTGCACGTCTACGACGCCAATGGCGCTCCTGCGGTCACCTACGTCGACGAGAACCACATCGGCTACGTGTTCACCTCCGAGCGGATGAGCCAGCAGGAGCTGCTCGCCATCGTTGGCATGTCCGACCTGATCACGCGCGCGTCGCAGTTGCGTTGATTACCGCCCCAGGCGGCCTTCTGTAAGTGCTGGCGCAGCGCGCACTTGAGCCCCCAGGAGGAGGTATCATCGGCGTCAGGGCATGAACCGACGCATCCTGCAGATCGATAGCGATACCGAGTTCGCTCAAACGCTCGTAAACACCTTTGCTCCCTACGGGATCGAGGTCATTCGCGAGGACAACGCGGAGCAGGCCGTCGCCTACGCGAGCGCCAACGAGATCGCGCTGATCGTCGTCTCGGTCGAAGAGCCCGATAAGGCCGGCTTCAAGGTGTTCCAGCGGTGCAAGAAGGCGCCCCTGTCGAAGATCCCCGTGATGCTCGTGACGGCGTCGCTCTCCGCCGACAGCTTCGCGAAGCACCAGAACCTCAAGACGCACGCCGACGCGTATCTCGACAAGCGCGACTTCTCCAGCGCAGAGCTCGTGAACAAGGTCGACGCGCTGATCGCGCTCGGCGATCCCATTCACGCCGTCGCGAGCAGCGACGACGATCTCGATATCCCCGTCGAGGTCGACGAGATCCCGCTCGCCGACGGCGACATGGTCCTCGACGAAGAAGTGCAGGTCGATGACGCCGACGAGGGCGCAGGTGATTTCGGATCCCCGGAGGCGCATCGCCTCGAGTCGCACCACAGCCAGCCGTCGATGGCGGCCGTCGATGTCCCCGCAACGAGCCTCGAGGACGAGCTCGACGACGCGTTCGGCGGTCTGCTCGGCGAGAGCTCTCCCGAGCCGTCGATGGATGCCGTCGTCGAAGCTGCCGTCGAGAACGATGCGACGCCCGTCCCGATGGACGAACCGATCGTTCGCACGCGCCGCGCGCCGCCGGGTGTTGCATTGCACGACGTGGACGCGATCCCGCATCCCGTCGGTTCGCCCGATGACGAGCCTCCTCCGCCGCCGCCGCGCGGTAGCGAGCTCTCGCTCGACGATGCGCTGAGCGCTCCCGTCGAGATCGCCGACGACGTCGCCGACGATGCCTCGCCGCAAGCGATGGAGGACATGACGGTCGCGGGCGAGAGCGAAGACTTCGACAGCTTCTCTCGCGAGTACGGCGCGGCCGACGCTCCGCTGCACCTGCGCTCCCAGGAGATGGGGCTCGCCGACGTCGTGCAGCCCGAGCCCGCGATGCAGCAAATGAATCAGCTGCCCGTCGAGGATCTCGATGCTCCTCTCGAGGACGAGGTCGGCGGCGACGAGCTCCCGATGGAGATCGAGGAGCCCGAGCAGCTCGTGGAGCAAGCCGCGGAAGCTGCGCCCGAAGCGTCGGGCTCTGCAGAGCAGTACGAGAGCTCGCCCGCGATCGCGATCGACGAGGACGACCTCCAGGTGTTCGAGGACGTGCCGACGCGCGCTCCGACCGGTGACGAGCCGGCGCTGATGGCGCTCGGCGGTGTTGCTCCGGCGGTCCCGATCCTCCCCGAGCCCGCGCCTGCACCTGCGCCTGCACCGAAGAAGTTCATCGAGGTTGCGACGCAGATCGAAACGTCGCTCGCGGCGACGGCGCCCGAGACCTCCGAGCCCGCCCCTGCCCCGACGCCGGCCCGCCGGACCGGATCGATGGCGAACATCAACGTGGTCGACCTCGGCCTCGATGCGATCAGCGAAGACGCCGAGCGCGAGCAGTCCGGCGTATACGACCGCCGCGCGCTGCGCAAGATCGGCGAGCTCGAGCGCCAGATCCAACAGCTCAAGACCGAGCTCGATCGTGCGCGTGCGAGCGCCGACACCGCCTCCAAGCCCGCGAGCCGCGAGGGCGAGTTCCTCAAGCTCCGCGAGAGCCTCCTGTCTCATCAGAAGGACCTCAACAAGGCGCGCGAAGAGGCAGCCGGACGCGAACGCTTGCTCACCGATGCGCAGGCCAAGCTCGCCAAGAGCGACGCCGCCAAGGCCGCGCTCGAGACAAAGACCGCCGAGCTCGAGCAGAAGCTCGCATCCGAGTCGAACCGCGCCGGCGCCGTCGAGGGTCGCGAGAAGACGCTCGCCGCGCAGCTCGCGACCGTTCAACAAGAGCTCGCTGCCAAGTCCACCGCCGCCGACACCGCCGAGAGCGCACGGGCGCAACTGGAGCGCGACCTCGCGAACGAACGTGCGCTGCGCGCATCGAGTGCATCGGATGCAGAGCGGTCGCTGCGCGTCGAGCGCGAGCAGATGATCGCGCGCCACCAGGGCGAGATCGCGACGCTGAAGAACGAGCACGCGAGCGCACAGGAATCAGCCCTCGCGGCGCTGCAAGAAGAGATCACGGGTGCGCACGCCGCGGCCCTCGCCGCTGCGGTCGACAATGCCAAGGAAGTCGCCGCCGCCGACAAGGATCTCGCGGTGCAACGCCTGCAGCAGCAACTCGCCGAGCTGCAGGACTCGCTCGAAGCGCAGCACTCCGCCGCCGTGGAGAAGCTCGCAGCGGACCACGACAACGCTCTCGCCTCTCACAGCGAAGCTGCGCAATCCGCGCTCGAAGATGCGAAGAGGAAGCACGTCAACGAGCTGGGCAAGGTCAAGGACACGCACGCCAGCGAGCTCGCGAAGCTCAAGGACGCGCACACCGCGCAGCTCTCCGCTGCGACGGGCAGCGCCGCCGAGCAAGGCGCCGCTCTCGCCGCCGCGCAGCAGCAGCACGCCGCTGCGCTTGCATCGGCGCAGGAAGAGCATGCTGCTGCGCTCGCTGCCGCGCACAACGATCACGCCGACGCGATCGAGGCCGTCAAGGCCGAGGCGGCGAACGCCGTCGCCAACGCGCGCTCCGAGAGCGACGCAGAGCTCGCCGCGGCCAAGGCGCAGAACGATGCCGCACTCGCCGCCGCCGAGGCCGAGGCGCGCGATCAGAAGGCGAAGTTCGAGAAGCTCGCCGCCGATCACGAAGGCGCCGTCGCGAAGCACGCCGCCGCCACCGAGAAACTCTCGGAGCAGCACGCTGCCGCTCTCGCCAAGCACATCGCGGATCATCAATCCGCGCTCGCCGCGCAAGCTGCAGAGCACGACGCTGCGCTCGCCGCGCAAGCCGCCCAGCACAAGAGCCTCCTCGACCAGCAGTCGAGCAAGTTGTCGTCGCAGCTCGCCGAAGCGCAGGCAGCGCTCGAGAGCCACGTCGCGAGCTACGACCTCAAGCTCGACATGCAGCGCCGCGAGCACGACGAAGCGCTCGCACGCGAGACCGCCGCCCGCGGTGAGCTCGCCAGCTCCCACGAGGAATCGCTCGCGACCCTCGCCGCGCAACACGCGGAGCAACTCGCCGCTGCCAACGCCGCGGCTCACAAGGCGGGCGCAGCCGCGGAGCAGGCCGCTGCCGACGGACAGCGCGCCCTCGCGGAGGCCCAGGCCGCCGCGCAGCGCGAGATCGAAGCCGTGCAAACAGCTGCCGCACGCGACGTCACGAACGTGCGGACCGCTGCGCAGCAGGAGCTCGACAATGTTCGCGCGAACGCAGAGCGCGACGTCGCCGCCGCGAACCACTCTGTCGAGGAAGCGCGTGCCGCCGCCGCCCGTGACAGCGAAGCCGCGCGTGCGGAAACGCAGCGCCTCGTCGCGGAGGCCAAGGCCGCCGCACAGCGCGACGTCGACGCCGCACGGGCCGACGCTGAAAAGGCGCTCGCCGAGGCCAAGTCGGCAGCGCAACGCGATGTCGAAGCAGCGCAGGCAGCCGCGCAGCGCGACGTCCAGGTAGCGCAGGCCGAAGCGCAGCGCGCGCTTGCCGATACGCACGCCGCTCATACAGCGACGGTCGCCGCCACGAACGATGACGCCGCCAAGCGCGTCGCGGCTGCCGAGGCGGCTGCCAAGAACGCCGAGGCTGCCGCCCAAAAGGCGCTCGCCGCCAAGGAAGCCGAGCACAGCAAGGCGCTCGCAACCGTGACCGGCGAGCACGCCACCAAGATCACCGAGCTCACCGGTGAGCGTGACGAGCTCAAGAAGGGCCTCTCGGGCGCGCGCGACGCGCACAAGCGCACCGAAGTGGAGCTCGCGTCGGCGGTGCAGACCCTCGCGGACCGCAACGCCGAGCTACGCAACACGGGCGGCGCGGTCACCGAGCGCGACCAGCGGATCGCCGAGCTGCGCAAAGAGATCGAGACGCTCGAGGCCGAGAACGCGAGCTACCAGGAGCAGGTCCTCCGCGCGTACCAGAAGATCAAGACCGACGAGGCGATGGTCGCTCGCGCGAAGAAGGCGATGGCGATCGCGCTCACGGTTCTCGACGACAATCCGAATGGCGCAGAGCAGAAGAAAGAGTAGCCGCGCCCTCGCGGTTCTCTTCCTCTGCGTGAGCGCGCCGGTCGCCACTCATCACACAACGTCAACGACGTGTCACACAACGTCGACGTTGCCTGGATGACGTTGACGCGGACATGAACGGCACACGGGAACGCCACCGTGAACCACGACGTCGACAGCTGGTGCGCGATCTCCCGGAGATCCCAGGCGTGGTCCTCGCGCGCCCCTGAAGCCCCAGGGAGAACGCCGACGCTCGTCATCGTCGAGGACAACGGTGGAGTTTACGTGTGCCGTTTCAGTCGACGACAAC
>DASYDE010000066.1:0-236697 GCA_036499725.1 Kofleriaceae bacterium
TGGCACCTCGATGTCGGCTCATCGCATCCTGGGGCTGAAATCGGTCCCAAGGGTTTAGCTGTTCGCTAATTAAAGCGGTACGCGAGCTGGGTTCAGAACGTCGTGAGACAGTTCGGTCCCTATCCGTCGTGGGCGCAGGACGCTTGAGAGGAGCTGACTTTAGTACGAGAGGACCGAGTTGGACAGACCGCTAGTGTTCCGGTTGTGGCGCCAGCCGCATCGCCGGGTAGCTATGTCTGGAAGGGATAACCGCTGAAAGCATCTAAGCGGGAAGCCCCCCTCGAGATAAGGCGTCCCGAGCCGTAAGGCTCCTGAAGACCCCACGTAGACTACGTGGTTGATAGGCGGGGTGTGGAAGTGCAGCAATGCACGGAGCTAACCCGTACTAATCGGTCGTGTGGCTTGACCACCTAATTTTTCCACTACTAGCTGCGATAATACGCAGCGAGTGGCGGCGCCGAACAGGGTACCCACTCTGTTCACGAAAGGCGCGCCGGGAAAAGGTGAAGCCATCGATTACGATTGCCTCCCATATACGAGGCTTGTTAAAGGAATCTTCAAACGCTCGACACCCGTCGAGCAGACTCGTGAGCACGATCGCTTCCTTCGGGAAGTAACTGACTAAGCTAGACCACCAGGCTAGCGACGCTTCGCACTTCGATTTTGTTTTTTCCTGGCGGCTATACCGAAGAGGTCACACCCGTTCCCATCCCGAACACGGAAGTTAAGCTCTTCAGGGCCAATGGTACTGCAGGCGCAAGCCTGTGGGAGAGTAGGACGCTGCCGGGGTTTTGAAGGCTCACTCGAGAGAGTGGGCCTTCTCTTTTTCCGGAAGGCTCACTCGCGACCGAGTGGGCCTTCTTCTATTTTCGGCTGCCAGCGGCACCGAGCTCGTCGAGCGCCCACGTGGGCGCTTCAGGCTGGTCGAGCGCCCACGTGGGCGCTCTTTCGTCGTTGCGTCTCCCGGCGGAGCTCTTGTTTGCGCCCACGTGGGCGCTCTTTGTCGTTTCGGCTCGAGACCGGATTTCGTCGCGCACCCACGTGGGGCGCTCTTCATCGTTTCGGGTTCAGACGGGGCTCGTCGCGCGCCGCTCTTCGTCGTTGCGTCTCCCGGCGGAGCTCTTGTTGCGCCCACGTGGGCGCTCTTCGTCGTTTCGGGTTCAGGCGGGGCTCGTCGAGCGGCCATGTGGGCGCCTTTCCGTCGTTTCGGCTCCGGACTGGTCTTCGTGGTTTCGGCTTTCGGCGGAACTCTTGTTTGCGCCCACGTGGGCGCTCTTCGTCGATTCGGCTTCAGGCTCGTCGAGCGCTCACGTGGGGGGCTTCGCCGATTCAGCTTCAGGCCGGGCTTCGTCGCGCGCCCACGTGGGCGTTCTTCGTCGATTCGGCTCCAGGCGAGCGTGAGGACTGTTCGCGTTTCGGCAGCTACGACTTGGTCGGGACGACTTTGCCGGTGTCTTTGCCTTCGACGACGCCGAGGTAGACCTTGGCGCAGTCAGCGGCCGGCTGGCCGTGAGCCGAGTCCATCTTGTAGGCCTCCAGCGTCTCCTTGATCCACGGCGGGGCGACCGCGTTGATCCGGATGCCGCGCGGGGCATCGAGCGCCGCGCCGATCGCAAAGCCCTCGATGCCGGCGTTGATCATCGAGATCGCCGAGGTCTTGGGCATCGGATCCCGGGCGAGAGTGCCACTCGTGACAGTGATGGATCCGCCGTCATTGAGGTGCTTCAGCGAATTTCGAATGACGTTGACCTGCCCCATGAGCTTGTCGCTCAGCGAGAACGCGAGGTCCTGGTCGGTCAGCTCTTCGAGCGACTTTCCGAACGCTCCGCCACCGGCGCACGAGACAACCGCGTCGACCTTGCCGGTCTTCGCGAACACGGCCGCAAGCAGCTCGGGCTTCTGGATGTCGAACGGTGGATCGCTCTTGCGATGGACGCCCGTGACCTGATGGCCGTTCGCTTCCAGTGCTTTGACGACCGCGGAACCGATGGTGCCCGTAGAACCGATGACGATTACTTTCATGCAGCTGTTGTAGCTCGACCTCGGAACGCTGCGAATGCCACGGGCAGATGTGGATCGCGGGAGTCGACGCCGCTCGCGGGAGTCGACGGCTACCGGACCGACTTGGTGGTCGTACTCGATGTCGGAGTCGGGGATCTGCACGTTCGGGTGCTTGCGGCCTTCGCAGAAGCACTTCGAATGCCCGAGCGAGCAGTCGCGATCGCTGTGGAGATCTCGACCCGATTGGCACGAGCGCCGAGCGCGGCGGTCGACCCTGCGATCGATTGTCGCGGATCGAGCTCGGAAGCCAGGCTTCGACGATCGTCTCGCCGCCCTCGCGACCTGCGCTCGCGAAATTTGTTGCGGGCGGTGACTACCGGGCCGTGTGCCAGGCGAGTCGATCTTCGGTCGAAGGCGGTGAAGGCCCTGCGATTTCGCTTCAGTCGTTCTATCTCCTGCCAGAGCAGGTCGAGATCGATGCGGTACTCACGCCCGCAAGACAGAAACGCGTTCGCGAAGCGCTTCCCGAGCTCGCGTTTCTCCAGTTTCTCGATAGAGAGCCGCTGCCGCCGAGGAAATTTGCGGAGGGATCGCGTGCTCGAGACGCGATCCGCGAGCGACTCGGTCTGCTTCCACGTCCCGGAAGAACGTTCAGCCGAAAAGCGATCGTTGTGCGACGAGCGCGGTGGTTGGAAACGCTTCGATCCAGCCAGACTCCGCGTGGAAGTAGTGGCCGTGAGAGACGCCGCGAGCTCGGTCCTCGCTGTTCGGGCGCCGAGATCGGCACTAGAACCGGCGTCGTGCTCGTGTCGATGAACCGCGGCTACCGGTCACGTAACGTCGTGCTGCAGGTCGCGCCGGTGGTTCGGTTTCTCGATCCCGTCTCGAGCGCCAGGGCGAATCGCCCCACGAAATAGGTCATGGGGCGATCGTAAGTGGAGTGTGGTGGCGGATGCCGCCATCAGCCGCGAAGCAGGTGGAAGAGCGGGAGAGAGGATCCGAACCTCGTCGCTCGCTGGCCATCCACCGCGACATCAAACGATGTGAAGAAGCGCGTTCGACACGAGCGCCCATAGACCGTCGACGAGGATATCGATGCGCGCGCTGTCGTCATCCTGACGATCCGAGGACCTGTCGTGGATGCGGCCGTGTACTTCAAATTCGACCGTGCAGAGCCGACGAGCGGGACGCGCGACACGCTCGTGAAGCTCGACGATTGGCAACCGTCGCGCTCGGTCAGCGTCGAGCTTGGTGACCGAGCGCAAACGTGTCGAGCCGCAATTCGTTGTCATAGGGCTCCAACGAGGTCGCATGCTCGAAGTACCGTCGCGGTGAGTTCTTGTCCGACAAGTAGCGTTCGTTCGAGGCGCTGCTACGCATCGCGAACGAATGGCCCATCGATAGACTTCGCTCGCCACCGGGGTGTAACCATGGAGTAATGCGAGCGTTCATGAACGTGGTGATCGCGTTGGCGATCGTCGGGTGTGGGAAAAAATCGACGGAGACGTCTGCGGGCAGCGGTAGCGCGAAGCCGGCCGAGACGAAGCCGGCTGACACGGGCAGTGCGAACGAGGCGACCGGTGGCTCGGGCGGAAACGTCGCGGGCGGCGGTGGTGGCACTGCGGCACCGGTGGATGCGGCAGTTCTGAAGCGCGGCGAGTATCTGGCGAATGTCCTCGGCTGCAACTCCTGTCACTTCGCGATGACGGACAAGGGGCCCGACTTCTCGCGTCCGTACGCGGGTGGTCTCGCGGTGCCCGAGAAGTACGGCACGTGGCACGGGCCGAACATCACGCAGGACAAGGCGACGGGTATCGGTAGCTGGACCGACGAACAGATCGGCGATGCGATCCGGACCGGCATCACGCCGTCGGGTGGGCAGCTGTACCCGATCATGCCGTACCTCAAATACAACCGACTGACCGACGACGATACGAAGGCGCTCGTCGCGTTCCTGCGCACCGTCAAGCCGATCGAGAACGTCGTTCCGAAGAACGATCTGAAAATGCCGAAGCCGCCGGCGACCAAGCCGACCAACGCGCCCGATCCGGCCGATGCGCTGGGCCACGGCGAGTACCTCGTCACGATCATGCACTGCGCGATGTGTCACTCGGCGAAGGACAAGCCGTTCGCGGGTGGCGCGGAGTTCGACCTGCCGTTCCTCGGCACCGGCACCCTCTACGGCGCGAACCTGACGAGCGATCCGGAGACCGGCATCGGCAAGTGGTCCATCGACGACATCAAGAAGTCGATCTCGACGCTGACGCGTCCCGATGGAACGATCATCCAAGGCCCGATGCAGCTCTACCTCGCTGGCTGGACCAAGCTCGAGGACAAGGACCTGACGGCGATCGCGACGTACATCAAGTCGATCCCGCCGCAGGCCAACAAGGTCCCCGCGTCGACGTTCAAGCCGAACGCGCCGCCCGCGAAGTAACTACGGCTTCGGCGTGATCGTCAGCTTCGACGCCGTGTGCGCGTCGATGTCTGACTTCTTGAACCAGATCTGCGGTGCCTTGTTCTGGCGCCATAGCTCCGCCTCGTCCGCGTGGTGCGGCGAGTCGGGCGTCTCGACCTGGCCTCCGGGCAGCGCGTTGTAGGCCGTCGGGCCATCCGCGCTCATCTCGACGACGAGGCGCTGCGATGCGCCGCTCGAGTGCATGAAGTTCGTCGTGTTGTAGATGTCGAAGTTGCCGACATCGACCGCGGCGAGGTCGCCGTGGCGTGGGAAACCGTCGGGGAACGTCGCGTCACCAACGGGCGGAATGGAGACGACGTTTCCGCCGCCGACGACGTCGGGCACGATCTGGTCGAAACGCACCGTGTGCAAGCGTCCCCAGCGCCACTGCGTGCGGTCATTGCCGAGGCGCGTGCCGAGGTACCCGTACGCGGCGAGCACCGCGCGGACGATGCGCTCGTCCTTGGTCTCGAGCACCGTGTCCGTGCCGAGGTCGTCCCACAGCACGCTCTGGTTGTAGGTCAGGTTGGTGCTGTAGATCGTCCGGTACGTCGCGAGGTGCGTCGGATCCGTGAGCATCCACTCGATGAGGCGCGTGGCCTGCAGCGTGCCCGGTGCGCGGCCGATGCGCGACGTCTCGTCGCCGATGGTGAGCGGGACGAGGCGCGAGAGCATGACGTTGAACACCGTCGTCGCGACACTGTCGGAGACTTCCGCGGCGTCGGTCGCACCCACGCCGTGCGGCGTCGCGAACGTCCACGCCATCAAGCGATCGCGCGCGTCGGTGAGGATCGCTTTCTGGTTCGCGTCGAGCGTGCCGACCGCCGCGGCGAGCACAGCATCGTCGGACGTGTCGCCGAGCGCGTGATTCAGCGCGGCGACGAACGAGTCACGGGTCTTCTCGCCGATCGACGACTTGGTCTCGGCCTGCAGTTCACTCATCTGCTGCGGCGTGATGCCGCCCGCCGCGACAGCCGCGTCGAGCTTCTCGCGGATCCGGTGCTCGCGGTAACCGACATCGAAGTCGCCGCCGAGGTACGTCGCATCGTTGCACGGGTTCCCGTCAGCGGTGTTGCCGATGTTGTCCTGGTTCGCCGTCGCGATGTACTTGCGCGCCGGGTTCGCATCGTGCGGCACCATCACCGTCGGGAGATCGCCGTTCCACTCCATCGAGCCGTCGCCGACGAGGACGAACTGAGGCGACGTGCCCTGCGGAACGCCGCCGGCGTCGTAGGTGAACGTGCAGGCCGCGGCGACACGCGTCGGGACGCGAGCACTGCTCGACCAGCGAATACCGTCGGTCTTGGACACGGCGGAGAAGTTCTGCGCGCCAACCTTGAAGTTGGTCTGCGCGGCGTCGACGTCAGCGAAGTCCTTCGCGTCCCACAGGCCGTTGAAGAACGAGAGCTCGTCGGAGTCGTCCTGCCCCGTGTAGCGCACGGAGAGCGCGCTGCCGGACGTGAGATTGCCGCTGGCCGGCGGCGTGATCGATGTCGGGATGATGACGCCGTGGTGCGGCACCACGTAGAGGCGCAGCACCGTCGGCGTCGCCTGTCCCTGCACCACGATCGATTCGTCGATGTGCGTGATGGCGACATCGCCACCGTTGAACTTCACGCTGATGGGGACCCAGACCGGGATCGCAGTCGTGCCCGTGTTCTGGAACGTGACCTGCTCGCTGTAGACGTCGGTGACGTCGTAGCCGGCCGTCGTCGCGGACCACGCGACCTTCTCGTTGAAGCCGAGCACGACACCCGGGAGGCCCGCGAACGCCACGCCCTCGGTGTCGATCATGCGCTCGCCGTTCATCGCGGCAGTATTGAGGTGCACGTACCACCACACGCCGGGCGCGATCAGCGAGAGGTGCGGATCGTTGGACAGGATCGGGTTGCCGCTCGCCGTCGCATCGCCGGAGACGACCCAGCTGTTGGAACCGATGTGCGGATCGCGACGGAACATTCCGCCGGAGAACGCGTCGAAGTACGCGCCTGCGCCATCGAGCGCGGTGCGTGCGGACGCCGACATGACGGGCGCCACCGGCGGTCGGGACGTGTTCTTTGCCTGCCGCAGCGCCGCGGAGGGGCCCGTCGTGAAGTCGGCGCGCGCCGGCTTGTCCGTGAACATGTCCTCGTACACGCCCTGGCGAGCGGCGAGCTTGGGATCGACGCTGAGCGCCGGGAACGCGGTGAGCGCGCCCTGTCGCGCTTGCGTGCGCGCGATGTCGGAGTCCGCGTCGTAGGAGAGGTTCCACGCCTGGTAGCGCGCGAGGGCGAACACGTCCTCGGGCTTCCAGTGCGAGAGGTTGTTCTTGAACAGAGCGAGCGCTTCGAGTCCCGTCGGCGCGTGATAGTTCGCGACCTGGAGAATGTTCGCGTCCAGCCACTGGTTCACGCCGTCGACGAATGCGTCGGCGCCCTTCTTGCTCGTCGAGTCGGGAGCTAACCCGTCGTAGATCGCTTTGCCTTCGCGCTGAAAGCCGAGGAAGCGCGATTGTTGATCCTGCGCGATGAGGTTCGGCATGAGACCGCCGGCAATCTCGGCGAGTGATCCGAGCACGCCGCGGCGGATGAACTCCATCTGGCCGAAGCGGTCCTTCGCCATGAGGTAGCCCTCGGCGAGAAGGAGATCGTGGACGGTCTTCGCGTAGATATGCGGGATGGCGCGATCGTCGAAGCTGACGTCGACAGGCCCATCGAGGTTGGCGAGCTGCAGTGTCTCGGTCGGTGTTCCTGCGTCACTGCCACTGCCTCCACCATCAGTGGGGTTGCGGTCGAGGTTGTCACCACATCCTGCGAGAGCCGCGACGAGCGCGGCATACTTGACGGTCTTCACCCGCGCGAGTCTAGACCCGTTCAGGCGGGAGGCGAGAGGGCGTCGGTCACTTCGATGGACGCGCCCGGCCCGAGCAGGCGATTGACCCTCACGCAGATCTTTCGGATCGCGGCGCGTGAGGATCAAGGAACCGCGGGTATCCCGTTCGTGATGTTGACGGCGGAGAGCCGTTTCGAGCTCCTGCAAGCCGCTCGTCGCGACCGGCAGAAGCTGTGCGCCAAGCACGCGGCATGAACCACGGCATCTGTGCGTATGATCTGCGCGATGGTTCGCGCGGTCGTAGTCGTCTCCGCTCTCGTTTTCATGACCGGTCTCGCCGAGGCGAAGCCCGACTTCCAGAACTTCACGTACAAGCCCGGATGTCTCGGCAGCCAGCCGGTGCGACTGAAGAAGGGCGCCGCCCAAAAGGACGGCATGACGCTCGCCGTGTCGGACGTCGTGGAGGGAGACCTCGACGGTGACGGGAAGCCCGAATACACGGTGGTGCTGACCTGCGATGCCGACGAAGGCTCGGGGCGGTTCACCGAGGGCTACGTCTACCGCGTCGTGGGCGGGAAGCCGGTGCTCGCTGTCACGCTGCCGACGGGTGATCGGGCGCACGGTGGCATCGAGAAGGTCGAGGTCACCGACGGCGAGCTGGTCGTCACGCGCAACACCACGAGAGACGGTGCGTGTTGCCCGGAATGGTGGCTCGTCCAGTGGTTCAAGCTGACGAAGCAAGCGCTCGTCGAAACGCGCACGCACGAGCGGAACCTGCCGAACGCGAACGGAATGGCCGTCAAGACAGTCAAGTTCGAGAAGGGCCGCTCGACCTGGACGACGAACATCGACCAGACCGTGATCGGGTCCGAGTTCCAGTTCGCGGCGCGCGCCAAGCAAACGCTGGTCGTGACGGTGACGCCGACCGCCGGCAAGCCTCAGCTGGTGGTGTTCGACGCGATCAGCTACCTGCCGCTGACGATCATTAGCCCCGACGACCTCACGTTCACGGATACACGCGAGAAAGCGGGCGCGTGGCAGATCATCGTCGTTCCGCAGAGCGACGCGACCTCCACGGACCTGTCGTACAAGCTCACCGTCTCGATCAAGTAGGGGCAGGCGACCTCAGACGACGCGCACGAGGCAGTACTCCTTCTTGCCTGCGCGGAGGACCATCATCGTCTGCGTTGCGAGGTTCGCGGCGGTCGCCTTGTCGTCGATGCTGCCGACCTTGATGTTGTTGATGTACGCGCCGCCCTGGGTGATCAGCGTGCGCGCCTTGCCCTTGGAGTCGCAGAGCGTGCGGGCGAACAGGTCGATCGCCCCGATGCCGGCATCCAGGTCAGCGCGAGAGATATCGACGGTGGGCATCGTGCCCGCGAGCTGACGGAGCACGTCGTCGGTGACGCCCTCGAGCGAGCCGCCGAACATCACCTTCGCGGCCGCTTCGATGCTGGTGATCGCGGCGTCGCCGTGGACCCAGCTCGTCATCGCGCGCGCGAGCTCGCGGTGGCCGAGGCGCTTCGCGCGATCCTTGTCGTGCTCGGCGAGGACTTCATCGAGCTCGTTCAACGGGCGCTGCGAGAACAGCTTCAGCAGGCGCGGGACCTCGTCGTCGTTGCGGTTCAGCCAGTACTGGTAGAACGCGTATGGCGTCGTGCGTTCGGCATCGAGCCAGATGCGCTCGCCCGTCGACGTCTTGCCCATCTTCTGGCCGGTGGAGTCCAGCAGCAACGGCGCGACGAGGCCGTACAGCTGCTCGTGGCCCATCTTGCGCGCCATCTCGCAGCCGGCCGTGATGTTGCCGTACTGGTCGGAGCCGCCGACTTGCAACCGGCACTTCATCGCCTTGTTCAGGTGCACGAAGTCCATCGCCTGCAGGAGCATGTACGAGAATTCGGTGTAGCTGATGCCGGTCTCGCTCTCGAGACGCGAGCTGACCGAGTCCTTCGCCATCATGTAGTTGACGGTGAGGTACTTGCCGTAGTCGCGCAGGAACTCGAGGAAGCTGATCGGGCGCGTCCACTCCGCGTTGTTCGTGATGACTGCGCCAGTCGCTTTGTCGTCGAAATCGAGCAGGCTAGAGAGCTGCTTGTGGATGCCGGCGACGTTGGTCGCGAGCGTCGCGTCGTCGAGCAAGTTGCGCTCGTCGGACTTGCCGGACGGATCGCCGACCATGCCCGTCGCGCCACCAACGACGATGATCGGCTTGTGCCCGGCGAGCTGGAAGCGCTTCAGCAGGATGGTCGGAACCAGGTTGCCGACGTGCAGGCTCGACGACGTGGGGTCATAGCCCGCGTACACGGGCACGACTTGATCGGTCAGTAGCTTGGCGAGGCCGGCCTCGTCGGTGACCAGCTGGACGAGGTGGCGGGCGCGGAGCTCGGCAATGAACAAGTTGCCGTCACGGGACATGCCCGCAAACTACCACTACCCGGCGGAGGACAGGAACGCGTCGCGACCGCTCGGAGGGATGTTCGAGGCGACGACGTTGCTCGCGTCGATATCGAACACGCTCGCACCGCGCTCGCACTCCCACGTCGTCACGTTCGAGTACAGCGTCTGGCCTTCGCGCCAGGCGCCGCCATCCTCGTGGATGTGGCCGAACAGGTGGAGACGCGGTGCGACCTCACCGACGCGCACGCGGAGCTCCGCGCAGCCCGCGCGGCCCGAGTACGACGAGCGATCGCCCATGCCGGCGGGAGGACCATGCGTGATCAGCACGTCGAGCCCGAGTGGGATCTGGCGCCACTTCGCTGCGAGTGCTTCACCGCGGGGAAGGTTGAATGCCCAGTTGTTGAACTCTGGTTGCCACGGACTTCCGTAGAAGCGAAGGCCATCGAGCGTGACCTCGGAGTCCTCGAGGTAGTGCGCGTTGCCGAGCGCTGCGAGGATCGAGCGCGCGGCGCTCGGTTCGCGCACGAAGCACCAGTCGTGGTTACCCGCGACCACGATCTTGTGGCGGTGAGGCTGCGCCGCGAGCCACGCGGTGATCGTGCGCAGCTCGGAGAGCGAGCCGCCGCGACACATGTCTCCCGCGTGGATGAGCACATCCCCGTCCGGGACGCGGAAGTCGTCCGTGAACGTGTGCGTGTCGGCAATGGCGACGATCCGCATGCAGCAATCTCAGCACTGTTGTCGACGGCGCCCAAGGCGCGATGGGGTACGACTGGGGTCTAAGTTGGACGGCGTGCTCGGATTTCAAAGGTCTGCAGCGAGCCGTGCGAGAAGCTCTTTGCAATCCGCGTAGACACCTGGCAGCTCGCGGGGCTCGTCGAGGGTGTCGATCGCCCCCGTGGCGTCGAGCAGGCGCGCCGTGCGCAACCAGTCGTCGGGGAGCTCGCCGTCCGCTTCCCGGTAGCCGCGCGCAAAGCCGTCGACCCACGCTTGATCGTAGCGGTGGCGATAGCGGAACAAGCTGCCGATATCGAGGAGGGGAGAGCAGGTGGTCGTCGCTTCCCAATCGATCACGCCAGAGATGCGCCAGCGCTCGTGCATCGCAGGTTGGACGATGAGATTGCGCAGGCCAAGATCGCCGTGCGAGAGACACACCGTTCCCCACGCGAGCTGCGGCTCCGAGGTCTCGAATGCTTTGCGCAGCGCATCGCTGAGCGGCGCACCGAGGCGAGATCGCGCTTTTCCCGACGAGAGCTGCTGATACGTCTGCTCGAGCATCGGCGCGAGCTCGAACGGCTCGGTTGCGTCCGTGCGCGCGAGCCAGGCCATCAAGCGACCGAGCGGTTCGGCGATCGACGCGAAGCCGACGGACGGGCCACTCGCGCGCAGATCGTTCAACGTGACGCCATCGATCCACTTGTAGGCGATGGCGAACGCCTTGTCGTCAACGTGCGTGATGTCGGGAACCGGCAACGATCCGTGCAACAGCGTCAGCGTTGCGAGCTCGGCACCGAACGACTCCGCGCCTGCCGAGTAATGCTTCACCGCGAGGTGCTTGCCGCTCTCGAGCGTGACCTTGTGGATCGTGTTCGTGAAGCCGCCCTCGACGCGTTCGATGTTCTTCACCGGCGCTCCGACCATGGACCGCAGCTGCTCGTGCGGAACATCGATCAGCGGATAGATGCGCGGATCTGCCACCTACAGTCGATCCTACCGTAAGAGAATGCCCCAGGGGCTCCGCTCCTGGCGACGACTCGGATGGAGATTTACTCCCGCTGACCACGAGGGGGTACCCTAGCCAAGGACGTGGATTCGCGGAAGAAGGGGGATAGCGACGCACCGGCGACGGTGGCCGAGAAGCCAGCGGCCCGCTCGAAGACGGAGAGCGACTCGCCCGCGACGGTCGCGGAGAAAGCGCCGCGCACGAAGGCGCTGACGGAGGCGCCCGCGACGGTCGCCGACAAGCCGGCGCAGATCGACGAACCGGACGTCGACGCGCTCGCGAACGACACCGTCGCTTCGGATCTCGAGAAGAGGCTCGCGAACGCTCCGCTACCATCGGCAACGCAGACGCCGTCGACCAAGGGCTCCACCACGGCAGGGAGCACGGTCACCGTGGCGGAGGCGATGCACGCCGAGGAAGTCCGGCGAACGCGTCAGTTCATCATGGTCGGCTGGGCAGTTTCGGTTCTCGCGCTGGGCGGGATTCCCATGCTCGGCGGTGCGTGGTGGATGAACATCGCGCTCGCGATCGCGCTGCTCTGGGGGATGGCGTTGAGCTTCTTCTTCTGGCGGCGCTGGGCGGATCCCGCGAAGTTCAGTGGAAAACAGCTCACGACGCTCGGCGTGTTCGCGATCATCAACACGAACGTCTCGATGATGTTCTTCGGCGTGTTCTCGCCGTGCGGCGCGATCATGGTCCTCGGCATGCACTTCATCGCGCGCAGCGAGGCGGAGAAAGCGAGTCGCATGCTGCTCGCCACTGCTGTTGGTGCGTACTGCGTGTGCACGGGCCTCATCGTGGGTGGCGTCGTCGCGGATCCGGGGATCTTTGCGTCGAGCGTGCCGCAGACACGGATGACACTCGCCCTCGGCGGCCTGTTTGTCGTCGGCGTGTATCTGCTCGCGTTCTATACGGGGCGCTCCATTCGCGGTGCCTCGCTCTCGTCGATCGAGGGACTCAACAAGCAGACGCGGCTCGCGGCACAGCGCAAGGCGCTGATGGATGAGCTGCGCGCGGATCTCGAGCGAGCGTTGCGCGTCGGCGGTCCGGGGCGTCACACGGATCAGACGCTCGGTTCGTTCAAGCTCGGCAACGTCATCGGTCGCGGTGCGATGGGCGAGGTCTACGAGGCGACGAACGCAGCGACGGGCGAGCAAGCGGCTGTGAAGCTGCTGCGCCGCGAGCTTCTCTCCGATGCGACCCACGTCGCGCGCTTCTTGCGCGAGAGCAAAGCGAGTGGGGCGCTCGCGTCACCCCACGTCGTGCACGTCATCGAGGCCTCGGCCCCCGAGGACGGCACGCCCTTTCTCGCGATGGAGCTGCTGTCGGGGCAAACGCTCGCAGAGATGCTGCGTGGCGAGTCTCGCTTACCGGGCGACATCGTCACCGCGATGGTGAAGCAGACAGGTGCGGGTGTAGATGCAGCATCGGCGGCCGGTATCGTTCATCGCGATCTCAAGCCGCAGAACCTGATGCTCGCGAACCAGCTCAGCGGCGGGCAGGTCTGGAAGATCCTCGACTTCGGCGTCGCGACGCTCTCCGACGACACGGGAACGCTCACGCAGGGCGGCATCGTCGGAACCCCGAGCTACATGGCTCCGGAGCAAGCGCAGGGTGGTCGCGTCGACTCGCGGGCGGACGTGTACGCGATCGCGGCGGTTGCTTATCGCTGCCTGACGGGACGCCATCCGTTCACGGCCGCCGATACGCCCGCGCTCTTGTTTGCCGTGGTGCACCGCATGCCGCATCGTCCCAGCGAGCTCGGCCCGTTTGGCGAGGACGTGGATCGCTGGGCCGCGATCGCGCTCGCGAAGTCGCCGGATGATCGATTCTCGACGGGGGCGGAGCTCGGAGATTCGCTCGCGATGGCGGTGCGCGGCGAGCTCGACGCGAAGCTGCGCAAGAAGGCCGATGCGCTGATCAAGAAGCACGGGTGGGAGGAGGGCGTATGAGCTCGATCCATCCGTCGTCGATTGGCTCGGGTTCCGGATCGGGATCCGGATCGCGCCGCGCGCCGCCCGGGCGCACGACGATGACGACCTCGGCGGACGCACTGCACGAGGAAGAGGTCGCGCGCACGCGTGGCTTTCTGCGGATCGGCTGGATCGTCGCGATCGCAGTTGTCGCGATGGTGCTGCTCACGCCGGGCGATCCGCTGATCGCGCACGCCCTGATCGCGCTGGTCGGGGTGGGCGTCGTCGCGAGCGCGTATCTGTTCTACGAGCTTCGCGATCCGTCGACGTACAAGCAGAGCAAGCTCACCGCTCTCGCGTTGCTCTGCGTCGTATGTGGTCACCTCGGCGTGCTGTACGTCGGAAACCTGTCGGCAGCGCCCTTGCTCACGATCCTCGGTCTGTATCTGTTCTGCCGTACAGAGGACCTCGCGGCAGCGACCGTGATGTTGGTGATCGCAGCCGTGCCGCACGTGGTGGAAGCGGTGCTGATCATCACGGGCGTGATGCACGACCCGGGGTTCTATCCGTGGCGGCACGGCGTGAAGCTCGAGGCGCTGCTCGCGGGTCACGGCTGCATGCTGTTCGGTTACGCGATGGCGTTCATCATGGCGCGGCTGGGGCGACGCGCATCGCTGCAAGCGATCGACGATCTGCAGGACGCGATCCGCCTCGCCGCGCAGCGCGAAGAACAAGTCCAGGAGCTGCGGCAGGACCTCGACCGCGCACTCAAGATCGGCGGCCCCGGTCGCTTCACCAGCCACATCGTCGGCGCATGGGAGCTGGGCAACGTGCTCGGGCGCGGTGCGATGGGCGAGGTCTATCTCGCGACGCACACGGGCACCGGCGACGAAGCCGCCGTGAAGCTTCTCCGCCGCGAGCTGCTCGGTGCGCGCGACTACGTCGAACGCTTCCTGCGCGAGGTTCGCGCTGCGAGCGCTCTGGACTCACCGCACGTCGTGCGCGTGCTCGATGCATCGACGCCCGAAGATCCGATTCCGTTCCTCGCGATGGAGCGCTTGCATGGTCACTCGCTCGGCGACCTCCTGCGCAAGAGGGCGCAGCTCTCGCGGCAGCGCGTGATCCAGCTCGTCACGCAGATCGCGAGCGTGCTCGAGGTCGCCGCGACGCAGGGCTTGGTCCATCGCGACATCAAGCCCCACAACCTGTTCCTCGACGAGCAGTCGGGAGAGGCCGGATTCTGGAAGCTCCTCGATTTCGGCGTCGCCCACCTCGGCGAGTCGAGCGGCACGCTCACGCAGGGCGCGGTCGTTGGAACGCCGACGTACATGGCGCCCGAGCAGGCGAAGGGGCTCGCCGTCGATACTCGCGCCGATGTCTACGCGCTCGCTGCGGTTCTCTACCGCTGCGTGACGGGGCAGGTGCCGTTTGTCGGGCGCGACACGCCGTCGCTTCTCTACGCCGTCGTGCACGTGATGCCGCTGCGCCCGGGCGCGATCGCGAGCGTGTCGCCGGCGATGGAGGCCGTGCTCGCGATCGGTCTCGCCAAGATCAAGGAACAGCGCTTTCAGACGGCCGCGGAGCTCGCCGCTGCGGTCGATGCCGCCGATCGCGGCGAGCTCTCGTCGAACCTCAAGCAGCGTGCTCGCGCGATCCTCAAGGCGTCGCCATGGACCGAGCCCGTCTCCGAGGAAACCCAGCAGTTGCATCCCGTGAAGCACGTTCCGTGAAGATCACGGTTCTTTACAGAACGCCGCGCGTACCCGATCGTTGAATCCACATGCGCCTCTTCCTCGCGTCCCTCCTGTTGGCTGGCTGCGCCCATCACCAACAACCCGCACCGGCTCCCGCGCAACCTGCGACCGCGAATCAGACGACGCCCGCACCGGGACCGCCCGGCCCACCGATCGGAACGACGCCTGCGCCGACGACGAACACCGATCCGACCGCACATCCGCCGTGCTGCAAACAGTGACGAACGATCGATTCACTCGCAGCGCTGGATGAGGCGCAGCTTCGACGAGACGTCCCCATACGCGAGCACGAACGCGTGCCGGCCCGATGCGCTCACGGCGCTGTGAGCGGAGTACCCGTTGACGTTGCTCAGCACGAGAACAGAGGTCGGCGCTGACGTGATCGCGCCCGTTGCGTCGAGACCTGCTTCGTAGATCGTCTGGGTCCCGCTCCCCGCGTTTCCGATCAGCCGAAAGTCGGTCGGCGTCGCGACGATCGCCGTGTACGAAGGCGCCATCCCGAGGGTTGGCGTTGCGATGCTGCTCCCGACGAGTTGTCCGCTCGCGTCGAGCATCTGGAGCTTCGACGTGCCCACCGGCACGCCGGCCTCGAACACGACGTAACCTCCGGCGCCCGCAGCCGTCGCGATATACGCGCCTTGCGGGGCCAGATCGGGAAGCAGATCGGCGGTCACTCCTGTCGCTCGCTCCCAGACGAGAAGGTGTGGAGTGGACCCGTCGCGGTAGGGAATCAGATAGCCCGTGGGCGTGGCGGTGATCACCCCGATATCGACGTTCGTCGGAGGCAACGGGATCTCCGGTCCGAGCGGCACCCCGTTGCCATCGAGCTCGACGAGGTAGAGCTGGTTCAACGGCGAGCTGGCCCACACGACCCCGAAGCGGTCACCGGTCCAGACGATGTGCGCTCCGTAGCCAGGTGTGGGCAGCACGGTCGGGCTGCCGAGCGGAACGAGGTTCTCGTCGAAGAAGTTGATCGACACGGCCGTGTTCGTGGTCGTCCCTGCCGCGAGCCGCGTCCCTGACCACGCCAGCGAATCGTGACCGACGGGCAGCGACGTCGTCGTCGCGGAGCCGAGCGAGTGGAGTGCACCGGCCGCACCGATCGCGCTGAAGTGTTGAATCGATCGGTTGGTGCCGTCGTAGTAGACGACGAAGAAGCCCGAGCCCGTCCAGACAAATCCCGGACAGTCATTCATCACGGGCGCAGGAACATTGACGTCGAACGCAGTGCACGGGCAGCCTTCGTCGATCTCGCCATCGCAGTTGTCGTCGACGCCGTTGCACACCTCCGTGGTGGGCGTGCATGTCGCGCTGCCGCCATCTCCGTTCTCGCCGGTTTCGGAGCCCAAACCTCCGTCGGTGATCGCGTCGAAGTTCCCGCGGCCGCAGGCGGCGAGTCCGGACAGAGCGACGAGGACGCTCGCGCGCACGACTAGCGTGCGTAGTCAGACGCGCGGGTCTCGCGCACGACGACGACGCGGACCTGGCCCGGGTACGTCGCTTCGTTCTCGATCGCGCGCGCGATCTCTTTGGACATCACGATCGCCTGACCGTCGTCGACCTGGTCGTTCATGACCATCACGCGAATCTCGCGGCCCGCCATCAGCGCGTAGGCGCGCTCGACGCCGTTGAAGCGCTTGCAGATCGCCTCGAGATCATCGAGACGCTTGATGTACGACGCGAGCTGCTCGCGACGCGCACCAGGGCGGGACGCGGAGAGTGCGTTCGCGGCCGCGACAACGTGATCCAGAACCGACTCGGGCCTGACGGATGAGCCGACACCGTCGTCGCCGTGGTGAGCAGCGATCGCTTGCGCGACCTTGGGCGACTCGCCGTGGCGACGGACGAACGCAGCACCGATCTCGGCGTGCGCGCCTTCCTGCTCGTGATCGAGCGCCTTGCCGATGTCGTGGAGGAGACCGGCGCGGCGCGCGAGCTTCACGTTCGCGCCGAGCTCGGCGGCGATGAGGCCCGCGAGGTAACCGACCTCGACCGAGTGGAGCAGCACGTTCTGCGCGTACGACTGGCGGAACTTCAGGCGACCGAGGTGCTTCACCAGCTCGGGGTGCACGCGATGGAGGCCCAGATCGAACACGGCCTGCTCGCCGGCCTGCTTGCACTGGGCGTCGACTTCCTTCTCCGCCTTGCGCACGACTTCTTCGATGCGCGTGGGATGGATGCGGCCATCGGCGACGAGGGCGCTGATCGCGATGCGGGCGATCTCGCGGCGCACGGGGTTGAAGCACGAGATCGAGATCGTCTCCGACGTATCGTCGATGATGATGTCGATGCCGGTCGCGGCTTCGATCGCGCGGATGTTGCGACCTTCGCGGCCGATGAGGCGGCCCTTCATGTCGTCGGACGGCAGCGTCACGGCAGCGACGGTGCGCTCGTGCACGAACTCCGAGGCGAAGCGCTGGATCGCCGTCGCGACGATCGTCTTGGCGCGCGCGGTGGCCTCTTTGTGCGCGTCATCTTCGATGCGCTTGATCTCCACGGCGGCAGACGCGTACGCCTGCGCCTTCACGTCATCCTCGAGCTTCTTGCGCGCTTCGGCTTCGGACAGGGCGGCGATGGTCTCGAGCTTCTTGCGCGCTTCGACCTGCGCAGCCTCGGCGCGCTCGACCGCGGTGTCGGCCTGCTTGATCTTGCCGTCGACGCTGCGCTCTTTCTTCTCGAGATCCTGCGCGCGGCGCTCGGCGTCCTTCTTGGCCTTGTCGACGTCGCGCTCTTTGGCCACGATCGCTTCTTCGGCCTTCTTGAGCTCGGTGCGGCGGCCGCGGAGCTCTTCGTCGAGATCCGCCTTGTGCTTGCGCGCGGCTTCCTTGCCCTCGACTTCCGCCTTCTTCTTGATCGAGTCGATCTCCGCGCGCGCTGCGGACCGGATCTTCTCGGCCTCTTCTTCAGCGGCCTTTTGTGCGCCACTGCCATCGCCTTTGGCGCGACCGAGCTTGGTACCGGCGACCCAGCCGACCAACAGGCCGAGCACGACGCCAACGAGAATGAAGATTCCGTCGTTCATTTATGTCCTGGCACCCGGGGCGACCACGCGGGTGGCGACCTCGGTAACGATCACGTTCATCGGAATGTCGTGAGGTTCGTAGGTGACCTCGTCGACCATCTGGCACTCGAATGCGAGTCCGAGACGCACACCGCGCGCAGATGCGAGCGTCGCGTCGTAGTAACCGCGGCCCCAGCCGAGGCGGGCTCCGCTGCGATCGAACGCGACGCCGGGCACCACGAAGATGTCGATCGACTCGAGTGGCTCCGCGGGCGATCCGGCGGCGGGCTCGCGCAGGCCGAACGTACCGAGCGCGAGATTCTCGATCGACGTGGCGACAAACACGAGCTCGCGCTGACCGTCCGCGACGCGCGGATACACGACGCGTACGCCGCGGCCCCGCAGCGCCGCATCGAGCTTGGCCGTCGCGACCTCGGTGCCTTTGGCTGCGTAGAGCGCGACCACGTGGGCGTTGCGCTCTGCGATCGCGGCATCCGCGCGCTCTGCGATCACGGCGCTCGCGGCGGCGCGCTCGGCGTCGCTCAGCGCATCCCGACGGAGCACCATGGTGCGCCGGGTGGCGGGTTTGCCACGGGACGACGGGGGCGACGAATCACTCACTTGCTGCACGGGGAAGCGCTAATGAGCGCTGACCATACCCCTAGTGCGCGGTCGAGTGATGCGAGCGCATGATGAAGTTCGCGAGCGTGCGTCGCGTTCCCTGCGGATCGACGAAGCGAAACGCGATTCCCTCGCGTTCGGACGTGTGCTCGACGCGAACGACCTCTGCCTCGATGCGGATCGGCGAATCACCCGGCACGTCGAGATCGATCGCAGCGAAGGCGCCTGCACCGAGCTTCTGAGGGGCGCGAAAGAACATGCCGCTGCGGGAGAGGTCTTCGACAAAGCCCTCGATCACGACGCCGTCATGGCATCGGCAGCGGGCGCGCACCCGCACGGGGACTCGAACTGCTTCCCGCTTATCCATGTATGAGTGGAACCTACGTCACCGACCCCCATTCAGTGAAGCATTTCTCGCGGCTTCCTCACATGTAGGCGCTCCCGGGGCTGTCCGTTCGGTGAGCCGCGAATTCCGGTGTCGCTGCCGGCACTTCGGGGACCCGCACGCTAGAGTCGCTGCGATGGACCAGATGCTCGACTTCCTGTGTGGCCGCCGCAGCGCCCCCGGAAACCTCGCGGAGCCGGGTCCGACCCGCGCGCAGCTCGATCGCATGCTTCAAGCGGCAGGCACCGTCCCCGATCACGGCGGCCTCCGCCCGTTTCGCTTCGCCATCATCGAAGGCGAGGGCCGCACGGCATTCGGTGAAGCGCTCGTGAAGTGCGCCGCCGAGCGAAAGCCTGACGCACCAGCGGGCGCGTTCGACAAGATGAAGAGCAAGGCGTTCCGATCGCCGACGATCATCGCGATCATCGCGTCGCCCAAGCCGGGCAAGGTCGAGGTCTGGGAGCAAAAGGCGACCGCCGCCTGCGCGGGCTACGCGATCACGTTGGCTGCGTCGGCGATGGGCGTTGGTGCGGTGTGGAAGAGCGTGCCATTCACGCGCGGCACCGCGCTCGCGCAGCTGTTCGAGCTTACCGACGCAGAAGAGGTGCTCGGCTTCATCCACCTCGGGACGCACACCGACGAGCCGCTCGAAGCGCGCCCGCCGATCGAGCCCGGGTCCGTCGCAGTGCTGCTCGCGGGACCGGCCCCCACGCCTTATCGCTGACCTGAGCAGCACTCGCGACGCGACTCGACGTACGATGCCGCTCATGCGTTCGATGATCGCGTTATTGGTGCTTGCCGCGGCGTGTGGTGGTTCGAAGAAGCCCGCGCCGAAACCCGTCGCGAAGGTGGAAGCTCCTCCGCCGGAGCCCAAGAAGGAAGAGCCTCCGCCTCCTCCTCCTCCGCCGTCTCTCATCGGTTGGTACGCCGATGCCGAGTACAGCGTCGTGCTCGCGGAGGACAGCTCTGCGACGATTCAGAACAAGAAGAAGAAGAAGTCGGTCACCGGTACGTGGGACGGCACCGTCAACACGATGACGATCGGAGACAAGTCGTCTCCCATCAAGCTCGAGGACGAGAAGCTGACGTTCACGACCGCCGCTGGCGACAAGACGCTCTCGCGCCAGCCCGCTGGCTTCAAAGGCGAGACCTTCGAGTACAAGAAGTCCGACAAGGATTTCGGCTCGCTGCAGCTCAACGAGGATGGCAGCTGCGTGCACGGCACGAAGGGCATCCCGGCGCCGTGCAAGTACACGCTCGACAAGGGCACGCTCACCGTCACCGACGATGACAAGCCCAAGAAGCCGACAGTGTGGGTCGTGTGGTTCGAGGACGGGGGCAAGACGATGCACACGCCGAAGCTCGACTACAAGATCGCCGGCGGCGAGTAAGCGCTCAGCGCTTCGCGCGACCTGGCTCGGCGGCCAACAGCTCGGTCGCCCACGTCTTCTCGCGCTTCCAGGTCGCGACGAGATGGGCAAACACATTGCCAAAGCGCTCTCGTTGCACACGCGAGTGGCCATAGCTGTCTGCGCTCTCGAGATCCTTACCTTGGAGCTCGAGGTGACGAACGTGGGCATCCGCGAACGTCACGTAGTGCTGGAGCAGCGATGTACGGTCCTCCTTGGTGATGAGGTCGAACGCGGTGACCTTGAACGCGAACAGGTCGCGGTACTCGCGCGGCGACGTCGTGGTCTCCATCATCAGGTCGTGGAATCGCTTGCGACCGAGAGCGGTGATCGCGAATGACCGCGACACACGGCCGCCGTCGCTCTCGTTCTCCTTGTCGACCGCGATGAAGCCACTCTCTTCGAGCTTCGCGAGGAGCGGATAGATGCGGCCGTTGCTCGCTCGCGCGTACGGACCGATCACGTCGTTGATGACCGACGAGATGATGTAGCCGTGCACGGGGCCGCGAGCGACCAGGCTGAGAATAATTAGCTCGTACACTATCGACGTTGCCAGTGTAGCCCCATGTCGCGGTAGACACTCGCCAGCTCGTCGGCCGATAGCAACGTCTTCACGTGGTCCGCCGTCAGCGTCGCTTCTTCCTCGGCGAAGTGCGGCTTCGAGAGCGAAGCGAGCGTTGCGATCTGGGTGATGACCGCGCTGCGCCAGGTGCGAACGGCGAGGGCAGAGCGAGCGCGCTTGGCGGTGGCATCGCGCAACTCGACACACGTGCGATGGATCGCGACGTGCTCCTCGTCCTTCTTGTCGAGCCACGCGACGTCCGATGATCTCATCCGACCCGCCGAGCGAAAGGCGGGGAAGAAGAACGAGTCCTCGGACTTGTGGTGGTTCAACAGCTCGTCCGTGAACGCGAGGATCGCAGCCTGCGTGTCCGCATCCTTGCGAGCGTCGACGATCGTCTCGGCGATTCCGCCGGCCGCCTGACTGAGCTCGCCGTGAACCTGCACGAGCGAGTCGTGAAAGCGTTCGAAGATGCCTGTCGGCGCAGCCCGCGCGCCTTTCGCGATCAGGGACGCCGTGGCAGCCATCATCGTGCGGCGATTCACGCAGACCTCGCGGCGAGCGCGACCCAATTTGGAGCCCCGATGCGCAGCGCTCGCGGATACGCGTGGGTCATGAGCTCGAGCTTGTTTCCGTACGGATCGAAGAAGTAGATCGACGCTTGGCCCGGCGGACCTAGTCGGGTCGGTCCCTCGACGGCGATTCCGGCGGCGACCAGATGAGACCGCGCCGCATCCAGGTGCTCACCCGCGACTTCGAACGCGATATGCGGATTCGCGATCGGAGTCGCCGGTTGTCCACCTGATTGTAGGAACAGGTCGAGGCGCGGCCCCGCACCGAGCTGCACCGACAAGTGAAGCGGACTGTTCGGTCCTTCGAGCTCCGCTTCGCGCCCGGGGCGGTAGCGCAAGAACAGCTCGCGGTCGAAGCGCTCGAGCAACTTTGCCCCGAGGACGTCGCAGTAGAACGCGTGAGCGCCGTCGAGGTCGCCCACAGGAATCGTCACGTGATCGACGGCTTTGATGAGCGCGCCGAGAAACAGGGGGGTGGTTGAAGTCGCCATAGGTCTTAATGATAGGTCATGGTGACCTATTAGACGACCCGAAAAAAGCGCTCGCAATGGAGGGCGAGCGAAACCGGCTGGTTAGCGAGGCTCGAGGCCCTGCGACGTCTGCACGACGTAGTCGCCGGGACGGAACGGAACGCCATCGTGATAGATGAACGACTGCTGGTAGCCGTCGGCGAACTGGACGATCACGCGGTAGTCGACGTGCGTCTCGCTACCCGAGCTCGCGGCCGCGCCGATGCCAGCTCCTGCCGCCGCGCCAAACAGTGACGGTCCACCGTGTCGATTGCGCAACACCAGGCCGCCGATCACGGCTCCCAGGAGCGCCCCTCCGACAGGATCGCCCTGCGTCCGCTGAACGACTTGTTGAATACCTACGACCTGGCCTTCCCTCACCGTTCCCTCGGGAACCGTCCACATCGTTGATTCTGTAGAGGTCGTCGCGCACGCCATCAGCGACGCGCTCAGAACGGCGGCAACAAGCGGATGAAACAACGTGCGCATGCGCCGTAGGAGGTGCATCGGGCGTGCCGTCACCGTCGGCATTTTGCTTAACTGAATGTTTCAGCGCGTGGGCCGCGGCACGAGAACGTGCTGCATGCCGGCCGCGATCGCGGACTCGATGCCGAGGGGAGCATCCTCGAACACGAGGCAGTCTCTCGCTGGGATCCCGAGGAGCTGCGCGCCGACGAGAAACGGATCCGGCGCCGGCTTACCGCGTACGTAATCCTCGGCGCACACGATCGCTCCAAACTTCTCGACGAGCCCTAGCGCCCTGAGCGTGCGCATCACCACGTCGCGAGGTCCGCCCGAGACAACGGCCATCGGTAGCGTCGCGCGCGCGATGATCTCGACGACGTCCGCGATTGGCTTCACCTGGGGCACGAGCTCCAGGTACATCGCCTCCTTCTTCTCCTGAACGCTCGCCGCATCCATCGCGAGCCCGTGCTGCTTGTTCAACGCAGCGATCAGATTCGCCGCCGGTTGACCGGCTGTCGCGTAGAACTGCTCCTCGGGAAACGGGCACTTCTGCTGCTCGAGCACGCGTTGCCACGCGACGTAGTGCAGCGGCATCGAGTCGGCGACCGTGCCGTCGCAGTCGAACAAGTACGCGCGAAACGGATAGTCGGGGAGGGACAACATCGGTTTCATGCGAGGAGACGGCGCAGCTTCTCTGCGGTGTCGTCGTGGTCGGTCGGCGTGAACATGATCAGCTTCATCTCCGGCGGATCGCCGACGCCGAGACTCGCGTACTCGAACACCATGCGTCCCGCCGTGGGGTGATCGATCCGCTTGGTACCTGCGAGGGGGCGCGCCACTTCGCGTTGCGGCCACCACGCCGCGAACTCCGGCGAGCGGCGCATCAATCGCACGACGAGGCGCTCGAAATCGGGATTGCCGACATTGCGCGCACAGTCCGCGCGGAACATCGCGAGCGAGTTGCGAGCAACCGCTTCCCAATCGACGAGCAGCCGACGATGCGCTGCGTCCGTGAACAACAGGTGCAGCGTGTTGCGCTCGTCACCGACGAGGCGGTCGTACGGGCCGTACACGAGGTCGGCGGCGCGATTCCACGCGATGATGTCCCACCGCTTCCCGAGCACGAACGCCGGTTGCAGCGTGAGGTTGTCGAGCATGCGGCGCGTGGGGCCATCGATCGCTTCGACAGATGCAACTCGCTCCGGCGACGCGCGGTCGTGCAGCTCGAACAGGTGACGTCGCTCGGCCGCGTCGAGGCGCAGCGCGGTGGCGAGCGCCTCGAGCGCATCGACAGAAGGTCGCACGTCGCGCCCTTGTTCGAGCCACGTGTACCAGGTGGTGCCGACGTCGGCGAGCATCGCCACTTCCTCGCGCCGCAGGCCGGGTGTGCGACGCCGAACGCCCGCAGGCAAGCCAACCGTGGAGGGACTCAGGCGCTCGCGCCGAGACCGCAGGAACTCTCCCGCCTCACGCCGACGAGCAGACGTATCGACCTCGTTCACGCGGGATTGCATAGCACCGATCGCTACTAGGATAAGTCAGCAACTGGTTGCCGTTCTGCGACGCGCGCACGCTGCGCTCATGCAACACACAGTCATCGTCGGCGGCTCGTCGGGAATCGGTCTCTCGGCAGCGCAGCATCTTCTCGCGGTCGGCCACCGCGTCACCATCACGGGGCGGGGCTCCGATCGCCTCGCGGCGGCCAAGGCAGCGGTCCCCGGCGTGAGCGCGGTCGTGATGGACGCGACCAAGCCAGACTTCTCCGCGATCGGCGCGCTCGATCACCTGGTCCTCGCGCTCGGTAGCAACAAGGGAATGGCTCCGTTCGCGACGGCCGATCTCGCGAACGTCAAAGCGAGCTTCGAGGAGAAGGTCTTCGCGCACTACGCGACAGCCCAAGCGGCGCTGCCGCATCTCCGCACGGGAGGCAGCATCACGTTCGTCGCCGCGGTCTCCGCGCACGCCGCAATGCCGGGAACATCGGGCATCGGCGCTGCGAATGCCGCCATCACCGCCCTCGTGCCGATCCTCGCTGTCGAGCTCAAGCCCACGCGCGTCAACGCTGTCTCGCCGGGCGTCATCGACACGCCGTGGTGGACGAACGTCCCCGCCGATCAGAAGAAGGCGATCTTCACCGAGCTCGTGAACAAGACGCCCGTCGGTCGCGTCGGCACGGCGGATGACATCGCGCAGGCGATCTGGTTTCTCACCGAGTGCACGTTCATGAACGGCCACACGATCATCTGTGACGGTGGCCTGCGGCTCACGCTCTAGCGCTTCGGTGCGGGCTTCGGGAGTCCCGTTCTGACGAACTCCTCGATGTGCTTCGCGCGAGTCTCCGCCTTCTTCGCGTGCTGCAGGCGGTATAGCAACGAGTACCGCTCCGCCGACGTGAACTTCTCGAACGCGGCCTTGGCCTTCTTGTTCTTCGCGAGCACGGCGGCGAGCTCCGGCGGAATCGTCGCTGAGCTCGGCGAGTCATACGCCTCGTCCCAGCGGCCGTCCGCTTTGGCGAGCTCGACCTCCGCGAGTCCCGCCGGCCGCATGCGCTTCTCCTCGATCAGTCGCTCGACGCGCTCGCGATTGATCTTGGACCAGCGGCTCTTCGCGCGCCGCGGCGTGAAGCGCTGCAGGTAGTGATGCTCGTCGAGCTTCTGCGCCTGGCCATCGATCCAGCCGTAGCAGAGCGCGACGTCGACGGCCTGCGTCCAGTTGATCGACGGCTCGTCCTTGCTCTTCTTCGCGTACCGGATCCACACGAGCGGCGCCTTCGCGTGATTCTTCGCGAGCCACTTGTCGAACGCGGCGCTATCCGCAAACGGAAGAACGATGTCGCCAGGGGCAGGATGCATTCAGCGGTCGAAGTATACGCCGCGCACCCACCGCGGACCTGCGAACGCGGTGCGTCCGTGCAGCATGCGCCGGTTATCGTAGAGCAGCGCATCGCCGGGCTGCAGCGTGAACGCGTAGTGATGCCGGCGCACGATGCGCATGAACGTGTCGTGCGCGCGATACCACGCGCTCACGCGCTCGAACGGCAACTTGTACGGCGCGACGGTGAAGTACGAGCTGCGCACGTGCGCGCGACCGTCGACAATTGTGATGATCGGCGAGATGACCTCGCGCTCGAATGCCTTCTGCATGCGGTGAAAGCGCACCGGCGTGTCGAGCAGCAGCGCCGCCGCATCCACGTCGATGCTCTCGAGATACCGAAACGCGGCCTCGCCATCCCCGAGGATCGTGTCGCCTCCGCGATCGGCAGCCCGGATGCTCTGCAGCATCTGGTAGCGCGGCGGGATCTCGAGGAACGGTTGGTCCGTGTGAAACCCGATCGCCGCATCGGTGTAGCCGAGCTGGTCGGTGTTGCTGTTCGTCGTGTTGTCCGTGCGCAGATCCTCGATGCGCCCGAAATGCGTGCCGATCACGCTCAAGCCGTGCGCGGCGATCGCGGAGATCCACTGCTCCGTCTCGTCCTGCGGTTGCGCGACCGTGCGGCGCACGACCCCCGCACCACGCTCCGCGACGCGGGCCAGCAGCGCTTCCGCAGCGATGCCGCGCGAGCCGTCGATCTCGATCAGCTGGACGTCGGATGGAGGGGGCGGCGTTGCGACCCGATCGGTCGCGTACGCGTGCTCCTCCAACCACGCGAGGGGGAACCGACTCGTGCGGCCGTCGTGGAGCCAGGTGATCCGCAACGCGTCCGCTTCGATGCTCGCCTCGTTCACCGCGAGCTCGTCCGGCAGCTCCGATGAATCGATCACGCGCTCGCCGGTCGCCGGATGCCGGTCGACATCGCAGTTGTGCCGCAGCCAGCGCAGGTGAAAATCCGCGTGCCGGCCCGGCGCGAGCACTCGGACGAAGTCGGCATGGATCTCGACGGCGGTCACGAGATAGATATCCGTTATAACGGACAAGGCGTCAACCCCTTCGGCTCGCGCGCCACCTAAGCCCGCGCGACCCAACCCGATCTGTCCCGTCGGCGCGCACGCGGGCTTGCTTTCCCAGCCCTCATCCGGCAGATTGCCGCACCAACGAGGGCCTATAGCTCAGTGGTAGAGCACCGGCCTTTTAAGCCGAGGGTCGATGGTTCGATCCCATCTGGGCTCACTCCTCGCTGACCGATACGAAACCTGACAATTTAGACCCCATCGTCCAGAGGCCTAGGACACCCGCCTTTCACGCAGGTGACACGGGTTCGAATCCCGTTGGGGTCGCCAGGGTCGCTAATTCTTCACCGAGTTAGCGGCCCTTCTTTTTTGAGTCGCAGCTATGTCGGCACCGTTCTTCAGAGTACGGCTTCGTCTTCTCGCCGCCGGTGAGGGTGGTCGCAGCAAGCCGATCTTCAGCGGCTACCGGCCGGACTGGGACCTCGGTAACTCATGGCTAGGACAGCCGACGATCAACGGCGGGCAGGTCTTCTTGGAGGACCGAGACGAGCTCGCGCCGGGAGCAGAAGGGCTCGCGCGGATCGAGCCGATCGCATCCGAGTTGTGGGGGCGCGTCCGCGTCGGTTCGGTGATCGCGATGCGCGAGGGGAAGCCGGTCGTGGGCTACGCGGCAGTTCTGGAGATCGTCGCTCCTCCTGACTACTGGAGCCCCGAGGTTGCCGCGTTCGTTGATCAGGCGCGGCAGTTCTGCGACCTCGTGGAGAAGGCTCGCGAATACTCGCTCGCCGAGCGTTTAGCTGCATTTCGACATCGCCTGCTCGAGCTCTACGCGTCGGGCTCCACGTTGCCGGTCGTGAATCCGCCAGAGGGAATCGAGGCTGGACCGAGTCGCGATCGCCCGAAGGATTGGGCCGGCTTCGGCGACGTCGATACATATTGGGAAGTGTTCGACCCGTATGTGGGAGACGCCCCCGTTGCTGGATCGCTCTCGGATGATGTCCTCGACATTTACCGCGACCTGCAGCGTGGCCTCACGCTCTGGGACCACGACGCCGCAGCGAACAGCGATGCGTTCAAGCTCTGCGCAATCTGGGAATGGCGGTTCCATTTCGAGACCCATTGGGGTGACCACGCGATCGATGCTCTTCGTGCGCTTCACCGGGCATGCAAGCGCGGCTAACGCATGACCTATGCCCGCCGTTGCTCGACGCGGGTCACAGTTGAGCAGCCTGAGCGCTGGTGGAATCGACTACATGGTCTTCAGATCCGAAGCCTCTGCTAGCCAGCGTTTCGAAGTCGCCTGTAGGACGGGCGGTGTACGATTGCGCATGGCAACCCCTATCTACGAAGCTGAAGCGCTCGCGAAGCTGCTCGAGGGCCTCTTGAACAACGAGCAACTCGGCCTGGTCGCGAAGCTAGCTCCGGGCGCGGTCGTGCCCGCGTTCTGCCGGCAGGCGCTGGCGAAGTTCGAAGCGAAACCAGCCGTGTGGTCTGGCGCCTTCGAGCTGGTCAAGAAGCGCCAAGTCGCTCTCGGCGGCTAGTTCGATCGCAGGAGTCACGCGTCCTTCTTTGCGAACAGCTCTTTCATCTTCGCGATCGACGACATCGCGCTCGGCCAGCCGACGTAGAACGCGAGGTGCGTGACCATCTCGACGAGCTCGGCCTGTGTCACGCCGTTCTCGATCGCGCGCGGGAAGTGGAAGTTCATCTGCTCGGTCTTGCCGGTGGCAACGAGCGCCGCGCACGTGACGAGGCTGCGGTCGCGCTTGGACAGCTCGGGGCGCTCCCAGATGTCGCCGAACAGAACGTCATCGGTGAGCGCAGCCAGCTTCGGGGCGATGTCGCCGATGTTCTTGCGGGCGCCTGTCGCAGGTTTTTCGGTGGCCATGGTCATTCTCCTCCCGTACAGAGGTACGCCCCGCGGCGCCAATGCACTAGGGCGAGCGTTCAAATCGCGGTGCGTCCGCCGTCGACGGGGATGAGCGCGCCGGTCACGTAGCTCGCGCGCGGCGACGCCAGGAACGTCACGACCTCGGCGATCTCGTCTGCGGTCGCCGCGCGCTTCATCGCGGTCGTGGTGGCGAGATACGAGATGACGTCCGATGGCTCCTTGTCGGTCGGTGCCACCGGACCTGGCGCGACGGTGTTGATGCGCACGCCGCTCGCGCTGTACTCGGCGGCCCACGCGCGCGTCATCGCGGCGATCGCGGCCTTCGTCGCACCGTAGGCGGCACCCGCCGAGAGACCGACGGCGCCCGCCATGCTGCCGGTGTTCACGATGCTTCCGCGACCGCGCGCGGCCATTCCCGGCGCGAAGCCGGCGACCAACAGGAACGGAGCACGCACGTTCGCGGCGAACATCGCGTCGAAGCGTTCGATCTCGAGGCCGGCGGAGGGGCCGAACACCGCGAAGCCTGCGTTGTTGATCAAGATGTCGAGGTCGCCGATCTCCTGCACGACGCGGCGGACCTCGGTGGGATTAGTCAGATCAGCCGCAACGAACCGCGCGTGGCCACCTTCCTTCTTGATCTCGGCGACGGTCTCCGCGCCGCGCGTGGCATCGCGGCCGTGAACGATCACATCCGCTCCGGCCCGGGCGAGGTGGATGGCGATGGCGCGGCCGATACCGCTGGTCGCGCCGGTGACGAGAGCTTTCTGGTCTTCGAGGTCCTTCATGGCATTTCTCCTTCGCCTGCAAACATGCGCCTCGTCCGTCGACGCCGCGATGCCCACAATCGCCAGCCCGTCGTGCAAAAATGCAGCCCATGCTGGACTGGGGTGACCTCAGGTTCTTTCTCGAGCTCGCGCGGTCGGGGACGCTCGCCGCGGCGGGCCGCAAGCTGAAGGTCGACAACACGACCGTCGGTCGACGGCTGACGGCGCTGGAACGCGATCTCGGAGCGAAGCTGTTCACGCGGACGCCGGATGGCTTGGTGCTCACCACCGCGGGCGAGGCGATGAGGGCGACGAGTGAAGAGATGGAGCAGGCGGTCCTGCGCGGCGAGCAGCAAGTGCTCGGTGCGGATCGCAGTCTTGCCGGCGTCGTGCGGATCGCGGCGACGGAGATGCTCGGCGAGGTCGTGATCCTGCCGGCCCTTCGCGCGCTACGTGCGACGCATCCACAGATCCGCGTGGAGATGAGCGTCGGTACGGCACGCGTGGATGTCGCACGCCGCGAGGCAGACGTGGCGCTGCGCTACGTGCGACCAGAGGGGGCGGATTTGATGGGGCGCCGTGCAGCCACGGTTGCGTTCGGTGCGTACGCGACGAAGAAGTACCTGGCGAAGCGCGGTCGTCCGGTGAAGGGAGCCGGTCTCGCGGGCCACGATGTGATCCTGTACGACTCCGGGATCCGCGGCTGGCGCGGCGGTGAGCTCGCCGGTGAGTCGTTGCACAACGCGCGCATCGCCCTCAGGACGAACAGCACGCGCATGTTGATGCAGGCGGTGCGGGAAGGGCTCGGCATCGCTTCACTGCCGTGTTGCCTGGCCGCGCCCGATCGCGATCTGGAGCGTGTGCCCGACGGTTCGCCGGTGGAGCTGGATGCAGTGTGGTTGGTGGTGCATCGCGACGTCCAACGCACGGCGCGCGTCCGAGTCCTCATCGATGCGCTGGAGCAGCAGTTGGCAAAGCTGGAAAAGCTCTTGGTGGATGGTTGAGCCGCTACTTGTGGCCGAGCAACCACCACGTCGTCATCGGGCCTTTGCCCTTCACGTCGACGACGCCGCGCTTCTCCGTCACGTAGCGATCGCCGAGTCGGCGCTGCGTGGCCTCCGTGATCTGAATGCGGCCGGGTAGACCATGCGACTCCATGCGACTCGCGATGTTCACGGCGTCGCCCCACAGGTCGTAGGTGAACTTGTGCTTTCCGATCACGCCGGCGACGACGGGGCCGCTATTGATGCCGATGCGCATCTTCAGCGGAAGGCTTCGGCGGTCGGCAAACCTCTGTTGCACGCGAAGCATGTCGATCGCCATGTCGGCAACAGCTCGTGCGTGATCCTCGCGAGGTACCGGAATGCCAGCCACTGCGAGGTACGCGTCGCCGATCGTCTTGATCTTCTCGACTCCGTGCTTCTCGGCAAGTGCATCGAGCTCGGAGAAGACCTCGTTGAGCATCTCGACAAGCTCTGCGGCCGGCAGCCGCGCGGACAGCTCCGTGAAGCCGACGAGGTCGCTGAACAAGATAGTCACGTCGGGAAACGCGTCCGCGATCGGTGCTTCACCTCGCTTGAGGCGCTCGCCGATCGGTAGCGGGAGCACATTGAGCAGGAGTTGCTCCGAGCGGGCACGCTCGCGATCGAGCTCGGCTTGGAGCAACTGCGCCTCGAATGCGAGGTGGATAGCGCTGCTCAGAACCTCGTCGTTCCACGGCTTCTCGACGAAGCGATAGATCTCGTTCTCGTTGATCGCGCGCATCACGACACGCAGATCGCCCGTGCCCGTCAGCATGATGCGAAACATCTTCGGGAACCGCCGTCGGATCTCCTCGAGCAACTCCAGGCCCGACATCCCCGGCATGTCGTTGTCACTGATCACGAGCTGGATCTCTGGATGTTGCTCGAGAAGCTGGAGCGCCGTTGCGCCGGAGTCCGCGATGTGAACGGTGTAGCCGCGCGCGAGCAGCCAGCGATTGAGTGACCTGCGAATCAGCGCGTCGTCGTCCACTGCGAGCACGACGCGTTCGGCCCGCTGTGGTTCGTCGTCGACAACCGTACGGATCGGATGCTCGGGCGCCATCTCGATTTCATCGTCGTCGCCGGGTCGCGCGATCGCGAGCGAATTCGTTGCAACCCCCTCTCGTCGATCGTTAGGCGCCTCACGCACGATCGCGTCGGTTCGGAATCCCGTCGCTGCCGTGTAGGGGCGCCTCTGAGCAGGGCGTAAGCGTGGCGCTGGAGGGACAGTTCGCGAACGCGCTACTCGCCGAGCAGTCGCGGAACGTGCGCACGGAGGTACGAGGTGAACGCCTCGACCTTGGGCGAGAGCGGCTTGGCCGGCGGGTACATCACGAACATGGAACCGAGCGTCACGATGTAGTCGGGCAGCACGCGCACCATGCGGCCTGCTTCGAGCTCCGGGCGCGCCATGAACCACGGCAGCATGCCGATGCCGAGGCTCGCGTCGATCGCTGCGCGACAGAAGAAGAAGTCGTTGCCGCTCACGCGTCCGCGGAGCGTCAGTTTCACGGAGCCCTTGGGGCCGGTCAGTGCGATCTGGTTCGTCTCGCCGGGAAAGAACAGGACCGCGTCGTGCTCCAGTAGGTCGTGCGGCCGCTTCGGGAGCTCGCGTCGGGCGGCGTAGTTCGGGCTCGCGTAGAGGCCGAGGTTGGCGGGGCCGAGCTTCTTTGCGATCAAGGACGAGGAGGGGAGCGATGCGCGCATCGAGACGCGCACTCCCACGTCGAAGCCGTCGCGAATGAGATCGACATTGTGAAGCGAGAGCGAGAGCTCGGGACGGACGCGAGGGTGTTGCGCCAAGAAGCCCGGCAGGAGCGGTGCGAGTAACAGGGCGCTGACGTCCGCGAGCGTCGCGATGCGCAGCACACCGAACGCCTCGTTCGCGTCGCTGTCGAGCGCGGTGCGCGCGTCACGCAGGGCGGCGATGTGGGGCGCGGCCCGATCGGCGAGTACTCGCCCTGGCTGGGTGAGCACGGCGCCCTTCGCCATGCGCCGAACGAGCGCGACGCCGAGCTCGTCCTCGATGCGTCGGATGGCGCGACCGACGGTGGACTTGGGCACGTTGAGCTTCTTCGCCGCGGCGGAGAGCGAGCCCGACTCTGCCACCTCGACGAGAACGGCGAGCTCGTCGAGCCGCGCGCTCTGCAGCTGCTTGGAGGTGACCGACATCGGGACATGGTTGCATTTGTGCAACCTGATGTAAATCGAATGCCGTCTGTGCAACCAGGCGGCGAACCGGCATCGTGCGTTCATGCCCACGTCGAGACGAACCTTCCTGATGGCAGCCGGCACCTTCGCGATGTCTGGCCTGGTAAAGACGACGGCCCGCGCGGCTGGAGCACCGACGCTGCCGCGCACGCCGTCCGGAGAGCTGGGGCCGTTCTATCCCGTCGATCCGCCGCGGGGGACCGATGCAGACCTCACGCGCCTGCGAAAGCTGGGGACACGCGCGCTCGGCGACCTCGTCGAGATCTCGGGCCGCGTCGTGTTTCGCGATGGGACTCCGCAGCCGCATGCGCGACTCGAGATCTGGCAGGCGAACGCGGCTGGACGCTACGCGCATCCCGGCGACACGCGCGTCGACGCTCCGCTCGATCCGAACTTTCAGGGCTACGCGGATCTGAAGGCCGATGCGCAGGGGCGGTTTCGGTTCCTGACCGTGCGGCCCGGCTTGTATCCCGCGGACAGCACGTTCCAGCGGTCGCCGCACATCCACTTCGACATCCGCGGCCGCGCGCGGCGACTCATCACGCAGATGTACTTCAGCGACACCGATGCGAAGGTCACGGCGCAGGACAAGGTGATCGCGCATGACCTGTGGGGCGCAAGCGCGCCGCTACCGTCGACGATCTTCGCGAACCGTCAGACCGAGCGCTCGACGTGGGATGCGAAGGCTGCGCTGTATCAGTTCGACATCGTGCTGTGACGATCAGCTCGCGATCGCCTTGAGCGCGTCCTTGTCGAGGATCTCGATGGTGCCGTACGCGACGCGCACGATGCCGCGCTTCTCGAGGTCGCGCAGCAGCGTGTTCACGGTCTGTCGCGAGCTGGCGAGCATCGCGGCGAGCTGCTCTTGGCCGAGCTCGATCGTGCGGCTCGAGCGATCGTGCAGCTCGCCGTAGCGCTCCGCGAGGACGACGAGCATGCCGGCGAGACGTACTGCGAGCGGCTGCACGGCCATCGCTTCCATTGCGACGAAGGCCTGGCGGAGCTTGCTCGTCGCGAGCAGTGCGAGGTCGCGCCAGAAGTGAGGTGACGCGGCGAGGATCGTTTCGAGCGCGGGCTGCGGCACGTGCGCGACCGTGACGTCGTCCTCCGCGATCGCGTCGTGCGTGCGGGGCTGGCGATCGAACACGCCGATCTCGCCAAACCACACCGGAGGCTCGAGGAGCGCGAGGAGCGTCTCTTTGCCGTTCGGTGCGCTCGCGCCGACGCGGACGGCGCCGCCGGTCATCGCGTAGAGGCCGTCTGACGGGTCACCACGCGAGAACAGCCACTGTCCGCGCGCGTAGGTGCGCGGAACTGCTGCCGCGAGGAGCTGCGCCGCGAACTCGGGGGCGATGCTGCCAAACCAGCGGCCGGTCAGGAGGAGGGCCTTCTCGCCGTCGGAAATCATGGAAATCGCGACTCTGTCGCGGAGACGACAGTCGCACGGGCGGGGCGTCCCTAGAGTTGGGGAATGAAGACGATGCGCGAGCAGCTCACGACGTACGCCCGGTACCACCGCGATCGACGCAATATCGCTACGCATTTCGTCGGCATCCCCCTGATCGTCATCGCGGTGCAGATCCTGCTCTCGCGGGTCAGCGTGGCAGGCATCTCGCTGGCCATGGTCGCCTCGGCGGGCTCGGCCATCTATTACATCGCGCTCGACCGCCGCTACGGCGCCGCGATGACCGTCGTCCTCGCTGCCACCCTGTGGCTTGGCGCGACGGTCGCGACGTACTCGCTCGGGGCCTGGCTCGCGCTGGGCCTGGGCAGCTTTGTCGTTGGTTGGGGCTTTCAGTTCGTCGGTCACGCGTTCGAGGGCAAGAAGCCCGCGTTCGTGGATGACCTGATCGGTCTTCTGATCGGCCCGCTGTTCGTCGTTGCGGAGCTGAGCTTCGCGCTCGGTCAATCGGCGGAGCTGCACACCGAGATCGTGAGCGCTGCCGGTCCGACGCACGCATAGCTCGTCAGCCGCGCTCCTCGGTTCCGTGTAGCGGCAATCGAAGAAAGAACGTCGTTCCGATCCCGCCGGCGGTCTTGAACTCGAGCGTGCCGCCGTGGCGTTCGATCACGCCGCGCGCGATCGCGAGCCCCTGTCCAGTTCCACTACCGATCGTCTTTGTCGTGAAGAACGGCTCGAAGATCTTGCTGTGGATCTCGGCGGGGATGCCGTTACCACTGTCTCCGATCGCGATCTCCGCCAGTTCGCCACGAACGCAGGAGCGTACGGAGATGGTGCCGCGCTCCCCCGTCTCCCCGACCTTTTCGCGGATCGCTTGCGCGGCGTTGACCATGAGACACAGCAACGCCTGATTGACCTCGCCGAGCCTGCAATTCACGCTCGGCAGCTCACCGAGGGAGAGCTCGACGTCCGCGACGAAGCGGTACTCGTTCCGAGCGATCGTCAGGGTGTCTCGGATCGCGGCATTCAGATCGGACTCCGAGGCCGCTCCTCCGTGGTGAGCAAACTGTTTCATCGATCGCACGATGCCGGCGACCCTCGAGAGCCCCTCTGTCGCACGTTCGAGAGCGGCCGGAACTTCGTCCCGGAGGTAGTCGACGTCAGCGCGTTCGAGCGTGGCGAGAGCGGCGAGAGCTTCTGGATGCTGGGGGTTGTCGCGGAGGATCGACGCGACGAGCGTCTGTTGCGCTTCGACGACAGCCATCAGATCGCTCGCGACATCCGACGTGAACCGAAGACTGTCGCCGGCGAACTGGAGCGGCGTATTGATCTCGTGCGCGACGCCGGCAGCCAGCCGACCGATCGCCTCGAGCCGATGCGACTCCTCGAGCCGTCGCTCGAGGTCCCTGCGATTCTTCTGCGTATAGAGGAGCATCACGGCGATGCACGCGAAGAACAGCGTGAACCAGGGCTCTTGATTCAAGGCGAACGAAGATGCCGGTGCGACCAAGACGAGCCACATCGCGACAGCGTGAGCGGTGAACACGGCGAGCGCGATCGTTCCGCTTCGCCACGTCGGGGCGGTCACAGCAAGACCGAGCAGGAGAAACTGACTCGGCAGTAACGGATCGACGGCGGGTGCAAACACCTGCGGCAACCACAGGCCCACCAAGAATGGAGCGGTGATCGCCGCATATACGAGCTCGAGGCTCTGGTTTGACCACGAGCTCCGCGCTGACCGCGCGCGGATCGCGACGGCGAACGCGATCGCCGCGTGGACAGCATCGACAACGAAGAGCGCTGGATGCCCTTGATCGCGCGTGTCCGCAAACAAGCTGAGGACGTTCACGACGCCGATCACGATCGAGATCATGGCGATCGTGCGATGCGCGGAACTGAATCCCTTCACGAGGCCTTTCGCGCGACGTCCATCCCTCTAGAATCGGCAGGTCGCCCCGATCAGTGAGGGCCGCGGTGCAGGATGTGAAAGACGAGCGATAATAGCTGGTTGCGTTACCCGATCCAGCGAAACGCACGTACCTCGTCGAACCGGTGGGCGGCCAGGGCGGCGTCTGGAATCGCGAACGTGATCCAGGCGGCGTCGCCCCAGTTGATCTCGCTGTCGCTGCCCACGCGCAACAACGCGGTGTAGCCGGGCGGAGGCACGATCGCGATCGATCCGTACTCGGGGCGCGCCAGCAACGCGTGGCGTGGTTCCGGTTGCGCGAGCTCCGCGACCGCCGTCGTGTAGCGCTGCCACTGATCGCCGTCGAGACCGAGATCGTTCGCGTCGGGAAACGAGCGGCCCTGCGCGAACGAGAGAGCGCGGCCGGGGAACGATTCCGGCGTCGTCGGCGCCTCCACGCGGTGAAGCTCGCCCGCGAGCGAGAACAAACACGCCGATGCGCAGTACGGGTAGCCGTCGATCTCGCCGAGCACCGTGCTCTGGTCCGCGAACAGCACCAGGTGTCCGGTGCGCGGGAGCACGGACTGCCAGGGAGCGACCGTCGCGAGATCGAGCTGCGCGACGAATGGCAGCGCGAGCGACGCGTGGTGGTCGTCCACCGTGACGCGGTGCCTCGGCCACGCTGTGCCTGGCGCGAGATCCGGCGTACCTCCGATCCGCGATTGACCGAGCTCCCACGCATCCGCGGGCTCGGCGGTGATCCAGATCTCGCTGCGCGTGTCGGCGATGACCGCATCGGCGATGTCGCCGAGACCGGCGCTCTCGAAATGCTGGCGGATGTCTTTCATGTGCGCAGCCACTCGTTCGCGATCGCTTCGAACTCGTCCGCGCTGGCTTGCGAGCGCGCTGCGGCGAGAGCGCGATGATAGACGACCATGAACGCGTGGAGGTATCCCGCCGCGCGGCGCGCACCCGGCGTGGCGAGCAACGCGTACGCGCGATCGAGATGGGGCAACGCATCTGCGCTGCGGCCCAGATCGACGAGCGTGTTGCCGAGCTTGAACAACCCGAACGCGGTGGGCTGATCGCGCTCCCACCTCTCGAGAATGCCGAGGTTGCGCTCGAGCTTTGCGGGGATGAGCTCGGCGGCGTAGCCGCGATGCTCGAGATGGATGTCGAGCGCCGGAAGTCGACCGATCGCGAAGTGCTCGAAGAAGCACTCCGAGATGCACTCGTGGACCGGGTTGCGAAACTGGATCCGCGGATCGTTCTTGAACAGCCGCGCGACGAGGTTTGGTTTCGCGGTGCCATCGTCGTAGACGTTGTCCTGTGTCACGAGAAACGCGGGCGACTCGTCGGCAGCGATCGCGCGATCGATGATGGTGCGCGCATCGGGCGTGCGCAGCACTTCATCGGTGTCGATGCTCAAGATCCATGCGTGCCGCGCGTACGAGCAGGCCGTGTTGCGCGCGAACGCGAAGTCATCGCGCCACGCGAGCTGGAACGTGCGGCACCCGGCGCGCTCCGCGATCGCGAGCGTGTCGTCCCGCGAGCCGGTGTCGACAAAGACGGTCTCGTCCGCGTGCGGCATCGCTGCGCGCAGCACGTCGGCGAGAGCTCGCCCCGCATCGCGGCCGATCATCACGATCGACAGACCGGGAAGCATGACCGTAGCTTACCCATCAACTCGACGAGATCCGCGAGTAAGATCTGCAAAGGATGAGCGAGCGGTTCGGGTCGTACGAGATCTACGAGAAGCTCGGCGCGGGCGGTCTCGCCGCCGTGCATCTCGCTCGCACGCGCGCCGTCGCCAACCCCGTCGCGCTCAAGCGGTTGTTCCCGCACATCGCGGCCGTTCCCGAGCTCGTCGGCTCGTTCATCGACGAAGCGCGGCTCGCGAAGTACCTGCGGCATCCTGGGATCGCGCGCGTCTACGAGTTCGGCAAGCTGCGCGGCACGTACTTCATCGCGTTCGAGTTCGTGCCCGGCCCGACGTTGCTCCAGCTCTCGGATCGGTGCGCCGAGTACGTGGGCCAGATGCCCGTCATGGTCGTGCTCGAGATCCTCTATCAGTTGTGCGACGCGCTCGACCACGCGCATCACCTGACGAACGAGCTGGGACTGCCCCTGGGCATCGTGCACCGCGATGTCTCGCCGCAGAACGTGATCGTCTCGACGACGGGACAGGTGAAGCTGATCGATTTCGGGCTCGCCAAGACCAAGCAGTCCACGGTTCAGAGCCAGGCTGGAATCATCAAGGGCAAGCTGAACTACGTCGCGCCGGAGTACTTGAAGGGCAAGCTCGATAGCCGCTGCGACATCTGGGCGCTCGGCGTCTTGATGTACGAGCTGCTGACAGGCAAGCGCTTGTTCGACGATCCCGAGCAGCACGAGATCCTGCGGCGCGTGCAGTCGATGCCGATTCCCGCGCCGTCGGCGAGCAATCCCGAGGTCTCGCGCGAGGTGGACGAGCTGGTGCTCAAGGCGTTGGCCCGCGATCCGGAGAAGCGTTGGCAACGCGCGGGCGATATGCGCGACGAGATCGGGCGGGTCGCGGCGGGGCGGCTCACGCAGAGGCAGTTCGTGTCGTGGGTGGAGTGGGTGTTCGCGCAGAAGGAGCCGCTGCGGCGTGAGGACAGCGCGGTGTCGGCGCTGCAGGAGATCATGAGCCACGAGATCGATGTCGTCGGTGATCTCGGAGCACTCGCGGAAGCGATGCTGGCGCGGCGACGAGAGAGTGTGGCGGCGATGCCGGTCGGAGCGGCATTTCTTCAGCGTCAGCAGTCGCGATGGTGGATCTGGGTCGCGGTGCTCCTCGCGTTGGCGTTACTCTTGATCATTCTGCTGGTAGTCCGTTGAGACGCGCCGTTCTTCTCGTCGTGCTCGGAGCGTGCGGCCGGCTCGAGTTCAGTCCCGGCGCCGACGACCAAGACGCGGGCATTCACGACACTGCAAACGATGCGATGCCGTGCATGAACTACGGCGCGTGGGGAGCTGTCCAGCGCATCGCCGAGCTCGCGACCACCGCCGAAGATTATGGCTCGGAGATCTCGAGCGACGGGTTGAGCCTGTACTGGGGGTCGAATAACGGCGGCCCGGACCATCTCTACACAGCGACGCGCGCGAGCCGCTCGAGCACATGGGGATCGACGCGACAGCTAACGGAGATCTCCGGAGGCGTCGGCGATCCGAGCGTGACGGGAGACGAGCTCGAGATCTACTACACGCACGCCGGCGGTACGAAGGACTGCATCTATCGCGCGTCGCGCACGGCAAAGACGAACGACTTTACCGACGGTGTTGCCGTGCCAGCGCTGTGCGATGGCGCCTCGCATCACGCGTGCCCGCACCTCAGCCCGGACGGGTTGACGATGGTCTACGTGTCGGCCGGCATCATCCTTCTCGCGACGCGACCGGATCGCAACGCGGACTTTCCCGAGGGAACGACGTTTCCCGGCCTGTTCACCGGACTCTCGTGCCCGTACCTCAGTGACGACCTGCTGACGCTCTATTACGAAGAGGGCTCGCCGAGCGTGATCGAGTACGCGAAGCGCAGCATTCCGAGCGGCGCGTTCGACATCCAGAAGCAGCCGGTGACGGAGACGGACTTCTCCGGAAATGACAACGAGGACGTCTCGCTCACGAGCGATGCTCTCGAGATGCACTTCGACTCGAGTCGCCCCGGTGGCGCGGGAGGTCATGACATGTACTTCCTGCAGCGCGAGTGCCTGAGCAACTGAATCAGTCCGGCTTGCCGGGAAACATCGGCAGATACGGTGCAGCTTCGGCGAGGACGCGCGCGAAGGATGGTCGTGCGATCAAGCGCGCGAGATAGGCAGCGACCGCCGGATACGCACCTCGCATGGGCGCGACCTTGTCGGCGTACCAGAGGGCAGGGGCGGCCGCGCAATCGGCAAGCGTGAAGACCTCGCCGCAGGCCCACGCGTTGCCGATCCACGTCTCGAGATACGCGTAGGCGGTCCGGATCTTCGCGCGGGCTTCGGCGACTCCGAACGGATCGCGTTGCCCCGCCGGCCGCAGCTCGTCCGCAACGACCTTCTGCATCTGAAGGTGGATCTCGAGGTCGAAGAAGCGGTCGCGCGCTCTCACGTCGAGAGCGTTGGTAGCGGGGATCAAGCCGCCGAGATGCTCGATGATGATCGACGATTCGACGAGCACGCGCTCACCCTCGCGAAGGGCAGGGAAGTGCCCGAGCGGAGCCATCGCGAGGTAGCTCGTCCGCTGCACAGCGTCGGAGAAGTCCACGAGGCGCGGCTCGAACGGCAGCTCGCGCTCGTACAGAGCGATCAGCGCCTTCCAGCAAAAGGACGCGAGCGGGTGATAAAACAACTCTCGCTGATGGTTAAGCACAGACTTTAGTATTGCACGGGGCGGTTGCTCAGGCAAACCGCGCGCGCAGGAGCTTCGCAGCGTCCACCATCGCGCACAATTTGCCGAACGCGACGTCGCGGTGGATGTACTTCATGCCGCAGTCAGGCGCGAGGATGATCCGCTCGGGCGGTAGGTGCGCGAGGGCGCGGTCGACGCGCGTGACGATCGTCTCCGGCGTCTCGATCGCGGGATCCGAAAGGTCGACGCAGCCCACCATGATCTGCTTGTCGCCGAGCGACGGCAGGACGGCGCAATCGAGCTTGGATTGTGCGGTCTCGACGGAGATTTGGCGGCAGTCAGCAGCCGCGAGCTCGCCGAGGAACGAGTAGCCGGTCGGGCGCTCGTGGATGATCGCGGCATAGCCAAAGCAGATGTGGACCGCCGTCGTGCCCGTGATTCCCGCGAGGGCCCGAGCGAGCGCGGCGATGCCAAAGCGTCGTGCCGCGTCGGGGCGCGCTTGCAGATACGGCTCGTCGATCTGGACGATGTCGGCGCCGGCAGCAAACAGGTCGCGGATCTCGGCGTTGACCGCGTCGGCGTACGCGAGTGCGACGGCTTCGTCGGTCGGGTAGAAGTCGTTCTGCGCTTGCTGGGCCATCGTGAATGGACCGGGAACCGTGATCTTGATCGTGCGGTCGGTGTTGCGCCGCAGGAAGCGCACGTCGTCGACTTCGACAGCGTGGCGACGGTGGATTGGACCGACGACGCGCGGCACCGGGTTCGGGTGCCCCGAGCGATCGAGTGCCGTGCCGGGATTGTCGAGGTCGACGCCGTCGAGCGCGGTCGCAAAGCGATTCGAATAGCTCTCCCGCCGGATCTCTCCGTCGGTGACGATGTCGATGCCCGCCTGCTCCTGCATGCGGATCGCGATCAGCGTCGCGTCGTTCTGCGCCTCGGCGAGATACGGCTCGGGGATGCGCCACAGCTCCCGGGCACGGACGCGCGGCGGAAATCGGCCGGCGAGCTTCGCGCGATCGATCAGCCACTCGGGTTGCGGGAGGCTACCGACGACAGTCGTGGGGAACAGCACGAGCGCGAGCGTAGATCAGATCCGTCCGTACGTCGGGTGCTGCGGCCAACCCGTCGGCGAGTCTTCCCACTCCTGCTGCCGACCGTACGGGAGGAGATCCATGATGTTCGAGCTGAACAGCAAGCGATCGACGCCGCGCTTGGTCGTCGTGTACGTGCGGTAGATCTTTTCGCCGTCGCGCAACCACACCGAGAGCTGGAAGTAGGGCGAGCCGATGTCTTCGGTCCACGTCGTGCCGTGCGAGGAGACGAACGGCATCGTCCATCCCATCTTCGCTTTGTATGCCTCGATCTGCTCGATCGGCATGTTGGAGATGTTGCACCACGACATGTCTGCTTGATGCAGGTACTCCATCGCGCCCATCGTGATGTTGTTGGAGAAGCCGGTGCAGCCGGGGCAGAACTTGCCCGGGCCGAGATCCATGAACTGGTAGATCACGAGTTGCGGGCGACCATCGAACAGGTCGTGCAGCGTGCGCGTGCCGGCGGGAGACGTGAACTTGTAGACCTTCGGGAACTCGACCATCGACAGGCGGCGGCGCTTGGCGGCGAGTGCGTCGAGCTCGCGGGTCAGGCGCTTTTCTTCGACGAGCAGCGCGTCGCGTTCTTTCTGCCACGTTGCAGCGTCGGTGACCGGTGGTTTCTCCATGCCGCGACCGTAGCGCGGAGTCGGGCCATTTGCCCCACGTGGAGTCCCCGGAGTTGCTGCTCGAACAGGTGTGATACATCGGCTTCCATGCGTCTCGCCGTAGCAGCACTGGCTCTCGTCGTCTCAACTTCTGCGTTCGCCGACAATGTCGACCAACGGCCGAATCTCGCGTCGTTTGGCGCGGGTGCGATCGTCGTGAAGGACGCGCAGGCGTACAGCGACACGTGGTCGGGATTCTGGCTGCTCGACGAAGATCCGTCGACTGGGTACGCGCCGCCCAAGGGTGATCTCGCGCCGAAGCAGTTCGTCGTCGAGCTCGCGGACATCGATGCATTGGACGAGGTCTCGTTCGACGTCTCGCACGCCGAGAGCGACGAGCGCGCCGTGAAGACGGTCACCGTCGAGATCGCGGACAAGATGGCGGGGCCGTTCGCCGCATTCGTGACGGCAACGGTCGCGCCGGGCAAGGACAACCAGCGAGTGAAGGCGCCCAAGGCGATGACGGGGCGCTACCTGCGCATCACGTTGAAGGACAACCACGGCTCTCCGGACTATACGGAGCTGATGGGCGTTGGCGCGTACGGCAAGGTCGTCACGAAGCAGCCGGTGATGGATTACACGGGCATGTACAAGACGTCGTACGGAGACTTTCGCGTGAAGGCGACCGGTAACACCGCGATCGGTTGCTACGAGCAGCGCGAAGGAATGATCCGGAACGGCGGCTTCGACGGGCGCGTGCTGCGGTTCACGTGGGAAGAGAAGGCCGAGAATGGCACGAAGGGCGGTCCGGCCGTGCTCGTGTTCCCGTCCGACGGCAAGACGTTCCTCGGGCTGTGGTGGAACGAAGGCGAGACGACGCTCGGTGGTCGGTGGGACGGCACGTTCTCGAAGAAGGCGCTCGGCGTGTGCCCGCACTACAAGTTCACCTCGACCAACCGCGTCGCTGACGAGCTCAAGGCCGCGGGTCGCGTACGCCTCTACGGCATCACGTTCGACACGGACTCCGATCACATCAAGGACGAGTCGAAGCCGACGCTCGACCTGCTCATCGCCGCGGCGAAGGCAGAGCCGACGTGGAAGCTCGGCATCGAGGGGCACACAGATTCGACCGGCACGCCCGAGCACAACCAGACGCTGTCGGATAAGCGCGCGGCGTCGGTGAAGACGTACCTCGTGAAGGCGGGCATCGCCGCAGACCGTCTGACGACCAAAGGCTTTGGTGCGACCAAGCCGGTCGCGACGAACGACACCTCGCTCGGTCGCTCGCAGAACCGCCGCGTCGAAGTCGCGAAGAACTAGACGTCGTCTGCGCCGTAGTAGGCGCTCGCGCGAACGCCGCGTCGCTGCTCGTCGAGCTCGATCGTCTCCACGACGAAGCGCCGGCCGACGCTGCGGTAGTGGATCGAGACGCTACCGACGCCGGCATACGCGTCGATCAGGATGAAGTGCAACGGCGGGTTGGCCGTGGCGATGCCGCCGCCCCAGTACGGACGGATCGCGTCCTTCCCCTTGAGGATGCCAGTCGGCGAGAAGCCGCGCTCGGCGATGAGGTGAGAGCGCATCTCGAAGTCGTCGACGTAGTGCGAGAACACGCGCTCGAGGTCGCCGCTGTTCCACGCTTCGCACCACTCCTGCCCGAACTCGCGCGCCCATGCACGATCGATGGTCATGCCCGCACCATACTGCGGCGCGCGCTCACTTGCTGTTCAGCTGCGCCTTGACCTTGATGTAGCCGCTCTCGATCGCGCCTTCGATGGCGTCCTCACGCAGCGATGCGACCTGAGCGCGCCGCGGTGCTTCGACCTTGGCCGTACCGCCGAGCATCGAGGTGATCTTGCCATCGTCGTCCGACACGACGACCTTGAGCGTGGCGCTCACCACGATCGTCTTGTCGAGCACGTCGGTCGTGAGCGAGACGAGGCTCGCATCGACATTGCGATTCCCATCGAGCCTGATCGGCGATTCCGCTACGAGCCGCTCGATCGTCTGACGCATCACACCTTCGAGCTTCTTGCTCTCCGGCTCGGTGACGGTGTGCGAGTTGTCCTTCGCCGTACGGATCGTGATGTGCGGATCCGCGACAGCGACACCAGCCATCAGCGCTACGAGAAAGAGTGCCCGCATCATGGACCAGTGAGGAGCATGTCGCGTGCCGCCATGGAGGCGAGGGCATCGCGTGGTTAGGTCGGGATCAGGTGGCTTCTCGACGAGTCATGGCTGGTTGCAGTAGCTAGTGCGCGGCGACCGCACAACAAGTCGTGCGCTTTCGCTCTACGGCCCGCCCGTCAGGGAGCGACGCTCGCCATCGTCGGGGGATCGTCGAACACGATGCAGGTCGCGACGAGGCCCTTCTGATTCATCGCGGTCTTGAGATCGATGCCGACCGTCGTGGCATTGGTGGTACCGCCGAGCACGAGGCCATCGCAGCCCATCACGGCTGCGCGCTCGCGGAGCTTGGTGATGAACTGCGGCGTGTTGTCGACGCTGTAGCCGCTCTCCTGCTCGGCCTCCAGGTACGCGACGTCGGTGTAGCGGCGGCCCTGTGGCGGCCCACTCGAGAACAGCAGCACCGACTCCGGTGGCCGCGCGTGTAGCGGATGGGGTGTCGGATTGATCGCCGTCGCTTGGATCATCGTTCCGCACCCGGTGGCAAAGAGTAGCAACGGCAGCCAGCGCATCGCGCAAAGCCGAGAGCAACGCGTGTACCAGCGCAGACCCGCGTTTGCGGTGTCCCCAGCGCGAGCACCGTGTGGCGCTGGCGACGCAATGTGGTCGTGCTGCGTCTACTTCGCTTTTTGCGCGAGCGTCTTCTTGCCGTCGCTGAACTCGAGCTCGAGGCGCGGGCCGTCCGACTTCACGACCGTGCCCTGTCCAAACTTGGGATGCTCGACGAGCTCACCGACCGCAAAGTTTTGCGATGCCGCGTACGGTCGGACTGGCTTCTCCGCGCTGCGCCACGCGAGGTTGGCGAGGTCCGTGATCACGGAGAACAGCGCATTCCCGATGGCGAGCCCGGTCTTCTCGACACGAGCGTCGATCGCGATCGCGATCGCCACGGCGCGTGGCGTGAGCGTCGCCGTCACAGGTTGATCGATGCGGGCCGCGGCGTCAGCATCGACGCGAGCGATGATCGCCTTGGCGCGATCGATCGCGTCCTCACTGATGCGCGTGATCAACGCGGCGCGGGCCTCTGCGAGCGCACGGTTCGCGGCCTGCAGCGCGTCGAGCGGCACCTTGGGAGTGCGGAGAAAGCGCATGCCGCGCTCGTCGAGCTCCTTGATGAGCTTGTCGAATACGGCCTGCGGATGCGTCTCACCCATGCGAGCGTGCGCGTCGGCGACGATCGTGTCGCGCAGCTTGGGGAGCGTGAAGGCGGGCTCCACCGCGGCGGAGATGGCTTTAGCCACCTCGGTACGGATGTCCTCGCCGAGCTCCGTGCGGGCTGCGTCTTGCTCCGTGAGCTCCAGTCCGAGCGCAGCCACGACGCAGTCGGCGCATTGCTGCGGACGGACTCCGCGCGGTCCACCGCCATCGAGGTCAGCAGCGGCGAGGCGCTTCGCGAGCGCGGGCTCGAGGGCCTCGTCGTCGACGTTGGTCAGCGCGTGATCCTGACCTGCGCGGTTGGCCAGATCGGTGAAGGCGTCGATCAGCTCGCGAGCGAGCACGGCGAGATCCGTCCCCGGCTTCCGATGCTCGAGGAGACGGACGGCGTAGTCGTTCAACAGTGCGATGCGCGAGCGAGGAAACGGAATGGGCACGCGCCCAAACTAGCAGCTGATCGGCTTCACCACATAGCTGACATCGCCCTGCGTGAGGCCACTGACCGTGACTTTGTACGTCTCACCCGCGGCGGGCGTCCATCCCATGGGCTTCCACGAGATAGTGTCCTGTCCATACCCCTGGCTCAGCGTCATGCGCGTGACCGGCAGGCTCATGCCGTCGCTCATCCGCGTCATCGCGATCTGCGCGTTCGCCGTGCCGGCGAGGGCCGACGAGAAGCTCCACGTCCACGTCGTGATCACGACCGGCACGAAGCCCGGATTTGGCTGCGAGACCCACTTGGGCACGTTGCTCGTTCCCGACTGGCCGAACACGGCGAGGCACTCCGCGGAGCCGTACGTGCCGCCACCCTCCCAGTAGCCGATGCCGACAGGACCGAGCTTGGGATTCATGATCCAGCGACGGTGACCGAGCGTGGTCTCGTTGCCGTCATCCTCCATGAACTGATCGATCGATAGCGCGGGACCTTGCCCCCACGCGATGTTGCTCATGCCCGCGCCGCTCGCCCCGGTCGCCGTGTAGCACTTGGTCGTGCTCGGCGGAGCGTGCGGGCTACCACCGCCCGAGAAGTTCCACCACGACTCCATGTTCGCGCATTCCTGATCGGTCGCGTCGAGCGATGCACTCTCTGTCGTCGGGCCGAGGCCAACGAGCCAGCGGAATCCGTTGATGCGCTTGAGCGCGTCTGCTTTCCCACCGGCGCTGAGCGTCCCGTCATCACAATCGCCGCCGCTGCCAGCCGTGAACGGATGGTTGTCGGTGAGCACGTGATCTGCCGCCCACCGCGTGCAGACGTCCGCTTGTGCGCGCTGCGCCGGATCGTTGGGATCCGCAGGCACACACTCGATGCCGTTGGACACTGTTCCATTCGTGCAGCCCTGCGAGCCCGAGCCCGCATCGGATCCAGGATTGGATCCGGATCCACCGTCGACGTCATCATCACCGCCGCCACCGTCGGTGTTATTTGCTCCGCCACCACCACCGCATGCCGCGACGAGAACCAAGGCTAAAGCGAACTTCATGCGTGAACCTTACCGGAAACCTCCGAGCTCCCCGACGAACAAGCACTAACCGCGCGCGCATCGTGTGTGCACGTGATGCGCATTGCGCGACTGTTCACCCCTGCTGTACGTCCGGACGGGGAATGGCTCAAATCGATGAAGAATCGATCCAGTACGTACTCGGTGTCGTAGGCAGCGACGAGGCGGTGCTCGACTTCCTCGTGATCCAGGGCGCCAAGATGGGCCTAGATCGCGAGATTCTCGAAGGAGTCCCCGTTGTGCGGTTTGCGCTCAAGCCGCTCGTGTTGGATCGCCAGCAGATCATCGTGTTCTCGGGGCTACCGCTGGACATCGTGCAAGCCGACGTGGTGATCGCGATCAACGACGGCGATGACCGGCTACTCGAGTTGCTCGACGCGTACGACCTGATACGTGGAGATGACATCTCCACCGAGCGATTGATGAGCGGAGCCGGGCGAGCTGTCGGACCCGAGACGCTACTGCTCAACACGGTCGGCGCGGAAGCCATCGAGATCGAGGGCTTCGAGACCGCGACGGTCGACCTCCGCACGGGGGATGGCGTCTCTGCTGCGATCAATCCGATCGTGAGCCGCATCGCGAACCGGATCGCGAACGGCGAAGGCGACACGCGCGAGTGCCCGGCCGTCGTGATACACGCGACGCACAAGGCGTCTCACGCGGACGATCTCCAGCCCATCGGATTGCCACGTCCCGGCGCGAACGTGACGCTGAACGTGTCGTTGCACGAACCGTTCGGCGAGGCATGGTCGTGCGCACTCGCAGGGACTGTCGACGGCGTGACCGGCCTGCACACGGCACGCGCGATCGTGAAACCCGCCGGTCCCGTGCCCGATGCGCTCGCCGGTCAGTGGCAAGTCGAGCTAGTTCGCGAGCGCGAGATCTGGATGCTGCGCTCCATGTCGCTCGACGTTTAGGGCTGCGGGCCCGGTGCGGTGAGCGTGCGGAAGCCGCGCACGAACAGCACGAGGATGCCGACGATCGCGGCGGCGTAGACCACGCCACCCGAGTACTCGTTCAAGATCCCGGGAACGAGCGGGCAGCTGTACGACAGGAGCGCGAGCGCGAGCGCGCCCGTCAACAGCAGCATGCGATCCCAGCCGCGAATGCGGAGCGCGTGAAACGCGAGCACGGGAGCGAGCGCGAGCGGCGTCGCGAACACCATGGCGCCCGTCCACTGGCCAACGCTCGAGAACGCGTACGTCGCGAGTCCCGTCAGCACGAGCCCTCCGACGATGAGCACGAGCGCCGTTGCGACCGCCGCCATGCCTGGTTCGCCATCGCGTGATCGCCACAACAGCACAGCGAGGACGCCGGCGCCGATCTGAATGACGTTGAGAACGTCGATCTCGAGGACGGGAAGGATGACCGGCACCCAGTGCGTGCCGACCTGGACGAAGAACGAGACGAACAAGCCGAGCGCGATGATCGCGAGCGGGACGATCATCGCGGTGACGGCGGATTTGGTGGTGGGCGGCATCAGTACACTCGCGAGGTCACGCGCATGCCCGACCATAGCTGAGAGTCGGGGCCGCGCGCCCCCGACCGCACCATGTTGGGGGCTGCGAACCGCACGACAGGTCGTGGATCTATGCACGATTAGCGTGGCTCGTCGTCTGCACATCGATCCTCGATGCGGTTTGGCGCTCTCGTCGCGCTTGCGATCGTCGGATGCGGGGGCGGTGACGACGGAGGCCCGCCGGTCGTGGTGGGCGACTGCGGCTCGCTCGGTGCCGTCGGTGAGTGGCAGAAGATCACGCCGCCCGACATCGTGGTGCAGAGCGGCGACAAGCTGCAGGCATTCGCGTTCGCGGTCGACCCGGTGAATTCGGGGACGGTCTACTTCGGCACCGCGTATCAACATCAGTGGAAGTCCACCGACTGCGGTTCGACGTGGGCGCCGGGCGATAGCGGACGCAACGGTGAAGCGTGGAACCACGCGATGAACTGGACGTTCGTCGTCGATCCGATCGAGCCAAACGTCGTCTACACGAACAGCGGCTACGGCGATCACGGCAGCGGGTTGTGGAAGAGCATCGACAGCGGCGCGAACTGGGATGCGGCGTGGCCGCCCGCGAATCAGCCGGAGCTCGACGGGCACCTCACGTACAACTTCGCGAACGTGCTCGTGATGGACCCCGCGGACCACAAGCACCTCATCCTCACGTTCCACGAGACGTGCATGCTCGACGGTGCGCAGACGTGTATCGCCGAGTCCAAGGACGCAGGCACGACGTGGAAGTTGATCGCGGGGCAGGCCGATTGGAACGGCGGAGAAGGGCAGATCCTCTACTTCCTCGACGCGAGCGACCACTGGATCTGGGGCTCGCAGACGAACGGCTTCTATCGCACCGAGAATGGTGGTGCGAGCTGGACGCAGTTGAAGGACGAGCACGACATGGTGTTCTCCACGTCGCACTTGCAAGGGAGCGGCATGTACCGCACCGCCGCCGATGTCTATTACCTCGCCGCCGCGAATGGCTTGTACCGCAGCACCGACGCGGGCAAGACGTGGACGTCGATCCCCGACACCGGGCCGATCTCGGGCGGCATGCTCGGCGACGGCGAGACGCTCTACACGAGTCGCTGCTACTTCGGCGGCTTCTGCCAGGAGCGCACGGACTTCTTGCTCACGTCACCCGAGAGCGATGGCCTCACGTGGACGGTGCTGCCGAGCCCACCGATGACAGAGGGCGGATCGCTCGGGTTCGACAAAGGCCACGACTTGTTATTCTCGTCGAACGGCGCCGACGGATTCTGGCGTGTGCGAACGCGCTAGAGACGGAACAAGCTCGACGGGAGGCAGCGGTACTTCGTGGCGTTCCAGCGATCGCCGGTGAAGTCGGCTGCGTTGGCGGGATCCGAATTGCACACGGACTCGTCGAGCGACGTCGGCGTGAGCTCACCCTTGGAGATCTTGTAGGCCATCTTGAGATAGATGGGCGTCAGGTCCGCATCGACCTCTTTCGCGACGGCGTTCAGCGGCTTCACCGGGTTGCCCGACGAGTAACCGTGCTCGCACATCTCGCTATCGAAGATGTCGCGCTCGGTATTGCCCTGCTGGACGAGCAGGCGGTAGAGGCCCGCGAGGTAGCCCGTGCGATCTTCGCCGACGGTGCAGTGGAAGTACGTCTTCTTGCCGGCGTGCTGCCACGCGACGAGCTGCTTCAACGACTGCACGGTCTGCACGCAGGGGTCTTTGAAGTTTGCGAAGTCCTTCCAGCCGAACGGCACGTTGACGATGTTCTCGGTGGAGACGCCGATGTCGACGAGCGCAGCGGTCTCGTCCTCGATCTCGTGGGCCGACGTCGCCTTCTTGAAGATGAGGACGCTGTCGACCTTCGCGTTCTTCAGATCGGCGTAGTCAGCGTCGCGGAACGGCTTCATGCCGCGCAGAAGCCATGCACCCGTGTTCAGGAGATCATTGTCGACTTCGTGCGCGTTGAAGATGTGGATGTTGTCGACGTCAGATGCGAACGGCGAGACGAGCTGGCCTCCGATGTTCGTCTTCGGCGACTTGGGCGTGCAGTCGAATTCTTCGGGGATGCCGTCGCCCTCGTTGTCGGGCGCGTCGCAGTAGAAATACATGCGCGAGTCTGGCGAGGTCGTGGACTTGAGATAGATCGCCGCGCCCTTCATCTCGTCGACGCCGAACAGCACGGTCAGCTGCTCTTTGCCGCGCGTGCAGATGTAGCGAGTGCCGCCATCCGTCGCGGTCATCGCGCACGTCATCTTCGCGGTCGACGTACCCGCGCCGGGGAGCTTGGGCGTCTCCTTGCCCTTGAACGTGTTCTCGTCGCTCGTGGTCGTGATGACCATCTTGAACGACGATGCTCCGTCGGCCTTGCCGTCGACTACCTGCACATCGTCATCCGAGCCGGGATTCGCTTCATCTCCGACACATCCCGCTAGCAGCGATGCGACCGAGATCGTTCCGATAAGCAGGCTCTTCATGGCTCCGCGAACAGCAAGGGCGGTGCCACGGGGGCTCGCAGGTAACCTGCCGAGATCAACGGGCTCAGGCGTCTGGTCGAGCCGTCGTAGCTGCTGCGCTAGCCACCAGCGCGTCGAGCTCGCTAGCCACCTCGTCCAACGAAAGCTCGTTCACGACGATGACCCGGGACGCTAGCGCATCGTGGATGTTGAGAAAGAAGTTGGAGTCCCACGAGCGCCCGCCGATGAGCGGCTTGCCGACGAGCACGTACCTGGTGCCCGCGGGCGCCTTCGGGATTATCGCGCGGCGAGGAGTCCACAGGGATGAACGAGCTCAGATCGCCGCTCCATGTTGTCGACGGCATCGAGCACCTTGCCGGCGAACGTGTCTGTCGTGATCGCGTCGATGCCCGAGAGCTGGCGCGCCGCGACGATCATGCGCTCGAGCAGGGGGAGGGCGACGATCGCCGGGCTCGCGCCATTCTCGACGAGCGTTCCGCACGAGATGGCCGCGCAGGCTGCACGCCAGACGTCCGGATCCGCGAGCCCCTGCGAGAGATCCGCGATGAGGAGATCGAGGTCTTCGTGGGAGGCTGCCTCCACCACGTCGAACATCTTGCGCACGGAGGCGGTGTTGAACGGGATCTCGCCGGGCTTCAACGCGGCAAACACGTCCAGAGCCGCTCGCACTTCATCGCGCATCGCGCGCCTCACGAGCGCATGGACAGCTCGACGTCCCCGTCGAACGGAATCGACACGTATCCTGACGACCGCACGCGCTCGATGTACTCGGGGCACATATCCGCGTTGTCGGCGATGACCAGTGCGCCCGGGCGCAAGCGGCTCTCGAGGAGCCCGAGGATGTCGTTGTAGAGCCCCTTTGCACCGTCGAGCAGCACGAGGTCGATGGAGTCGGGGAGATCCTTCGCGAGCGTTTGCAGCGCGTCGCCTTCGCGAATCTCGACGAGGTCCGCGACGCCGCCGGCCGCGAGGTGCTCGCGAGCGAGCGCGATCTTGGATGGCTCGAACTCGCTCGTGATGATCCGTCCACCACCGTTGTCGCGCACGGCGGCCGCGAGATGGAGTGTCGAGATCGCGAACGATGTGCCGAACTCCACGATCGATGTCGCGCGCGAGTGGCGAGCCAGCATGTAGAGCAGCTTGCCCGTCGCGGGGGAGACAGCGAGCGGGAAGTCCTTGAGGCGCCCGTAGAGCTCGAGATAGTCCGTCTTGCTGCGGAGCAGTCGGGCGGTCTCGGCAGGCGTGACGCTGTTCATGAGGTCGTTCAATTGCGCGCGCGCCACCGTCTCCTGCTGGAACAGGCGATCGATGAGCGGAGCCAGTGTGGTCAGCGTGTTCACTTGCACGAAGGACAGAATGCGACTAATTCGTCAGGTTCGCAATTCGCGTTCTCGGAGCTCCTCATGCCGCGCAAACGAAATACGGGAATCTCGACGAGGAAACAGCCTCAACAGGCGCGGTCCAACGAGCTCGTTGCCGCGATCCTGAAGGCCGCTATTCAGGTTCTGGAGAAGGAGGGGGCGCCTCGGTTCACGACAGCGCGGGTCGCAGAGAAGGCCGGTGTGAGCGTCGGCTCGGTCTATCAATACTTTCCGAACAAGGCGTCGATCCTGTTCCGCCTTCAGAGCGAGGAGTGGCAACAGACGAGCGCGATGCTGCGCGCGATTCTCGAGGACGCGCAGCTGCGGCCGCTCGAACGATTGCGCGCGGCCGTGCACGCGTTCGTGAAGTCGGAGTGCGACGAGGCGGTGATGCGGATGGCACTGGACGATGCGGCCCCGCTCTACCGCGACTCGCCGGAAGCGAAGCAGGCCCGTGATGACGGCATCATGCGCGCCTTCATGAAGGAGCTGCTGCCGCGCGCATCCGACAAGGTGCGGGCGACGGCGGCGGAGCTGATCAAGACGACCATGGGCCACGGCGGCAAAGCGTTCTCCGAGACGCCGCGCCGTCCCGCCGAGATCAGGGCCTACTCCGAGGCGATGGCCGACATGTTCTGCGCGTATCTGCGCGAGCTAGGGGCTTGACCGATGCTCAACCATATGGTTAAACATTATCATATGAGGATGAAGTTATTGGCGGCTCTGGCCCTTGCTGGCGCATGCGCTTCCAAGGCCCCCGCAGGAGGTTCGACCATGGCAACGCAACCGGCCAAGCACGGTCTCCAGATCTCGCACACGTCGCTCCTGGTCGACGACCAGGACAAGGCGCTCGCGTTCTACACGGGCGTCCTCGGCTTCCAGAAGAAGGCCGACTTCTCCAACAACGGCTATCGTTGGCTGACCGTCTCCGCCGGCGGCGACACGGAGCTCCAGCTGCAGCTCGCGCAGTCACCGGAGGCCAAGGCGTATCAGGCCGCGATGCTCGCGCAGAGCCAACCGGCTGCGATGTTCTACACGGATGACGTCAAAGCCGATGCGGAGCGCATCAAGACCAAGGGCGCCGAGCTGACGATGCCGCCCACCGACGTCACGTACGCGTGGATCGCGGTTGTTAAGGACACGGCTGGCAACGTCGTGCAGTTGACCCAGCTCAAGCACTGAGGGAATCATCGGACGGCAATGCTGTCCCGCCGGTACGCGTGGTTTGTCGTCATCGTCGCGACACTCACGCAGACCGTCAGCTACATCGATCGCAATACGTTCTCGGTGCTCGGGCCCAAGATCACCGAGGCGCTGCACCTCAGCGAGACACAGTACGGTTGGCTCGCGTCTGCGTTCTCGATGACGTACCTGTTCGGGACGCCGATCGCGGGCTGGTGGATCGATCGCATCGGAGCGCGCAAAGGCCTCGTCGGATCCGTGCTCGCGTGGTCGAGCGTCGCGGCGATGCACGCGCTGGTTCCGAACTTCGCGGCGATGTTCGCGATGCGTCTCCTGCTCGGGTTGACGGAGGGGCCTGGCTTCGGTGGCGCGGCGCAGACGATCCAGCGGGTGCTGCCTGCCAAGGATCGTGCGCGCGGGTTTGGCCTGCTGTTCACGGGCTCCTCGATCGGCGGAATGCTCGTGCCGCCGATGGCGTCGCGCATGTACGCGGCGTGGGGATGGCGTACGGCGTTTCTCGGAACAGCTGCCGTCGGCCTGATCTGGGTGCCGCTCTGGATCTTCGCGACGCGCACCAAGGCCATCCGCGAGAAGATGGACATCGCGCCGCTCGCCGCCGACAGAGCGAAGCGCCCCAACTTCCTGACGCTCGTGAAGATGCGGCCCGTCTATCGCGGCCTGTGCGGCGTGCTCGCGCTGTCGTTCGTCACGGGCTTCGTGCAGCTCTGGGGAGCGAAGTACCTCGCGCGTACGTTTGCCATCAAGCAGGAGAACGTCGGCCACTACCTGTGGTTGCCGCCGCTCGTGTTCGATGCGGGAGCGCTCATCGTGGGCGATCTCACCGCGCGCTATCCCCGCCGGATCCAGGTCTGGTTCGTGATCTCGACGCTCGTCGCGCTCTGTCTCGCGCTCGTTCCGTTGGCAGGCTCGGCTTGGCAGGGCATCGGGATCCTGTCGCTCGCGATGGCCGGCGCCGGTGCGCTGAGCCCGCTGATGGCGGCGACCACGCTCGCGGAGCTGCCGACGGAGCTCGCATCGTTCGGTGCCGGCACGCTCGCGGGCGCGCAGGCATTCGCGTACTCGATCATGGGGCCGTTGCTCGGGCCCCTCGTCGGCCACTACAAGGGCTATTCGCAGGTCTCCGTCGGAATCGCGGCGTGGATCATTCCCGGCTCGATCGCGTGGCTGATCCTGTGGCGTTCGCGCGCGCCCGAGCCGACGAGCACGGAATTACCGCTCCGTAGCAGCCTGTGAGCCGTCCGCGGAGGCACGCCACTTGAAAATGGCTGTCGCATGGCAAGAGGAAGCAAGAAGTCGTATTCGTCCAAGCAGAAGCGTCAGGCGAGCCACATCGAGGACTCCGCCAAGAAGAGCGGCAAGTCGTCGGCGACGGCGAAGCGCATCGCATGGGCCTCGGTGAACAAGCAGGATGGCGGTGGCAAGAAGTCCGGCAGCGGTCGCAAGAAGAGCAAGCGTTAGCCGCGGATCGCGTTCGCGAGGTCTGGCACGCCAATCTCCGTCGCGAGGTCGGCGAGGCGGTCGCGTGCTGCCACGTCGAGTTGCTCGGAGATCGTGAGTAGCTCGAGGCGCCGGTCAGGATGCGCCGTCGTCACCGCTGCGAGCATCCTGCGCGTTCGCTCGATCGCGAGGCCGCCGACGAGCTCTTGCAGCTTTGCCGCTGACTCGACGTACGCGCCGATGCGCAACAGATCGAGCTCGTCGGGAATGCTCGCGATCACTGCTGCGAGCGTCTCGTCCGTGATGAAGTCGACAAACCGCGCGAGCGTCACATAGTCGTCGCGCTCGAGCATCTCGTGGGCGACCGCGACGATCCGGTTGGCGGGGATTCTCAGCACGACCTCACCCGCGCTGCGCGGATCGATCGCGGCGGAGACCTTGGCGAGAAATGGATCCGACATGCGCAGCGCGAGGTCGAGCGCGTAGTTCGTCGGCAGCAGACCCGCGATCTGCGCGCACAGTGTCGCGCCGAACACGGCTTCGCCGACCTTTGCGACGAGCCCTGTCGGCAGCAACCGCGAACCAGTCGCGACGCGCTGGAGCACCGGGCGGGCATCGTCGAACAACCGCGCCGACAACGTGGTGCGCAGCGTTCGCAGCTCGTTCGCGTCGAGATCGAGGACCACGTCGCGCCCGATGAGGTGCGAGAGCTTCACGAGCTCCGCGCGCTGGGCGAGCTGACTCACGGGAACAGCACTCGCTTGAGTGCGCTGCGGAGGAGGCGAGGGACGTGCTCCATCGCGCCATCGATCGCCTGGCGGAGCTCGGTACGACGGCGCTCGCGCAGCGCTGCGATCTCGGTGCGCACGTCGGCGGGGACGCGCGCGAGCCACGCGGGCTTGCCGTCGAGACCTAGCGCGGCGGCGAGCTCGTCATCGGTCACGACGAGCATCTACCACGGTGCTCACACGTCTGGCAGCGCGCCGGAGCCGTTCTCGTTCAGCTTGCGGCGGAACCACGGCCTCGTCATCTTGCGTCGGACCACGTACCAGAACTGGAACGCGACCGCACCACCGAGCACGAGCAGTGCGTGCCACCAGCGGATGGTCGCCTTTGCACCGATCTGCCAGTTCGTGGGACTCGCCACCATCACGGGGATGGTGTGCTCGCCTTGGACGGGGCCGGTATATCCGCCGTAGAAGTAGAAATCTGCGTCATCGACTTCTTCGGTCTGGTACCCGATGACGGGCGCTTCGAACCAAACGCCGTAGTGCGTCGTCGTCGAGTTCTTGTTGTGTGTGATCCACGACGAGAAGCTGTCGATGCGCCCCGGCTGCACGGTGCCGACGGCAGCACGCGCGTAGAACAGCGCGAGCGTCGCCTGGAGCGCGCACAGGATGCCGATCGCAAGCAGGGCCGCCTTGCGGTGGAACGAGGCGCGCTTGCGGAGGCCGAGGCCCATTGGCTCCGACGACAGCAGCAGCTTGCCCGTCGCGCTCGGCTGCAGCGCCCAGCCCCAGTTCACGTCGCGGTACGCAGCCGCCGGATCAGCCACGTCGGAGCGCTCGAGGCGACCGCGCGCGGTGATCTTCTCGCCATCGGTGAGCTCCGCGACCCAGGTGCGCGCGTACCTGTTGTGGCGATACTTGAGATCGAGCGCGTCGATGAGCTCGACGTCCTTGGACGGATGCACGAGGACCGATTCACCGTTCGGCAGCTCGAGCTTGAACGTCGCGACCTCGACCTTGCGGGCCTTCTCGATCCACGTGTGCGTCGTGGAGCCGCGGTACGTGCGCTGCGAACCCTCCTGATCGATGGAGACGCGGACGGCGAGGTTGCCTTCGAGATGGCGCACGATGCCACTGAGGACGACGTTGTCGCCTTCGGCGAGGGCAGGGGGCTTGTCGCCGACACTGGCCTCGGCAGCGGCCGCGATCTCGTCACGCCGGCGCGCGCGAATGAACGCGAGCACGATGACGCCGACGAGAAAGCACGTCGTCGCGACGATGATCGTCCACGTCGTGCTCGCCGAGACGGCGGTGTTTTGATAGACGTCGCGCTCCCACACGGGCCAATGATAGCGCGTCGGCGGCGCCAGGGTGGGGGAGGAAGTCGGCCGATGCGGGGCTCACTTCACGTCATAGCGATCGGCGTTCATCACCTTGGTCCAGGCTTTGACGAAGTCGTGGACGAACTTGTCGCCTGCGTCGCTGCTGCCGTAGACCTCGGCGAGGCTGCGCAGCTGCGAGTTGGATCCGAACAGGAGATCTGCGCGCGTGGCGGTCCACTTCTTCGTGCCCGTCTTGCGATCCTTGCCCTCGAACTCGTCGGTGTTCGGGACCGGCGTCCACCCCGTCGACATGTCGAGCAAGTTCACGAAGAAGTCATTCGACAGCGTGCCCGGGCGCTTGGTGAACACGCCGTGCTTGGTGCCTCCGACGTTCGTGTCGAGGACGCGCAGGCCGCCCGTCAGCACCGTCATCTCCGGCGCCGTCAGCGTCAGCAGCTGCGCGCGGTCGATGAAGAGCTCCTCGGCGGAGACCGAGTAGCGATCCTTCGCGTAGTTGCGGAAACCATCGACGACCGGCTCGAGGACGGAGAACGACTCGACATCCGTCTGGTCCTGCGTCGCATCGGTGCGACCTGGCGTGAACGGAACCTTGACGTCGTGACCGCCGGCCTTGGCCGCTTGCTCGATCGCAGCCCCACCGCCGAGGACGATCAGATCCGCGAGCGACACCTGCTTTCCACCGGGGCTCGCCGCGTTGAAGTCCTTCTGCACGCCTTCGAGCGCGGAGATGACCTTCGCGAGCTGCGCGGGCTGGTTCGCAGCCCAGTCCTTCTGCGGTGCGAGACGAATGCGCGCACCGTTGGCTCCGCCGCGCTTGTCGGAGCCGCGGAACGTGGACGCCGACGCCCACGCAGTCGCGACCAGCTGACCGACGGTGAGGCCGGTGGCGAGAACCTTCGCCTTGAGCGCCGCCTGATCCTTGTCGTCGATCTGCGCACCGGTCGCGGCCGGCACCGGGTCCTGCCAGATCAGCTCCTCGCTCGGAACCTCGGGACCGAGGTAGCGCGAGCGCGGACCCATATCGCGGTGCGTGAGCTTGAACCACGCGCGTGCGAACGCATCCGCAAACGCGGCGGGGTTCGCGAGGAAGTGGCGCGAAATTTTCTCGTACGCCGGGTCGAAGCGAAGCGCGAGGTCCGTCGTCAGCATGTTCGGCTGGTGCTTCTTCGACGGGTCGTGAGCGTCGGGGACGTCCGCAGGCGCGTTGCCTTTGGGCTTCCACTGCTGCGCACCAGCCGGGCTCTTGGTGAGCTCCCAGTCGTACTTGAAGAGATTCTCGAAGAAGTGATTGCTCCACTTCGTCGGTGTCTGGCTCCACGTGACCTCGAGGCCGCTCGTGATGGACTCGCCGCCGTGACCTTTGCCAAGGCTGTTGCGCCAACCAAAGCCTTGCTCCTCCATGAGTGCGCCTTCGGGGTCGGCGGCGACATGCTTGCCGGGCTCGCCCGCACCGTGCGTCTTGCCGAACGTGTGACCACCCGCGATCAGCGCGACGGTCTCTTCGTCGTTCATCGCCATGCGGCGGAACGTCTCGCGGATATCGCGTGCAGCCGCGACGGGATCCGGGTTGCCGTTCGGGCCCTCCGGGTTCACGTAGATGAGCCCCATCTGCACGGCGGCGAGCGGATCCTCGAGCTCGCGGTTACCGGAGTAGCGCTTGTCGTCGAGCCACTTCTTCTCCGAGCCCCAGTACACGTCGGTCTCGGGCTCCCAGATGTCGGGGCGACCGCCGCCAAAGCCGAACGTCGGAAAGCCCATCGACTCGAGCGCGACGTTGCCGGCGAGGATCATCAGATCGGCCCACGAGATCTTCTTCCCGTACTTCTGCTTGATCGGCCACAGCAGGCGGCGCGCTTTGTCGAGGTTGACGTTATCCGGCCACGCGTTGAGCGGGCTGAAGCGTTGGCTACCGTTGCCCGCGCCACCGCGTCCGTCGGCGATCCGATACGTGCCCGCGGCGTGCCACGCCATGCGGATCATGAGGCCGCCGTAGTGACCGAAGTCGGCTGGCCACCACTCCTGCGAATCGGTCATCAACGCGTGCAGGTCCTGCTTCAGGGCCTGGAAGTCGAGCTTCTTGAACTCGGCGGCGTAGTTGAACTCGCCCTCCATCGGATTCGACAGAGACGATCGCTGGTGAAGAACGTCGAGCCGGAGTTTGTTCGGCCACCAGTCCTTGTCGGTCGTGCCGCCGCTGCCCGGCGTGTGCTTGAAAGGACACTTCGCTTCGTTCGCCATGGCGTGACCTTACCCGCGCCCCCGGGAGGAAACAGCTACGCTCACCCAATCGCTCTGATAGTGAGAGCCTATCAGTAATCGCAATCGGAGCGATCTTGCCTGTCAGGCCTGCGGCGCGGTGCGCTTCCACGCGTCGAGCTCCTGCACGCGCGCGAGCCAGGCCGTGATGTGCGCGTACTCGGCGAGCGGCATCTTCGCGGGCTTGGCGAGAGCGAAGCCCGACGCGAGCGAGAAGTCGGCGAGCGTCAGGTGATCCTGCGCGACCCACATTCTTCCCGCGAGGTGAGCGTCGAGGATCTTCGCGCCGATGTGAAACAGCGCCTCGCCGCGGGCGAGCTCGGCCGCGTCCTGCGGGCGCCCCATCAGCGGCTTCACGAAGTTCTCCTGCACGATGATCGTGAGCGCAGGTGCCATGTGCGCGTTGCACCACGACAGCCAACGATTCACATCCGCTCGCCCGCGCGGCGTACTCGGGTATAGCGTCTGGCCCGGCGTGAGCTCGCAGAGGTACTGCATGATCGCGCGCGACTCCCAGAGCTGCAGATCGCCATCCTCGAGAGCCGGCAGCTTGCCGTTCGGGTTGCGGGCGAGATGGGCGGCGCTCTTTTGCTCGCCCGCAGTCAGATCGACGACGACCTTCTCGACCGGAACATCGAGGTGCGTGGCGGTGAGCAGGACGCGACGAGAGTTACCGGAGAGCGGATGGAAGTAGAGCTTCATGCCCCAGACATACCTCCCCGGATTGACAGCCTTCTGTCAGGTTTGTCTCAGAGATTCGCGAACACCTGCGAGGCGTCGAACCACCACTGATGCACGTCGGTGCGGAAGTCGAGGAAGCCGCACGCGTAGACCGTGTGCGTCTTGGACGCCGCGAGCGCCTTGTCGATCTGTGCCTGCACGGCGGGCGTCGGCTGGCCCCAGTCGTCGGGCGTGGGATCGACAGCGTCGAACTCGGTCACGCTCGCCAGGGTCATCTTGGTGCCGTCGACGCGCGTGTACTTGATGCTCGCATCCGCCTGCTGCCTCAGCTGGTAGCAGCTCGCCGGGATCGTCGTATCGGGATGATCCGGGCCGACCGGCGGAACCACGGAGGTGAGCGCGGGCGTCACCGACGATGCGCGGAGATAGATCGTGGGATCCGCCGTCACCTTCGCGAGGTGACCACTCACGAGGAGGGGGTGGTCGTTCAGCTCGTCGATCATCGCCTCACGCGAACCGCCGATACCGCCGGGGCCGACGAGACCGATGAAGTCGATCTTGCACTGCTCGGCGAGCGTGTTGTCCTCGCAGCGCATCGCGCCGCCGTTCGCGCGCACGACGTAGGTCGCGCTGTCGCGCATGAACAGGACGTAGTGCTTGAGCGCCTGGACCTGATCGGTCTTGCCAGCATCCGAGATCGCGTCGTCGACGTCGGTGTCCGAGCCGTCATCGCCAGCGGCGGACATGCAGGCGGTGACGGGCAGGAGCACCAGAGCGAAGCGAAAGAGGTTCGACATGCGGGCTGAATAGCGGCTCGGCAGAGATAACGAAAATACATCGTTGTTCTACTGGTGATACACTTGGATTATGGAACCGGAGCTGGGCCATCTACGGAACTTCTTTGAAGTCGCTCGCCAGGGTGGCTTCACGCGAGCGGCCGAAGTGCTGCGCGCCCAGCAGCCCGGCATGTCGCGCAGCGTGCGCATTCTCGAGGAGCGCCTGGGCGTCACGCTCATCCAGCGTCAGCGCAAGCAGTTCGCGCTGACGTCGGCCGGCGAACGCGTGATGGCGGCGTGCGCCCGGATCTTCTCCGACGTCGAGCAGATCACGCGCATCGCGGAGGAGGAGCGCGGCTCGCTCGCAGGGCCGCTGCGCGTGGCGGCCGGTGGCGTGATCGCGTCGCGCGTGATCCCCGATGCGCTGGAGGAGCTGCTCGCATCGCATCCGCGCGTGTGGCCAATGGTCTACGCGGCGCCGGCATCGATGGGTGTCGCGCGTATCGCCAGCGGCGAGCTCGAGCTCGGCATCTATCACTACCTACCGGAGGTCCCGCCGTCGCTCGTCGCGGAGGAGCTGGTGCGTGCGCCGTATCGTCTGGTCGTGCGCGCCGACCGCGCGAAGGACGAGCGTGTGCTCACCTCGTTCATCGGTAGCCGCGAGGTCGAGGACCCGCGCACGACGTCGTTCCCGACGCTCGACAAGCTGCGCAAGGCCTATCCTAAGGCCGAGATCCGCATCTCCACGAACGACACCGAGGCGCACCTGCGCATGGTCGAAGCGGGGCTCGGCGTGTCGATCCTCCCCGAGCTGCTCGTCGCCGAGGGACTGCGCACGAAGAAGCTCGTGGACGTGATCCGCGGCGAGAAGTTCCTGTTCCCCGTCCTGCTCGTCACGCGTCGCTCGCATCAGCTCACGCCCAGTGCGGAGGCGTTACTGTCGCTCGTTCGCGAACGCCTCACCGCGAAGCGTTAGGTCAGCCAGCGCGCGAGCTGCTCGTGAACGGCGAGGCTGTCGAGCAGATCCAGGTGGCCGGTCTTTGTCACGACGTGCGTCGCATGGAAGCCGAGGCGAAACGCGGGATCCTCGTGCTGGCCGAGCGCGCTCGCGACGGGGACGAGGCCGTCACCGCGGAGGCGATCGACCGCGTCGCCCACGACCGTGCCGAACGTGGCTGCGATCGCATAGCAGCGCACGTCCGGTAGCGCGAGCTGAGCGCGCGGATCGTGGCGGTGATGTGCGTCGACGTCGTTCCAGTCCTCGTCGCGGACGTTGCCGAAGCGTAGATCGGTGACACCGGCGGACCGGAGATTGCCGAGGCGTGCGATCGGCGCGGCATACGGGCTGATCGAGAGCAGCGTCTGCGCGAAGTTGCCGGCGCGTTCGAGTGGAGCACCGTGGTGCGGCGAGCCGATGCAGATGAGGTGCGAGAGCTTGGTGCGCCACGCGTGCGTCGCCCCGACGGAGCATGCGCTGCGCGCGACGAGGCCGCCCATGCTATGGCCGAGCAGCACGACTTCCTCGACGGGCACTGGCCAGTCCGCGACGAGCGTCTCGATCGCGGCGGCGAGGTCGCGGCCGTTGGTGGAGATGTGGCGGCCCGAGTTGTATGACGCGTACACTGGCGTGAAGCCGTTCGAAGCGGCGAGAAGCGCGCCGTGATCGCGACCGTTGCGCGTCCAGTGGAGATGGCTCGCACAGAGGCCGTGGACCAGCAGGAGGATGCGGCCGGTCGGGTCTGGGATCGCAGTGTGAGGGTTCACGTGCAGGCGCATCGGCATCGCGAGCGGATTGTTCGTCGCGACGAGGTGATCGCCGACGACGCCGTTCAGCACCGAGAGCATCACCTCGCGGCGCGGCGAGGATGGGGGCTCGTCCTCGACGCTCGCGAGCGCCGCGGCCAGCTCGACGCCCCCACCAACGAGCGACGTGACGCCGCGAATCGCCTGATAGACGAGTCGCGTGAAGCCCCAGGTGCGCGATGTGCGTGGCGCGCCGACGACGGGCGAGAACGACGCGATCGTGCTGTGCATCGATTCGACGGCGTCGGTCAGACCGCGCACGCCTTGCACGGCGAGCCTGCCAAAGCCGATCGCGTCCGAGATGCCCATCTGCGAGCGGCACCTTACCAGCTACAACGCGTAGCCGCCCGTCGCTTCGATGCGCTGCCCTGTGACCCACCGCAATTCTTCGGAGGCGAGGGCGGCAATGACACCGCCGATGTCGGCGCGGCGAGGTACTGCTGCAGAAGGTGCTCGTGGATGCGCTCCTCGAGCTCGAGGAGTACTCGATCACGCGGGTCGGAGCGACGCTCGCGCCCATCGTGCACTCGCTGTGCGATTGGGGCCGCGCACACGCGAGCTCGATCCGCGACTAGGGCTTGCAGAACGCGGCAGGCCAGTCGGTCGAGCTCGGGTCGATCTTCTTCGCGCAGACGGCGATGGCTTGTTCCGCACTCTCTACAAGCGGTTCGGCACTCTCGGCGAAGCGATCGCAGAACGCCGCGATCTTGTCCTCCTTGAACTCGCCCGTGCGCACGTCCTTCGGGATGGGAGCGCGGGCCAGCACCGACGCGAATCGATAGTTGATCTGGGCGATCCGCGCCGTCGCGCGAACCGCCTCGGCCACGTCACCGCCAGGAGCGAGCGTTGCTTCGTACGCTGCTCTCGAGGTCTTCGACACCTCGAGCGTCTTCTGGAACCATGTTTGGAACTTCGCGAGCTGCGCGTCCGCACGCTTCTTGTTGGCCGGATCGAAGTTCAGGTTGGTCGGGAACGCGATCGCGAAGACGTCGGCGAGCGGTTTATTCTCGGCGGCGATCTTCTTCTTCCCCCGCACGGTCGTGATCTTGAAGCCCGTGCAGAACGTTGGGTCGGCGGTGCGCTTCAATGTCCAGCCGTCCATGCCTGCGACGGGGCCTTCATCGCGTAAGCGATCCGCGACGGGCAACGGCGGCGGTGCGGGCGGCGCTTCGGGTGGTACTTCGGCAGGAGGAGGCTCGGGCGCATTGTCGATGGTCTGAGGTGCGGGATCCGCGAACTGATCGCGGGGAGCAGGCGGCGCGGGCGGCGGTGCGGTGGGAGGAGGAGAGGACCCACCGCACGCGGTGAGGAACGCGAGAACGAGGATCCTGCTCATCGCCAGCTCGCGTCGGCATGACAGACCGTGTCGAGCATGGTCCAGAGCAGGTCGGGAGCGTGCTCGTTCTCGAGAGAGGTCAGGGTTGGTCGACGTCATGTTCTGGACATAGTGCGGTCAGCCCCGCGCCCTTACCGATCCACTACGGGAGGCCGCAGTTAACCGGATCGCTCGGCGGCATCGCGTTGATCCAGGCCCTGATGAGCTCGGTGCCCTTCGCGTGCACGAGCGAGCGACCGAGCAGCGGCATGATCGCGCCGGGCTGCGTCGTCGTGATGCGGAACGCGAGGATCGAGATGTCCGCGTTGCCGGGCACGATGTCGTACTTGAACCCGCCGGTGCCGAGGCCCGCGCTACCGGGCTCCTTGCACACGCCGAGGTGGAACATGTCGGTGTTCAAGTGATCGAGGAATAGCTGCGACGTGATGCCCTGCGTGCTGTTCGCGTTGTGGCAGTGCGCGCAGTTCGCGTCGAGATAGTCACGGGCCGCGCGATCGACGTCGGCGGGCGGAATGCTCGCAACGCCGCCAGTCTCGATGGCGCGGAAGTCGTACGCGGGCGTGATCGTGGCGAGAGCGGGGACGCTGGTGAGGAAGCCCGCATCGCTCAGCCGCGTGAGCTCATCCATCGTGCCTTGCGCGTACGCGAACGCGTGGTGCAGCTGCCGCGCGGACGTGCCGAGCGGCGTCATCTCCGGTGCGCTCGTCGCATCCGGCTTGCGATTGTGGCAGTTCGCGCACTGGTTCTTCTGCGGGATGAGGTAGTTCGCCGTCAGTGCCGTGCCGGTGGCGTCGACGAGATCGATCGTGCGCGTGCCGCCCGCCGGTGTCAGCACCGCGTCGGTCTGCGCGTCGTTCCACACGTACGGAAAGCCCTGCCAGCCGTCGGCGTAGCGCACGAGCAGGCGCGTCTCGATGATCTTGGCGTTCGTCGTGGGCGCGCGCAGATCGGGCGGGAAGACAAAGCTCTTGATGAGCACGCTCCCCACCGGCCATGCAAACGGACCATCGGCGACGAACGGGGCGGACGCGCCGGGCGGCACGTAGATCGCGCGGTACTTCACCGCGTAGTCGCTGAACAGTGGGGTGTTCAGCTCGTACGGAACGACCGCGTCGTTGAACGTCGGCACACCCGCCGCAGCGTCCCAGGTGAAGAACCCGAACGCAGATAGGTTCTGCGGCATGGGCGCGGAGAGATCGACGGTGGGCGGATGCGAGAGATCAGGACCACTCGCATCAACAGCGGCGTCGATATCGCTACCGCCGCCACCACCGCACGCGCACAGCGCTACCGCCAGAACGGCGGAGCGAAGCATCAGTTGCCGTCCCACACGACGAGCGCGCCACCATCGAGCGTGGTGCAGTCAAACTGCTGACCAGCGGCCGGACCGAACGGCGGCGCATCCCAGCGCATGTACGGCGCATTGATATCGGCCTGCGCTGCCGCGACGTTCGCGTCCACGAACGTGCCAGCCGTATTGCCGCCCGCGCAGATGTGGTTGACGTTGGTCGTCAGATCCGTCTCGCCGATGGTGTCGTAGAGGACGCTGTCGACGGGCTTCATGATCGCGTTGTAGCGGACAGTGAGGAGCTGCCCGAGGTGGCCCGGATCAAACGGATCCGGCGACGTGCCCGAGCCCATGTGGGTGTTGCCGCTGATGACGATGTTCTCGCTCCTGAAGTTAGAGAACTTGGTCGCATCGGCCACCGGCGTCCCGTTCATCATGAACGACGGCAGGAGGCCGAGACCCGTGATGTCGCCCTGGACCGTCGTCGTGTCGATCGTCCACTTCGACATGTCGGACTCGATGATCAGGCCGCTCACGATCGCGATGTCGACGGTCTTGTTGTTCGAGTACGCGTTGTCCTTGATCTCCACGCGACGCGACGCCATCGCGAACGTGCCCGTGCCGACCGGAATGGCGGCGACAGTGCCGCCGGCCGCGAAATTCAGGCCGTTGTTGTCGTGGACCATGTTGTTGTGGATGCGGATGTCGCGTCCAACGATGGGATTGCCGGGCAGGTCGAACACGACGAGGCCGCCCGTGTTGTTGTGGACGTCGTTGCCGTAGACGTCGGCAAACTCCGTGTTCTCGATCTCGAGGCCGGCGACGTTGCCGTGCACGTTGTTGTTGCGCACGATCACCTGCTGGCACTGGCCGACGTAGAGGCCCGCGTCCGCCGCGTTGATCGCTTCGGAGTCCTCGACGAGCACGTGCTTGCTGCGCACCGGATAGATGCCGTACGCGCCGTTCGTGGACTCGAGCGCGTTGTCCCACGTCGCCTTGATCTTGCGATACGTGATGCCATCGCTCGCCTCGACGCGGATGCCGTCCTTGATGCTGTTCTTGACCGTGAAGTCCTGGACGAGGAAGCCATCCGACGACGCGGCGACGATGCCGTTCACCTGCGCCGTCGTGCCCTTCCAGTCGAGCACCGTCGTGTCGATGCCCTGACCCAGGATGTGCACCTTTGCGGTGCTCTGGATGCTGACCTCGTTGGTCATCATGTACGTGCCCGCGGCGAGGACGATGGTCGTGTCGGCCGCGAGGGAGTTGGTCGCCTCGAGCAACGCCTGCGAATCCGCGGAGGGCACCTGGACGCAGTGGGCGGAGGTGATGTCGGCGTCACCGCATTTGTGCTTGGGATACGGGTTCTGAGGGGAGCCATCGCCACCGGCGTCATTGCCAACACCCTCCTTGTTGTCGCCGCACGCGAGCAGCGAACCGCCGAGGACCAGGAGCAAAGATAGGCGCGTAGATAGGTACGTCATGCGACGGAGAATCTAGCGCTTCGCGACGCTGCTGGCGATATTGTGCGTCCGTGACCGACGACACGCGCCGCAGTTCCCGCTTCGCGGTCGCGATCGTGGGCACGGCTGTCCTCGCTGCCGGCTTCGCGATCGCGTTTCGCGCCGGGCTGACCCTGGTCCTGCGCGGAATCGCCCATGCGGGGAATGTCGTAGAAGCGATCACAGCGGCGCCCTTCTGGCTCCGCCTCCTGCTCCCCATGCTGGGCGCGTTTGCGGCGGGGCTCTGGACGCTCCTCCTGCGGAAGCGCGAGTCCGTCGGAGGCGTCGGCGACGTGATGGAGGCGGTCGCGCTGGGCACGCGCAAGTTGTCGATGTTCGGCACGCTCGTCAAATCGGCCGCCTCGTGGTGTGCGATCGCGACGGGAGGTTCGCTCGGCCGCGAGGGACCGCTCATTCAGTTCGGCGGCACGGCGGGCCAGACCGTCGGGGAGTGGTTCAACGTCGATGCACGGCACGCGCGCGTGCTGGTCGCGGCAGGCACGGCAGCGGGCTTCGCAGCGGCGTACAACACTCCGCTCGCGGCGGTCGTGTTCGTGCTCGAGATCGTTGCGGGAGCCATCGTCGTGGAGACGGTCGTGCCAACGCTACTCGCGACCGTGATCGCGACCGCGCTGACGCGTGCTGTCGTCGGGTCGGGACCGATCTACGGCACACGGACGTTCGTGCTCGCAAACCCGGGCGAGCTGGCCGCGTTCGCCTGCGTCGGGCTCATCGCCGCGTTGATCGCGGTGCTGTTCACGCGACTCGTCTCGTTTGGCGAGACAGCGTTCCACCGTCCGTGGCTTCCTCCGCCGTGGCGGCAAGCGCTCGGCGGGCTCGCCGCGGGCGCGCTCCTCGTGTGGCTCCCATCAGTAGCGGGCAACGGCTACGAACCGCTGAACGTGATCCTCGACGGCAAGATGCTCGTGCCGGCCGTCGCGGCGCTGCTCCTCGCGAAGTGCTTCTCGACGATGTTCTCCGTCAGCTCCGGCAGCCCGGGCGGCGTCTTCACGCCCACGATGCTGATCGGCGGGTGCACGGGATATCTCGTCGGGGTCGGACTCGCGCGCATGGGGCTCGATGTCGGCCCGGCCGGCGGCTACGCGCTCGTCGGAATGGCGGCCGCGATCGCAGCGACGACGCACGCGCCTCTGATGGCGGCCGTGCTCGCGTTCGAGCTCTCGGGCGACTACGCGGTCGTGCTGCCGCTCGCTCTCGCGACGGTGCTGGCTACCGCGCTCGCGCGCAAGCTGCGCTCCGAGTCGATCTATCAGGAAGAGCTGCGCAAGCGCGGCGTCGCGTGGGACATCACCGTGGCGCGGCGCGAAGACGTTCGCTAGCGCGTGTACACGTGGGACAGCACCGGAGTCATATCGCGCGCCAGTGGCACGTGCGCCCCGACGGTGACCCACAAGCGCTTGATGCCGCGCGCGAACAAGTAGGGTTTCGTCTCGACGCGCGCGATGCGATTCGACCAGCCGCGTAGCGTCGGCTCGATCTTCGAACGCGAGATGCCCCATGGCATCGGCGGCACGCGGTAGTCGCGCGTCTTTCGCCATCCACCGGCGGCCACCGTCTGCCTCGAGAACCACGCCGGAATCGTGTCGAACAGGATCTCGACGCCCGGCCAGCGCTCGACGATCGCGGTGATCAGGCGACGCGTGTGGTCCTCCGGGAAGTACATGAACAGACCCTGCGCCGTGATCATCACGCCGTGACTCGCATCGACGCGATCCATCCACGCGAGATCGAACGCGCTCGAGCGGATGTGCTGGCACCGCTCGGTCGGCGGCAGCAGCTTCTCGCGCACGTCGATCGCCTCCGGGAGATCCACGCACCACCAGCGCACGCGGCCGTTGTCGACCCGCGAGAACTGCGTCTCGAGGCCACACGCGAGCTCGACGACTGCACCATCGGGATGCGATGCGATCCACGGTCGGACGGCATCATCGACCAGCTTGGCGCGGACGACGGTCATATCCTCGGGCTTGCCGAACCGTTCTTCGTACGGAAAGTCGATCGCCTCGTCCACGCGGATCGCCTCCGGATCGACGAGGTACGTGTCCTTGCGCCGCGCTTCCGTCGCGCGGTTGTGCAGCGTCCACAGCATCGTCTCGGGGACGCCCGTCAGCTTCACCACTAGCGGCGGCTCAACTCTGCCCAGCGGTCCTGGAGTTTCTGCAGTGAAACCGAGACGGCGGGTTTCAGCTCGGGCGCGAAGATCGCGACGCGCAGCTCTTCGAACAGCCAGCGGAAGTCGTCTGTCTCGGCGGGGGCGCGCGCCGCGAGCGAGGGGCGACGCGTCAGGAACTGCTGCCACAGCGGTGCGATCGGCTGGGCCTTTTGCGCGTCCTTCGCCGGATCCACACCGTAGCGCTGGAGGCGCACGACGATCGCGTCGAGGTAGCGCAGGATGTGGCGCTGCCGCGCGAGCGACGTGGTCTTCATCAGATCGGCGGGGAGCAGCGCGGTGAGCTGCGCGTTGATGTCGTCGACGAACGTCTTCACGACGCCGGGCTTGCCGATCAGCGGTTTGGTGAGCGCGCCGATCTTGGTCATGCGCTCGACGATGGTCTGGACCGTGCGGACGAGCTCGCCGAGCGTATCGGGCAAGGCTCGGCTGCCATGAGCGACGCGCGCGAGGAACGCGGCCTTGTCGCGCGGAAGGTCCGTGTCGAGCGCGAATGCGTCGTCGAGTGCGCGCGTGATGATGAGCTTGCGCTGATCTTTCGCGAAGGATGCGGGCAGCTGCACCTCGAGCTTGCTGTAGCTCGTCTGCAGCGCGAATAGATACAGTCGGCGCAGGCCATCGCGGGTCGCGGCGGTCGCGGCTTGCTGGCTCTCGAGCAGCTTCAGATCTACGTGGTGCTCTGCATCGACGAGCGCGGGGTACGCCTGCACGCGACGGCCTCCAACATCGACGGTCACGGACGCGGGGAGAGCACCGAAGTCCCACGCGCGCAGGTTTGTGCGCTCGATTTTCTCGCGGCGCGCGGTGGCCCACAGCTCCTTCGCGCGCGCATTCCACGTGCGTTGGAGGTCGGCGAGATCGCGGCTCTCGGCGAGGACCTTGTCGCCGTCGCCGAGCACTCGATACGTGAAGTGCAGATAGTGCGGAACGGCGCGCAGGTCCCACGCATCGCGGCCCGTGCGCTCGCCGGTCAGGTCGTACAGCGCCTTCTCCAGCGCGGGGATCATCGGACCGGAGAACGGCGCGAGCTTCGCGGCGAGTTGATCGGCACGCGTATCGAGCCCGCCACCGGACTCGCCGGGGAGCGCGATCGCCTTGCGCGTCACCTTGGGCAGGTTGTCGAGCAGCGCGTACAGCTTCGCGCGGTGCCAGCCGGGGATGGTCCAGTCCATCACGTCGGGGTCGAGCTGCGGCAGCACGGCAAGCGGAACGTTCACGGTGATGCCGTCGTCGTCCTCACCCGGATCGAACTTGTAGGTCAGCGGAACGTGCGCGCCACCGACCACGAGCTCGTCGGGAAAGCGCGCCTTCGTGAGGTCGCTGTCCTCGCCGAGGAGGAGGTCGTCCATCGACAAGTACAGGAGCTGTGGCTGGCGGGCTTCGGTGGTGATGCGCCACTTCTCGAACGTCTGGCCGCTATTCACCTCGGGCGGTAGGCGCTTGTCGAAGAACTCGAATAGCGCGCTCTCGTCGGCAAACATGTCGCTGCGGCGCGCCTTGTCGCGCATGCGCTGGGACTCTTCTTGCAGGCGCGTGTTGTGCGCCATGAACGGCGCCTTGGTCGCGAATTCGCCACGCACGAGTGCATGCGTGATGAACAGATCGCGCGCCACGACCGGATCGAACTTCGCGTACGCGACGGTGCGGTTCTTCACGATCGGCAGGCCGTAGAGCGTGACCTGCTCGCGCGCCATCACCTGCGCCTGCTTCTGCTCCCAGTGCGGATCGGAGTGAGAGCGCCGGACCATCGAGCCCGCGATGCTCTCGACCCACGTCGGATCGAGGCGGGCGCACGTGCGCGCGAACAGCTGCGACGTCTCGACGAGCTCGGCGGCCATGATCCACGGCGGCGGCTTCTTCGCGAGTCCGGACGAGGGGTGGATGTAGAACTTGGTCTGTCGCGCGCCGACGAAGATGCGCTGCTCCTGGCTCCACATGCCGATCTTGCTCAGCAAGCCGGGCAACAGCGCGCGATGGATCTGTTCGACGTTTGCGTGCTGCGTGTTCGGCTTGAACCCGAAGTCCTGCAGGACGCGCACGATCTGCTCGTGGATGTCGTCCCACTCGCGCATGCGGTTGAAGTTGAGGAAGTTGTCGCGGCACAGCCGCATGAGCTGCCGACGCGAGACCTTCTTGCGCGCGTCCTGATAGAACGCCCACATCTTGAGGTACGCGACGAAGTCGCTGCCCTCCTCGCGGAACTTCTTGTGTGCTTCGTCGGCCCTGCCGGCCTCCGCTTGGGGGCGGTCGCGCGGATCGCGCAAGCCGAGCGCGGATGCGATGATGACGATCTCGCTGATCGCACCTTCTTCGCGCCCGCCGAGGATCATGCGGCCCAGACGAGGATCGAGCGGCAACCGACCGAGCTGGTAGCCGATCTCGGTGAGCGTGCCATCCTCCTCGATCGCGCCGAGCTCCTCGAGCACGCGATAGCCCTCGGTGATCGCGCGCGGGTGCGGCGGGTCGAGGAACGGGAAGTCTTCGATCATGCCGAGGCCGAGCGACTTCATGCGCAGGATCACGCCGGCGAGGCTCGTGCGCTTGATCTCGGGATCCGTGTAGTGGGGACGGCTCTCGTAGTCCTGCTGCTCGTAGAGGCGGAAGCACACGCCGCTCTGCACGCGACCGCAGCGGCCTTTGCGTTGATCCGCACTCGCGCGCGAGACCGGCTCGATCAGGAGCTGCGACACGCCGGTGCGCACGTCGTAGCGATTGATGCGCGCGACGCCCGCGTCGACGACGTAGACGATGCCGGGGATGGTCAGCGATGTTTCGGCGACGTTGGTGGCGAGGATGACGCGTCGACCGCGCTCGCGCTGGAACACGCGCTGTTGCTCTGCTCCCGTGAGCCGCGCGAACAGCGGGAGGATCGTGGTGTGGGGCAGGGCGCGGGCTGCGAGCTCGCCCATCGTCTCTTTGATCTCTCGCTCGCCCGGCAGGAACACGAGCACGTCGCCGCGCGGATCGAGCTCCGTGATCTCGTTGACCGTGTTTGCAACGGCATCCGCGAGGTCCACCTCGTCGTCGCCCGGTGGGCGGTAGATGACATCGACGGGGAACGTGCGACCGCTGACAGACACGACAGGCGCGCCAGAAAAGAAGTTCGCGAAGCGTTCGATCTCGAGCGTCGCCGAGCTGATGATCACGCGTAAATCCGGGCGCTGCGGCAACAGGCGCTTCACGAACCCGAGGAGGAAGTCGATGTTCAGCGAGCGCTCGTGTGCCTCGTCGATGATGATCGTGTCGTACGCTCGCAGGCGCGCATCGCCCTGGATCTCGGCGAGCAGCATGCCGTCCGTGAGGAACTTGATGCGCGACGTGGATTTCACCTTGTCGGAGAAGCGGATCTTGTAGCCGACGACCTCGCCGACCTGAGTGCCCAGTTCCTGAGCCACGCGCGCGGCGACGCTCGTCGCAGCGATCCGTCGCGGTTGCGTACACGCGATCTGGCGCCCATCCGCGCGACCCATCGCGAGGCACAGCTTCGGTAACTGCGTCGTCTTTCCCGATCCGGTCTCGCCGGCGACGATGACGACCTGATGCTGTGCGATCGCGGCCGCGAGCTCGTCGAGAGCGGCGGTGATGGGGAGCTCCGCGGGGAACTCGATCGATGGATCGAGCGCGATCTTCACCACAGCGCTCCGTGCGCGCGTTCGTCGTCGGCCGGGCTCGGTGTCGCGACGTAGTAGTGCGCGGTGACCGCGGCGCGCAGCACGCCGGCAGGACACGCGAGCGGTGTTGGGTGTCCGTGCCAGTGGTCCTCGCCGTACGCGATGACGACCAGGCGGTCGCGGATCGGCGCGATGCGAACCGCGCATTGCGTCCGCGCGCGATCCCACAGCTCGAGCTCGCCGCCCCACGCCGTCTCCCATGCGATCGGCGCGTAGTAGAGGATGCTCGCTGCGCGCGAGAGGTGCCGCGCGCTATCCCGATTGAAGTCGACGTGCACGCCGAGATGCCCGCCTGCCTCCGTCGCCATCAGCCCCGCGCCCGTGAAGTGCGGATCCGCGATCAGGTCCTTGCGGCCTGTCAACGCACCGAGAAAATCCAGGAACGCCATCCCGCCGAGCTCGGCGAGCAACCAGCGCAGCTCGGTCGCCACGCCCTCGAAGTTCGTGCGCTGCAACTGACCCAGGCGCGCTTGTTCGGCATACGCGCGGCGCTTCCACCCCGAATGGTCCGCCGTCGGATACGCCCGCGCGATCGCTGCTGCTCGCTCCTCACCGAGAAAGCCGTCGATGATCGCGTGCGGATACGGCTGCGCGTCCGCGTAGGCCCGCGCGTGTGCCTTACCGAGAGCGATAGCCGCATCGCGGTCGATCTCCCACGGCGTAAAGCCGGGTAACGCACGCACGAGCTCCGGCACGACGCGCGATTGGTAGCACGCCCCCGCCTGCTAGGCGGCTTCGACGCGCTCGCAGTACCGCTCGATCGTGCGCTGCCACGCCGGGCGGGCTTTGCAGCGATCTCGGTACGACCGCACATGCGCATACGGAGCGAGCAACTCTTCATCGGCACCGCTGATCAGCACGTGAGACATCAGGATGTCGGCGACGGTGAACTCGTCGGTCGCGATGAACGTGCGGGCCCCGAGCCACGTGTCGAGCGCGCTGAGGTGTCGGTTTGCGAACTGCGCCAGGCCTTCGCGCGCCTTGCCTTCTTTGCCCGCGACCATGCCAACAAACCAGTACGAGAGGAGCGGCATCTCGACGGTGTTCATCGCGGCGAACGACCAACGCAGGACCTGCGCTTCGCCGGCGAGGTCGCTGGGGATGAGCTTGCCGCACTTGCGCGCGAGGTAGATGACGATCGCCGCGGATTCCGAGAGCACGACACCGTCATCGTCGATCACGGGGAGCTGACCGAACGGGTTGAGCACGCGGAACGTGCTCGCATCGAGGTCGTGGTTGGGGTGGTCCATGCCCGCGATCTCGTAGGGCACCTGCATCTCCTCCAGCGCCCACAGGACGCGGAGGTCGCGGGTGTTGCCGCGGGCCATCTTGTTCACGCGAGAGAATCCGAACAGCTTCAGCATGACTGTCTCCTTGCCCCTTGTCGGAGCCGACCGCGGGCGTTCGACATGGCCGACGAATTCTTTTTCTCGTAGGGTCGCCCGGTGGAACTGCTATTTCCGTGCCTGCGCAGCCCGAGCGAGCGGCGCGCCCTCCGCGTCGGTGACCGATCGCTCACGCAGCGAGAGCTGTCCCGCGCGATCGCGCACATCGTGACGGGCCTGGAAGCGCAGGGCGTGCACGCTGGGGCCCACGTGGGCGTCTGGACCAAGCCCGTGCTGGAATCCCTGGTCGCGTTCGTCGCGCTGGCCGCCGCGGGCTACGTCATGGTGCCCCTCGATCCAAAGCTCGGCGAGACCGAGCTCGCGCACGTCAAGGCGACGGCCCTCCCGGCCGTGATTCTCGACGCTCCTGCGATCGTGACGAGCGGCGATCTGTTCGTTCCTCGCGCGCTGACCGGATCACCCGCGCTCGTGTTGTTCACGTCGGGGACGACGGGGCTGCCGAAGGGAGCGCTGCTCACGGACGGCAACATCGCCGCGAACCTCGACATGCTCGCCGATGCGTGGGCGTGGACCGCTGACGACACGATCGTCCACGCGCTGCCGCTGTTTCACGTCCACGGCCTGGTACTCGGCTTGTTCGGCGCGTTGCGAGCGGGCGGGGCGCTGCGCTGGGTGCCGCGGTTCACGCCCGAGGATCTCGCGGCAGCCGTCGGCGAGACCGAACGGGCCGTCGTGTTCGCGGTGCCGACGATGTACTTCCGTCTCACCGAAGCGGCGGAGACCAACCCGGCGATCGGCGCGGGGATGCGCAACGCGCGCTTGCTGGTCAGTGGTTCGGCACCGCTCGGAGTGCGCGAGCACGCCGCGATCGAGCGCCTGTTCGGTCAGCGGCCCGTCGAGCGCTACGGCCTGACCGAGACGTTGATCAACTGCTCGACGCGCGTGGACGGCGAGCGGCGCGGCGGCAGCGTCGGTCCGGCGCTGAGGGGCGTGGAGCTGAAGCTCGTCGACGATGCGCGGCGCGAGCTGAGCGAAGAAGAAGCGCGCACTGACGGTGGCGAGATCGCCGTCCGCGGTGCCCACGTGTTCGTCGGGTACATCGGAAGACCCGATGCGACGGCAGCGGTCCTCGACGACGGCTGGTTCTACACGGGCGATGTGGCGCGGCGCTCTGCAGACGGGTTCCTCACCATCATCGGGCGGCGCTCGACGGATATCATCAAGTGCGGCGGGTTCAAGGTCGGGGCAGGAGAGGTGGAGGCAGCGCTGTGCGAGCACGCGGCCGTCGCAGAGGCAGCGGTGATCGGCGCACCCGATCCGGATCTCGGCGAGAAGATCGTCGCGTTCGTCGTCGCCCGGGGCACCGTGACGGTGAGCGAGCTCGCGGACCACGTCGCGAAACTACTGTCGCCTCACAAGCGCCCACGCGAAGTCCACGTCGTCGAGGCACTGCCGCGCAACGCGATGGGCAAGGTGCAGAAGACGATCCTGCGCTCGCGCATCTGACCGGCGTGCGTTAGCGTGCGCGCGTGAAGCTGTTCTCGTGTCCGTCGTGCAAGCTGGTCGTGTTCTTCGGGAACATCCGCTGCGTGCGCTGCACGGCGGCTCTCGGCTACGAGCCGGCCTCGAACGCGATGATCGCGCTCGAGCAAAGGGGCACCGCGTACGAAGCGACGGCGGGGCGGCAGACGGGCACGCGCTGGAAGTACTGCGGTAATTACCAGTACGACGTGTGTAACTGGCTGCTGCCGGATGGTGTGCCGGATGATCTCTGTCGCGCGTGTCGCCACAACGAGACGATTCCGGATATCTCCGTGCCTGAGAACGTCGCGCTGTGGCGAAGGATGGAGGAGGCAAAGCACCGCTTGCTCTACACGGTGCTCGCGCTCGAGCTGCCGCTGTTCGATCGCACGCAGCGTCCAGATGGCCTCGCGTTCAACTTCTTGCGCAGCGACCAGGAGAAGGTCGTGACAGGGCACGCGGGTGGCCTCATCACGATCTCGCTCGTCGAAGCCGACGATGCCGAGCGCGAGAAGCGCCGTACCCAGCTTCACGAGCCATATCGGACCCTGCTCGGGCACTTCCGTCACGAGATCGGCCACTGGTACTGGGACCAGCTCATCCGCGACAAGCCCGAGGCGCTGAACCGATTCACGCAGCTGTTCGGCGACTCCACGCGCGACTACGGCGAGGCGCTCGAGACGCACTACGCGAATGGCCCGGTGGCGAACTGGCAAGAGACGTTCGTCAGCGCGTACGCGACGTCCCATCCGTGGGAAGACTTCGCCGAGACGTGGGCTCACTACTTCCACATGATCGATACGCTCGAGACGGGTGGCTCGTTCGGGATCGTGTTGCAGCCCAAGCTCGATCAGAACGATCTGCTCTCCACGTCGCTAGACTTCGACGTCTACGACGACAAGGTCTCGCTCGAGAAGCTGGTCGACGCGTGGATCGCGATCGCGTCGGCGCTCAACTCGTTCAACCGATCGATGGGTATCGCGGACGCGTATCCGTTCGTGCTGTCGCCCAAGGTGATCGACAAGCTCGGGTTCGTGCACGCGCTCGTTCACGGCACGCTCGATTCCGCGCGATAGTGCGCGCATGAAGCGCTTCGCATTCGTCGTCCTCGCTGCTTGCGGCGGCTCGCATGGCTCCGCTCCCTCCTCGCCGACGGGTGTCGCGCACGCAGGCGCCGATCCGGTGAGCTGCACGTGGATCACGGCCGCGGAGGTCGAGCAGGCGACCGGCAAGAAGGTCGTGATCGCACCGGATCAAACCGATGCGAGCTCGTGCGACTACGCGGAGCCCGACACTGGCAAGACCGTCGCCGTGATCACGCGCCACCCGGCCGGCGACTTCGCTGCCATCGCTGGTGACGCATTTGCAATGTCCAACGCACCGGCGGACGTGGCCGGCATCGGCGACAAGGCGCAGTACGCGGAGTTCAAGAACGGCGCGGGCTCCAACCTCGTGTTCGTGAAGAACGGCAACGTCATCGTCCTCGGTGGGAGCGAGCACGAGACGCAGTACCAGGCACTCGCGCGACTCGCGCTACCCCGCCTCTAGGGGTGAAGCACGATCGCTTGCGCGGCGGGACCGTCGAGCGGCGCCTTCAGCGCGATCTTGTTCGCCGTTGAGATCAAACGCGAAGATCGCGAGGTACTCGTCGGTGGTGAGCGACGCCGGGTTGTCGCCGGGCATGTTCTTCGTCGCCCACGCGAACACGTCCGCGGCCGTGTGGAACTTCACGTCGCGCTTTGCGCCGGGGCGAGGATCGAGCGGGAATGCATCCGCGCCCACGACCGGTGGACCCTTGTCGGTGCCCTGACCCGCGTCGCCGTGGCAGCTCGCGCACTTCGCGACATAGAGACCTTTGCCCTGCTCGACCTGCGCGTTCAACGCGACCGTTGGATCGCTCGAGGCCGGCGCCGCAGGGGAAGAGGAGTGGTGACACGCCGCGAGGGCGACGAGGAGGACCGTGAGCTTTCGCATCCCGTACAGACAGGGACGCGCCGCAAAGCGTTACAGGTTTTCGATCGCCATCATCACGCGCGCCGTCATGGCTTCGCAGCGCCCGCCGAGGAACGCGTAGAAGTCCCCAGTCGTGCGCACGAGTTGCTCGCCGAGTTGTTCGGCAACAGCAGCCCGCGCACGATGCAGGCGTACCCGTACTGCTTCTTCGGTGAGGCCCAGGCATGCGGCCGTCTCTGCCGTGTCGAGCTCGAGCACGTCGCGCAGCACGAGCACCTCGCGATTGCCCTGCGGGATCTGCGAGACGCAGCGCTCGAGCAAGACGCCGAGCTGGGCGCGAGCTGCGGCGTCATCGGGAGCCGTGTCACCCGTGGCGCGGTCATCTCTGACCTCGGCGATCGGCGGTCGCTTGCGCGCGAGCGTGATCGCGCTGTTGACGACGATGCGCGTGGCCCACGTCGAAAACGCAGCGTCACCGCGGAACGTCGATAGCTTCTCGAACACCGCGAGCCAGCCCTGCTGCAGCACGTCCTCCGCCTCGTGATCGTCGCGCAGCACGGCGCGCGCCGCGCGATACAGCCGCTGGTTGTGACGGCGCACGAGGGTCGCGAAGTCCTCGCGCGCCCCACCGACCACGCGTGCGACCAGCTCCGAGTCTGTGAGCTCGGGGGGAATGGGAAGCGCGGAATCGTGGTGCATGACCATCGGACGAGGATCGCGACCGAAACGTTACGGCCCGATTACCAACGAACCGGACCGTTGGGCAGCCGCGGCCAGAGTGCCCAGCGCGCCGTCTCTTTGCGCGCCTTGACGCCGTCGATGCGCCCCGGCTCTTCGGCCTGGAACGGATCGTACACATGGACGTAGCCGGAGTAGCTCGTCAGCACGAGGCGCTTCTCGTCCTCGTCGTAGTCGATCGCGGATGCGGACGAGCCAAAGCCCTGCACGGCGATCATGCCCTTGCCGCCCGCGACGATGCGCATGATGCCGCTGCCGGCGAGGACAAACGCGCCGCCATCCGCCTTCGCGCCGGTGATCGCGGAGACAACGTCGGCAGGAACAAAGCACGATGCATACACGCGCAGGTTACCGTCGATGCACGGCGCCTCAGCATGCTCTCCATACGAGCCTAGCTCCTTGCCCTTGTTGCCGTCCCACGTGAAGCAGATCGTCGCGCCGTTGTAGAAGTGGCACGAGTTGAACGCGACCGACTTGCCACTGTCGGAGAAGCACGCGTCGTGCGGATACTCGCTGAGCGTGCCGATGGTCGTGTAGTGCTCGACCTCGCCGCGCTCGTTGATCGTCGCGGTGAAGTGCGAGCTATCCTGCGATCCAAACGCAATGCGCGTTCCGTCGCGCGAGATATCCGCGTGCGTCATGTCCCCCGCGCGCGCGTAGCCTGCGCCGGGCCGCGACCACGGCTCGGAGAGGTTAGGGTGGAGCAGCGTCCACGGCGCATGGCCGGGATGCAGTGACGCGAGCAGGATGCCCTGCCGGTACGCGGTCATCACCACGCGCAGGCCGTCGTCGGAGATGTGAAGGTGCTCGACGAGCAGCTGCTTGTCGTCGTCCTGATTCTCCGCCCACTCCGCTTCCTGCTCGGCGCTCATGCCGGCCGGCTTCAACGTCGACATCGGGGGCCAGGGGAGCTTTGCGCGAGGTGCGCGCCCCAGGCCCGCGACGCCTTCGCGTGCATCGTAGAAGTAGAGGCCGTCACCGCGCGCGACGACGATGTGATCGCGGTTGCGCGAGCGGCGGAAGCCGAGCATGTCGGGCATCTGCGTCGCCCTGCTGCCGTGCAGGTGATACGTGACTGCCCCCTTCTGCCACGGGGAGCCATGCCGCACGAGAATGTCGTCGGCACCCATCATCGCGACGTGGCCAAGCTGCGCTTCGTTGGACGTGATCCAGCCCATCAGCGGCGCATGCGCCGGATCGAACAGCACGCGCACGCGCTCGCCCTCGCCAGCCTTGTTCAGCGCGATGACGTGCTCGACGACCGCGTCGCCATCGGCTTGCGTGCGCGGATCCTTGGCGTCGAGCTCGACCTGCTCGCCGGCGTAGAGCTTGGCGAGCGCATCGCTGTAGGCCGTGAAGTGCGCGCGGCCGATCTCGTTCCACTTGTGCGCGAGATCGTCGCGCGTGGACCACGTGATCGTCGGCTTCGACTCGTCGCGCTCCTTCGCAGGCTTCTTCGCGGGCGCCTTCTTTGCGACGGCTTTCTTCGCGGGCGCTTTCTTCGCAGCGGGCTTCTTCGCAGCGGGCTTCTTCTTCACGATCGGTTTCTTTGCCGCCGGCTTCTTCGTGGGCGCGGGCTTCTTCTTCGTCGCCACCTTCGCCACCTTCTTCTTCACTTTTGCCTTCGCCACGAACGAACGATACACCACGCATGAGGTCTCTCGTGGCACAGCACCTTCGCCTCCTGTCGTGGAACGTCACGAACCTCGTGCCGTGGTTCGCGCACGGCGATGCGTTCGCGGCGCATCTCGCCACGCTCGGGTCCGCCGACATCGTGTGCCTGCAGGAGATCTGCGTGCGTCCGCAAGATGGCGACAACATCCTCGCTGCGAGGGCGTTGCTGCCTGGCTACACGTGCGCCGTGTCGCTCGCGAACGACGCGCGCAACGTTCGCTTCCGCGGCGGCCGTGCGTATGGCGTCGCGACCTACGTGCGCGACTCGCTGGAGACCATCGATTCGGTCCCGGCGTGGGATCGCGAGGGCCGCATCGTCGTCACGGCTATCCCCGCGCTGCATCTCGCGGTGATCAACATCTACGCCGTGAATGGCACCGATAAGCCGTACCTCCATCCCGACACCGGCGCGGCGATGGGTGATCGCCACGAGCACAAGCGCCGCTTTCAGGACCGCGTGATCGCGCTCGCCACGGAGCTCCGCAGCGTCTCCGACGTCATCATCGCCGGCGACTGGAACGTCTCGCAGACCGCCCTCGACGTGACGCCGCGCCTCCGCACGAGCGCACCACACGCGACGGCCCGTGCCCAGCTCGCCACGCATCTCCAACAGGGCGGCTGGACCGACGCGTTTCGCGCGCTGCATCCCGACGAGAGGAAGTACAGCTGGTTCGGTCGCACGCGAACAGGAGCGCTCGATGCGGCGCGGGTCGACTTCATCGTCGTCGACACGGAGATGATGACGCGTGTGACGAGCGCCGAAATTCTCGATGCGCGCGCAGCCCGCCCGAAGACGGACCACGCGCCACTCGCGCTCGAGCTAGAACCGAGACGGCACTGAGGCAGTCAGCGCTTCGCAACGCTTGCGTCAAACGCGACGAGCAGTCCGCGAAACACATCGAGCTCCGCGTGTGAATCTTGAACGAGGCGGCGCTGGCGAGTCACGGCCGTGTCCGCCTTGATGTGCGAGATGAGCGTCGTGTGGAGCTCGATATACTCGCGCTGCGCGATGATGAAGTCGCGCCTCGCTTCGAACTGCGCACGCCGCCACTCCGCAAAGGACGCGGTGCCCGTGGACAGGCGCTCGTAATGCTGGCGCCAATGAACAACGCTATCGCGAAGACGCTGGACCCGCGGATCCACATCGCGTCGCGGATTCGCCTTCGCCATGGCGGGTCAATAACCTGGTTACAGGCCAGAACAGCATCCAAAAACACATCTTCAAGGTGAGCGTATTCGCCACAGTGAAGAGTCGTGCGTCCTCGTCACGGTGGGGGCGTGATATGACCGCGTGCAGTGGGTGCAAGTCCGCGCGTGACCGTTGTCGGCGGTGACAATCCCGATGCTGTCGTCGCGCTACTCGCGGGGCTGACACCGTCGCCTGGGTGCGCACTGATCGTGACCTGCGATTCGAAGGGACTCGCGCAGCGACTCGCGACCGAGGTGGACCTTCCTGTCACCCTCGTCGATCGCATCTCGCCCCTGTCCGTCGATCGCGTGTTCGTCCTGGCCGCGGACGCATCCGCCGTCATTCGCGACGGGCAGATCGTCGTCGAAGGAACGCTGAGGGTCGGACGCGTTGATCGACTCTTACGCTCGCTCGCCGAGTCCGTCTCGCGCGACGCGATCGCCGTGCTCGTCGCGGGCGCGGGGGCTGACGGCATCAACGGGATCAAGCGCGTCAAGGAGAATGGCGGCGTCGTCCTGGTCGAGGAGCCTGCTGTCGGCCCCGAAGGCGAGCTCGGGCGTGCGGCGCTCGCGACCGGTGTCGTCGATCAAACGGCGTCGCGTGCGGATCTGCCGCTTCGCTTGCTCGCCCTTCGCGAGATCGACCGCGTCACTCCCGAAACGCGCGAAGAAGACGCCGCCGACATGCTCCGAGATATTCTGACGCTCGTCAGGATCCGCACGGGGCACGACTTCTCGTCCTACAAGCGGGCAACGCTGTACCGGCGCGTCGCTCGGCGCATGCAGATCTGTCAGGCCGAGACGATCGGTGGATACCTCCATCACCTGCGCGAGCGACCCGAGGAACTCTCCCACCTGTTGCACGACTTCCTGATCAGCGTGACCAACTTCTTCCGCGATCCGGAAGCGTGGCAAGCCCTCGAGCGCGACGTGATCCCCAAGCTGTTCGCCGATCGCGGACCGAGCGATCACGTGCGGGCCTGGGTCGCCGGCTGTGCGACGGGAGAGGAAGCGTACACGCTCGGGATCTTGCTGCTCGAGCACGCGCGCACGCTCGCGTCGCCGCCGCGGCTCCAGATCTTCGCGACCGACATCGACGACGATGCGCTCGCCGAGGCACGCGCTGGTCGCTATCCAGAGACGATCGAGGTCGATGTCTCCCCCGAACGACGCGTCGACTTCTTCGTGCGCGAAGGCCAGCAGTACCGCGTGTCGACCGAGTTGCGCGAGATGATCCTGTTCTCGCAACACAGCTTGCTTCGCGATCCGCCGTTCTCTCGCCTCGATCTCGTCAGCTGCCGCAATCTGATGATCTACTTGAACCGCGAGGCGCAGGCGCGCGTGCTCTCCGTCTTTCACTTCGCTCTCAAGCCAGAGGGGCGCCTCTTCCTCGGTTCATCCGAGTCGGCAGATAGCTCGTCGATGTTCTTGGCGGCCGATCCGCGTTATCGGATCTTCGACCGCCGCAGCGCACGTGCCGACTTCGGCATCGACACGATGCTCGGAGCGAACCGTTGGGTTCCGCCAAATCCGGTCGCCGTTCCGAGCATTCCCACCGAGCGGACGGCATCCCTCGGAGAGCTGCACTACCGGTTGGTGGAGCGCTATGCGCCGCCGAGCATCTTGGTCAACGGCGACATGGACGTCGTGCATGTCAGCGAGCACGCGGGGCGCTACCTCGAGATGGGAGCGGGCGAGCCGACGCGGAGTGTCCTGCGCCTGGTCATTCCGCCGCTGCGGCTCGATCTGCGCACCGCCATATACGCGACGCGCCAGACGCGCGCGACCGACACGCGCCGCGTGACGTTCACGGACGGAGAATCGCAACGCACGATCGAAATGCGGGTGCGCGCGATCGATCTCGCGGAGGTCGGGCCTAATGCGGTGCTGCTCTATCTCGACGAGATCGAGACTCCGCCCGAAGGTGCAACGCCGCTCAGCCCGAACGACAAGCTCATCGAGCCGGTCGTGCGCGAGATCGAGGACGAGCTCCATCGCACGCGCGACCAGTTGCGAACGACCATCGAACAGTACGAGACCTCGCTCGAGGAGCTCAAGGCGTCCAACGAAGAGCTCCAGGCGATCAATGAAGAGCTGCGCTCTGCGAGCGAAGAGCTCGAGACGTCCAAGGAGGAGCTCCAATCGGTCAACGAAGAGCTCACCACGCTGAACCACGAGCTCAAGGTGAAGGTGGACGAGGTCAGCCACGCGAACTCGGACCTACAGAACCTGATGACGTCGACAGACATCGGCGTCGTGTTTCTCGATCGCGCGATGAACCTGAAGCGCTTCACGCCGCGCGCGCTCGATCTGTTCAACATGATTCCGTCGGATACGGGGAGGCCACTCGCGCATGTGACGCATCGCCTCGATACGCAGGACATCCCCATTCTCGCGCAGACCGTGATCGAGACGCTGCGACCCGTGGAGCGCGACGTCACGCGGCAGGATGGCAGGCGATATCTGATGCGCATCCTGCCGTATCGGTCTGTCGAGGATCGTATCGATGGCGTCGTGGTCACGTTCATCGACGTCAGCGATCTGCGCGATGCGAACGAAGCGCGCGAGAAGAGTGAAGCCGCGCTCGAAACGTCCGAAGCACGCCTCGGATTGGCGCTCCGCGGAGCCCCCCTTGTCGCGTTGAGCATCACCGGCGAGCGCCGCGTCACGTGGGGCACGATCCAAGGGCGCGAGATTCTCGCCGGGCCGCTCCACGGCTTGAATCTGTTCGAACCGGAATGGGAGACCCGCTTCGTCGCTGCGTGCCAGACATTGAGTCACGCGGGCGCGGTAGGCCGGGTCGAAGTCGAGCTGTGGATCGAGAAGCAGCTGTTTACCTACGAGTTTCGCCTCGAGCGCACCAACGGCGAAGTGCTCGCGCTCGGCTTCGATGTCACCCCGCGCAAGCGTGAAGAGAACGCGTTGATCGAGGCCGACCGTCGGAAGGATGAATTCCTCGCGACGCTCTCACACGAGCTGCGCGGTCCACTCGCTCCGATCAAGATGGCCCTCGAGATGGTGCGGATCCCCGATCTGGATGGTTCCAAGATGGCGCGAAGCCACGCGATCATGGGACGCCAGGTCGACATGCTGAGCTCGCTCGTCGACGAGCTGCTCGATTTGACGCGCGTCACGCAGGGCAAGATCGAGCTCAAGAAGCAGTCTCTCGCCGTCGCGGACGTCGTCGAAGTGGCGCTCGAGGTTGCTCGCCCGCTCCTGAGCGAGCATCGGCACTCCGTCGTGACCAAGATTCCGGAGGACTTGCAGGTCCTCGCCGATCGCGGCCGGTTGGTGCAGGTGTTCTCGAATCTGTTCACGAATGCAGCGAAGTACACGCCCGACGACGGATCGATCGAGATTCACGCGGCGCTAGCCGGTGCGAACGTCCGCATCGAGGTTCGTGATAACGGCGTCGGCATCCGCAAGGAGATGCTCGGGCACGTGTTCGACCTGTTCGCGCAGGGTGACGAAGCACGAGCGCGTTCGCGCGGCGGGCTCGGAGTTGGTCTCAACCTCGTTCGCCGCCTCGTCGAGCTCCACGGCGGCACGGTCGAAGCACACAGTGATGGCGCCGACGAGGGCAGCATGTTCGTGATCACACTTCCGGCTGCGCACTAGGTCATTTCTGCGTCCGGTGGGAACTCGAGGCGAAGCACATCGAGGACGAACTTGCGCACGGCCTCCGCGTGCCCTCGCGCCTCTCGCGCTCGGTCCGAGTACGTGTTCGCGATGCGTTGTCGGCCCAGACGTTCGCTATCATTCGCGAGTGTCTCGAGCGTGATCGCGCGATCGCTCAGCGCTCGGACCGCACTCCACAGCGCACTCTCGATCTCGAGAGATTCCTGCGCGAGCAGATCCTGCGCGGCTGAGACGTGCCCGTGGTAGCAGCGATAGCGGCGATTACCTGGTTCACCGACGAGCCACGTGGGCCCTTTGCAGTCAGGGCAGGGGATTGGCGTTCGGTTCGCGATCATCTCGAGAGTCGACGGATCGACATTGCCCGAGCGATCGATCTCGGCTTCCGCAGCCAGTTGCGGCGAGCGTTCGCGCTGTTCCACGCGTTGACCGACCAACGCGATGATCGCGAGTCCGATCGATGATAGCGGGAGGACTTGATCGGGCTCCACTGCGCGGAGCGCGCGCATTGGCAGCTCGGGGTACATCGCGTCCATCGGGTCCTGCACCACGAGAACGCCGCCATTGTCGCGGATCGAGCACAACCCACTGACGCCGTCGTCGAGCATGCCCGTCAGCAGGACTCCGATCGCGCGCGTCCCGTAGTGCGCGGCGGCGGACCTAAACGTCTTGTTGATCGACGGGCGTGAAAAATTTTCCCGCGGACCCCGCACGAGAGTCAGGTGATCGTCCGAGAACAGAGTGTGAACGTCAGGAGGAGCGACGTACACGTGTCCGGGTTCGACGCGCGCTCCTTGTTCGGCCCACTCCACGGCGAGCGGAGTGGACCGACGAAGGATCGAGACGAGGAGTGGATCGGCCGACGAGCGCAGATGTTGCACGATGCACACGGCGGCCCCGAAGTCCGGCGGAAAACATCCGAGGACTTGCGGGAGCGCTTCGACACCGCCCGCTGAACTACCTATGACGACTAGATCCCGCGTGGCGGGCACTTGTCGACGTGGATGCATGCATGGTGCCGCTCCGGACGCGGCGATCTCGTTACGATCTTTCCTTACCCGAGCCCGGCTTCGTCGTCTTGCCGACCTGTGCGGCCTTCACCGTCTCCGGCAGCACCTCGTTCATGAGGCCCTCGACCTTGCTCTTGAAGCCGCCCCCCAGCACGGAGTCCTTGCCAGCCATCATCGCCTTGAAGCCGTTCTTGGCGACGAGAGCCGGATCGTCCTTGTCTGCCTGACCGACTTTCGTGCCCATGAGGTCAGCGCGCACGAAGAAGTTCGTCTCCGTCGCGCCCGGCTGCAGCACGGTCACGGTGACGCCCGTGTCCTTGAGCTCGTAGCGCAGCGCCTCGCCAAATGACATGACGAATGCCTTGGTCGCGCCGTAGACGGCCTGGAACGGGTTCGGCGCGGTGCTCACGACAGAGCCCGTCATCAGCACGCGACCCTGGCCTCGCTGGACGAGGTCGGGAATCACGAGCTTCGCGAGATGGACGGTGTGATTGCAGTTGAGCGCGATCATCTTCAGCTCGCGTTCGAGATCGGTGTCGACGAACGCACCGCCGACACCAACTCCCGCGTTGAGCAGGAGAGCGTCGACAGGGCGCGCCATCGATTTGATCGCGGCGTAGAGCTGCTCGACGCCGTCCTTGGTCGCGAGGTCGAGCTGCACCGCTTGGACGGCAGCACCGTTGGCCGCGAGCTTGGTCGCAGCGGCGTTGATGCCAGCGTCCTCGGCACAGATGAGAACGTCGAAGCCATTCTCGACGCACTGCTTCGCGAGCTCGAAGCCGATGCCCGACGACGCTCCGGTGATCACAGCGAACTTACGGTCGGATTGAGTAGCCATGCTCCGACCGTATGCAGGTTGCGTGACTACCTTCCGCGGCGGTCTTGCTCGTAGCCGTTCGGCATCCAGCGGCGGTCGTAGTCGTTCCGGCCGCGGTCGTCACGATCGTAGTACCGGTCATCGGAGCCCGTGTACTGGCGATCCAGCGCTTGGTTGCAGTGCGGGCAGTAGCCGGCCATCGAGCGGTCCGACCCTTGGTAGCTCGCCATGCCGCGATTGGAGCCGCGGTAGTCGCCCATGTCGCGGTTCGCGTACCCATTGGAGCGAGCATCGCGGGCTTCGTAGCGATCGTTGCGGACGGGCCCGTCGTATCGGCCGCCGCGATTCCAGTCGTAGCCCTGCGCGTGCTGATAAGGATCGCGGCCGTCGTCGCCCTGGTCATTCCGATCTGCCCAGTCGTTCCGATGGAAGTCTTGTTCGTTTTCGTAGCCGCGGTTCATGTTGCGATAACCGCGTGCGCTCCCGAATCGATCATTGTCTTGGTTCATCTGCTTTCTCCTGATGACGCACGGCTCGTGCGCGCTGTGTGACGTGGTCGCTCGGCGGGTTCGACCGACAGGACGAATCGAGCGGCCTGTGACGGATGGAGGAGCGAAGAGCGGGCCATCCGAGCGTGGAATCTTTGTTGCTGCGCGTCGCTCCATGAATTCATTCGAAGCCCTCACATCCGATCTGAGATCGGAAAAATCACCAAGCCGTGTCGTGCGGCAACTCGGCTGGATCGGTCTCGGCGTCGGCGCGTCGCTGCTCGGCATCGCGTTTCCCAAGCGGAGTGCGGCGCTCGGAGCGAGTGGTGCGGCGCTCGCGCTCGGCGGCATTGCGGCGCTGGTGCTCGATCACACGCGCACCATTCATCCGAATAAGCCCGTCATCTTCTCGGTCACGATCAACAAGTCGCCGCGGGAGGTCTACGACTTCTTCCGTGACTTTTCGCGGCTGCCCGAGCTCATGGACTACCTCGAGAGCGTCGAAGAGCTCGACGGAGCTCGCTCGCGCTGGATCGCGAAGCCGTTCGGCGGTCGCACGCTCGAGTGGCAAGCGAACCTCACCGAGGACCGCCCCGGCGAGCTCATCGCGTGGGAATCCGTCCCGACATCCAAGCTCAAGACGACCGGTCGCGTGACGTTCGCGAAGGCCCCGGGTCGCGACTCCACCGAAGTGCGCGTGGAGATGCAGCTCGGCATCGTCGGGCTCCCCGCGACCGATCGCCTCGCGAAGATCTTCTCCAAGCCCCAGATCAAAGGTGACCTGCGGCGCTTGAAGCAGGTCATCGAGACAGGCGAGGTGCTCGTTTCAGACGCGACCATCACGCTACGCCCGCGCCCCGCGCAACCGGCCGAGCTCGACGAGGTCCTCGAGAACGATCACGTGCTCAAGCCGATCGCGAAGCAGATCGCGACCATCAACACGAACACGAATGCGGCCGAGGCCGCGAAAGAGAAGCTGCCGGTCACGTCAGACCGAGTGAACGCGAATGGAGGTGTCCGATGAAGGCAACGTGCTGGATGGGTAAGAAGAAGGTCTCCGTCGAGGACGTTCCGGATCCGCAGATCCTCAACTCGCGCGACGCGATCATCAAGATCACCGCAACCACGATCTGCGGCTCGGACTTGCACCTCTACAACGGCTTCATGCCGACGATGCAGAAGGGCGACATCCTCGGTCACGAGTTCATGGGGGAGGTCGTCGAGCTCGGACCGAGCGTCAAGAACCTGAAGATCGGTGACCGCGTTGTCGTCCCGTTCTGCATCGCGTGCGGCAACTGCGAGGCCTGTCAGATCGGTATGACGTCGTGTTGCGAGAACAGCAACCCGACCGCGTACCTCCCCGAGAAGCTGATGGGCCACGCGACGTGCGGTTGCTTCGGCTACTCGCACCTCACGGGCGGTTTCGCAGGAGGGCAGGCGGAGTACGTGCGCGTGCCGTTCGCCGACGTCGGACCGTTCAAGGTCCCGAGCACGCTCACGGACGAGCAGGTGTTGTTCCTCTCCGACATCTTCCCGACGGGCTACATGGGCGCGGAGTTTTGCGACATCAATCCCAAGAAGGTCATCGCCGTGTGGGGGGCGGGCCCCGTCGGCCAGTTCGCGATCGCCTCCGCGCGCCTGCTCGGTGCGGAGCGCGTGATCGCGATCGACCGCTTCCCGTATCGGCTGAAGCTCGCCGCGGAGAACGCGGGCGCGACGGACGTGATCAACTACGAGGAGCAGCCCGTGCAGGAGATCCTCCGCGATCTCACCGCCGGCCGCGGTCCCGACGCCTGCATCGATGCTGTGGGGCTCGAGGCGTATGGCCACGGAGCGCAGTTCGCCATCGACAACTTCAAGCAAAAGGCAAAGCTCGCGCTCGATCGTCCGCTCGCCGTCCGCGAAGCGATCATGGCGTGCCGTAGTGGCGGTATCGTTTCCATGCTCGGCGTCTACGCAGGTTTCATGGACAAGTTCCCGCTCGGATCGTTCATGAACCGCGGACTGACGCTGCGCACGGGACAGTGTTCAGTGCATCGGTACATGAAGCCGCTGCTCGAGCGCATCGAGAACGGCGAGATCGATCCGAGCTTCGTCGTCTCGCACCACATGGACCTGAGCGAAGCCGCCAACGGCTACGACATGTTCATGCACAAGCAGGACGACGTCATGAAGATCGTCCTGCGAAACTAGCCGGGCAGAACGCTGCGCACGACCCGAACGAGCTGCTCGGCCGTGACGGGCTTGCGCAGGTGGTGCTGGAAACCAGCGAGCAGCGCGCGTGCTTGGTCATGCGATTGCGCTCGCCCGGAGAGCGCGATGGCGGGAGTCAGGCCTCCCCACGCTGCACTGCGCACGCGCACGCGTCGGATGAACTGATGCCCGTCCTGATCTGGCATCGAGATATCGCTGATGATCACGTCGGGACGGAAGGTCTCGACGATCTTCATCGCGTCATCGACGTTGTTCGCGGTCTGCACAGATGCTCCGAGCACGTTGAACAACGCGTCCATCGCTTCGAGCGCGGCGAGATCGTCATCGACCACGAGCACCTTCACGCCGGGCAGCTCCGACATCGAGGTCTCCTTAGATCGCGAGTTGGGTCACAGCTTCGTGGCGCGTGGCGCCGATAACATCGCTGATCGTCTCGATCAGCTTGAGGGCGCGCATGGGCTTGGCGAGGTGCGCGGTGAATCCGGACGCGAGAGCACGCGCACGATACGAGCTACCGATATGCGCGGTCAGCGCGATCGCGGGGATCGCGCCACCCTCTGCAGGCGAGCGGAGGCGCAGGTAGCGCGCGAGCTCGTACCCATCGCAGTGCGGCATATCGAGATCGCTGATGATGATATCGGGGAGATTGTCGTCCAGCGAAGCGAGCGCGTCCTGGACAGTCGCGCGCACTGTGACGTTGGCGCCCGCGTTGCCGAGGATCTTCTTCACGAGGTGAAGGACATCCTCATCGTCGTCGACGAGCAGGATCTTGATCCCCGAGATATCGAAAGGCGCGAGCGCGTTCATAGGTCCTCGCGTGACAGGTGTGCAATCAGGGGGCCAGGGGTGCGAGCACTGCTCAGCGATCGCGGAAACAAAGCGGCGGCCCTATGTGAAGAAGTCTGTAGTTCGTGAGAAGGTGGAAAAGGATGCGCGCTCTCGGTGTGTTAGCCCTGCTGGCAGCGGTGGGGTGTGGCGGCGGCGGCGACCCGTGCGTGACCCCGACCACCTGGTGCGCGGACGGCGCGGTGATGCGGTGCGTGGATGGGCAGCCAATGCTCGAAGCGGATTGCACCGCGCTCTCGACCGAGCTCGGGTTGGCCAAGGCGTGCAGCGGGTTCAAGGCCGGCGAGGATCGGGAGTGCGTCGACGTCCAGAAGCTGTCGTGCTCGACCGCCGATGCGATCGAGTGCGCCCCGAATCGGATGGCGCAGCGCGTGTGCGTCGAGACCGATTTCGGCATGACGTGGGACTCGCGCTCGCTGCAGCCCGATTGCTCCAGCGGACAACAATGCTTTCCGAGCGACGTGAACTCGTTCGCCTGTGTGACTCCGCCGGTGATGCAGTGCCCAGCCGGAACGCACTGCGAAGGATTGACGCTCGTGCAGTGCGCGGGAAACGCGACCGCTGGCTACGTGATCGTCGAACAGAAGGCGTGCCCGAACCGCTGCCAGACGATGGCGAACATGTCCGTGTGTGACTAGACCTCTTTCGTCGCAGCGTCGATCGCCGCCACGAGCTCTTTCGGCGGATCGACATACTGCAGGCCGTAGCCGACATCGGTGCGTCGAGCGACGCGCGCTCTCGCGGTGAAGCTCGCGGCGGAGGCCGGATTGGGACCCGGGATGCGCATCTCGAGAGTGACGACGACTTCCATCTCGAGCTTCCGCTTCGTGACGATGTGCGCACCCGACGTGCTGACGTCGCGCAATACGGTCGAGAAGAATGACGCATCCGGCAGCTCGACGACGCAGTCGATCGGCACGACGACGCGCTTGGCGCGCACTTCTCCCGGCGGGACCGACTTCTCGACGACCACAGGGAACGGCGAGACGTCGCGCTTGAGCGTTGTCGTACGTGGCGGCGGCGGTGTGAGGAGCGCGAGTCGACCACCAATGCGCTTCGCGGACGGCGTGACCATCGAGGCCGGAGCCTCCGCGCGCTTCACCTGACCCTGATCGAACACGGGAATCCGCGACGTAGACTTCGCCGGCACCGTGCTCGCGACGGGCGCCGGCGCAGGAATCGGCGCCGGTGAGAGCACCGGCATCTTCGTGGTCGGCGTCGAGATCTTGATCTGCGGCTCGGGTGGAAGCTCGACGAGCTCGATCATCTGCATCGGCGTTGTCGCCGCAGCGAGGGCAGCGGACATCGCGCTCGGCTCGACGACTTTGATGAACTCGAGCGCGAGCGGATGATCAGGAACGAAGTCGAGCGCCATCGCGGCGTAGGGCTGCGCGGCGAGCGTGTCGCCGGCATCGCGCCACACGATCTCGAGACCGAGGCGGCTCAGATAGACCGCGTCATCATCGGAGAGAGGAGCGGCCATCGCGCTCACGATGAGCGGGACCATATCCACGGTGGAGTGTTGCGCCTTTGCATGCGCGATGAGCAGCTCCCACGCGGCGATGTGCGACGCGATCGTCGGCAGCTTTTCGTCGTACGCGTGCTCGAGGCTCATGCGCAGCAGGCGCAATCCGAGACCCGGTTGGAGACCGCGCGCGATCAGCTCGACGCCGGCGGAGCGCACGCGCTCGACGTAGGCGGCGCGGGTTGGCGCCTTCTCGAACCGCGATCGGTAGTGAGCGAGCAGCGTGTCGGCATCGTTCGCCTCGAACAGACGCAGCTCGATTTGCGCCGCGATCGTGTCGTCATCGCCGCACGAACGACTCGCTGCCGCGAGCAGGGCGGGAAGCTTCTCGGGCAGATTCGCGAGCCGGGCCAGACGAATCGCGTGGATGAACAGCGGAGCGGCGTTCGCGCCCGGCACGCCCTGCGCCCGCGCGAGCGCCTCCGCGACTTCCTTCTCGCCGTCGAACTTGTGGTGCGAAGCGATCGCGAGCAATGGACGCACGCTCTCGAGTCGCGCCGCCTCTCCGACCGCATTCGCCCCCTGCGGACGCGCGTTCGCGAACTTCTGGAGCGGCTCGGTCGCCAGCTCCGGAAACCCCGCGTCGAGGAACGCGGCGCCGGCAGCGAGCATGTTCTCCATCGACACCGCGATCTCCGCGCGCGTCATGTGCGCCCGCAGCGTGGTCGCTAGCGTCAACGCCTTGTCGCCCGCACCGCTATGCCCCGCGCGCCACGCTTCGACGTAGAGCGACAGAGCGCGCCCGCGGTCCGGATCGATATACGCGGTGGCGTCGCCGAGCTCGACGAGCTTCTCGGCGGTCTGCGGCCCCTTGGGCTCGGATGCGAGATCCGAGCGCAGCGTGATCAGCTCGGCGCACCAGTTGTCGGCGCGCCACAGCTTCTCGCGCACCCAGGCGGCGATGCCCATGTTCCGACCATACAGGCAGTGCGATCAGCCGGGGCAAAACCTACGGTTAACGTTGGGGAGTTTGTCGTGGGGAAAAGTCTCAGGTGGACGCGTGGCGCGGGCAGCGGTCGGCCCACGGCATCTCGCGCAGTGCCGCGATCGGGATCTCCGTGGCGCAGACGTCGCAACGGCCATAGCGATCATCGCCCTCGTCGAGGAGCTTGCGGCGCGACTCGACCTGATCGAGCGCGAAGCGCAGCGCCTCCTCGGGACGCAGGCCCGGTTTCGCGTTGATGATCGACAGGACGTCGGGTGGCCGCTTGCCAGCGAGCACGTCGGAGAGCCGCGTCGCCAGCACACTGCCGCGCTTCATCAGATCGCGACGAAGGATAGCGATGGTCTCCGGCGGGAAGCGCACGGAGCCAGTATGCACTCACGCTGCGGCGCGAACGCCCGCGAGCGGTACTTCGATCGTGAACGTCGTGCCGTGCTTGGAAGCTACGTCGAGCCGAGGGTGCGCCGACTCACTGACATGTGTCGTGGACCAGCGCGGCACTGGTGCTCTGCCAGCCTATGATCATCGTGTGGCCGTCGCCCAGAATGTCGGGGTCCTTCACACCTTGGCCGTTGCTCGCGATCACGGTCTCGGGATCCGTGGCGAACGAGGCGTCTGTCGCGGTCCGCGTGTACTTCAGGATGCCGGCGCCGCCGCCGTCGAAGTAAACCGTCAGCCCATCGGGCGACACCGACGGTAGGCGGGCGTGTCCTGCGAGGCTAAACGAAAACGCATCGACGAAGTTATCGTCTATGGTCGCGCGGGCGAGGGCTCGCATCGTATCGCTCGTGTCCGTGTAGTACAGGAACAGCCCGTCACCGGACAGGTCGACACCTGCGACGTCCACGGCGGCGATGATCGGAGCGCGCACGGGACCGACGCTCCACGTCATTGTCACCTTGTTGTAGATCGCCTCGTACACGCGCGGCGCCGTGGTAGGGCCGAAGCGGAACACCACGTCGCCGCCAGCGTCGTCGAGCGATGGATCGGGATCGGAGTCGGATGTGCTGGCGAACGGCTCCGCGTTCTCGACCATCCACGGCCCGGTCGCGAGCGAACGATGCGCCCACCGGATACGCCACTTGTTAGTGACGTTGCTGTAGTCAGCCCACATCGCGACGAGCTGGTTCGTGCTCATCGTCGGTTCGCCGACCACCTCGCCCTGGAACGCCGTGATGTTCTGCGGCGTACCCCAACATGGATCGTGGGGAGGGCTATCCACGACGTTGCTATCCGCATCACCCGGCGATCCATCGCGCGCCATGTCGTCCCCGCCTCCGACTCCGTGGAATCCAGGCGTCGAGAAGCATCCAGCGCAGAGCGCAATAGCTACCAACCCCGACCGCAGCACTACACCAGTCTACTAGCAGAACGCGTAGAGCGGGGTCGCGCAGCGGGCGGATCCGCGCAGACAGCTGAGCGTGAGAGGACTGCGTAGTCGCGCGGTTATCTGCTGGCACAGCGCACGCACTGGTTGGGCGCCATGAATCGACTACGTGCGTTTAGTTTGGCCGCGGTCAGCGCGGTCATGTTCGTGGCGTGCGCCGGCGCGCCCAAGCCCGAAGCTCAAATGGCTTCTTCCGAGGGAGCGATCCGCGGAGCATCCGAAGCGGGCGCCGCTGCCATTCCGCAGGCGCAGCTCCACTTGAGGCTCGCCGAGGAGCAGCGCCAGACGGCGCTCGCGATGATCAAGGATGGCCATAACGATCGCGCGAAGTACGTGCTCGAGCGCAGCGAGGCGGACGCGGAGCTCGCGATCGCCTTGGCGCGCCAGGGAGCAGCGGAGAAGGACGCATCTGACGCGAACGTGAAGGTCGAGACTCTCGAGCAGAAGGTGAACCCATGAGCGGCATGAAGATGAAGACGTGGTTTGCGGCGGTGTGTGCGGCGGGGCTTGCCGCGTGTGCGGCGCACAAGCCGCCTGTCGAGCTCGTCGATGCGCGCGCTGCGTATGCACATGCGGAAGAGGGCAACGCTGCGAAGTTGACGCCCGCCGATCTGCACGTCGCTGCGGTATCGCTCGACAACGCGGAGCGCGCGTTCAAGGACGATGCGGACTCGCAGAAGACGAAGGACCTGGCGTACATCGCGCAGCGCAAGGCGCAGCGAGCGGAGGCGCTTGGTAACGCGGCGGCGGCGATGGCGGCCAAGGGCTCGATGGAGCAGACCGTCTCGCGTACGCAGGACGCGATCATCGATCACCAACAGAAGCAGCTCGGCGCGCGCGATGCGCAGCTCGCGAAGAACCAGGCCGACCTGCAGAACCAGGTCGCGGCGACGGAAGCGGAGCGCGCTGCGCGCACGCAGGCCGAGGCCGACAAGGCGGCCGCCGAGAAGAAGGCGCAGGATGCGATGGACGCGCTGTCCAAGAGCCTCGCGGTCAAGGCGGACACGCGCGGCACCGTGATCACTCTCTCCGGTGGCGTGCTGTTCGCGACGAACAAGGCCGACATTCTCCCCGGCGCGCAGGCCCAGCTGAATCAGGTCGCCGAGGCGCTCAAGACGCAGGCCGAGCAGCACATCACGATCGAAGGTCACACCGACAACCAAGGCAACGACGCGATCAACGCGGACCTGTCGGCCCGCCGCGCGGCTGCAGTGCGCGACTACCTCGTCGTGCGTGGCGTGTCGGCGAACGCGATCAGCACGTCGGGCCTCGGCGCGACGCGCCCCGTTGCGGACAACAGGACCGTCGAGGGACGCTCGATGAACCGCCGCGTGGAGATCGTCGTCGCACCGTCGACGGCCAACGCCACGCGATAACGCGGTGCGCGACGCCGCTGCCGACGCGGTCATGAGAAACATCATTGTTTCTGGTGGCGCCGACAGCAGCCGGCAACCCGAGCCGAGACGCCAGTCGTCTCCGCGCAAATTCAGGCACTTGGCGCGGTACGGGGCGTGCTCTTACCCCGAGCATGCGCACCACCGCCCTCCTCCTCGGCCTCCTGGCCGCGTCCGCATCGCTGATCCCGGCCTGTGCAACCAGTGATGGGCAGGACGAGCCGGGGCCGGAGGACGGCTTCGACGACACCGTGGGCGACGGCAAGGCCGACACGTCCGGCGTCTCGGTCCACACCGTTCATCGGTTCGCGGACAAGAATCTGTTCACGGAGGGCGCCGCTCTCGACACGACGGAGCACGCGTTCTACGTGGGCAGCCTGACCCACGGCAATGTCACCAAGGTCGGCGCGGATGGCCGCGAGTCGATCTTCTACGCGGGCACTGGTGAAGCCGACCGCTACACGCTGGGCATGCAGGTCGATGCCGCGCGCCGTCTGCTGTGGGTGTGTACGACCAAGGATTCGCTCGGCCGGGTGTGGCTGTTCGATCTCGCGAGCGGTCAGCGCAAGGCCGACGTCGACCTCACGACGGTGCAGCCCAAGGCATCGTGCAACGACGTGCTCATCGATACCGATGGCTCGGTGCTCGTCTCCGACCGCGAGAACCGCGACATCTACCGCGTCGATGCGCAGGGCCACGCGAAGTCGTGGGCGCACGATGACAAGCTGCACGGCGCGCTCGTCAGCCTGAACAGCATGGTGTTCACGCCGGATCACAGCGCGGTGCTGACGGCGACGTATCTGCCGCCGACGCTCGTCCGCGTGAGCACGAGCAATCCGCGCGACGTGGTGAAGGTGAAGCTCGACGGCGCACTGTTCATGGATGGCTTCAACGTGCTGAACGGTCCCGACGATCTGCTGATGCACGGTGACGAGCTGATCGTCGCGTTTGGTTCGAGCATCAAGTCCATCGTTCCCGATGACGCGAGCTGGAAACGTGCGACGGTTTCGTCGGAGCGCTCGATCGGTGGCGTGACGGCGCTGGTCGAGGATGGCGCGCGCGTCTACGGCATCAACGGGCAGAGCGTGCGCTTCTTGCTGCACCTCCCGCCCTCCGAATTTCAGATCTTCACCGTCCGCTAGTTCGCGCTGCGCGCGCGTTCCACAGCATCAGGGCCGCGGCGCTCGGGGCCGCGACGGCAACGATCAGAAACGCGACATCGAGAGCGTTGCGTCGATGCGGCAGGTCGAACAGCAGGGCTTGCCCGAGCGTGACGATCGCATCCAGCGTGACAGCCGTCGCGACAACGTTCGCGAGTGGCAATGTCCATTTGCGGGCGAGCTGGAACAGCGCGGCACCGAGGACGATGTCGAACGCGACCCACCCGTACTGCCACGCATCGTTCGGGAAGAAGCGACCCGTGGAGGGGAGGGCGAGCAGCACCGTCCACAGGACGAGCAGCGCGGCGAGAGCGCGCACGATGACGGCGGGACCGCGCAGGAACGTCTCGAGCCCGAAGCGTAGGAGTCCTCCACGAGCAAACGCGCGCAGCGTGTCGAACAGCGCGACGAACGCGTTGGAGCCGGGGGGGCGCGACAGGAAGACGGGATCCCATGCGCGCGGCGCGAACTTCGCCTTGAACGCGCGCAGGCCGTCGAAGTCGTAGAGCGAACGACCGAGCCGGCGGGCCGCGCGCAGGCCCTGGTTCACGTCGCCCGCGAGTGGCACCAGGCCGAGCGTGACGAAGGGAATCTTCGTGGTGATCGCAGCGCGCATGCCCGCGTCGACGAGCATCTCGATGGTGCCATTCGGCGCATCCGGGTCACGCAGGAAGTCCTCGAAGAACCATCCGCCGCGCGCGAAGATCGGAATGATACCGAGGAACGCGACCACCTTTCCTTCGCGCTCGGCGACGAAGTAGTGCCGCTCTTCGACGAACGTGAACGGATCGATCTGGACGAGGAACCCCATCGGCGCGATCGGTCTCGATGCGAGCCACCGCTCGATCAGGAGGTCGACCTGCGTGCGTAGTGGCGCTCCGAGAGCGAGCTCCGTCGCATCGACCGCGCGGACCACGACCCCCTTCGCGCGCGCGCGCCGCAACTGCTCGCGGAGGCTCTTGTGCGACGCGACGACGTCGAGCCATTGCGCGGGATCCCATACGGGCTGATCTCCGATGCGCAACGCCGGCCAGCCGGTGAGCTCTTCAAACCGTGACTCCGTACCGAAGCAGCTCGCACGCCGTCCCGCCTTCCGGGCCGCAGCGACGAACGCCTCGCTGACCTCGCGCACGCGGTCGAGCGGAGCGATCGGGGCTCCGGCTGCCACCCACGCGCTGCCCGTGTCGACGTAACCAACGACGGCGTAGTCCTCGATGAACAGGTACTGGAAGCCCGGCTCCAGGATCTGGAACGAAGTGGCGTTCCAGCCGTTTTGGCGCAGCAGCTCGAGCACCCGGAGGCGGTCGCCAGAAGCATCGCGCTGCACGGCATGGAGGCTATCACGCTGAAATATCACCGTATTGCGGCGGTTTGTCGCGCTACTTGGTTTGACCACAAATGACCGGTTTGCGGTATTGCTTGGGCTCCCATGGAATCGACGTCGTCAGACGACCACCCCAAGATTTCTGCGTCCAGCGCTTCACGTGGAGCGGTACCTGTCGCTCCATCGCTGGGGCCAGCCCTCGATGCGGCGCACGTTCCAGTTCGCGGCGGCGCCATCTCGACGCGCACGGTCGGGATCGCGGCTCTCGCGGCGGCGATCGGCATCGTCGCGGCGCTGATCGCGAAGGTCCTCGTCGCTGCACTGGACCTCGTCACGAACATCGCGTTCTACGGTACGTGGTCGTTCGAGCATTCGTCGCCGGCCGGCAATCATCTCGGCGGCTTCGTCGTCGTCGTGCCGGTGATCGGCGCGATCCTCGTCGGCTTCATGGCTCGCTACGGCTCCAAGGCGATCCGCGGGCACGGCATCCCCGAAGCAATGGAGCAGGTGCTGTTCAACGAGAGCCGCATTCCCGCACGCGTCTTGTTCATGAAGCCTCTGTCGGCCGTCGTCTCCATCGGCACGGGCGGTCCGTTTGGTGCGGAGGGTCCGATCATCGCGACGGGCGGTGCGCTCGGATCGCTCGTCGGGCAATTCGCGAAGATCAGCGCCGAGGAGCGCAAGATCCTCCTTGCCTCCGGTGCGGCAGCCGGCATGTCGGCCACGTTCGGCTCGCCAGTGGCGGCCGTGTTGCTCGCGATCGAGCTGTTGCTGTTCGAGTACCGCGCGCGCTCGGTGATTCCGGTCGCGTTCGCGGCCTCTGCCGCCGCTGCCGTGCGCATCGCTCTCGTAGGCACGGGGCCCGCGTTCGACGTCGGTGTGCTCGTGCAACCGAGTGCGAGTGCGATCGGAGCATACGTTCTCGTCGGCGCGGTCATGGGCCTGCTCTCCGTCATCGTGACAAAGGCTGTCTACGCGGTCGAGGACGCGTTCGAGAAGCTGCCGATCCACTGGATGTGGTGGCCGGCGATCGGCGCGATTCCCGTCGGCGTCATCGGCATCCTCGCGCCCCGGACGATGGGCGTCGGCTACGACAACATCGAGGGCATGGTGTCGGGTCAGCTCGCGGGCGCCGCGCTGTTCACATTGTGCGGCTACAAGCTGATCTCGTGGCTGTGCTCGCTCGGTAGCGGCACCTCGGGCGGAACGCTCGCGCCGTTGTTCACCGTCGGTGGCGGCGCGGGCGCGGCTTGTGCGGGGCTGCTCGCGATGATCGCGCCGCACGCGGGCATCGATCCGCGACTCGGTGCGCTCGTCGGTATGGCCGCCATGTTCGCGGGCGCCTCGCGCGCTCCGCTCGCCTCGGTCGTGTTCGCGTTCGAGACAACGCGGCAGGCCGTCGGGCTTCTCCCGTTGCTCGGCGGGTGTATGGCCGCGTACCTCATCGCGTGCGTGCTCGCAAAGAACTCGATCATGACGGAGAAGATCGCGCGCCGCGGTCGCCCCGTACCGACGGACTACTCCGCCGACTACCTCACGCAGGTGCTCGTCCGCGAGATCGGGTTCAAGGACGTCGTCTCGTTCTCCGCGGCGCAGACAATTGAAGACGCGCGTCGCTGGTTGCAGACCGAAGGCGCGGCGCTTCACCACCACGGCTTCCCCGTCCTCGACGGCGAGACGCTGATCGGTGTTGTCACGCTCCGCGAGCTGCTCGCTCCCACGCATCCTCTCGATACGCCGCTCTCCGGTCTAGTGACGCGGTCCCCGATCACGATCGCGCCCGGTGCCCTCGCGCGCGATGCAGCGGATCTCATGATCCAGAAGTCGATCGGTCGCTTGCTCGTTGTCGAGAACAGCAAGCTCGTCGGTATCGTCACGCGCAGCGATCTACTCGAAGCGCACGCTCGGCGCCTCTCGGGAGAGCGGGACGTGCGGCGCGTGCGGAGGTTCGGCCTGTCGCGCCCGAGTTAAACGGTCATGCCGGCGGCGACAGTCGCGTTCGTCGCTTCACCGATCAAGACGAACGAGCCCGTCGTGCGGTTGTGCTCGTACTTCTACCTCACATCCGTAATGTTGGACGAGCGTCTAAAGGAAGCGAGCTACATCCGTACTAATGGATGTTACTTCGGAGGCGCGGCGGCGGCCGGCGCGTCCTTGGTCACGCAGACATTGTTCTCGCAGGTAGCGATCTTGGCCACGCAGGCCGTGCACTTCCCCAGGAGGTCGAGGTCCGGCGGAGGGCAGTCCAGCTTGTCCGCGGCCTCGTCGAACTTCGCCATCTCCTTCGACGCGATCGCATCGCTCGGGCACCCGCAGGGATCGCATGACATCACGCGGGCGACGACACAGTCCGTGGCCTCCTTGCAGTCCTTCGCGAACTTTGTCGCGTCCATCTTCGGCAGCGGCGGAGCGGGCGGCTTCGTCTCCGCCGGCTTGTCTGCCGGTCTATCGGCGGGCTTGTCGGCGGGCTTGTCGCCTGATTTACAAGCCGACAGGAGCAGAACGCAGAGAGCGAGGCGATTCACGCGCTCATTGTAGGCCCAAAACGGCTGCGGACTGGGCGCGGACGCACGGCTCGATTACCGCCCCCTTGCCAGTCGGTGACACGGACGCACCGATTCAGGTCCGACGGTTGCAGCGTAGAGCGCGGTGCGGCATCTGGTGAGCGCTTCGGTGGCGATCGCAACCGTTCAGATCGCGAGCGGTCTCGGTCACGCGGATCCCGGGGCCGTCGCGCCCGATGGAGAGGCGCGCAACTACGAGGTCGCGCCTGAAGGGGAGTCGATCTACGGCGAATCGATCGTGCGCGGCGTCGGCACGGGCCTCGGCTGGGTCGTGCGTGTCATCGAGGCGCCGTTCCGCGGCGTCGTCTATGTCGAGTCGCGCTGGAAGACCCTCTCGAAGGGCCGCACGCTGTTCGTGAACGCTGCCCGCACGTTCGGTTTCGTTCCGACGGCGACGTACTCCTCGGGGTTCGGCGTCACGCTCGGCGCGAAGGCGTTTCTCGACAACTACTTGGGCCAGCACGAGAACGTCGTGCTCACGGCGAAGACCGGCGGCTCCGTCGAGCAGGCGTATCAGGCCTTGTTCGACATGCGGCACATCGGCGGGAGCCCTGTCTATTTCACGACTCGCGTTCGCTACGAAACCAACGACAACCTCCTGTTTGCCGGCATCGGCAACGGCATGGACGAGAAGTCGCGCTTCTCTCAGACTCGCTTTCTCACCGTCGCGTCGACGGGCGTGGAGCTCGGCAAGGAGACACGGTTCCGCATCGGCGGCTCCGCGATCTACAACGATCGCTCCTTTGGCAGAGCGGGAAGCGACTCGAGCGAACCCTCCATCGAGGCCGTCTACGACACGGCGATGATTCCCGGCTTCGATGCCGGCTTCCGCAACCTCGAGCTCACCGGCGACGTCAGCCTCGATACGCGTGACAACCGAGGCGCGACGCAGAACGGGACCGTGATCAAAGCATTCGCCGGTGGCGGGTCGCTGGTCGATTCGGCGGACTACATGCACTACGGCGCCGAGGCGTCGTACTTCTTCACGCCGTTCTGGCCAGGTCGCACGTTCATCACGCGCATCGCGCTCGAGGGTGTTCGCGACAAGGATAAGGACATGCCTTTCACGGAGCTGCCTCGCCTCGGCGGCGCAGGCCTGCTGCGTGGCTATCGAACGGATCAGTTCCGCGATGACCTCGCTGCGATCGGAACGCTCGAGTACCACTACCCGATCATGGCGTTCCTGAGCGGCGACCTGTTCGTCGAAGCGGGCAAGGTCGCCGACAACTACGACCAGCTGCTCGGCAAGGGCGCGTGGTCCAACGATTGGCACGCCGGCTATGGCGGAGGGTTGATCGTCCACGGGCGCGACTCGGTGAAGCTGAGGATCGACGTCGCGTACGGCGATGGTCTGAACTTCTACTTCTCTACCGACGTGCTGGACGCATTCCGCAAGCGGGAGACGGAGCTGTGAGGTCTCTGCTGTTACTGCCGCTCGTGGTCGGTGCATGCGTGCGCCCAGCGACGCAGGCAAGGTTCGCCGACAAGCCGATCGTCGTGGCGACCGACGACGAGCGACCGATCGCAGAGCCGAAGGAGTCCACGTACTACGCGCGCTTCTACCTGCTGGACAAGCTCGCCTTCGATCCGCTGGTCGAAGTCTTCGACCGTCCGCAATCCAAGCCCGCTCTCGATCCCAACGCGCTAGACGAGCTGCCGAACTCCACGTGGTTCACGAACCGCATCGGCATGCGTGACGTCGGGATCGACGAGGCCATCCAGGCGAACAGCGACGACGGTCCGCCACAACCGCCGTTGACCATCGTGCACGCCAAGTATGGCGGCGGTAACCCCGGCTTCATCGCCACCGATGCGCGCGGTGTGAAGTATCTGTTCAAGTTCGACACCAAGCAGAACCCCGGCCAGCAGACCGCGAACGACGCGATCGTCTCGCGCATCCTGTGGACCGCTGGGTACAACACGTCGGCGGAGTCCATCGCGTACTTCCGTCGCGACGAGTTGACCATCGCGTCCAAGCTCAGCGGCAAGTTCACGGCGAAGCATCTCGACGCGATGCTCGAGGAAGCCACGATGCGCGGCGAGCAGATCCGCGCGACGGCGAGCCGTCTCCTCGACGGTAAGCCGAAGGGTGGCTGGCCTCTGTACGGCACGCGCGACGACGATCCAAACGACCGCGTTCCGCACGAGCGACGCCGCGCCATCCGCGGACTGCGCGTCTTCAACGCGTGGCTCAACCACACGGATATGAAGATCGACAACACGCTCGACATGTATGTCGGCGCGCCAGGGGAGGGACACATCGTCCACTACCTGATCGATTTCGGCGAAGCGCTCGGCGGCCACCAGTCGGAGAACCGCACGCTGTCCATCGGCTACGAGTACGCCTTCGACTACAAACAGAGCCTCAAAGCGATGTTCGCGTTCGGCCTCTGGCATCGCCGCTGGGAGCTCCAGCACGACACCGGTTGGAAAGAGGTCGGTTACTTCGGTACCGGCACGTTCGATCCGACGAGGTGGAAGGAGCGCTATCCGTACGCGCCGCTCCATCTCGCCGACCGCGCCGACGAATATTGGGCGGCCAAGATCGTGATGCGCTTCGACCGGCCGCTCATCACGGCGCTCGTCCATCAGGGCGAGCTCGTCGACGCCGGCGCCGAGCGATATCTCGTCGAGACACTGCTTGCTCGCCGCGAAGCGATCGGTCGCGCGTACCTCGACGAGGTGACGCCGTACGACAACATCGAACTTTCATCCGGTGGTGTCTGCGGTGTCGATCTCGCTCGCCACTACGGCATCGCGACCGACGGTCAGCTCGAGGTCGACGGTGTTGCTCACCCCATCGATGCGGATGGTCGCGCCTGTGCAGCGCTCTCGATGGCGCCCGGCTATCACGTCGCGAAGATTCGCATCGCTCGCAAGAAGCACACGACGCGCACGCTCGAGGTGCACTACATCGGTGGCGACGAGCCGCGCGTCGTCGGCCTCGTTCGCTAGGTCGATCTACTCGTCCGCGTCGTCATCGTCAGCGGGCGGATCCTCGGCGAGGATCTTGTAGAGGTTGCGGCGCAGCTCGCCGAGCAACTTCTTCGCATCGCTGATCTGCGCGGACGTCCCCGAGGCGACGATCTGCATCAGCGCGCCGCCGATGCTCTTGAGGCTGTGCAACAGCTCACCGCGCTCGCGCATGGCGTCATCGGGCGACTGCTTCCACTCCTCGTCGATCTCGTCGCGGTTGTCATCGACGTGGCGCTTACCCTTCGCCGTCAGCTTGTACGTGCGGCTCGAGCCTTGCGCCGCGCGCTGATCCAGCGCTTCCACCAGGCCCTCATCCTCGAGTAGCTGCAGCGTCGGATACACGGAGCCGGAGCTCGGCTTCCACGCACCCTGACTCTTCTCCTCGATCGCCTGCATGATCTGATAGCCGTTGAGCGGCGAATCGCCGAGCACGCTCAAGATCGCAGCGCGAACATTTCCGCGGCGCGCTCGGCCGCGACCGAACATTCCACCGAAGGGTCCGCCCGGTCCAAAGCCGCCGGGACCACCGCCTCCAAATCCACCCCATCCGCCGCGCCCGCCAAATCCACCACGCCCGCCACCTGCGTCGTGACCGCGTCCGCCGCCACGCCCGCCGCGCCGTTCACCCGCGAAGTCAGCGCCATCAAACCAAGAACGAAAACCATGCATCTCAGACTCCATCATGTCGCATCCTATCGCGACATCTCAACGATATATCGGTAACGCGGAAGCGCAACCCGAAATCGACGAGGCCGGCGTAGAGTCCCGTCATGGCTCGCATTTCCCTCGAGAAGGCCGACAGCATCGCAACGCTCTGGCTCGATCGCGCTGACAAGCGCAACGCGATGGACGCCGACATGATGCGCGAGCTCGCCGCCGCGTTCGACAGCGTCGGGGGCGACCGCTCCATCCGCGTGCTCGTCATCCGCGGACGCGGTCCGATCTTCTCGTCGGGCATCGATCACTCGCTGCTCGCAGGCGTGTTGGGCCAGACGGCGACCACGCCGTTCCTGCACCTCCACCACGAGCTCCAGAACACGTTCCATCGCCTCGCGCGCCTGCACCAACCCGTCATCGCCGCGCTTCACGGTGCGTGCATCGGCATGGCGCTCGAGATGGTCCTCGCCGCCGACATCCGCATTGCGACCGAGGACACCGTCATGGGCCTTCCCGAGATCGCGTTCGGTCTCATTCCCGACGTCGGGGGCACGACGACTCTCGTCCGCGCCGTCGGCGAACCGCGCGCTCGCGAGCTCGTCCTGACCGGCCGCATGATCAAGGCGCGTACGGCGGAGCGCTACGGCCTCATCCACGATGTCGTCACTGCGGACGCGTTCGATGCGCGCGTCCTCGCGAAGGCCACGCACCTCGCGTCCCTCTCGCCCAGCGCGCTCGCTCTCGCGAAGGTGATGACGCAAGCATCTGCCGACGCCGGCATGGCGACGAGCTTCCGCCTCGAGGGCGTCATTCAGGAAGCGCTCATCGCGAAGCCCGATATCGCGAGTCGCTTCCCCGAGGCTGTCGCGTTCATCAAGGCCGCGGTCGCGTCCGCCGAATAGCTAGTGCGCGTACGCGCGCTTGAGCGTGTCGAAGTAATTTTCGCGAAACGCACCGACCGAGTCGATGAGCTCGCTCGCTGTGGAGGCAGTAATGCCGAGGCGCAGTGACGCGAAGCTCCTGCGGTCGGACAGCAGATCCGGATCCAGTCCGCGAGCCCACTCGAGCGTGCGGGCGAACGGCCGACGCAGGAAGCCGCGCTTGTCTAGCTCGGGACCGCCGAGCGCCGCGCTTGACACCTCGACGAGGTCGCAACGATCTTCGGCGTCGTACGATACGTGCACCTGGTGCGGGCCCACTTTGTAGGTGTCGGTCAGGCTGACCGAGTCCGGCGTCCTCTTGAACGTCGTCGGTTTCCCGCCGAGCGCCTTCTTCACTTCCGCACGCGTGTACCAAAACCGGATCGGCCCGATCTCGTTGAGCGGAACGATCCGCCAGGTGTCCGTCGATTTCGCCATCGCGCGACGTTAACAGAGGCGTGGGCTCGGCGGCGTGTTCTCCGTGCGCAGTGAGGAGGCGTGGTATTGCCCTCGGGATGAAGAAGCTCTCGCTCGCGTTTGTCTCGGTAGTCTCGATGCTCGCGGTTGGTGCGTGCAAGAAGGGCGCGGAGAACGCCACGGCGGGCAGTGGCTCGGCCGCCGGTAGCGCGACGACGACCGGAAGCGCAACGACAGGTAGCCCGGCAGCTGCGACGTCGTCGTTTGATCCGAAAGCCATCGTCGCGAAGGTCGCGACGTTCAAGGATCAGATGTGCGCGTGCAAGGACAAGGGGTGCGCCGAGAAGGTGAACGCCGACTACAGCGCCTGGGGCAAGGAGATGACGAGGAAGATGCTCGCCGATGGGAATCCGCCCAAGCCCGACGATGCCACGGTGAAGCAGGTGACCGACATTGCGAAGGACTACGCCGCGTGCATGACAACGGCGACGGGCGCAGCGGGGGCGGAGATCGGCAGCGGTTCCGCGGCGGCGCCGGTGGAAGCGGCGGGGCCGGGCGGTGACCCGGTCGTGAAGGAGGGCCTCGCGAAGATGAGCGAGTACGCCGACAAGATGTGCGCGTGCACGGACAAAGCGTGCACGGACAAGGTCGGCGCCGAGCTCGTTGCGTGGGGCAAGGAAATGGAGAGCAAGCATCCGGCGACACCCAAGCCGAGCGCCGACGAGCAGAAGAAGATGCAGGACTTCGCCATGAAGTACGGCAACTGCATGATGAAGATCACGAAGTAATCTCAACAGGTCAGCGCAGGCGCGCGGCGCGCATCAGCAGGTAGTCGCGCTCGGCGATAGACGAGGTCAGCTCGGCCGCCTTCGCGTATCCGCTGATCGCGGCGGCGGTGTCGCCTGCGCGTTCGTGCAAGTGCGCACGCACGGCGTGGAGACGGTGATGATCCTTGAGGCGCGCATCCTTCGCGAGTGGCGCGACCTCGGAGAGTCCGGCGGCCGGACCATCCACCATGGCGGTGGCGACGGCGTGATTGAGGCGCACCATCGGGCTGTCCTCGATGCGCAGCAGGAGCCCGTAGAGCGAACGAATCTCAGCCCAGTCGGTGGCGTCGACCGTCGCCGCTTCGTCGTGGCAGGCGGCGATGGCGGCTTGGATCTGGTACGGACCGACAGCGCCGCGCGGGAACGCGGCCGCGATGAGCGCGGTGCCCTCGGCGATCTGCGCCGCATCCCAGCGCGTGCGATCCTGTTCGTCGAGAGGAACGAGCTCACCGGCGGAACCCGTCCGCGCCTCGCGCCGCGCATCGGTGAGCAGCATGAGAGCGAGCAGGCCATCGACCTCGGCGTGATCGGGCGCCACGCGGTGAAGCATGCGCGTGAGGCGGATCGCTTCGTGCGCGAGGTCGAGCCGGGTCAACGCCGGGCCGCTCGACGTGGTGTAGCCCTCGTTGAAGATGAGGTAGAGCGTGTGCATCACGGCGGCGAGGCGCGTGCGGCGATCGTCGTCGGATGGTCGCTCGATCGCGACGCCGGAGTCCGCGATGGTCTGCTTGGCGCGCGAGATGCGTTGGCCCATCGTCGCTTCCGGCACGAGGAACGCGGCTGCGATCTCCGGCGTCGTGAGACCACCCACCGCGCGCAGCGTGAGTGCGATCGCAGAGGGTGGCGTCAGCGACGGGTGACAGCACATGAACAGGAGGTCGAGCGTGTCATCGTGATCTGGAATCGCGTCGGCGGCGGAGAGCGCCATTTGATCCTCCGGGGAGACAGCCGAGACGACGAGATGCTCGCGATTCTTGCGCGCGACATCGCTGCGCACGTCATCGATCAACTTGCGCGCGGCGACGCGGATGAGCCAACCGCGCGGGTTGTCGGGGGCGCCTTTGTCGGGCCACTGCGCTGCTGCCGCGATGAGCGCCTCCTGGACAGCGTCCTCACACGCGGCGAAGTTGCCGTAGCGGCGCACGAGCGCACCGAGCACCTGTGGCGTCAGCTCGCGCAACTGGTGCTGGGTGGCCCGATCGAGCACTACGCGTCCTTCGGCGTCACGAACATGACTTCGCGAACCTCGAGAGACATGAACAGCGGCTTGCCACCGATGCCGGGTGCCATCGAGATCTCGGCCGCGATCTCGTACGCCCGCTCCGCGGTGGGCACGTCGACGATCCAGAAGCCCGCGAGGAACTCCTTCGCTTCCGCGAACACGCCGTCCGTGATCGGGTGCCCGTCGGGCGCTGCCTTCACGAGCTTTGCCTTGCTGGGAGCGGAGAGTCCCTGGCCGTCGGCGAGCTCGCCGGCCTTCTGGAGCTTCGCGTTGATGGCGTGCATGAACGTCATATGGTTTTTGATGTCCTGCTCGGGCCACTTCATGATCTGGTAGTCGCCGCCGGCGGGGGTATTCATCATCAGCATGAACTTCATGGTCAGTACCTTTCGTGGTGTGTGACTCCTAGTCGGAGCCGGCGGCGCGCGTTCGACATGGACCGCGAACGTTTTTCGTCTTTCTTATAACCCACCGGATCGTCAGCGGATCTCGGAGGCGACAGCGAGGAGTTGCTCGCGCAACCAGCGGTGGGTGGCGTCGTGATGGCGGCGCTCGTGCCATGCCGCGCTGATCTTGAAGCGGGGGATGTCGAACGGCGGAGGTACTCGCACGAGGCCCACCGAATCGGCGACGACGTTGGCGACGCGCGTGGGGAGAGTCGCGATGAGATCGGTGGCCGCGACGCAGTAGGGGACGGTGAGAAAGTGCGGAACCGCGAGCGCGATGCGGCGCGTGCGACCGAACTTCTCGAGCGCGGAGTCGACGATGCTGCCCGGTGTCCCGCGCGGCGCGACCATGACGTGACCGTACAAGCAGTAACGCGACACGGTCAGCTTCTCCTTCGCGAGAGGATGCCCCTTGCGCATCACGCACACGAACGAGTCGTCGAACAACAGCTTCTCGTACGCGCCGGCGGGGCGCGACGCTGGCGGACCGAGCACGAGGTCGAGCTTGCCGCCCGCGAGCTCGTCGTCCCCCCAGTCGGTGTACGCGTAGTGGATCCACAGATCGATGTTCGGTGCGACCTTCGCGAGGCGCGCGACGAGCGGCGGCAACAGCACGAGCGCGACCGCGTCCGACGCTCCGACGTGGAACGTGTGCTTCGCCGTCGCGGGATCGAACGTCTCGCCGCGCAGCGCACCGGCCAGCTCGCCGAGGATCCGGCGCACCTGGGGCGCGAGTCGATCCGCGAGCGGCGTCGGCACGAGCGCGGCGTTCGGGCCTCGCACGAGCAGCGGATCATCGAGCATGTCGCGCAACCGCTTCAGCGCGTGACTCGCGGCTGACTGCGTGAGGCCCAGCCGTTGCGCCGCGCGCGTGACGTGGCGTTCGGTGAGCAGCGCATCCAGCGCGAGGACCAGGTTCAGGTCGATGCCGGCGAGCTCGCCATGAACGTCGTGCATGATGGCTATTCGTATCATCGATTTCCCAAATACGCAGGGCGAGCGCAGATTGGGTCCCACAGGAGAAACGCCATGTACGCAATCGCTGGAGTCTCGGGTCACACGGGTTCGGTCGCTGCCACCACGCTGCTCGCACAGGGCAAGCAAGTCCGCGTCATCGTTCGCGATGCGGCCAAGGGTGCAGAGTGGAAGTCCAAGGGCGCGGAGGTCGCCATCGCCGACGTCGACGACGAGGCGACTCTCGCCAAGGCGTTCGCTGGCACCGACGGCGTGTTCGTACTGCTGCCGCCCAACCTCGGCGCATCCGATCCGCTCGGCGAGCAGGCCCGCCGCACGAAGAACATCACCAACGCCGCGCTGACGGCCAAGGTTCCGCACCTCGTGCTGCTGTCGTCGCTCGGTGCGCACCTGCCGAGCGGCACCGGCCCGATCGCCGGGCTCGGTCGCGCCGAGAAGGAATTCGCAGCGGCCAAGATTCCGTTCACGGCCGTGCGCGCTGCGTTCTTCCAGGAGAACTGGGGCATGTCGTTTGGCGCGCTCGCGCAGAACATCCTCCCCACGTTCACGCCCAAGGCGCTGCGCTTCCCGCAGGTCGCGACGGCCGACATCGGTCGCACGGTTGCCGCCGCGCTCGTCGAAGGTCCGCACGGTGCGCGCACCATCATCGAGCTGTCAGGCCCGCGCGACTACTCGACGGAGGATGCGGCCGCGGCCGTCTCGGCGATCCTCGGCAAGACCATCCTCGCCGTGGACGCTCCGCTCGACGCGCTCGTGGCCACGTTCACCGGCATGGGTGTCGCCGAGCCCGTCGCGAAGCTCTACCTCGAGATGTACACGAGCCTTGCGGCTGGCCACCTCAAGGCCGAGAGCGGCCACCGCGCGATCAACGGCAAGGTCGAGCTCGCCGACACCCTGAGGGCCCTGCTCGCGAAATGATGGGGTCCTGCCTGGGGGCGGACCCCGGGCTACTCGCTAGATCTTCGAGCCGAGGCGGACGGCGTTGGGCTGGGAGGCGGAGACCTCGCCCGGGGGGATGGTCGGCTCGTTCGTGCTCTTGAAGCCGATCTTCGCGTGCGTGCCGTCGCAGAACGGCTTGGTCGCCGAGCCGCCGCAGCGACAGAGGCGGACGCCGTTCAAGCGATCGACGGTGCGCCCGGTGCCCGAGCAGATTTCCAGCGGGCCGGTGACCTGGAGCGGGCCGTTCTCGAGCGGCCGCACTTCGAGATCGCCGCCGCGCACGTCGAGCGGCTTGGACTCGCGCGTCGTGGGCTCGCCGGTCGCGTCGAACTCGATCACGTGGTGCGAGCCATCGCAGAACGGCTTGTTTTGGGACGCACCGCAACGGCACAGCGTCGCCCGCAGCAGCGGCCCGTGACCGATGAGGTTGGTCGTCGCGTTCAGCGCGTACGGACCTGCCTCGCGAATGCGCAGGACGTTGACGTCGGGCGGTGCCTCGTTGGGGCCACCGTCGTGGCGCTCGTACCGGATCGCGCCGGACGGGCAGTCCTTCGCGGTGTGGACGAGGTGCTCGATCTCCGCGTCGTCGGGGTGGATCCATGGACCTTTGACGTTCGCGAGGAACACGCCGGGCGTCTGCAGCACGCAGTGACGCGTGTGGATGCAGCGCTTTCCCTCGTAGAGGATCGTGATCTTCTCGCCGTTCACGACCTCGATCGCGCCGGGGTTGTAGTCAGCCGGTGCGATGGGCAGCTTCTTCTTGGGAGCGGGGGCGCCGTCGAGAGTCGGAGCTACGGCTTCCTCGGCTGCGTCGGCGAGCTCTTTCGCGAGCGACTCGATCGCGGCGGCGGCGCCTTCGAGCGCAGGCGCGAGCGGCACCACATGCTTGCGCAGGCCGATCGCGATGCTCGCCGCGTTCTCGTGCAGCGAACGCAATGCACCGCGCGGCTCTGGCATGGGCGTGACCGAGCGCGACATCGTGAAGGTCAGGCCTGCCTTCACGTCGGGATTCGTCGTCGAGGCGGGAAGCTCCGCGAGCAATTCGCCGAGCGGCGACATCACGCGCATTCCCTGCAGCGCACATTGCAGCGCGAGGGACCTCGCGATCGGATTGAGCGCCACCGGCGAGGTCAGCGTGCCGAGCCCGCGCAGCATGAACACGTAGAGCGCGTTGCCCACGTCGAGAACGCTCGCGGCGGGCTCGGCGTCGACCCAGATGCGATTCTCGGCGATCGGCGGCTTGCGCATCACGGGGTTCGTCGCGCGATGACTCGCGGGGGAAAAGTCGGGCTCCTTCGCGAGGATCGCGCGCAGCTCGTTGCGCACGCCGACAAAGCGCATGTAGTGCGAGCCCTCCGGACAACCGGCCGCGCCTTCGCCCTGCGCGACGATCGCTTCGATCGCGACGCGTGCACTCGCGACATCCGTGATCGGCGTGACGGCCGGCATCGCGAGCAGCTTTCCGTCGAGCTGCAGGCGTGGATCGCCGTCGAACAGGTTTGCTTCGCCGAGCTTCTCCGCCAGGTGGGCGAGGCCTTCTTCGATCCCGCGGTAGAGGTGCCCGACCGTCTTGTAGTCGTGTGCGCCGGGGACGAGCCGATCCTCGCGACCGCCGCGCGCGTAGTTCGCGGGCGAGGTGAAACCGGCCCCATCGGGATCTTCGCTGCCCTCGGGTCGCTCGAGATAGATGAAGTGCTCGATCGTCGCGAGGCAGAAGGGGGCGAGCGACACCACCACGCCGGCCGGGTGATAACCCGGCGCGACGGGATAGTTGTTGCGCTGGTAGTGCGGCATCGCGCCGATCGCGTTGGAGAGATTGGCGACGCTCGCGAGGTGCTGCATCTCGTCGAACGCGACCTCGAGGATGACCTTGCGCCAACGCTCGATCGCTTCGCCGTGCGGGCGGTTCGTGTCGCGCGCACCGAGGCTCCACGCCGCGTACAAATAGCAGCCCATGAGACCGTGTTCGATCTCGGCTGCTTCGGTGAGCAGGTACGCGAGCGCTTCGCGGTGCTCGATGCGGATCGGGGTTTCCTTCGAATCCATCGCGCTGACGGTACCAGCGCGCGGACGCCCCGTCTCTCACCCGAACAGGCGGGCTACAGGCGACCCATCAGGAGCAGCACGACGAGGATGATACCGACGAGAGCAGCCGGGGACATGCCGGCCGCACCGTAGCGGCTGTAGCCAAAACCACCGCCGAGAAGCGAGATGATGAGGACGATAAGAAGAATGGTCAGCATGCACCTAGGTGGTGCAAGCAGGAGACCATTCGCTAGTGCGGCGCGTAGCCGAGCGTCAGTGACACGGTGAGCGGCTGACCGACGCTGACCAGCAGGTCGTCGGTGACGTCGACGGTGCGCGACGTCCGAACATCACTGGCGAACTGGGCCTCGTACCAACGCGTATCGAGCAGGTTCTGTACGGTGAGCGTCAGCTCGATGTCGCGCCAGCGCGTTCCTGCGACGACGTCCACGAGCGTCCAGCCGGTGGCGGACCGCGTCGGATCGGTCGTCTGGCGCACACCGAGGGCGCGCACGCGCAGCGCGCCAAACCAGGGACCGCGCGACACGCTCACACCGCCGTTGCCCGACGTGCGCGCCATGAGCGGTACCGGTGTCGATGGACCGTCCTCGGGATCTTCGTGGCCGCGCGCGATCACGAGTGACGCATCGAACGCCAGCCAGGGCTGCGGTGTGAACACGACGCGTGCCTCCGCGCCTCGACGAGACGTGCGCGGTACCGTTTCTCCGCGTCCCTCGGAGGGAATCCACGCGAGGTGTGCATCGACCCGGGACCACCACAGCGAAAGCGCAGCGGCGAGCTGATCGCTCGGATGAAACCGCGCTCCCGTCTCTGCCGCGCGCGTGCGGTCATACGTTCCGTAGCCGCTGTGCTCGACGGCGGCCCGCGCATCGGTACCGAGCGCGCCGAGGTTTGCGCCCGCGAACAGATCGACCGCGTCGAAGCGATAGGTGAGCGCAAGGCGAGGGGTGATGCGCGTCCGCGCGCCCGTGCCGCCGAGCGTCGTGTGCCCGAGCATCGTATCGGCGTCGCGATCGTCGACGTTCCAGACGTTCTCTTCGATGCGGACGCCAGGTTGCACGCGGAGTCGCCCGACGTCCGACGTCTTCTCGGCGTACGCCGCGATCATGCTCTGCTGCGGCGCTGTGTCCGTGCATGGATTCATCACCGCGTTGCACGTCTCCAGGCGCAACCGGCGCTCGTCGTGCCATGTCTGGGCTGTGACGTGATCGGCACGAGCCTGCACGCCGATGCGCAGCGTGCTCGTCACGGGGCCGATGTGGTACGTGTGGCGCCACCAGCCGTCGACGCCGTAGTAGACGCGCTGATCGACGGACTCGATCTGGTCGCCATTGTCCGTGTCGTCCCGGAACAGCGTCGGGTTCGCGTAGAGGCGCAGATCGCTGTCGACGATGTACGCGCCGAGGTGCCACGTCGACGCGTTCTTGTGCTTCTTGCTCGCGTGCGACGTCTCGTACGCGACGCTCGCACTCGCACGGCGCTCGATGCCGCCTTGCGTGGCGTCGGCAGCAGAGAAAGGCGAGAGCCGGCCCGCGTCGATCGCAGCGCGCGGTAGAAAGCCCGAGTCGAACCAGCGACCCGAGTAGAACTGCACCATCGCCGACGCCACCCCACCTCCCACCGACTGCTTCCACTTGCCGAGCACGTGGCCGCGACGAAATCGCTCGGGATGCACGTACGGCCCGTCGTCGTTTGCGATCTCGGCTGCGAGGAGTGCGCTGCCGTTCTTCACGTCGGGGCTCGCCATGCCTGTGAGCTGATAGCCAACGTGCCTCAGCCGGTCGACCGTGGCTTGCGAGTCTGCGAACAGCCACGACGTCATTCGCATCGTCGGGCCGGTCACGTGATCGAGCGTCGTGATGTCGAGTGTTCCCGCCGTCGCCGATGTTCCGTACCGCGCCGCATACGCACCCTCGTAGAGCGAGATACGGGAGACCGTATCCGCGATGACGAAGTGCGTGTCTGCGTATCCGCTCGCGTATGCGTGCGTGAGGAGATCGACGGGCACTCCGTCGACCTCGACGTGCAGCACGGGACCGCTGCTACTGGAGAAGCCACGCATCAGGAGGTCGTTGGCGCGACCACCTTGCGCGAGCACGGTTGCACCCGGGAGGTCGCGCAGCAGATCCGTCTCGCTGATGTGAGCGCGGTGATCGAGGTCCGTGCGCTCGAGCGTTGCCGACGTCGGCGAGTCCACGGGCGGATCGTCGTCGGCACGTGCGGTGCCGATCAGCAGCAATAGGGGGAGGGCGCGGCGGATCATCGGGGACAGTTAAACGAGCTCGCGCGGAGGACCGGGAAGATGCCGAGCAGTAGCTCGTCGCTCGCCTTGCTGCGTGATCCAAATGGATACGCGAATGCCTTGGGATCGTAGCCAGCGGCTCGCATGAGTGCGAGGTCCGGTTCGATATCCGTCTCGTCATACCCTTCTGGTCCGAGGTCCGCGATCAGCGCGGCCGCGTCCTCGTGATTGGTGCTGTGATACTCGATCGCGTGCCCTGCATCCTGCAGGTCCTTCAGCATCACGAGCTCGTCCTCGCTCAGTGTGTGAAACGAGCTGATGTTGAACGTCACGCGTGCGCCGTAGCGGGCAAACAGCGGGATCAGTGGATGCCAACCGACGATGTCGTGATCGTCAAAGCTGAACGCGAGGCCATACAGGTCGTCGCCCTTCTGAGCGGTCGCGATGTCCTCGTACGTGACAAACGGCAAGTCGCGATCGGCTGCAGCGGCGATCACCTCTTCGATCGTGCTCACGTCGACGGTGCCCGCCGGCTTGTGCGAGTAGAGGTGGACGATCTCTTGTTCGACAGACGCGCGATCGAGGCCCGTCGCGATCGCATCCGTCGAGACTTCGTTCTTGTTGTCGATGTCGAAGCTACAGACGATGCGGCCATCGCCCGCATGCGAATAGATCTGGTCGTACTCGCTCAGCGTTGGACTGCACGCGGCTCCCATCGCCGCCGCTGCTACGAGCCATCGCACGCGGTCAGCGTATCTCGTGTGCGAGCGCTAGTACCAGGTGGCGCCGAGGCCCAGTGCGGTATTCCACACTCGCGCGTCGCCGCGGTAGAAGCCCGATCCGCCGCGCAGCTGAAGATCGAGTGCGAACGTCGGCGAGTGCACGAGCTCGACGCCGACGGCAGCCGTGAACGCAGGCACGACGTCGGATGTGGACATGGCCATCACGAAGTTGCCGTCGTCCCACGTGAGCTTGCTGCGCGCGGCGCCGAGGCCGCCCTGCACCCACAGGCGCGGAACGATCCACGCACGAAGGTTCACCGTCGCGAGCAGCTGGCTCGCGGTGATGCTGTCTTCGGTATGACCCATGCCCCACAGCTCGCCCGTCAGCGCGAGCATCGGCGTGATCATCCCGCCCGCCATGATCGAGAAGCCGCCCGCGGGGCGCACGCCGCTGCCGCAGTCGTTGCTCTTGTCGGTCTCGCATCCGATGTGACCACCGTCGATCGTGGCGCCGAGGACCATGCCGTCGCGGTGCTGGGGCGTGGTGATGAGCGTCGAGTCCGCGGAAGCGGTGGAGACGGCGAAGAGAGTCGCAGCAACGAGAGAGAGCTTCATCATGACGAGCTGTAAGGCAGCAGCTCCCGTGCCGAGTGCGAAGTCTGCGTACTCCTTTGCTCGCTGCGCCGGGCGGCGTGCGCAGGCGCGACACCGTGCGCGCACGCTATCGAGAACCCCGACGCGACCGACCGGGTGCTGCGCGTGGAATGCCTGCTCGCTGAACCGCATGCTCGGAGCGTACTAGAGCAGCGGCGAGATCAGGCGCGCGCTCGCTTGGCCCAGGCGCGTCTTGAACGGCTGGCGATCGAACTCGCTCCGGATCACCTCGCGCGCGTGCTTGAGATCTTCGAGGAACGCGTGCGCTAGCTCGGAGTTCGCCGACTCGCCGAAGACGATCGCTGCGACCTCGAAGTTCAGGCGGAAGCTGCGGTTGTCGAGGTTCGCCGTGCCGACCACGGAGATGTCTTGATCGCTGACGATGGTCTTCGCGTGGATGAACCGCGCGTCGTACTCGTAGACTCTCACGCCCGCCTCGAGCAGGTCGGTGAAGTAGCTGCGCGCGGCCATATCGACGAGCCGGCTATCGCCGCGCTTGGGTACGATCAACCGCACGTCGACGTCGCGCAGTGCCGCGCTCGTGATCGCGAGCAGCATCGGCTCGTCAGGCACGAAGTATGGAGTCGTCAGCCAGAGGCGCTCTCTCGACTGGTTGCAGATGGTGAAGAACATCTTGTGGATCGCGAACTGCGCGGAATCGGGACCCGATCCGATGATCTGCACGAGGTGCTCGCCATCGCGCGTCGGTGCCGGATACGTCTCGTCGTTGATCGGGCAGAGCTCCTCTGCCGCGAAGTACCAGTCCTCCATGAACATGCGCTGCAGGGGCCACACCGCCGCGCCGGTGACGCGCAGGTGGGTGTCGCGCCAGTACTTCTGCGGGCTTCGCGACTGACTGTGGTCATCCGAGATGTTCATCCCACCCGTGAACCCGACGGTGCCGTCCACGACGACGATCTTCCTGTGCGTGCGGAAGTCAGGTCGGCGTACGCGCAGTGTCCGCAGGCGCACGGGATTGAACAGTGCGAACTCGACGCCCGCGGCGAGCAGTGGCTCGAGCCACGTCCCCTTCAGATCGCTCGATCCGGTCGCGTCCACGACCATGCGCACTGGAATACCTGCCTTGCGGCGCTCGATGAGCACGTCGCGCAACTCGGTGCCGATCGTGTCGGGCTCCCAGATGTAGTACTCGAGGTGGATGTGCTTCTGCGCGCCCGCGACCGCAGCGAGGATCGCCTGGTAGGCACTGTCTCCGTCGAAGAACAGCGTCACCTCGCCCGCACGGAGGGCCGCGGCTTCACCGAGCTCCACGCCGATATGCGCGAGCTGCTGGTGCTCGACCACGTCATCCGCGAGCGACGCTTGGGCCTGCAGCACTTCGCGCACCGCTCGGCGACTGATCGTGCGCTTCATCTTCTTGCGCTCCAGGCGCAGTGGCCCGATCAGGCGATAGATGACGAGCCCGATCAACGGCAGGAACGCGAGCGCGAATAGCCACGCGAGCGTCGCGGCCGCTGAACGGCGCTGCAGGATCAACGTCGCGCCGACGATCGCGAACCAGACGACAAACACGCCCATGAGGAGCGAAATCCACACCAGGCTGCAGCTTACGACTTCACGAGAGCGATGTGGCGCGCGCGCACGCTGCGCTCGCTGTCACGCGTCACTGTGCGTCCACGCCACGTCCGCCGTGCCGATCCGCGCTCCCCACAAGGACTTGCGCTGGCACGACGTCCGCACATCCAGACCCCCGGGATGGCGCCGGAAAAGACGACTTCGACGCTGCGCATCGAGATCGCTCCGCGCACCATCCTCCTCGTGCTCGGCGCGACGGCTGCGATCTGGCTGCTCGGTCAGCTGACCGCGGTCCTCATGGTCGTCATCGTCGCGCTGATGCTCGTCGGCACGTTCGATCCGCTCGTCGCGTGGCTGGAGAACAAGGGCCTTCGCCGCGGTCGCGCGCTCGTCCTCGTCTTTGTCATCGCGGCAGTCGCGCTCACGGGCGTGATCCTCCTGATGGTCCCGCCGCTCGCATCGCAGGTGATCGATCTGATCGGGCAAGCTCCTGTCGAGCGCGCCAAGCTCATCGATCGCCTCGCCGACTATCCCTGGGCGAAGTCCCTCACCAAGGCGATTGGCGAGCTCCCGCTCGATGACATCGGCGCGCGTGCGGGTGGTGTCGTCCTCGGCTACTCGACGCGGCTGCTCGAGATGGTCGGGTACGGTCTCTCGACGCTGTTCCTCGCGATCTACCTTCTGGCGGATCCCGTCCGATCCAAAGGCCTTCTTTACTCGGTGATCCCGCGCCACCACCACGTGAAGCTCGCGAAGATCCTCCTCGAGCTGAAGGTCATCGTTGGCGGTTACATGCGCGGCCAGCTGATCACGTCCCTCTCCATCGCGCTGTTCGTGTTCGTGATCCTCTCCGGCGCCGGCGCTGAGAACGCGCTCGCGATCGCGCTGTTCGCAGGACTCACGGACGTCATCCCCTTCGTGGGTGGCTACATCGCGACGGCGCCGGTCGTTGTCGCTGTGACACCACACGGCCTCGCGACCACGCTCGCAGTGTTGTTCATCATGTTCCTCTACCAAGAGTTCGAGTCACGCATCCTCGTGCCGCGCGTCTACGGCCGCACGCTCCGCCTGCCGCCCGCGATCGTTCTCATCGCGCTTCTTGTCGGAGGCACGCTCGCCGGCATCCTCGGCGCTCTTCTCGCGCTGCCCCTCGCGGCCGGGATGCAGATGCTCATCCGCGAGCTGCGCCTCGACCTCCCGGGCGAGCACGGCCAACACGAAGCGGAGAAAGAGATCGACGACCGCGCGACCGAGGTCTACGAACAGCTCACCGAAGGCGTGCCTGCCGCTGCTGCGGGCCTCGTCGCGGAGGAGCTCGCCGTCGCCGTGAAGAAGAACGAGGCGACGCACATCACGACGGAGATGCCCGCCGTGACGCCGACGTGATCAGCCGCGACTGCGGCGCGAGACGACGGTAGCTGGCGAATCCTTGGCCGGCGTCGACGACGAGACTTCGCCCGATGCTTCGGTCGGCATCGGGGGCGGACCCGAGGGCATCGGGGGTGGGAGACCCGTGTTGTTGCCGGAGATCTTCCTCGCGACGGTCTGCATATCTGCCGACGAGCGCGAGAAGCCCCCGGGAGTTCCTGCCGCCGTCGGTCCACTCTGCGTTTCTGGCGGCGGGTCCGTTTTGGCGACGAGAACGCCCTGCGCCGTCGGAGCCTCGCTGACTTTGGTCGGCTCTGGCGCAAAGCGCTTCCACCAGGCGGCGGCTTTCTGGCGACCCCACGCGTGCTCGGGAGGAATTTCGATCGCGTACAGCATCTCGGCGAGTGTCCGCGCGTCAGCCGGCCGGTCGCGCGGATCCTTCGCAAGACACTGGACGATGACGTCCTCCAGCTCCACCGGCATCCAGCCGCGAACCTTGTCGGAGAGGATCGGAATCGGCTCGGTGACGTGCGCTTGCAGGACCGCATCGTCGCCGGAGCGCCGCGGATAGACCTCGTCGCCGACGAGCAACCACCATGCGACGCATGCGAGTGCGTAGAGATCACCGCGCGCGTCGAGCTGCCCTCCGATCGCCTGCTCGGGTGGGATGTACCCGGGCGTGCCGATCACGACGCCTTCGGTGGTCAGGCGCTCGCCCGATTGACCCGGCAGCGTGGCGCGAGCACCACCCGTCGGACGCGGTTCTTCGATCGGCTCGGCGATGTTGTGCACGATGCCGAAGTCGAGGAGCTTGAGGATGTCGACCTCGTCGGCGGCGCGACAGGTGAACAGGTTCGCCGGCTTGATGTCGCGGTGGAGGAGGCCCGCGTCGTGCGCTTCGGCGAGCGACTGACACGCCTGCGCGAGGAGCTTGATCACGCGCGCGGCCGGCTGTGGTCCGTGCTGGCGCACGAGCTGCGCGAGGTCCATGCCGTCGAGCAGCTCCATCACGAAGAAGAACGAACCGTCGTCGGTGACACCGTAGTCGAACAGCTCGATCGTGTGGCGCGATCGCAGCGATGCGAGCGTCTGCGCTTCACGGCGAAAGCGCTCGTGGACGTACTCCGCGTGGCCCGGATCGTTGAGCACCTCGCGGCGGACGAGCTTGATGGCGGCGTTTCTCGCGAGCAACTGGTGCTCCGCGCGCCACACCTCGCCCATACCGCCTTGACCGAGCCGCTCGACGAGCCGATAGCTGCCGAGCTGCGCCGCGCGCTCCTCTGCGTTCTTGGCCGCGGCGCGCGCGACACCGACGGCGCGTTTGATGCGCACGAGGTTCCACGCGAACATGAGTGCCGCACCGAGCGCGATCGCCACGGCCGCTGCCGACGCCATGATGGAATTGCGATCGAGCTTCTTCATCGCGCCAAACAGCGCGCTCTCGGGCACGAGCGTGGCGAGATACGAATCGAGCGGCACGACGGAGTTCCGGCCCTTGTTCACGACGGCGACCGACGCGAGATAGGCGCCCGTCGTCGCCTCGATGCGCATGAACCGTTGCGACTCGTCGCCGAGCGGTGCTTCCTTGAGCTTCGCGAACAATGCGTCGAGCGCGGGCTCGTGAAAATCGGAGTAGCGCAGCAGGCGCCGCTCCTTCATCGCCGTCTCGGGAATCGCGGCCGACGGATACGCGAGGATCGTCCCGTCGGGCGTGAACAGCACCGTGCGTGCACCGACGAGCGCCGACTTGCTCACGAACTTGGACAGCTCGCCGACATCGAAGTCGACGATGAGAACTGCCGTCAGCTCCTTGTCCGCTCCGTACACGGGCTCCACGACGGTGATGCCCGTGCGATGCGAGCTCTCGAACGTGCGCGGTGGCATCCACGTCCGCTTTCCCTCCTTGACCGCCGTCTGGTACTGCGGGCGCGAGATCGGGTCGTACGCCGACTTCACCTCGTCGACCTTCTGCGCCTCGCCGTTCACGAAGCGATAGTCGGTTTCCATCTTCTCGGCCGCCCGCGTCTCCTGCACGCGGAGCTCGCCATTGTTGCGGTCGGTGTACGTGCCCCACATGACGCCGACGGGGAACACGATCGTCGCGTTCGCGATGCCGGGCCGACCGATCACCACGTCGCGCATGCGCAGCGCGGCGTCCTGCGTCGGTAGCGCGGGCTCCGCGAGCAACTTCAGGCTCGACAGCACCGGGTCCGCCTGGCCGAACGCGAACTTCACGTCCTTGCGCACCTCGTCGGCCTGGAGCTCGAGCTGCGTGCGCGCCAACCCCTCGCTGCTCTCGCGCGTCGCCCGGCGACCGAGCATCAACACGGTGAAGCCGACCGCGATCACGAGCGCAGGCAAGATGATCAACACGCTCGCAGGCGACGCGAACAACTTCGCCACCCGAGATTCGCGAGATCCGCCGACGGTGGTGCGCGAGTCAACCACTCTCCCTATCGTACCCGAGGTACGCTGCTCACCCATGCGGCGGCTGCATCTTCCGCTCTACCTGCGCGTGATCGCCGGTGTCGCCCTCGGCGCCGCGATCGGCCTGATCTTCGGCAAGGGCGCGATCATCGGGAACTTCACGACAGAGGACCTGGGCAAGCTGGGGCTCCTCGTCATCCGCCTGCTGAAAACGCTTGCGGTTCCGCTCGTCGTGTTCGCCGTTCTCGACGCGATCACGCGCACGAACGTCTCGGTCAAGGCCGGCGTCCGCCTCCTCGTCATCTGCGCCGCGAACGTCACCGTCGCGTTCTGCATCGGCCTCGTGCTGATGAATGTCCTGCACCCGGGCTACGCGTGGCGCGATCACACCGCCCAGATCGCGGGTCTGTCCCACGACACGATCGGCAAGGCGCCGGCCGGCACGTCGCTCTCGTTCCTCGAGATGGTCTCGCGCTGGATCCCCGAGTCCGTCGCGCATCCGTTCACCGAGAACAACGTCATCGCGCTCGTGCTCCTCGCCATCCTCGGCGGCGCTGCCATTCGCCAGATCCGTCGCGAGGCGGCCGAGAAGAACGACACCGAACGGACGCACGAGATCAGCACGCTCGTCGCTGCGATCGCCGGCGGCTACCACGTCCTGATGCGGATGCTCACGTACGTCGTGCATGTCGTCCCGTTCGCCGTGTTCTGCGTCGTCGCGCAGGTCATCGGCAAAGCCGGGCTCGGCACGTTCAGCGCGCTCTCTGGATTCCTCGGCGTCATCCTCCTCGGCTTCGCGCTCCACGCGCTCGTCTACTACCCGCTCGTGTCGTGGCTGATCGGCGGCATCCACCCGCGCGACTTCGCCAAGCACGGCGTGAACGCGGTCATCACCGGTCTGTCGATGAACTCCTCGCTCGCGACGATGCCCGTCACGCTCCAGTCGCTCGAGAACATGGGTGTCGGTCCCACGTCCGCGCGCCTCTCCGCATGCATCGGCACGAACTTCAACAACGACGGCATCACGCTCTACGAGGCGATGGCGGCCGTGTTCCTCGCGCAGGCGCTTGGCAAGGACATCACGTTCGGCGCGCAGCTCACCATCGTGTTCAGCGCGCTGATGGCCGGCATCGGCGTCGCGGGGATTCCCGAGGCAGGCCTCATCGTCCTCCCGCTCGTGCTCTCCAATGCCGGTTTCTCCGACGAGACGATCGGCGCGCTCCTGCCGGTCGTGCTCACGGTCGACTGGATCCTCGCGCGCTGCCGCAGTGGCGTGAACGTCATGGCCGACATGGTGGTCGCGATCCTCCTCGACCGCTGGGCCAAGCGCGCAGGCGACGTCGCCGACGAGCTCGAGCCCGATCACGAAGCGACATAGCTGCAAAACGCATCACTGTCGCAGGCGATGCACCGCACGAGCACCGGATAGCGCATGTCGTCGCTGCGTCGTTCACCGCGCTGGAACGGTGCGTAGAGTGCGTTTGCTGCTGCGCTAGATCGAACGCAGGCGCGCTTCGAGAGACTCGAGCGCGGCGTCGCGCACGGGCCCAGGCAGGTTGTCGGCGGTGACTCGCGCGATCGCTTCGCCGAGCAGCTTCGCTTGCGCTTCTCCACCCGTCGTGGAGAGCGCCTTGTACGTCGGCGCGAGCTCGACGCGAACGGCGCCACTGATCAGCTCGCCGCGCGCAGCTCCCTCGGTGATGGCGTCGAGAGCGCGCACGAGGATCTGTCGGCGCATCGCGGGCCCCGAGGCCTTCTCGAGCTGCGCGACCCACTCGCTCGCGGTCGGTGGCTCGGTCACGACCTTGACGGCCGCGGCTGGCGTAGGAACCGCGAGGCGCGCGACGCGGAGGCCCTCGATCAGCTGGCGCAGGCGCGGCGTCGGGTTGACGAGTAGCTCGCTGTTTGCTTCAGCGAAGCGTGCAGCGTACGTCGGCGACGCGAGCTCGAGCGCGGTGCTCGTCCCGTTCCAGCCGAGGTAGGCGAGCGCCTTGCCCGTGGTCGCGCACGACGGGCCGCACATCTTCCGCGCGGCGTAGCGGCGGCGGGTGGTGATCACGAACGCGAGCATGACCGCGACGGGAAGGGCGAGGAGGCCGGCGAGGCTGACGAAGATCGCGAGGATGATCGCGACGACGAGGCCGACGACGAGCAGGCCCGCGGACCACAGGCCTGCGCCTTCGAACGCGGCGAGGTGCGCGAGGCACTTCGCGCAGTACACGATGTCGAGCGAGGTCGCCGAGTTGCTCGCTGCGCGCGAACCGGTGCGCTGCACGCGGATCTCGGTGTTCGGCGCGGCGCCGCAGCAGGGGCACTCCTCCGGTACGGAGAAGATGCGCGCCGAGACTTCGACGAGGACGCCGGGCATGGCGCGATCTTAGTCGACGAATGGTGCGCGATCACCAGACCATGTACCGAGACCCCGCGAAGTCGCGATGTGGGCGTAGGATCGGGAGATGGGTGCGGAGATCGAACGAAAGTTCCTGGTCGACACGGCGCGCTGGCAGCCGCAGGGGCAGGGCGAGCTCTATGTTCAGGGCTATTTGAGCTCCGCCAAGGAGCGCACGGTCCGCGTCCGGCGCGAGGGAGAGCGCGCCGTGATCACGGTGAAGGGACCCAACCAGGGCGTCACACGCGCGGAGTTCGAGTACCCGATTCCGCCCGCCGATGCAGACTCGATGTTGCACCTGTGCGAACAACCACTGATCCAGAAGCGCCGCCACAAAGAGAAGCACGGCGCGCACACGTGGGAGATCGATGTGTTCGAGGGCGAGAACGCGGGGCTCGTCGTCGCGGAGATCGAGCTCTCCGATGAGAACGAAGTGTTCGACAAACCGGTGTGGGTCGGACGCGAGGTCAGTGACGATCCTCGCTACTACAATGCGAGTTTGATCAGGACGCCGTTCAAGTCCTGGGCGTAGCACCAAGCTGTACACTGAGGGCGTGCGTCGCGCGGTACATACTCGATCGGTGCGTGCAGCTGCTCTCGTCATCATGGCGGTCAGCGCGTTCGCCGGTTGTGACGAGGTTTTCGGCCTGCATGGCGTCACGGATGCGGGACCGCCTCCGCCGCCCGTCTCGCGCTGGGCTCAGATCGCGGCAGGGACAACGAGCTCGTGCGGCATTCGCCTCGATCACACGCTGTGGTGTTGGGGCCGCAACGACGTGGGGCAGCTCGGCCTTGGCGCCCCGGATCCCGTCGGTCACCGAGAACCGACGCAGGTCGGGACAGATGCGAACTGGACGAGCGTCTCCGTCACTGTCTCGACCGCGTGCGCGATCAAGCAGGACCAAACGCTCTGGTGCTGGGGCGACAACAGCGGCGGCGAGGTGGGCAACGGCATGAGTGGCATGCAGGTCGGTGCGCCGGTGCCGATCGCAGGTACGTGGAAGATGGTCGCCGTCGGTGAAGATCACGCGTGCGGCATCCAAGCCGACGACTCGCTGTGGTGCTGGGGAGATGGCTCGGACGGCCGACTCGGTTTCGGCGACACCACGGCCGCGCTGACTCCGAAGCAGCTCGTCGGCTCCACGTGGAAGACGGTCTCGACGGCGCTCCACTCGACGTGCGGCATCCAGAGTGACGACACGCTGTGGTGCTGGGGCAAAGCGGACTCCGGTCAGCTCGGCACGGGAATGACGGAGAGCGATTCTCCGAGCCAGGTCGGCAGCGAGACGTGGCAATCGATCGCCGCGTTTGGCGACTCGGCGTGCGGCGTCACGGCGGGGCGCCTGCTGTGCTGGGGACAGAACACTCATGGTCAGCTCGGCACGGGCACGATGGGGATGAACGCGACAGTGCCGGTCGGCGTCCTGACCCCAGACCCGACCGCGAACTGGGTCTCCGTCACGGGTGGTGTCGCCCATGCGTGCGCGCTCCGCGGTACGGGCGACCTCTGGTGCTTCGGTCAGAACGATCGCGGCCAGATCGGGACCGGTGGCTCGCCGAGCGACGTGCTCTCACCGATGAAGCTCGACGGAGGACCGTGGCAGTCCGTGGCAGCTGGTGCGGAGCACACGTGCGCGATCGATCATGACGGCCGGTTGTGGTGCGTGGGCAACGCCGCCGACAACGCGCTCGGCACGGGCGATGGCGATGCACTGGAACCCCACCACGTCGAGGGTGGCTATGCGAAACCCGTCGCAGGCATCGACGTCACGTGTGCCACCGGAGCGACGGGCCTCACCTGCTGGGGAAGCAACATCGGCGGATTGCTCGGGACCGGACGACGCGAAGACAGCTTCGTGTTGCAACGGCCGACGGGCACCATCGGCGACTTCGAGGACTACTCGGCAGGCGATCACGTTTGCGCCGTGCGAGCGGGGCAGCGCTACTGCTGGGGAGAGAACTACGCCGGTCAGCTCGGAGATGGGACCGGGAACTACGCGTACTCGCCGATGCAGTTCGGGCCCGGTGTGTGGACCGCGACGAGCTCGTCGAATGTTCACACGTGCGGTCTGCAGGCCGATGGTTCTGCATGGTGCTGGGGGCGCAACGCAGAGGGGGAGATCGGTAACGGTCAGAGCGGGGGCGGTCTCACCGTGACCTTGCCGTCGCAGATCGGCTCGCCGCCAGCGTGGACGAGCATCGCGGCCGGCTCGGGATTTTCGTGCGGCATCGCTACCGACAGGAACGTCTACTGCTGGGGCTACACCTACGAAGGCGAGCTCGCGAACCACTTCGGAATGCCGTCCCAGCCGACGCCCACGATGATCGGCGTCGCGAGCGTCGCGTACGACCGGCTCTACGCCGGCGACAAACACGCGTGCGCGATCGAGAGCGGCGGATCGACTGCTCGCTGCTGGGGCTGGGATCTGTACGGCCAGCTCGGCGACGGATCGAGCGGACCCAGCGCGGATGCATTCGCGCCGGAGGTGTTGCCAGGAGCGTGGAGGTCGTTCGGCCTCGGCAGGTTCCACTCGTGCGGCATCAAGACGGATGGCTCGTTGTGGTGCTGGGGAAACAACAACCACGGACAGCTCGGGCTCGGCACCACCGTCGATCACCCGACGCCGCAGCAAGTCGGAACGGACGTGGATTGGAACGACGTCGTCGGCGGCACGACGCACGCGTGCGCAACCAAGGGGACTCCCGCAGAGCTGTACTGCTGGGGCAGTCAGGCCGTCGGCGCCGTCGGCGACGGCACGGCGTGGTTCGACGCGCTCCACGAAGTCACGCGCTAGGCATCACGCAGCGAGACCTGCGCGGCGGCGGCGAGGCCCTTCTTCAGCGCGGCCTCGGCCGTCTCGCCCTGCGCGAGGACGACACCCATGCGGCGGCGCGGCGTCGCGTTCGGCTTGCCGAAGAAGCGCACGTCGATGCCCGGCGTCGCGTACGCGGTCGCGAGGCCCTCGATCATCGGCGACTTCATCTCTGTGTCGGCGCGCAACGCGACGCTCGCTCCTGCGCTGTGACGACGAATCTCCACGATCGGTAGCCCGAGGATCGCGCGCGCATGCAGCGCGAATTGCGGCCACACCTGCGTCGCCATCGTGACCATGCCGGTATCGTGCGGGCGCGGGCTCACTTCGCTGAACAACACCTCGTCGTTCGGGCACAGGAACAGCTCGACGCCGAAGATGCCGCGACCGCCGAGGCGATCCGTGATGCGCTTGGCCAGTGCTTGCGCGCGCTCGAGCTGCAGCGGCGACATGGCGTGCGGCTGCCAGCTCTCGACGTAATCGCCGCCGACCTGACGATGGCCGATCGGGTCGCAGAACAACGTCCCGTTCACCGCGCGCACCGTGAGCAGCGTGATCTCGCTATCGAACGTGACGAACGCTTCGACGATGACGCGCGTCGCGCCCTTTGCCGCCGTGCGTCCGCCCGTCTGCGCGTACTGCCAACACTTCTCGAGATCCGCCGGCGTCTTCGCGACCGACTGGCCCTTGCCGGAGCTGCTCATGATCGGCTTGATCACGACCGGCCAGCCGAGCTTGTCGGCGGCCGCTTTCAACTCGTCGAACGAATCCGCGAATGCGTAGCGCGCGGTCGGGAGGCCGAGCTCCTCGGCGGCGACGCGACGGATCGCCTCGCGGTCCATCGTCAGGCGCGCGGCCTCCGCCGTCGGAATCACCGTCCATCCCTCGCTCTCCAGGGCAACGAGCTGCTGGGTCGCGATCGCCTCGATCTCGGGGACGATGAGCGCCGGGCGAACTTCCTCGACGAGCTTGCGCAGCGCCGCGGGATCCAGCATGTCGATGACGTAGCTGCGATGCGCGACCTGCATCGCGGGTGCGTTCGCGTAGCGATCGGCGGCGATGACCTCCACGCCAAAGCGCTGGAGCTCGAGCACAACCTCTTTACCGAGCTCGCCGGAGCCGAGCAGCAGAACGCGAGTTGCGTGGTCCGTGAGCGGCGTACCGAGCGAGACGGTCATGCAACGTGCTTATCACGCAGCGCTTCATCGAAGGCGCACGCGTGAGCAAGCAGCAGCGGGGTGATCCCGATCGTCGAATCCATGTCGTAGGGACCGGCGACGTTCGTCATCTCGAACGTGCCGTGGGTCCACGAGAGTAGGTCCATCACGATGGAGCGCGTATCCGTCGCGCCGGTCGCGGAGCCCGCACCGACGATCTTTCCTTCGGAGACGTCGATCCACGCGACGTGCTCGCCCGTGAGAGCGAGGCGGCCGCTCTTGCGCTCGAGCTCGAGCATCATGAGCAGCGCGGGGAGGCCGAGCTCGTTCAGCGTACCGGCGAACACGACGCGATCCGTGGGACGCGGGCTCGCCACGGCAAGGCGGCGCGAGCGCACGATCAGCTCGAGTGTCGTGTACGGCTTGGCGATGAAGTCGAGCGCACCGCGATCGAACGCAGGTGCGAGGTCGTTCAGATCATCGGACGTGACGATGACGGGAATCGACGCGAGTGCCGGATCTTGCGCGAGCGTGTCGAGCACGCGGAACCCATCGACGACCGGCAGGTCGCGCGCGACCACCACGACATCGGGACGCTGGCGCAGACACGCGGCGACCGCTTCCATGCCCGTGGACGCCGTCGCGACCGAGAAACCGGCCTCCGACATCGCGTTGGACATGCGGGAGAGGAAACGCGAATCGGAATCCGCGATCACCGCGTGGAGACCGAGCGACGGCGAGCTCGCGCGCTGCGTGCGGCAGAGCTGGTCCACCGTGACCGCGAACAGCTGCTCGGCCGGATCGCCAGGCTCGCGGAACGCGATCCCCACGCCCGGATAGCGACCGAGGCGAAGCGCATCGGGTGGCGCGAGGAGGTGCGTGACGGTGCCGCCCGAGATCACGCGGCGATTGTCGTGCGTGAGCGCGACGTGGACACGCGAGCCAACGCGGAGGGGGCGCGAGAGCTGCACGAACATGCCTGTTCGCGACAGATCCTGGAGAGCCACCCATTGGCTGCGTCCGTCGACGATCAGCTCCACCTGGAGATCCATCGTGTATCGGTCTGCTTGCCTGTGCACGAGGAGATTTATTAGAGGACTGTGCGGATCTCGACCAGGAGATTCCTCGCGCCGAACCCCTCCGTTAACCGACTCCCCGAGGAGCCACTGCTCATGGCCGTGGGCGAAGAGGCCCTGGCGCATCGCAGAGCGGGCACTTCTGGGTGACCACCGCGTGGTCGCAGTTCTCGCAGGCAAACGCGACGACGTGATAGCCGGGCTCACCGAACTCCGCGATCGCCTTGGGCTTCGGCGTAACCCCGCCGCCCCAGTTGGCCGTGGCGGGCACCAGCGCGATGGCCAGGAGCTCCAGCTCGTTGCACTCGGGGCAGCGCTTGGGGACCGCGAGCCGGTTCTCGTCTTTTTGGGCCTTGGCGAGGCCGCCCGCGGCATTGCACCGAGGGCAGCAGGTGTCGCTCCAGATCTCGTGCTTGCAGCTCGCGCAGGCGATCCGGTAGGTGCCGTCGACGAACTTCTCTCCGTCGTGGGCCCACTTGCCGGGCCCGTTGGGGTCCGCGAGCATGATCGCGAGGCTGCGGTCGATGAAGGTCGAGATCTCGACCGTGGCGTGCCCGCAGGCGGTGCATCCGGCGCCGACGAGCGCCTCGAACTTCGGCTCGTCGAGCTGTCCCATGCCCCTGTTTAGAAGATAACGACCGGCTTCGTCCAGAACGGGGAGATGTTGTTCGTCAACGGCTCCTGGCCGGGCAGCCACATCGGCGCGAAGCTCGGGTCCCCCATGCCGATCTTGTTCTTGGCGATGGCGCCGAGCCAGATCTGCTTGCACTGGCGGACGCCGTTCGCCTTGCACCCGGCGGGGCTCGTTCCGATGGTCGTGATGTGGCCGTAGTCGCGCTCGCTGGCGAACACGAGCCAGTAGTAGTCGTTGGAGCTGTTCGGGGCCCAGTGCGACCAGGTGATGCCGTTGAGGGCGTCGCCGCCGTTGAGCGCGGTGAGGTCCTGGATGAACGAACCGGCCGGGTTGGTCATCATCAGGCGACCGTTGTGGAGGCTGTTGCGCCACACGCCGACCGTCGCGTTGAACACGACGAGCTGGTTGTCGGGCGAGAAGCTCGGGAAGAAGAAGTTGTCGAACGTGCCCGACGGCAGCGTGATCGGGCCCGGTGTCAGCGTGGTCGGCGTGCCGAAGTCGTGCGTGTCAGGCGTGCCCGCCGTGTACTGGTACGACATGACCGCGATGCGGCCATTGGAGATGTCGACGTACTGACCGTTCGTGCCCTGCGCGTAGACGACCTTCGTGCCGTCCGGCGACCAGTCCGGCATCATCGGCGCGACGGTGGAGCCCAGGCTCGCCATGTCGTTCACGTTCGACGCGATGAGCGTGTTCGTGTCCGGATCGATGAGCTGAAACTTGTTAATGTTGTTCATCAGCGCGAGCGCCTTGGAGTCGTCGGGATACGGATTTCCAACGGGCGCGAACGTGGTGTACGAGCCGGGGTACTGCTTGTTGTTCGCGTCGACGGTGTCGTCCCAGGTGTTCGTGTCCTTGTTGTACTTCATGAACCCGACGGTCTGAGCCGTCGACGAGCAGACGCCGGCGACGCAGCGGCTGTATCCGATGCGCGAACCGGAGCGCGACAGCGAGTGACACGCCGTGCAGTCGTTCTTCACGTTTGTCGGCGCGCCCGTCTTGCCAAACGTCTGCGACAGGATCGAGCCCTCGTTCGACGCCCACCAGTAGATCGCGGACTCGTCGATCGTGTCCGTCGACATCGTGATGACCCGCGTCGTCGCGGCAAACTTCATCTGCGGCGCTGCCTGCGAGAGGCCTTCGACATCGAACGACAGGTTCTCGCCCGCCGCGGTCTGCGCGACAGCGGCCCAGTCCGCGTCGGCGAGCTGCGCATCGGCAGCGGTCGTGTAGATGTTGATCGTCGCGTAGCTCGACGTCAGCTTGACGTGAAACAGGTCGTTGCTGGCCGTCGTGTACTGGACGTCGATCGCGGGGATGTTGCGCGGCGACACGGACTTGTCGAGCGGGTACTCGAGCGCGGGGATGCGCGCGACATCGGTGCCGGCCGTCGCGTTGGTGAACAAGTCGGGCGCATTCGCGGGTGCACCCGGTCCGATCACGTCGCCGTTGAGGTTCACGATCAACACGCCGCTCGCGGAGAGCGTGTCGCACACCGCGTTCACGTTGGTCTTGCCGCCGTGCGGGCCAACCTGGAGCGACGCGGCCGTGAACGTTCCGAACGCCGTGTCGGCGAGCGCGAGCGAGCACAGCGATGTGATGTCTCGCTTGGTGTCGCCCTTGTAGCCGAACACTTGATAGTCCTGCGTGGCCGTCTGGCCGAGCGCGACGCTCAACGTGACGGTGTCAGGGGCGACCTCGATCCGATCGATATCGGAGAGGTCGGTGCCGTCATCTCCTCCACCCTTGGAAGAGCCACACGCGAACAGACCCAGGGCTAGTGCGAGCGTCAGACTACGCATGCGTAGATCGTACTACGAGCGACGCGAGCGATCGGACTTCGTCGTCGACGCTTAACTCTTCTACTGGATGACCACTGTGTTGCTTTCGGAGCGTCCGAAAGTCTCCGGGGAGTACATCTCCTCCGCCTTGGCCGGTGCCGCTACGAACGAGCCCGGCGTCGTCGCTCGAGCGGTGTAGGACAACTGATGCACCCCCGCCGCGAACACGGCCTGGAACCCTTCCACGCGGTTGTCGCGCGTGTTGCGGTAGTTCCAATACGAGTCGAGCTCCGACGGTGAGGTGCGTTCCGATGTCACGAGCGCTTCATTAACTGGTTCGAATCCCGCGGGAAGTGGATCGACGAGCGCGACCTGCGAGCGTGCGGCACTCGCGCTGGCCTGCAGCGTCACGCGGACCCGAGCGCCGAGCTTGATCTGCCACCGACCGTCCGCGAGTTGCGTCACATCACTGGGGTTGTCGAGCGCGGTGTAGGTGCGGCGAACGATGAATCCCGCGTCGACGGCGGGCAGTGCCGATTGTCGCGGCGCGTACGTGATTCCGACTCGGTAATAGAGCCGGCCCGATCCGTCCTTGGTGATCGCCAGCGCGTGAGATGTACCTGCCCCGAGCCGCGTCCACGGCGCGTGAACCTGCGCGACCGCCGTCGAGCGACCGACGAACGGCTGCTCCACGTAGCCTTCCTTGCCGAGCCACACCTTTGCCGTGTAGCTCGGAGTCACGCTCTCGTACGCGTCGAAGTAGTGATGCATCGCGGAGAGCACCGCGAGGTTTTCTTGCGTCGAACGCCAGCGGCCACCTCTGCGCGACGCGGCGAGGCCGTGCACGAGCTTGGGGATCAGCGGGCTCTGTGGCGACTCCTTGATCAACGCGTCGAGCGCGAGTGCATCCGTCTTGGGCGCACTGACGAGCAACGCGCGCTCCGCATCGACGTAGTCCGTCGTGACCGTCGCATCGGCCGCCGTCTCGTGCGTCGCGTTCACGAGTGCCTTGAGCAATGACGCGCGCATCGCGGTGTACCGCGGCGAGCCAGCGACGAGCGCGAGGACGCGCGCCTTCGCGTCGATCGGATACACGCCGAGCGCGGTCGCATTCTTATCGAGCTGCTGCGCCCACGGCTTCACATCGAGGTGAAGCGTCGACAGCGAGTACAGCGCCATCGCGGCGAGGCTCACGTCGTACGGCAGCGCATCGCGCTTGCGTTGGTACGCCGGGAGAGCGACCTGCTTCGCGAGCAGCGCCAGCTGGCGATCGGAGATCTTGCGAATGGCCGCCACGGCTTTCGCTTTCGTCGGCGCGAAGTCTTTGATCTTCAGGATGCTGTCGTCAGCGTTGATCGCGGTCAGCACCTGGAGCGTCACGAAGTCATCGGCCTCCATCCCCGGGAAGTAGCCCCAGCGACCGTCGGCGAGCTGATCTTTCGCGAGCTTCTTCGCGTCGAATTCGCGCTGCGCGGTGAGGTCCGCGGCCGTCGGACGCCCCGGCGTCATGAACGCATCGAGCACCGGCATGACCGCTGTCGTCGCGAGCATGCGCGAGCTGCGCTGCTCGGCGCACTCGTACGGATATGCCTGCAGGTACCAGAACGCGTCGGTGATCGTGGACATCTGCGTCGAGGTCACATCGAGCTCGACACCACCGACGTCGGGATAGATCTCCTTCGGCACGGCGAGCTGCTCGAACTGCGGAGCATCGTCGACGATGCCGTACGTCGCGAATGATTCGGTCGTCGCGGGGACGTAGACGGGCAGGGTGACGACCGACGAATCCGTGTCGTCGCCGCTCACGAGGATCGTCTGGATCGCCGCCTTGCCCTTACCGATCGTCGAGAACGGAAACCGTAGCTCGGCGCGCTGGCCACCGTCGAGCGTGATGCGCTGGCCCGCGACGCCGGCCGACGAGAGGTTCGCCGCGCGGACGGCGACGTCGATCGTGCGTGTCACGCCGTCGAGGTTCTGCACGACGACAGGCAGATCGAACGAGTCGCCCTGGGTGAGGAAGCGCGGCGCGACCGTGCGCACGTTCAGCTTCACCTGGGTCGTGATCGCGCTCTCTGCTTTCCCGAACAGCTGCGTCTGCGCCGTCGCCATCGCGACGATGCGAAAGCGCGTCAGGTTGTCGGGCATCTTCACCGTGACGTGCGCGATGCCCTTGGCATCGGTGTGCAACAGCGGCGCGAACAGCGCGTTCGGCCGGAAGTCCTTGCGCGACGTCACGATGTTCGACTTCCCACGCATGCCGCCGCGACCACCTCCGACCCCGTAGCCGGATCCCGTCCCGCTGCCGTGACCGACCGTACCGATCGTGCCCAGGTTGTAGAGCGTCATGCCGGGCGTGCCCTTGAGCTCCGGTCCCTGATCGCGGACGAGGTCCAGCGTCGATGTCGTGCTTGTCGCGTGCGCGTACTCGGTCAGGAACGGCTCGAGCGGGTCCTCGAATGATCTGCCCGACACGGCGAGCACACCTTCGTCGACGACGAACAGCGCGACCTCCGCATTCGCGACGGGCTTGTTCGCATACTGCACGCGCACCTCGAAGCCCGCGACGTCACCGGGACCGACGAGCGGCTTGTCGGGCTTGGTCACCATCGTCAACCGCGCCGCCGACGGATCGATCGGCAGCGTCACTTCCTCGTGGTCGTAGTGCGGTAGCGGTAGCGTGCTGCCGGTGCGCAGGTGCGTGCGAATGCTCCAGCGATCGACGATGACGTGAACGCCCGGTATCTCGTTCAGCGCGATGGGCACGTCGACCATTGTTGACGGCGTGGTCAGCGCGACCGTTTGCTGCGAGACCATGCCGTTGCGCGCGATCGTGACCGTCGCGAACGACGGAAGCTGCTTGGACTTGATCTCGATCTTCGCGACCTCGCCTGGCTTGTACGGCACGTGATCGGGCACGACGGCGAAGTCGGCCTCCTTGTCGTGTGACCACCACGGCATGGCGATCTGCGTGCGGTTCACGCGATCGCGCTCGTCGTGCACGGTCGCCGTCGCCGCGTAGGCCCACTCCCAGCTCGTTCGCTTGTACGTGCACACCACGGGCTCGGCCGTGCTCGTGATGTCGCAGTGCTGCGTCTCTTTGATCTCGGCGTCGTTCTTGAACCGCTCGCTGCCAAACACCGCTTCGATGTCGACGTTGACCTTCACGCCCGGGATGGCGTTGCCATCGACGTCGGACACGATCACGTCGAGCTTCGTCGCGTCCTCGTCGTGCGGATGCAGGCCGACGTAGTACCGGCTCGGATGCACGATGATGGGACGCGAGCTCGCCCGGATGTGCATGCGATCGATGTCCGTCACTGTCGTGTCGACGGTCAGCACCGACGGGTGTCCCTTCGGCGTGCTCGCGATGGTGAACGCCGCGTCCGACGCGCTGTTACCGGAGAGCTGCTTCGTGTCGACCCACGAGCCCTCGCCCTCGTCGTCGTCGTAGTAGGCGTTGCGACCCCAGCGATACGAGTACGGCTGCGACGAGCGTGGGCTCGGCGGCCGGAACGTGAACGCGTCCCACCCGGGCGGCGAGAAGCGCGTGCCGGCGAGCCGCGCGCTCCACTCGATGGGCGCGCCGGGCAACCCGCCACCGGCGTAGTACGAAGCCTCCGCGTGCATGTCGAGCTCTTCGCCAGCGTACACCGCACGCGCGCCGCTGAACTGCACGTCGTCGTTCAACGCGACGCCAAACGCGGGCGTGCGGAACTCCTGGATATCGATCGCGTGAGTGGAGTGCTCGCCGCGCGTCTCCAGCGCTAGTACCGCATCGCCGAGGGCGACCGTCGACGGAATCGCCGCGGTGATGTCGAAGCCGCCCTGATCGGAGAGCGGCGCAGAGCCATTCGCGATCTTGTTGCGCGCGCTATCGGTCAGCGTCCACGCGACGCTGTCGCCGGCCTTGGGCATCGCGAGCTGCGGATTCACCCCCGTGTCAGTCCAGCGCACCCAGCCCTTGAAGTAGACCTTCTCGCCCGGCTTGTACGTGAAGCGATCGTCGGTGACGAACCAGTTCGCTTTCTCCGAGCGCTTGCCGCGATCGCCATCGAACGCGACGAACGTCGAATCATCGCCTGTGCTCGCGACCACGATCGAGCGGAACCACTTCTTCGGATCCGTTCGGATCTCGGGCGTGTCGAACGTCGCGTGCCCGGTCGCGTCGCCGGTGCCGGTCGCACGCGGCGCAGTGTCGCTCTCGCGCCAGATCGCGACCGCCGTGTTCGGAATCGGATCCAGAAAGTGAGCAGGTGATATATCGCGCGCCCACGTCGAGACCTTCTCGTTATCCCAGCGCGCCGCGAGCCCGAGCTTCGTGACCTGGATCCACGCGTCGATGCGCGGCGCCCACCAGTCCTTGTGCACCGGCGCTGCGGCGATCGGCGTCGCAACGGCTACCACGTGACCGACGCTGTTCACGAGAGCAGGGCTGAGGTCGATGCGAAGGTTTCCGCCCTTGCCTTTGCCGACCGGGAACGTCTTGCTGAACACGCGCGTTCCGGGCGGCGCCGCGCGCTTCTTGCCCTCGTAGTCCTGATACGCGAAGAAGTCGCCCGGCGTGACCTTGTAGAGATCGATGCGGACCGAGACGAGCTGCTCGACGTCGACGATCCACTGCGGAAGATCGAAGCGCGTATCGATGATGTGCATCCCGGCGGGCGCCGTCACGCTCGGCCAATAGATCTCCGGAATGACCGGGATGCTGAGCTGGTGCGGTCCGGAATACGGCTGGCCGTACAGATCGACGATGCCGTCGCCGATCGTCATCTTGTACGACCGGTTCGGAACCCGCGGGACGCGGAAGCTGATCCCGCCATAGCTCGCGGAGTGATCCTGTTGGTCCTCGTCCTCGAGGTGCACCTTCTCGGGCTTGAACGACGACGGCTCGACCTCGTTGGAGAGCATCAGCTCGCCCCAGTAGCCCGCCTCGCAGCGCGCGCGCGGCCACGGCAGATCGTACTTTTGATCACTCGCGCAGTTGATCGTCTTGAGCGTGAACGCGGGGACCACGGTCGTGGTCGCGTAGTTGGACGCGCTCGTGACGTGCGAGCCTTCTTTCGACGGCGCGTTCGGACGCAGCTCGACCTGCAGATCCGTGCCGGCCGGCCACGCGGTGTCGGGCGCGAGGAGGAGGTGGTTCGCGCCGAGCTCCTTGTCCTCGACCTTGAGGTGCGGCATCCGCTTCCACAGCTCGCGCGCCTGAGCGAGGGGCACGGGATGCGCCTTCACGAGCGAGCGGCGGTTGTACGTCGTCTTGTCGAGAGTCCACACGCGCAAGAAGGGCGTCACCGCGGCCGCGTCGATCGCCTGGTCGAACTTCACGGCGATTGCCGAGTCGAAGCGGATCTCGGCCGGCACGAGCGACGTGATCTCGAGCGGCGCGGTGGTGAACGACGCCGTCGTCTCCATCGCGAGCGCGCGCCCCGTGATCGCCTTTGGGCCGGCGGGCACCGTGACCGTGTACGTCGTCGAGCGCGCGAAGCGGTTGTCGGCGAAGAATGTGAGCATCCGCGTGTCGACCCAACGCCAGTGTCCCTTCGCGGGAGGCGCGATCGTCGCCACGCCCGTGACGTCCGTGTTGACCTGCGCGACCGGCACCATCGGATCGGCGAAGCGGATCCGCACCTCGGCCTCCGAGCGAATGTCTCCGGTCGGCGCGATCGTCGGCGCGGGCATCGCCTCGGGTTGTGCATTCGCGGTCGCGAGCGGTGCCGCACCCACGGCCTTGCCGGTCGGCACGCTGAACGCGAGCGGCACGACGTTCGTCGGCGAATTCGGAGCTGCCGTCGGCGGGCGCAGCGTCGGTTCGAGTGCGTTGCCAGTCGTCACGTCGGGCATCGGCTCGAGGCGAGCGAGCAGGGCGCTCGTCGTCTTCTCGTCGAGCGGCGTCGGAACTGCGGCCGGAATCGACGGCGGTCCCTCCGCGATCGTCATGGTCATCGTGGCCAGCGCCGTGTCCTTCGCGAGCGCGGTCTGCGGTCGCTCGACCGCCTTGGCGACCACGGGGGCGGGCGGCTCGGCGGGCGCCATCGCGACTGGCTTGGCGCGCGGCACGGAGGGACCACCGCATCCCCCGACGGCGATCGTCGCCGCCAACCACGCGCACAAGAGTCTCCGGGCCAGCGTAGGACGCATCCCGCATCTGACACCGGGCACAGGGTGGGGTTCCAGCGTTGCAGCCTGTCGTGTGCGATGGGGACTCGCTCTCCGGAATTCGGCGACAAGTTGCGCAACAACGCTGACTTACAGATGGCCTCGCGGCTGCACTTACCTGCTGTCGAATGCTGGTTCCAGTCCGCGTTGATCTCCTCCGCCTCCGCCGTGCGGTCCTGTTTCGGTCGCGCGAGCGCACGCGGACCGTCTTCTGGCACCGGCCGAGTCAGTTTGTCGTCGGTAAAGTCGTGGCGCTACCGGCTTAACGCCCGCCGCGACGACCGCCGCCTGGTCGTCCACCCGGTCGACCACCACCCGGTCGACCACCACCGGGTCGCCCTCCGCCACCGCCCGGACGAGGGCCGAAGCCGTACTCTTGGCGCGCGGGCGCCTGGCCACCACCAGCGCGCGGCGGCGGCTTCGGTTTCTGTGCCTGCTGCTGCGGCGGGCGCTGGGGAGGACGCTGCTGCGGGCGAGGCTGCTGCGTGCGCGGACCGCCTTCGGGCATGAGGCCCGCGATCTCTTGCTCCGTCAGGTTGCGCCAGCGGCCCACCGGGAGCTCGCCGAGCTTGATGTGCATGACGCGCGTGCGCTGGAGCGTGACGACGGTGAAACCGAACGCTTCGCACATGCGGCGGATCTGGCGATTGAGGCCCTGCTTGAGATAGATGCGGAACACCTTCGGGCCGAGGCGCTCCACGCGGCACGGCTTGGTCGTCGCGTCGGAGAGACGGACGCCGCGCTCCATTCCCTCGACAAACTCGGGCGTGATCGCGTGATCGACGGAGACGACGTACTCCTTTTCGTGGCCGTGCTCGACGCGCAAGACCTCGTTCACGATGTCGCCGTCGTTGGTGAGGAGGATCAGGCCCTCGCTGTCCTTGTCGAGGCGGCCGATCGGGAAGATGCGCTCCGTGTGGGCAATGAAGTCGATGATGTTGCCGGGGACGTGGCGCTCCGTCGTGCACGTGATGCCGGTCGGCTTGTTCAGGGCGATGTAGACCGGCTTGTCCTTCTTGCGTGCGTGGCCGACCGTGTCGCCGTCGAGGCGGACGTCGTCGCCCTCGTTGACCTGGGTACCGAGCGTGGCGGGGACGCCGTTGATGGTGACGCGGCCCTCCGCGATGAATTCATCGGCCTCTCGGCGCGAGCAGGCACCGCTATCGGACAGGAACTTGTTCAGACGCACGTGGAACACGGAACATACGCTACGTTGTGACGGTCTTGCGGTTGCTCCTCGTCACCCCCCCGATGACCCAGCTGAATACGCCGTATCCAGCGACGGCGTACTTGATGGGATTCCTCCGGCAGCACGCCCAGAAGCTGGACCTGGAGGTCGCGCAGGCGGATGCGGCGATCGAGCTGTTCCTGCGCGTGTTCAGCAAAGAGGGTCTGTCGCGCATCGCGGTCGCGGTCAACAAGCCGAAGAAGGGCGAGGCAGATTCCGTCGCGAGCTTCCGCGCGCAAGCGGACGAGTACATCGCGACCGTCGAGTCCGTCGTGCGCTTCCTGCAGGGCAGGGACCCCGGCTTCGCCCTGCGCATCATCGGTCGCGACTTGTTGCCCGAGGGACCGCGGTTCGCGACCATCGGAGAAGGTCCGGGCGCACAGGACGACGATCCGCTCGCGTGGGCATTCGGTGGCCTCGGTCTCGCCGATCGCGCGAAGCACCTCGCGTCTCTCTACATCGACGATGTCGCCGATGCGATCCGCGATGGCGTCGCGCCCGACTTCGAGCTCGCGCGCTATGGCGAGCGACTCGCGGCGAGTGCCCCGACGTTCGACCCGCTGCGCGACGCGCTCGAGGGCAAGGCCAGTGTCGTCGACAAGATGCTCGACGAGCTCGCGCTCGAGCTCCTCGCGACGCACGAACCCGACGTCGTCGGCCTCACCGCGCCATTCCCGGGAAACATCTACGGTGCGTTCCGCATCGCGCGCGCGATCCGCAAGAAGGCGCCACACGTGAAGATCCTCCTCGGCGGCGGCTACGTGAACACGGAGCTGCGCGAGCTGACCGATCCGCGCGTGTTCGACTACGTCGACTTCATCACGCTCGACGACGGCGAGCAGCCACTGCTCTCTCTGCTCGCGCACCTCCGGGATGACAAGGCGCCGCTGTTCCGCACGTTCTATCGCGCTGGCAAGAAGGTCGTGCTGGGCAACGACGCGAAGGTCCACGACGTTCCGATCATCGCGGCCGGCACCCCGAGCTACGCGGGCTTGCCGCTCGATCGCTACGTCTCGCTGTTCGAGATGCTCAATCCGATGCATCGCCTGTGGTCCGACGGGCGCTGGAACAAGCTGACCATCGCGCACGGCTGCTACTGGAAGCAGTGCTCGTTCTGCGACGTGTCGCTCGACTACATCGCGCGTTACGACCGCGCGCCCGCGGACCTTCTCGTCGATCGCATCGAGGCGATGATCAAAGAGACGGGGCAGACCGGGTTTCACTTCGTCGACGAGGCCGCGCCCCCCGCCGCGCTCAAGCAGCTCGCCGAGACGCTGATCGAACGCAAGGTGATGATCACCTGGTGGGGCAACGTGCGCTTCGAGAAAGCGTTCACGCCCGAGCTGTGCCAGCTCCTCGGCCGGTCCGGCTGCGTCGCGATCAGCGGTGGTCTCGAGGTCGCGAGCGATCGCTTGCTCGAGCTGATGAACAAAGGTGTCACCGTCGAGCAAGTCGCACGCGTCACGCGAGCGTTCACCGATGCAGGCGTGATGGTGCACGCGTATCTGATGTACGGCTTCCCCACGGAGACGGCGCAGGAGACGATCGATTCGCTCGAGCGCGTCCGCCAGTTGTTCGCCGAGGGCTGCTTGCAGAGCGCGTTCTGGCATCGCTTCGCGGCGACGACGCACAGCCCGATCGGCAAGGATCCCACGCTCTACGGCATCCGTCTCGTGAAGACGGCCGCTCCGCGGTTTGCAAAGAACGAGGTCGCGTTTGTCGATCCCACGGGGACCGATCACGATCTGTTCGCGTCGGGTCTACGCGCGGCGGTCTACAACTACATGCACGGCATCGGTCTCGACGACGATCCGCGCGTCTGGTTCAAAGCGAAGAAGCTGCCAAAGGTGACCGTGGCGCCGGATCTGATCCAACGAGCTCTACGTTAGCGCGATCATCGCCGCCACGACCGACGCGAGGGCGACCGCGAGACCGAACGCGACGCCCTTCCACGCGACCGCCTTCTTCGTCACGGGCGCCGCGACCGCGATCGCATGCAACATCGCCGGGAGGTTGCTGCGCGGAATCGGCATCGTGAGCTGCGCGAGCATCTGCTCGTGCACGACCTGGATGGGCGTGGTGACGCCTTCGTCTTCACCTTCGTGAGTGACGGTGAGCTTCTTCGCCGCGAGCGAGCTCTCGTAGCTCCGATCCACCGCGATCGACACCGCGGGCGGATGCTCGCTCCACGTCGACCTGGAGAGCTGGGGCGGCGCGACCTCGCGGACCGGCTGCTGCTTCTCGCCGGCGATCACGACACCGAGCGCACCTGGGTTGTCTGATTTGATCTGCCGCGTGGCGGGTGCCAATTTTACCGTAGGGTTTCCGATCGCGATCTCGGCAGACCCTTCAGGGGACCGCGAGAAGTGCGACACGGTCCTTGCGCCGGTCATCGGTCCGATGACCGAGTCGACATCGAGCTCTTCCTCGTCGAACAGCTCTGTTGCACTCAACCCGCCGCCCACTGACTGACTCATATCTAAGAGAGTCGGCCAGTCTCGGATGTTCGACAGAGGGGCGGTCAGCGATCCCTAAGTGACCGGAAAACCACGGGCCCGCATCAGCGCATTCGGGTCTACATCGCGCCCGCGGAACTTCTTGAAGGCCACCTCCGGGTCGACGGAGTTACCGACGGCGAAGATGTCGTCGTGGAGCTTCTTGGCCGTCTTCTTGTCGTAGAAGCTCTTGGCCTCCTTGAACGCCTCGGCTGCATCCGCTGTGAGCGTGTCGGCCCAGATGTAGCTGTAGTAGCCGGCGCTGTACTCGTCGCCGCTGAAGATGTGGCCGAAGTGCGTTGGGCGGTGGCGCATCACGATCTCCTTGGGCGCACCGATCTCCGCCATCGTTGTCTTCTCGAACGCGATCGGATCGATCTTCTTGCCCGGGCCGAGCGTGTGGATCTTCAGGTCGTAGATCGTCGCCATGAGATATTCGGTCGTGCCGAAACCCTGGTTGAAGTTCTTCGCCTTCTGGATCTTCTCGACGAGCGCGGGCGGCATCGGTTTGCCCGTCTTGTAGTGCACCGCGTACTTGTCGAGGATCTCCTTCGTCGACAGCCAGTACTCGTTGAGCTGGCTCGGGAACTCGACGAAGTCGCGCTTCGTGTTCGTGCCCGCGAGCGTCGCGTACTTCACATCGGAGTTCAGACCGTGCAGGGCGTGACCGAACTCGTGGAACATCGTGGTCGCGTCGTCCCACGAGATGAGAACGGGCTCGCCGTCCTTGCCCTTCACGAAGTTCGCGTTGTTCGACACGATCGGCGTCGCCGTCTCGTGGAACTTCTCCTGCGTGCGATACTCGTTCATCCACGCGCCGCTGCGCTTGCCGTCGCGCGCGTACGGATCGAAGTACCAGAGGCCAACGTGCTGTCCGCCGCGCGTCACTTCCCAGACCTTGACGTCGGGGTGGTAGACGGGGACGCCCGCGATCGGCTTCCACGTGAGTCCGAACAGCTGGTTCGCGGCCCAGAACATTCCGTCGCGCAGCTTGTCGGCCTGCAAGTACGGCTTCACCTCGTTCTGATCGAGGTCGTACTTCTCTTTGCGGACCTTCTCCGCGTAGTAGCGGTAGTCCCACGCCTCGATCGGAGGCGACGCCACGTGCGGGGTGTGCGGTCCCGACTGAACGCCCGGCGACAGCTGCACCTGGTACTTCGCGGCGTACTCGGCATCGGCGACCTTCTGCATGTCGGCGACTTCTTCTTTGACGCGACCGACAGCGGCCTTCCACACGCGCATCGCGAGCGCGAGCGCCGCATCCGGCGTCTTGGCCATGTTGTCGTCGATGATCCAGTGCGCGTGGCTCGCAAAGCCGAGCAGCTTCGCGCGCTGTGCACGCAGCTCGAGGATCTCGCTGATCACCGGGCCGTTCGTCTTCTCGCCGCGGCTCATCCACATGCGCCACACCTTCTCGCGAAGGTCGCGACGCGACGCGTAGACGAGGAACGGCTCGGCCGACGATCGCGTGTTCGCGATGACGTACTTGCCCGGCATCTTCTTCGCTTCACCGGTGCGCTTTGCATCATCGACGAGCTCGGCGGGCATGCCGGCGAGATCCTCGGCCTTGTCGAACGCGATCGTCTGGCTCTCCTCGTCGGCGAGCTGGTTCTGACCAAACTTGGTGTAGAGCGTCGCGAGCTTGCCGTTGATCTCGGCGAGCTTCTTCTTGTCAGCCGCGGAGAGCGCAGCACCGCGGCGCGCGAAGCGCTGGTACGTCACTTCCAGTAAGCGCGCCTGGTCGGGCTTCAGCTTCGCTGCCTCGCGGCCATCCCACACGGCCTTGATGCGTGCGAACAGCGCCTCGTTCTGGATGATCTCGTCGGAGAACGCGGCCAGCATCGGTGCCGTGTCTTCCTCGAGCTTTTGCATCGGCTTGTCGCTCATCGTCGACGTGTAGATGCCGAGGATGGTCGTCACGCGGTTGAACGGACGGCCCGCATTCTCGAGCGCCTCGATGGTGTTCGCGAACGTCGCCGGCGTCTTCTCTGCCACGATCACGGCGATCTCGCCGCGCATGAGGTCCATCGCCTGCTTGATGGCCGGCATGAAGTCCTCGGTCTTGAACTTGTCGAACGGCGGCATGCCGCCCTTGGCACCGGGGAACGGCGCGAGGAGGGGAGGGAGGTTGGTCACGGGCGTTTCACCTTTCGCCAGAGAGAGCTGGCTGCGAAATGTCCACAGGACGGCCGCAGAAGCGGACGCGAACAGGAACGAGCGACGCTGCATGCGCGCGAACCATAGCGCCAACTCCGCGCGACGTGGCGATGTCGACGAGCTAAGGTGCGCGCGCTGTGGCCCCCGGAAGTACGCAAGGTGCGACGGTGCGTCAGCTCCTTCGCGAGCACGCTGACTTCCGGAGATTGTTCATCGCGGCCGTTATCTCGATGGCCGGCGATTGGTTCGCATTCGTCGCGCTCGCGGATCTCGTCACCAAGCTGACGGGGCGTCCCGGTGCGCCCGCGTTCGTGTTCGCAGGGACCGTCCTCCCGATGTTCTTCGCGTCGCCGATCGCGGGCTGGGCCGCCGACCGCTTCGATCGCAAGGCGCTGCTCGTCCTCGCAGACGCCGTGCGCGTGCCGCTCGCACTGCTGTTCTGCGTCGCCGCCGCGATCGGTTCGACGTCCCTCGCGATGACGGCGAACGTCCTGCTCGGCTTCGCGGCCGCGTTTCACGATCCGATCACGAGCGCTGTCGTCCCGAACCTCGTCCCGCCCAAGGACCTCGCTCGCGCGCAGTCCGTGCTCGGCGCCGTCTGGGGCGCGATGCTGTTCCTGGGCGCGGGCCTCGGCGGCATCGTCGCGGCCAAGTTCGGCATGCAGACCGCGTTCGTGGTCAACGCTGCGTCGTTCGGCGTGAGCGCGCTGCTTCTCGCGGCCATCAAGAAGCCGATGCAGGAGGCGTCGGCCGAGGAGAGGAGACAAAACACCGGCGGTCTGCGCGCCGTGGTGAAGTTCATCGTGCGCGACCGCCTGGTGCGGCGTCTGATCATCGCAAAGATCGGCGTCTCGTCGGCGAACGGCAGCGTCGGTATGCTCCCCGCGATCGCGCACGCGCGCTTTCCGGGCATCGAGCTCGCGACGGGCTTTCTGTTCGCGGCGCGTGGCCTCGGCGCGATGCTCGGCCCCATGCTCGCGCGCTGGATCGGCGGCGCTGCGCCTGCCGCGCGCACGGTGATCTGGATGTGCGGCGGCGCGACGGTGCTCTACGTGTCAGTCTACGCGGTCATCCCGCTCGTGCACGTCTTCGCGCTCGCGCTGTTGCTCGTCGTCTTCGCGCACGTCGGTGGCGGTGCACAGTGGGCGATGTCGACGTATGGCTTGCAGGTCGCCACGCCCGATGCGCTGCGCGGTCGCGTGCTCTCGCTGGACTACGGCCTCGCCACGCTCGCGATCGGCATCTCCGCGATCGTCGCAGGCCTCATCGCCGACGCATCCGGTGCGACCTCTGCCGTGTGGTGGTTGTGCGGTGCGGGCATCACGTACGGGCTCGGTTGGTTGGTGTGGGCGCTCTCGCTTCCTGGACGAGCTGCGTGAACCACCCAAACCCAGACAACCGCAAAGACGCGAGGACACAAAGCCTTTGCGTCTCCGCGTCTTCGCGGTTCTCCGCAGTCGTGTCGCAGTACGCTGGGGTCGTTCCTGGCGCTCCGGTGGGGGCCACGCGCGCTCGGCTGTCCGCCGCCAGGCAGAACCGCGCTGGGGCAACTGAAACGTTCCGTGAGTTGGCTCGCGCGCTGCTGGACTCTCGACCGCCGTCGGGGAACGATGGATGAGACCGGTGGCGCAGGACCCTAACGACAGGACCGTCGTCGAGAAGGTCGACCCGCTGCTCGGGGCGATCGTCGCGGGGCGTTTCCGCATCGAGGGCCGGCTCGCGGCGGGTGGCTTTGGCGCGATCTATCGCGCGACGCACGTCGGCTCCGGTCACACGATCGCGCTCAAGGTGCTGCATCAGCGCATGGCGTCCGATCGCGGTGCGGTCGCTCGCTTCCAGCGTGAGGGCGCGACGCTCACCACGCTGCGCAGCCCGCACACGATCGCGGCGTACGAGATCGGCGAGTCCGGAGAGCTCGGGATCCTGTTCATCGTCATGGAGCTGCTCTCCGGCGTCACGCTGTTCGAGCGCTTCCGCAGCAGTGGTCCGATTCCGTGGCGCACGATGGCCAAGATCGGCGCGCAGATCTGCGCCTCGCTCGGTGAAGCGCACGCGCTCGGCATCGTGCATCGCGATCTCAAGCCGACGAACATCCACCTCGAGCTCGTCGGCGACGATCCGGACTTCGTGAAGGTGCTCGACTTCGGCATCGCAAAGATCATGCAGGACTCGAGCTTTGACTCGAGTGACCTGACCAACGCGGGGCAGATGATCGGCACGCTCGATTACATGTCGCCCGAGCAGATGGTCGGCGGCGCCGTGACGGGCCAGACCGACATCTACACGCTCGGCATCGTCATGTACGAGATGATCAGCGGCAAGCGTCCGTTCGCCGAGGCATCGTCGGCAGCAGCGGTCCTCGCCGCGATGCTCAAGACGATTCCCGCGTCGCTCACGCGCGTGCCCGGTCTGCCGGCGGACCTCGACCGCATTGTCCGGCGCATGCTCGCGAAGGACGCGGTCGACCGCTACTCCGATATCGACGAGCTCGCGCGCGATCTCGACGCCGTCCATCGCCTCGTCGTGCCCGAGGACAACGACTCGACGCGCAAGCTTGTTCTCGGCGATCTCGCGGGCATGAGTGGCGACATGACGGTCGCCAACGCGTCGATTCCCACGATGCCGCAGTTCGCCGGCCGCGACCGCGGTGATGCGACGCGCACCGAGATCGTGCGGCCCGAATTCGCGAGCAGCGAGTTCACCCGCGCCGACGCGAATCGCGCGGAGATGATGCGCGTCGCGATGATCGCGGATCACGCACGCCCGGCGAGTGATCCCGACGGCGATGAAAAGACCGGCGTGGAGCTCCAACCGTCGGGCGAGCAGACGACCGTCGCGATCTTCGACCCTTCCGGGCCCGCACTCGGCATCATTCCGTCCTCGCCAACGACGCTCGCAGGCACGCCGATCCCGCAGCGCTCGCGCGGTGCATCTTCCTCGCCTCCGATCGCGAAGAAAGTGCCCGCGCAAATTCCTGCCACTCCGTCGCCGCACGCGATGCCGTCGTTCGATCCCAACGAGGAGGATGCGACCGTCGCGATGGGCGCGCGGAACCCGTTGTTCGGCCGCACTGCACCCGGGACCGGTCCGGCGCTACGGTCGAATCTCCCCGGCGTCGGGCAGATTCCTCAGACGCCTGCGCCGGGCATGAGCCCGAGTATGGGAGCGGGTGCGCACAACGCGCCGATGATCGCGCCGTATCCGCCGCCGCAGGATGTTCCATCGACGCGCCTCGGTTACGACCCGATGGCGGCTGCCGATCGCGACGCGCAGATGAAGAAGCTCGTGTATCTCGCGCTCGTCGTGGTCGCGGCGCTATTTGCGATCATCTTCGCGTCGCAGTGCTGACTACTTGAACGTCAGACGGCGCTGGATGACTTCGATGTCACGGCACCGCTCGCGGAAGTCGGTCTTCTCCGCGCGGAGAAACACGAACGCGACATCGTTGTTGGTCGGTACATCGATCGTGAGCGTCTGGCACTCGATGTTGCGGTCGGTGATCATCAGGCGGTGTTTGCCAGGCGCGAGCTTGGTGCGCTTGCCGATGATGCTCGGTGCTCTGTAGCCGGGCTCCTCGACGCCGAGCTCGCGGGCGTTCGTGTCGATAACGACCGATCCGTCCTCGCGCGGCTTACCGGCGATCAGGCACTCGTGCTTATCGCGGCGGCGTTCGAAATCGCAGACCCTTCGTTTGAACGAGAGCGGCGTGACGACGTCGAGAACGAGATCGCGGGAGGGCGCGTCCAGGTCGATCATCGGTTCGTTGTGCTCACCGAGCGCGACGGGCTGGTCGCCACGTTTGACGACGTCACCGTCGAACAAGATGTACGCCCGACCTAGATCGAGACTCTCGGCCGACGAGAGAGGACTGGTGAGGACGCGGAGCACGATCGGCGTCGCGACGAGCTTGGTGATGAGCGCCGTGACCTCCTTCGCGTCAGCGGCGTTCGGCGCGAGAAGGAGATACATCTCGTACCAATTGATCGCCTCGGAGATGTGGTTCGCACGCCGTTCGACGTCGCCGAGGTTGTACGCCGTCGCCGAGTGCGGTGAGATTTCGAACGCTTTCGTGTAGAGACCGAGCGCCGTTGCGGGGTCGTTCTTCGCGTCAGCGGCTTCGGCGGCAACGAACGCCTCGCTCGCTGCTTCCCCGAACCTGTCGGGCGCCTTCTTGGTCTTGGGACCAGCGACGGCGGTGCTAACGAGGAGCAATGCGGCACCGATGACAAGTGCGCGCTTCACGGCAGCACCACCTTCTGCGTCGTCGCCTTGAAGTTCTGACAGGCGTTGGAATCCTCGCGTGGCGCCGCTTGCAGATAGATGTAGACGATACCGTCCTTGGGAACGTCGAAGATGAGCCTGCTGCACGCGCGTCGGTCGCTGCGTCCGGCTCCGCCGATCTCCGTCTCGTAGTGGCCCGGTGGAAGTGTCATGCGCCCGGGCAACCAGAACTGAACGTTGTTGAGGTTCTCGTCGCGCCAGCTGGTGCTGCCGCCCCACTCGGGAGAGAGCGACAGGACAACGTTACCGAGCTCGCTCGCCGGCGGATTGGGCCGCGGAATGCCCGTGTACTCGGCGTCCATCTTCTTCGCGATGACGTCGCGGCGGATGTAGCGCTCGGCCGTGATCATGTCGATCGCGTGCTTGCCGTCTGCTAGCTCGCGCAGCATCGGTCCCGTGCCGACATGGACTCCGTCGACGAAGACGGCAGCGGGGACTCCGTCGATACCGGGGATCGCGAGGCGGTACGGAGTCGCAGCGATCGCATCGACGAACTTCTGCGCCTCGGCACGCTCGGCGTCCGTTTTCACGAGCGCCTGATACTTCTCGAGATCCTTGAGTGCGTACGTGAACTGCTCGCGACGCCGTTCGATGTCCGCCATGTTCCAGTAGATCGCGGGCTGCGGCGTGTCGTCCTTCAGCGCCTTTTCGTACTCGCTTAGCGCGCCTTCCAGGTCGCCCGCCTTGTCGAGGACGATCGCCGCGACCATGTGATGCAGCTGGCCCGCCGTCGTATCCGGGTCGGCGGCTTTGCGGTTCGGCGCGGGTACCTTGACGGGCGCCGCGACGGCGACCGACGCGAGCACCGCGACGACAATGGAACTGCTCGCGAATGCGCGCATACGCCGGATGCTAGCATCGCGACGTGGCGCATCCGCTGTGGATCGTGCGGATGCTCGAAGAGCAGGGCCATCGCGACGCCGAGGGGCGCCTGCTGCGCGAGAGCCGTGCACCGGCTGCGTGCATCCGTCCCGACGAGATCGAGTACAAGCCATGTCCGTACGCGGGCTCGCGCGCGACCACGCCACCGCTGCCGATGAATGTCTCCGCACTGCGTGCGACGTCGGCGCACTGGGACGACATCATCAACGCGCTGTCCCTGATGCGCGTTGCCTACGCCGAGGCGCGGCAGCTGTCGTCGTTCGAGCTGATCGACATCTGGCGCATCAGCCAGCTCGGTTCGTCGCTGCCGTATCTCTACATGTTCGGTCTCGACGAGACGTGTCCCGCGTACGCGGCAAACCTCGCCAAGGCGACGCTCGGGCTGGGGATGTGGGGACAACGCGTGGTCCAGAAGATCGTCTCCGAACAGTGGACTCCGCCCACCCTCACGCCGCGCGCGATCCTCGAGCTCGCCGAGGAGAACCGCACGCTCGTGGGCGCCACGGAGGCATGCTCGGGCCCCGAAAAGATGCTGCTGCGCTTCTTCGAGGCGTTGATCGATACACCGCCGGAGCTGACGAGCCCGGAGATGACGCGCCTCGCGGCACTGCGACCGAAAGCGTTCGCGTTTGGCACGTACTACCTGCAGTGGAAGCTCGCGACGCACGTCGTGTTTCACGCGCGCCGCTTCGTCTACGCGGATCTCCTCGCTGCGTTCCCCGAGCACGCATCTGCGCTGCGCGAGCAACTCGATCCCGCGCACTCGGAGCCGGCCGACTTCTTCACGCCGAGCCCGACCGACATGCACACGCTGCCCGTGCCGCATCGCCAGGTGTGGCTCGCCAAGTTCGCACGGAACTTCGTCGCGTTCGCACCCGACACCGTCGATCGGATGCTCGCCGTCCACCTGATGGAGGTGCTCGCCACGCCGACGATCGCCGACCCGTTCGAGCGCTGGGCGACGCTCGATCGCATCCTTGGACAGGTCCTGTTGGTCTGCGAGAACGGCCTGCGCCGCGCGGTCGATGCACCGGCGATCCAGGGCCCGATCCTCGCGGTGGATCGCGACCGCTTCTCGCGGATCCCGGCGCGCTCGCTCCTGGGACAGCTCGCCCCGCATTCGTTCGCCGGCCTCTGCGATCCGTAACCCGCGGGATGCGTCTTCGGGAGACGTGACCCAGGGGCGGCGGTCACGCGCGTCGCTCTCCGCGGCCAAGAGCGCTGAATGATCAGCGATTTACGGCGACGTCAGGGATCGCGGGACCCCTGGCACATCGGCTGCTCTTAGCTCCATCACCACCGCGCGGCCCCCCTTCACCACCCCGCGCGCCCAGGAGTCAGTCATGTCGAACAAGCCCGAAGATACGTTTGCCTCGATCGATCCCGCCCAGCTCGCCGCCGTCTCTGGCGGTACGGGCTCGAGCTCGAACGATCAGCTGACCGCCATGATCAGCTCGATCTCCGACTCGATCAAAGGCCTCATCTCCAGCCAGCAGAGCAACAGCGGCGGCGGCGACACGATGCAAATGATGATGATGATGATGATGATGGGTGGGATCGGCGGCGGAGGCGGCCAAGCGGTCCAGTACGCCGCGCCCGCGCAGCAGCAGCCGGTCATCAACGTCGACACCTCGCTTGCCGGTCACTGCGGCAAGAAGGGTTGCTGAGCCTCGACGGGTGCGCGGGCCGCGCTAAGCTGCCCGCGTGACACGATCCATCGAGCATCTTTCGTACGCCGATGCGTTCGTGCGTGCGCTCCCCGCCGACCCGCGCACCGACAACACGCTGCGCCAGGTGATGAAGTCGTGTTACTCGCGCGTCGAGCCAACACGCGTGCAGAAGCCCGAGCTGCTCGCGCTCGTGCCCGAGGTCTGCGAGCTGCTCGACCTGTCGCCGACGCCGACGCCAGAGATCGCGGAGGTGCTCGCTGGCAATCGCGTGGTTACCGGGATGGCGCCGTATGCGGCCTGCTACGGCGGGCATCAGTTCGGCAACTGGGCCGGTCAGCTCGGCGACGGTCGCGCGATCACGCTCGGCGAAGTAACCAACACAAACGGCGAGACGTGGGAGCTCCAGCTCAAAGGGGCAGGGCCCACGCCGTACTCGCGCCGTGCGGACGGCCGCGCCGTGCTGCGCTCGTCCTTGCGCGAGCTCGTGTGCAGCGAAGCGATGTTCCACCTCGGCGTGCCCACCACGCGTGCCCTGTCGCTCGCGTTGACCGGCGACTCCGTCGAGCGCGACATCCTGTACGACGGACATCCGCGCCTCGAGCCGGGCGCTGTCGTGTGCCGCGTCGCTCCCTCGTTCCTGCGGTTCGGGAGCTACGAGATCCACGCGTCGCGCGACGATCACGAGACGCTCTCCACGCTCGTCGACTTCACGATGGAAAAGCACTTCCCCCACGCAAAAGGCGACATCGTCGCGATGTTCGCGGAGATCATGCAGACGACCGCGTTCATGGTCGCGGAGTGGCTGCGCGTCGGCTTCGTCCACGGCGTGATGAACACGGACAACATGTCGATCCTCGGCCTGACGATCGACTACGGCCCCTACGGATGGCTCGAGCCGTTCGACCTGGATTGGACGCCGAACACCACCGACGCGCAGGGACGCCGCTATCGCTACGGCAATCAGCCGCAGATCGCGCAATGGAACCTCGCGCAGCTCGGCCGCGCTCTGCTCCCGCTCGCCGCGGATCAAGAGGCGATCCAGCGCGTCGTCCAGGAGTTCCCGCGCCGCTTCTCGCAGCTCCATCGCCACTCGATGCTGCGCAAGCTCGGCCTCTCCGGTCGCGCCGATACGCACTCCGACGACGACGAGCTGCTCGGGAACCTCGCGACGCTGCTCGTCGCGCATCCGACCGACATGACGATCGCGTTCCGCGCGCTCGCCGACGGCACGCTCTCCGACGCGTTCTATGGTGCTCCGCCGCCTGAGCACGTCGAGCGGTGGGATCGCTGGCGCGGAGCGTACGCGCGCCGTCTCCGCATCGAAGGCATCAGCGAGGCCGAGCGCATCGCGCGCATGCACGCGGTGAATCCGATCTACGTCCCGCGCAATTACCTCGCCCAGGAGGTCATCGAGGCAACGGAGAAGGGCGATCGCACCGAGCTCGGCAAATGGCTCGACGTGCTGCGAGATCCGTACACGCAGCGCCCAGGGCTCGAGCGCTACGCGGCCAAGCGACCGGCGTGGGCCGAGCACAAGGCCGGCTGCTCGATGCTCAGCTGTTCGTCTTGAGCGGGCCGAGGGGAGAAGGCCCTACGAGCGCTCTCGCGTCGGAGACGGACTTGCCGCCGAAGAACTTCGGAAAGTTCTGGCTCGTCGAGAGCGTGCGCGGATCCATCCGGTCGCAGCACACGACCCCATGCAGGTGATCGATCTCGTGCTGCAGGATGCGCGCGTACCAGCCGGTCGCGTCGATCGAACGCTTGGTGCCCTTCTCGTCGAGACAGTCGACGTGAACTTTGCGCGCGCGATTGACGACCATGTTGAAGCTCGCGAACGAGAGGCACCCTTCGAAGTGCTCGACCATCTCGGTCCCGACGAACCGAATCGTCGGATTCACGATGACGTGATAGTCGACCGGCGTTCGCTCGCGCGCGTCGAGCTGCTCCTTGGAGAAGCCCTCGTGATAGCTCTGCGGATCCTCGATCACGGCGATCGCGAGCGACACGCCGATCTGCGGCGCCGCGAGGCCCACGCCCGGCGCCTGGCGCATCGTGTCGCGCATGTGCTCGATGAGCTCCTGGATCTCGTCTGACGCGAGCTCCTCGTCCGTGAGGTGGCGCGCGCGCTGACGAAGGACCGGGTCGCCTACTTGAACGATTTCGAGCACCGCCATATGCGGAGCATATCAGCCGTAGTGGAACGCGCTGACGAGCTTGCCGCCCTGCGTGCCGCTGAACGCCGCGATGCCTTTGTCGTCACCGGCCGCGCCGGCGATCACCATCAGCGGGATCAGGTGCTCCTCGCGCGGATGACACGCGCGCGCGGCCGGCGCCTTGGCCCAGTCAGCGAGAGCGGCGTTGCGCTCGGCGGGTGACTTGGTCGCCGCATCGCGCAGCCACTCGTCGAACATCGCGGCGAACGGCGCCGAGCTCTTGTCGAAGAAGCCGCGCATGTTGTGATAGCTCATCCCGCTGCCGACGATGAACACGCCCTCGTCGCGGAGCGGAGCGAGCGCCCGTCCCAGCGCGATGTGCTTCTCGGGATCGAGGCCCTTGATGAGCGACAGCTGCACCGTCGGAATCTGCGCATCGGGGTAGGCGACCTTGAGCGGAACGAACGTGCCGTGATCGAAGCCGCGCTTGTCATCGGCCGCGTTCGGGAGACCGGCGCGATCGAGGAGCTCGCGCACGCGGGCGGCGAGGGCAGGGGCGCCCGGCGCTGGCCACGTGATGTGATAGGTCTCCTCGGGGAATCCATAATAGTCGTAGAGCATCGGCGGATGCTCCGCGGTGAGCACCGTCGGAACCGCCTCTTCCCAGTGCGCGCTGATCACGAGGATCGCCTTGGGCGGCGTCTTCGGGAGACCGGGCAGGCTCTCCAGATACGCCATCAGCGGCGCCGCTTCCGTCTTGGGAAACATGCCGTCGATCCACGGCCACGGGCCGCCGCCGTGCGGCAGGTACACCGCCGGCATGCGGGTCGCGGACTTCGCGGCGCGCGAGTCGTCGCTGCTCTCGCAGCCAGCCGCGCCGAGGACACCGCCACCGATCGCCGCCGCCCCCGCCACCGCTGCCCCCGCCGCGATCGCCTCGCGCCGGGTCATTCCCTCGCTGCTCCGTTCGCTCATGACCACCATCATGGCCACAACTGGGCAGCGGAAAAAGCTCCCGGGAGCGAAGGGACTGTTCCAGCGCCCACTCATTTGGAAGGACTGTTGCGATGCCTTAGAGTGGATCCAGATGTGCGAGTTGCTCGGGATGGAGTGCAACGTCCTCACGGACGTCGTCTTCTCGTTCCACGCCCTCGCCAACCGGGGCGGCCGGAGCGGTCCCCACGCCGACGGTTGGGGGCTGGCGCTGTACGACGGCCCCATCGCGCGCGTGTTCCTCGAGCCCATCCCGGCGGCCAGCTCGCCGCTCGCCACGTTCATTCGCGAGCATCCGATCAAGACGCTGCTCGCGATCGCGCACGTCCGCCGCAAGACGCGCGGGCAGGTGAACCTCGCGAACACGCATCCGTTCACGCGCGAGCTGTGGGGACGCCACATCGTGTTCGCGCACAACGGCACCGTGAAGAAGCTCGAGCGCCTCAAGCTCGGTCGGTTCAAGCCGATCGGCTCGACCGATAGCGAGGTCGCGTTCTGCGCGTTGCTCGCCGCCCTCGAGCACGACTTCAAGAAGCGCCCGTCGCGCACGCAGCTCGCCGAAGCGGTCGCTCACCACGGCGGCAAGATCGGCGCGCATGGCACGTTCAACTTCCTGCTCGGCGACGGCGATCAGCTCTACGCGCGCTGCGCGACCAAGCTGCACTACATCGTTCGCCAGGCGCCGTTCACGACGGCAACGTTGTGCGACGAGGACGTGTGCATCGACTTCCGCGAGCACACAAATCCCAATGATCGCGTCGCCGTTGTCGCCACGCAGCCGCTCACGCGCGACGAAAAATGGATCACGGGCGAGCCCGGCCAGATGTGGGTCTTCCGCGACGGCAAGCTCGCGAAGACCTACGCGAGCTGACCGCCGAAATGAAAAACGGCCCACCGAGATGAGCCGCTCGCGTCGACGAATCGACGATCAGAGGATGACGACGGGCGCGCAGGTCGAGACGCCGGCGCCGACGATGTGGCGGCCTGTGGCGACCTTCATGCTCTTGAGCGTGCCGGTCGTGTCGTAGTGATAGACCGTCGTGTCTTCGATGTCGCCCGTGCTCGCGTTCTGGCGCGCAAGGAAGGCCCAGAAGTCTCCACCCCAGAACGCGAACGCCCACGCAGCCGGCTGACCGCTGAGGTTGGCAAGAGGATGCGTCTCGATCGCGACGCCCGTGGTCTTGTTGATCTTCTCGATCTTCGCGCCCGAGGTGCCGGGGAAGAAGCCCCACAGCTCGGCGTTACCGGTACCGGTCAGCTCCGGGCTTCCGGTGACCGAGCCGAGCATCGTGGTCGACATCGTGTTGGTGTCGAGCTTCGCGAGCTTGGTGGCTGTGGTCTCGTCGCCGGGGGAATCGCTACCGGCGATGTAGAGCGTGTCCTGCGAGCCACCCGCGGCGTCCGTCGAGAAGCCCATGCCGAACAGGGAGAGACCGGAGGGCGCATGGAAGTTCGTCGCGGTGCAGCTCGCGTTGCTCGTGCTGACCTTGAAGACTTCGCTCGAGTTGTAGAGGACCCACGCGTTCGCATCGCGGTCGATGCCCATCGAGAACGGCGTTGCAGGCACGGTATCGCCCAGGCCAAAGATGTCGTTGGGGTCCGGGACTTCCATCGCCGGGCAGTTCAGCGTTCCGATGGCGGTGAACGTTCCGGTCATCGGGTCGAACTTGGACAGCGTGTTGTCCTCGTCGACGACGTAAACGAACTTCGCCGCGTCGCTGCAATCGCCATTGCCGCCGACGGAGCTGTCAATGCCGGGCGAGTCATCGCCACCTGGCGTGTTGCGACCCGCGGGGCCGCACGCACCGAGGCCTGCGACGAGAGTACCGACGAGGAGAGCACCGCTAAACACCGAAGAGGAGCGCATCGGGGGCGGACGCTAGCCAATTTCGGAATTCGATTCGACAGCAAAATGCGACCGCCCTGCGACGCGTCACACTCTGCAAAGGTTCTGGCAGGTGCCCCGGGACACTTGGGTGCCGCCGCGGTCAAACCTGGCCGATGGCACCATCCCGGAGGTCTATCCGCTCGCGAAGAGGAAACCGCAGGGTAGGGATCGTTGTTGCCGTGGATGCCGCCCCGCTCCCGTGAGTCCGTCTAACCACCGTGTTAGATCGGGCGCGCATGGCTACCAACGACGATCGCCGGATGCTGGGTGAGAAAGCAGCTCGCCAGCTCTCTAATACGACCAAGACTCCGCCGTATTGGGTGGGCTCGACGCCGCGCTGGCTGGTCCAGCTGCTGCCGTGGACGCCGGTCGAGGCGGGTGTCTACCGCGTCAACCGCGTCACTGAAGCTGGCTTCGCCGTCGAGTGCAGCCCCGACGACGCGTCGCCGCTGCCCAACGCGCTGATCGACTACCAGGAGAAACCGCGCGAGTACACGCTGTCCTCGGTCACGACCACCGTCGACGTGCACACGCGCATCTCCGACCTGTTCCGCTCTCCGTACGACCAGGTCAAAGAGCAGCTGACGATCGCCATCGAGCGCGTCAAAGAGAAGCAAGAGGACGAGCTCGTTAACAACGGCAACTACGGCCTGTTGAACAGCGTGCACGACTCGATGCGCGTCAAGTCGCGCGCCGGTACGCCGACGCCCGACGATCTCGACGAGCTGATCGCTCGCGTCTGGAAGGAGCCGTCGTTCTTCCTCGCGCACCCGCGCGCCATCGCGGCGTTCGGTCGCGAATGCACCCGCCGCGGAGTTCCGCCGCCCACCGTCACGCTGTTCGGCGCCCCGATGCTCACCTGGCGTGGCATCCCGATCGTGCCGAGCGACAAGCTGCACGTCAGCGGCAACAAGACGGACATCCTCTTGATGCGCACGGGCGAGAAGAAGCGCGGCGTCGTCGGCCTGTTCCAACCGGGCATCCCGGGCGAGGTCAGCCCGTCGCTGTCGGTGCGCCACATGGGCATCAACAACGTGGGCGCGGCCCAGTACCTCATCACGCTCTACTGCTCGTCGGCCGTCCTCACCGAGGACGCGATCGGCGTGCTCGAGGGCGTCCAGGTCGACCGCTATCACGACTACCCGCCGCCCAGCCCCGGCGCCGCGAAGTAGTAGAGCGGTCTCGCCCGCATGAGCACGGACGATCCGACGCAGTACGCGCCTCCGCTCGAGATGCGTGTTCCGCTCGGGAGCGTCGTCGATACAAGCGACGGCCTCTCGGCGGCAACGCCTCTCGGCAGCGCACCTGCGCCTTCCGCGATCTCCGGTGCGTCTCCGGGTGCGGGTACCGGCGCAGCGCAGCCGCTCGCCTCGCCCACGCTTCCCGATTTCTCCGATCCGCAGCAGATCAGCCTGCTCGTCTCCAAGCTGTGGGGCGAGCACATGACCGGTGCGTCGATCGTCCCCGCGCCGGGACCGGCGCAGTCGATGTCGGGCGTCAACGCGCCGCAGCCGAACAACATGGCGGCGGGCTCGCCCGGTGCGTCTGTTCCGTCGGGCCTCGCGTCCAACGCGCCGTCGCCCGGTTCGGATCCGACGAGCCCCGCGAGCGGCGCTGTTCCGCAGCCCGACTTCGCGCTGTTCGCGGTGTCGCTCGCGCCGGCGCAGATCGAATCGCCGACCGCTCTCCCGCAGTCGCCGAGCGCAGGCGGTGGTGGACCGTCGCCGACGAGCGGTGGTGGCTCGTATCAACCGCCTGGCGCCATCGGTGGCTTGCCGGTGGGCGCGGCGCCGGGTTCCGACGTCCCCGCGTCGGTTGCACCGGTGTCGACGTCGGCGCCGAACGCATCCTCGGGCTCGACGTCAAGTGGTGTGCCTGCCGTCGGAGCTCCATCGACGGGCGCTCATCCGTCCACCGGTTCGTCATCGCAGGCTTCCGTCCCCCGCGCGTCGAACGGTGCGAGCACGGGCACGACCGACGCGTCGACGCTGACGTCGCAGAACGGCGACTCGCACGGCAACGTTCCATCGAGCATCGGCCCGGAAGCGACGCAATCCAACTATCGCCACGGCGGTGCCGATAGCGGTGGTCACGATCAGTACGGCGCACCGCCGCAGCTCGACTCCATCATGGGCTTCGCGGGCGCATCGTTCCGCGTCCCGACGGTCGACGCGTCGCCCTCGCGCGCACCGAACGCGTCGCCCTCGCACGCACCGAACACGTCGCCCTCGCACGCACCGAACGCGTCGCCGTCGCCTGCACCGCTCGCCACGCCGCAACCGCCGTCGGGTGTCGCGACGCCCCCCGCGCCGGCCCACGACGCCGACCTGCCGATTCCGTCGACGGAGAATCCATTCGCGGCGCCGCTGCAGCTGCCGTTCACCACGCCGACGGTCGCGAACGCGCCGTCCGCCCCGATGGGGCACCCGACCGCACCGAGCGCGTCGCATGTTCCGTCGAGCGCGCCGTTCGGTTCGCCGGTCGACTTCAGCGGCATCTTCGCGAACCCGACGCACCCGTCGATGCCGAGCGTCGCGACGCCACCGTCCGCACCGCGCACCGAAGCGTGGCCCGGCTCGGGAAACGCGACTCCACCCACGAGCGATCTCGAGCACGCGAACCTCGGCCGCATCGAGATGCTCGACGCAAAGGCACTCGACTCGCTCGCGCGCGGCGATTCGGATCCGCTGTTCAACGATACGTCGCGGGTTGCGTTCGATCCGTACCGCGTGCGCCAGGACTTCCCGATCCTCAACGAGCGCCCGCACGGCAAGCGCCTCGTGTGGCTCGACAACGGCGCGACGACGCACAAGCCGCGGCAAGTCATCGATCGGATCTCGTACTTCTACGAGCACGAGAACTCCAACGTGCATCGCGCAGCGCACACGCTCGCGGCGCGCTCGAGCGATGCATACGAACGCGCGCGTGAGAGCGTGCGCCGCTTCCTCAACGCACCTTCGGTGAAAGAGGTCGTGTGGGTCCGCGGCACCACCGAGGGCATCAACCTCATCGCGAAGAGCTGGGGCAAGCGCCACATCGGCAAGGGCGACGAGATCGTGATCTCGCACCTCGAGCATCACGCGAACATCGTCCCGTGGCAGATGCTGTGCGCCGAGACGGGCGCCAAGCTGCGCGTCGCGCCGGTCGATAGCCGCGGCGACGTCATCCTCGAAGAGTTCGAGAAGTGCCTCGGCCCCAGGACCAAGCTCGTCGCGATCACGCACGTGTCGAACGCGCTCGGCACCATCTCGCCCGTGAAGCGTATGACCGAGATCGCGCATCGCTATGGTGCGCAAGTGATGGTCGACGGTGCGCAGGGCGTCTCGCACATGAAGATCGATGTCCAGGACATCGGCTGCGAGTGGTACGTGTTCAGCGGCCACAAGGTCTACGCACCGACGGGCATCGGCGCTGTCTGGGCCAAAGCTGACATCTGGGATCAGACGCCGGCGTGGCAGGGCGGCGGCAACATGATCGCCGACGTCACGTTCGAGAAGACGTCCTACCAGCCGTCTCCGTGGAAGTTCGAAGCGGGCACCGGCAACATCGCGGATGCGGTCGGCCTCGGCGCGGCCATCGAATACGTCGAGCGCATCGGCATGGACGTGATCGATCGGTACGAGCACGACCTGCTCGTCTACGGCACCGAGTGCCTGCTGACGGTTCCGGGCCTGACCATCATCGGGACGTCCAGGTCCAAGGCGGGCGTGATGTCGTTCGTGCTGGATGGCCAGCGCACGGAGGACGTGTCCGCCATCTTGGACAAGGACGGCATCGCGGTCCGCTCCGGCCACCACTGTGCCCAGCCCATCCTGCGGCGCTTTGGCGTCGAAGCGACGGTCCGCGCGTCTCTCGCCGTCTACAACATCCGCGAGGACGTCGATGCCCTGGTCGACGCCCTCCACCGGCTCCAAGCCGGCCGTAACCGCCCGTAACCTCAGCGCCCGCCGCTTAAACGGATGCGCAAAAGGCGGCTGGTATCCCACACCTAGCGAGGTGGGTAGGAGATCCACGCGCGACGCGCCGCGTTGTCCGTTTTCACGGATCCGCTGCTGATTACCCCTTGTCCGCTATGACGGCGTCCGTTATGTTGGACATCAAGATGGTGACGCTGAATCCCCAAGAGACGGCCGACCTGATTGCCTCCACGGACGTCGACATCGTCGATGTCCGCGACGAGCGCGAGTTCGCCGCTGGCCACGTGGTCGGCGCCCGCAACATCCCGCTCGAGACGCTCCGCGCTGACCCGGACAAGTACCTGGTCCACAAGCCGATTATCGTCGTCTGCCAGAAGGGCGTTCGCTCGCTCTCGGCCGCCAAGCTGCTCGAGCGCCTCGGCTACTCGGACGTCTACAACCTCGATGGCGGGACGTCCGCCTGGGCCAAGGAAGGCCTCCAGCTCGCGACCGAATCGATTCGCACCGCTGCCTAGTTTCTCTCGTCTCCTGGTCTCCCCCGGCACTCGGCTCACCCACGTGGGCCGTTTGTCGTTTCGGGCCAGGAGACGCGCTACTCGGGGAAGCGCTTCGCGAGCTCGGACTGAATGCCGCTGAGGATCGCGACCGCGTTCTGGCGCTTCGCCGCGGACGTATAGACATCCTGGATGCGCACGAGGCGGTAGCGGACCCAGAGATCATCGGCGGCCATGTCGCGGCGGTCCGCGATCGTCTTGAGCCGGCGACCGAGGCGCTGGTACATCTCGATCACGTCGGCGGCCGGGGGCGGCGATGCTTCGGTGATCGGGGCGGGTGCAGGCGCGGTGACCTGCTGGATGCGGTTCGCCTTCGTGGTGACGCGTGCGTGCGTTGGTGCTTCGGCAACGACAGGCGCGTTGTCGGCCGCGTTGTCGACGATCTCCTCCGTCTCGACGACAGGCGGCGGCGCGGGGGCGGGCGCCGGGGCAGGGGCTGGCTCGTCGACCACGCGCATCGCGACAGGGGCGTTGTGATCCGCTGTGTCGGCAGTCCTGCGATCGCGACGCCACACGATGATGAGCGCGACGAGCGCGAACAACATCGCGGCTGCACCGGCGAGGCGCACCGCGCGGCGACGACGGCTCGCGGCAGCGACCATCTCTGCGGTCGTGCGTGGATCGCGCGGTGAGAGTTGATCCGTCGGCACGTCACGTTCGTCACGCTTGCTCGCCCGACGCTGCGGAGCTGTCTGCTTCGAGATGCGCTCGCTCGAGATGCGCTGGCCGCCGTCAGCTTCGAACCACTCCGCTTCGGTCTTGGACGTCTTCTCGACGGACGAAATGCGCTCGAGCGGAACACCATCGCCGGTCCGTCGCGGATCACCGAACGGATGCTTGTTCGAGGACTCGTGGTGCAGATCGCGCGCCGCGAGCACGGGGCCGAGTGACGGAATCGTCGTCGAGTCGATCGCCTCGGCCGGCGTCGTCGTTGCGACGTTGGTGTTGGTCGGCTGGTCGGTGAGCGCCCGCGTCGGCGTCGATGTGGACGCGCGTTGCACGCCGAGCAAGAACGCGGCCTGCTTGCGGTCGGTCTCGATCAGTTCGAGCAGGTTGCGCACTTCGCGTGCGGATGCGGGGCGATCCTCGGGACGCTTCTCGAGCAGCTTGAGCACGAGCGCCTCGAGCAACGGATCCACGTCGATGCCGGGAACGCGCACACCCATCGGTGGCGTTTGCGTATGCAGGTTCGCGCGCGCCACCGCGACGCCGTCGCCGTCGAATGGCATCACGCCCGTCATCATCTCGTAGAGGATGATGCCGAGCGCGAACAGGTCGATGCGGTGATCGATCGTGCCGCCGAGCGCGGTCTCGGGTGCGAGGTAGTGCGGCGTGCCGAGCACGATGCCGCGCGTGGTGAGGCGACCTTCCTCGTCCTGCGTCGCGCCGTCGCGCAAGATCGCGAGACCGAAGTCGACGATGCGTGGGACTTCGTCGTCGCCCGTGCGCTCGACGATGATGTTCTCGGGCTTGAGATCGCGATGGACGAGATCGTTCTCGTGCGCATGCTGCAGGCCGTCGCAGATCTGCTTCGCGAGGTTGATGACACGCGCGGTACCGAGCGCCTGGCCGGCGATCACGTCGACGAGGCTGACGCCCTCCGCGAACTCCATGACGAGGTAGCGCGAGCGGGCCGTCTCGCCGATGTCGATCACGGAGATGACGTTGCGGTGATGAAGGCGACCAGCGAGCTCTGCTTCACGCTCGAAGCGCGCGCAGATCTTTGGATCCGCCACGAGCTCGGGGTGAAGCACCTTGACGGCGAACGTGCGCGGGACCTTTGCGTGGCGAGCGCGGAACACGTCGCCCATCGCGCCGCGGCCGAGGTGCTCCTGTAGCCAGTAGCGTCCGCCGAGGACCTGGCCCACGAGGAACCTGGGATCACCCTGCTCGTCCATTCCCCCAGTCTGTGACACCAGCGCTCGGTCCCGCAACCGTCGAACGGTGAGTCGGCGGTGAGGTTTTCGGTCAGTCTCCGTCGGAGATTCGACTCGCGGTGCTCTGGCGAAGCGTGCGTTACCCAGCGCCTGCGGCCGCGATCTCGGAGTGGAGCAGCTGCAGCGTCTTGGCCGTCGCGGCGCGCTTTTCGGCGGCCGTGAGCGCGTCCTGGATCCGGATCTGGCGGAACCGCATCCACAGAGGTTGGGCGACGTCTGACCCCTTGAGCTCGTCGAGCGCCTTGAGCTCGCGCCCTACTTTGCCGTAGAGGGCGGCAACGGAGTTGGCGTCGTCCGCGACGGGAGCCGGGGCGATCGGTTTCGCGACCTTCACGGGCGTCGGCGCGCTCCGCGAGGGCGTGACCTTCGACGTCGCGATCGTTTGCGACGGAGTCGGCGTCGCGACGTGTGGGGCCGGACGTGGGACAGGCTTGACGGTCTTCTCGACGGCGGCGATGGGCTTGATCGGATTGACGGGACCCGCGGGCTGCGTCGGAGCCACCGACTGCGTCGTCATCGCGACGGGCGCGGGTTGTTTGACATTCACATCCCGCTCCGGTGGCGACCCGTGCCGCGCGAGGGCGATCACGCCGACGACGACGATCGCCGCGAGGGAGCCCGCGAAGATCGGCCAGCGAGTGCGCTTCGCTGGTGCGAGCTCCATCGGGGGGCCCGCCATCGCGGCGCGGCGTTGCACGTGCGGCTCGGGCACCGTTTCTGCGCGCATGCTCGGCGCCGTGACCAACCGCGGTTGCGCTGGAGGCGTCACGAGCGCGGAGACCGGCTGCATACCGGCGATCGGCGGCGGCGGCGACGCGTGCGGCGAGCGACCCGAGTGCATCACGGGTACGGGTCCGGAGGGATGTATCGTCGCGTTCGGCGCAGACAGCTCTTCTTGCGACATCGCGCGTGCGCTGAGGCGGCGCTGCCCACTCGGCTTGTTCTCCTCGACGGGGAGCGTCACGCCGAGAATGCGCGCTGCCATCGGGCGGTTCTTCTCGATCGTGTCGAGCAGGTGTCGCGCGTCCTTCGCAGAGTCGGGGCGATCGCTCGGCTTCTTCTGCATCAGCAGGCGCACGAACGCCTCGAGGAGCGGATCGACCGCCACGCCTGGAGCGCGCATGCCCATTGGCGGCGTGGGGTGCGTCAGGTTCGCGCGCGCGACGTCGACGCCGTCTCCGTCGTACGGCATCGCGCCCGTCATCAGCTCGTAGAGGATCACGCCGAGCGCGAACAGATCGATGCGGTGATCGATGCCACCGCCCATCGCATGCTCCGGCGCCATGTAGTGCGGAGTTCCGAGCACGAGGCCGGCCGTCGTCAGACGATCGGGCTGCGACGGATCACTCGCGTCCTCGCGCAGGATCGCGATGCCGAAGTCGACGATGCGCGGACGCTCGATGCCGAAGCGATCGACTTCGACGATCACGTTCTCCGGCTTGAAGTCGCGGTGGATCAGTCCCGTCTCGTGCGCGTGCTGGAGACCGTCGAGCAGCTGCTTCGCGATGCTGAGAACGCGCTTGCTCGCCATCTCGCCGCTCACCAGAGATCCGAGCGTGCGGCCCTCCGCGTACTCCATCACCATGAAGTGGATACCGTCGTCCGTCTCGCCGACGTCGATCACACCGACGACGTTCGGATGGTGCAGCTTGCCCGCGAGGCTCGCTTCGCGCTCGAAGCGCTTCTGCGTCTTTGGATCCTGGAGCAGGCGCTCGTGAAGCACCTTGATCGCGAACACCCGGCCGACCTTGATGTGCTTCGCGCGATACACCGCGCCCATCGCGCCCTTGCCGAGCATCGACTCGACGCGATAGCGCCCGCCGAGGACGCGACCGATCATCGGATCGCCATCCGAACCCGCCGCCGCATTCGTCAGCGGAACGGGATCCAGCTCGGCCGCGTTTGCGAGCGCAGGATCCGGATCGGGGAGCTCCCAGCTCTCCCACGGCTCGTCGGTTGGTTCCTCGGGCGCGGTCACGTACATCTACCTTGTCCGACGAGCGCGCCGGACACAGTGAACCCACGGTTAGCGTAGGGGCTGCGCCCAGGGCGGCGCAATGAACCTCTCCTGAAACGCGCGGCAAACAACCCTCTCCCGGACCGACCGCTTCGCCGTGCCTGTTACGTGGGAAGTAGCGCTCCGATGAGAACGTCCGCCCGATCGATCGCTCTCTGCGCACGTTGAACCACATCGACAGGCGCCAGGCGCTGCTTTCCAGCGCGTACGACGGCGCGATCGATGTCTCTCACGGCGACCCACGCTCGTTGGTGCGCTCGCAATCGACGTCGACTGTCCGGTGGCGCGGCGAAGCCGTCTGCGAGATCTCCGCATGCGACAGCGAGTGTCGCGACGAGATCGGTAGCCTCGGGTCGACGCTTGATCCGAAACACCAACTCCGCGAGTGGTGCGGCCGCGGCGAGCACGGCGCGGAACGACGGATGGTGCGAGAGCGGATGGGGAACGCGCGTTGCGAGCATCATGCGCGCGACATGCACCACGTTTCGCGCCAGCGATCGCAGCATGCGATGTCGCTCGCTTAGCGCGCAGATTGTCCGCGCGATGGACGACGTGTCCGCCGATCGGCCGGACATCGGACGGCTCGCGGTACTGTTCGCGCATGGCGGTTCACCTGCGCGAGGTCATCGGATACCTCGACTCCACTCTCGAGAGCTCGAAGTTCCGCGACTACGCGCCGAACGGCCTGCAGGTCGAGGGCTCCCCCGACGTCCGCACAGTCGTCACCGGCGTGTCGGCGAACGTGGAGCTGCTGACCAAGGCGAACGAGCTGGGCGCGGATCTCGTCGTCGTCCACCACGGTCTGATCTGGGGCAGCGGTCTCTCCACGATCACGGGTGCAGCGGCCCGGCGCATGAAGCTGTTGCTCGCGAACGACGTCTCGCTCGCCGCGTATCACCTCCCGCTCGACAAGCACGCGCGCCTCGGCAACAACACCGGCCTCGCGGACGCGATCGCGCTCGGTCCCGATCGCGGTGCGTTCGGTGATGTCAAAGGCGTCGCTCTCGGCCTCTCCGGATCGTGGCCGACACCGCTCTCGCGCGACGAAGCGATCGGCCGCATCGCGGGCGGCGTCCTCCACGGCGCGCAACCGCGCTTCGTGTTCCCGTACGGCCCCAACACCGTCCGCAGGGTCGGCCTCTGCACCGGTGCGGCGTCCGACATGCTCGAGGCCGCTGCCGCCGCAGGCTGCGACCTCTTCCTGACCGGTGAGCTCGCCGAGCGCGCAGGTGATCTCGCGAAGGAGCTGCAGATCACGCTCGTCGCGGCGGGCCACTATGCGACGGAGGTGTTCGGCGCGCAGCGCCTCGCGGCCGAGCTGAGCATCAAGTTCCCGTCGCTGCGCTGCGAGTTCGTGCCCGTGCCGTCGCCGCTCTAAAGATCGACGAGCGTCGCGAGATGCCGGCCGTCGTGGTCAGAGCTCCGACGCGAGTCCTGGCGGAGAGATGATCAGGGACCGACGATCGTCACGAGGTTCGTGTCCGTCGTCGTCGTGACGAGCGCGATGCGCGCGCCGGGAATGAACGCGATCTTCTCGGGCGGCGCGACGAACCCTGCGAGGGTCATCGCATCGCTGCCGTCGCGAGGGTTGGTATCGATGAGGCCGATGGGCGTCGCGAGCCAGCGATTGTCGACCCACGAGCAGCAGTCGGTGACCATCGGCGTCGCTGTGTTCGGGCCGAACACGATCCTGCGCGGCTTGCCTCCGCCGTGGACGGTCAGCTGATCGCGCCACGTCAGCACGGCCGTGCGCGCTCCGTCGGGTGAGACCAGTGGCAGCTCGGTCGTGCGCTTCGTTGTCGTCGTCGCGCCGTTCGCACCGAGGCGCCAACTGACGAGGCTCGACGTTGCACTGTTCTCGTACGATTCGAGCACGACGAGCGCGGTCGATCCGTTCCAGCCCGCGAGCGTGATGTCGTCGTCTTTCGGTGCGCGCATCTCGAACGTCTGCTTCGTCGTGCGTTCGAACGCGACGAGCCGGCGTTCCTTCGCGCCAAGCGCCTCGACGACGATCCAGCGTCCGTCGGGAGACATGCTTCGCGACAGGACCGACGCAGTGTCGACGCCCGGCACCGCGAGTGGCGTCGTTTGCACGCCGTCGAACATCACGAGGCGCGATCTGTCGTTGGTGCCGTACCCATTGCGACCGTTCTCGCCACTCGGTGTCGAGAGCTCCAGCACGCAGGACGCGAACGCGTGGTCACAGCTTCCGTGCGCGATGCGATCCGGCGTGGTGAATAGATCCTTCATCGCGCCGGTCGCGAGGTCGATATCGACGAGCGCTGCCGTGTCTCCGCGCTCGTCGGTCATCCAGATCCGCGTCGGCGACGCTGCGATCATCTGCATGCGGAACCCACCGAGGCGCTTCTCGAGATCGAGATGCGGAGCGCTGGGGACGATCGGCGTGGCGATCGCGACCGGCGCATCGTCGACGATCTTCGCGAAGTACGTCTCGGATTCCTTGTCTACGATCGCGAAGCGCGCGCTGGCGCCGTATGTCACCCCGACGTAGTGGGAGAAGTCGAAGTCGGACGGAAACGGCGCGAGCTTCATCGCGTCGGCGTCGATGAAACCGACGGGCGTGCCGATCCAGCGGTTGTCGATCCACTCGCAGCAGAACGTGATCGGCGGACGATCGGGGTCGTGATAGGGCTCGAACGCGCCGCTCGTGAGCGTGAGCGTCCGCGTCCGCCCGTTGGTGCTCACCGTGAGGTGCGTTGCGTCGACGCTGGTCACGCTGCGCTTGCCGTCGGGTGAGACGAGCGGTCGCTGCTTGAACGGCGCTGCTGACGTTTGCGCTCCGTTCGCGTCGAGCTTCCACGCGATGTACGACGTGGGGCCGTCATCAATCTCGCGCCGCACCATCGCGGTCGAGCCTTCCCAATGGTCGACCTGGAGGCTCCCGTTTTCGACCTCCGGAATCGAGAACGTCTGCTTCGTCGTTCGGTCGAGGGCGACAAGGGGACCGTTCAAGAGTCTGGATGCGACGACGAAGCGTCCATCCGGCGAGAGCCCGTCGAGCCGTGGATCGGTGACGCCCGGAACCTCCAGCGGCGTGGCCGTTCTCCCCTGCAGGACGACGAGGCTCATCGGATCGTCGGGGCTGAAGTCGTTGCCCGACCGTTTCGATAGGTTCAGCACGCAGACCGAGCCCACCGCGTCGCACTCGTAGCCGGAAATCACGTCGGCCGAATAGACATCCTGCGTTGCGCCGGTCGCCGGATCGACATCCATGATGTACGCGCGATTGTCGCGAGTCGCGTGGACAAGCAACTGCTGGGGCGTGAACAGAACTGGATAAACGAGGTTGCCGAGTCGCTTGCCGATCTCGATGTGCGGTCCCCCGGCCGTCATCACCAGCTCGACGGGCGTCGGGGCCGGAGGTGGGGCGGCGTCTGCGTGCAGCGTCGCGGAAGGGGCCTGGACGGTCGGGGGATCCGATGGGCTCGGGGCCGCGTGTCCCTTGCAGCCGACAAGGGCGAGCGCGCCGATGAACGGAAGACGAATCATCAGACTACGGACCGACGATGGTGGCGAGATGAGACTCGCCGCCGCGGTCGACGAACGCCACTCGCGAACCGGCGACGAACGTGATCAGGTCGCGGCGATCGTCATCGTCTCGCGCGAACGGCGCGATCTTCATCGCATCCGTATCGATAAAGCCGGCCTTCGTTCCGATCCAGCGGTTATCGATCCACAGGCTCGACTGCCCATCGATGCCCTTGTCCGCCGGGTTGAACACGAGCTCGCGCGACTTGCCTGCGACGGTCACGACGACGCTCCTCTCGGTGAACACCGCGGAGCGCGTCTTGTCGGGAGACACGACTGGCACCGGCCGTGGCTCGGTCATCGGAGCCGTCGCGCCGTTCGCGCCGAGCTTCCACGCGACGAACGTCGGCTTTCTAGTTTCCTCGAACGGATACCGCATCACGGTGGCCGTCGTTCCGTTCCAGCCCGCGATCGACAACGACTCGTCTGTCGCCGTCGGGAACGAGAACGTCTTCTTCGCCGTTCGGTCGAGCGCCTGTAGCCCCGCAGGTTCGCGCCTCGACCCGACGACGAAGCGGAGGTCGGGCGACGCGTAACCGACCGCGGCATCCGAGCCCTCCGCGATCTGGAATGGCGTTGCTTTGGAGCCTTCGAGGAGCACGTTGCTCGCCTTGTCGTCGCCCGTGTACGACTTGCGTCCCTCACTCGGCGTCGAGAGCGACACGATGCATGTCGACAGGGCTGCGTCGCAGTACGCGCTGTCGATGCGGTCCTTCGTGGTGTAGCGGTCGGTCAGTGCCCCGGTCTTCAGATCGACATCGGCGAGCGCAGCCTGATCCCCACGCTCGTCCGTGATCAACAGGTGGGTCGGGGTGAACGCGACGACGCTCACGCGGGCGCCCACGACCGGGCCGAGATCGAAGTGCGGCCCCTGATCCGTCATCGTCGGGTCGTTCGCGACCGAGCGCGGCGGCGGGAGGCCATCGCGCAGGATCGTCGCGAGGCACGCCACGGCGTCCTTGTTGTAGTCCGTGTCCTTCTGCCCGAAGAAGCCGCGCTTCTCGGTGACCGACCAATCGAAGAACAGCTCCGCCGAATCGATCTCGCCGACGGAGCAGAACAGCTTCGTCGCTTCCCACGTGCCCGCACCGCCCATGCCGTTGTCGAGCATCGCGACCTGGTGACCGAGGACGGCGACCGAGATCTGTTTCTTTTGCAGGATGCCGCCCTTGGTCGGTGCAGGCGCGACCGTCGCCAGCCCTGCCGCGAGCCGAGCGACGACCTTCGCGCCTGCCTCGGTCGTCGTCGGCACGAGCGTGACCTTGCCAAAGCCGAAGCCCTCGTCGCCGACCTTCATCTCCGGCGCGATGAACGCGAACGTCGCGGCCGCATCGCTCGCGAGGTGCGCCTCGATGTACGTACCGCCCTCTTGCTTCTCGCTCTTGGTGATCACGAACGGAATGTCGCCGTCGGTGCTGTCGCCGCCACCGATGTGCATCTGGGCCACGCCCCCCGAGCCGTCGGAGCCCGTGACCATGTCCGTCGATACGGGCCTGCCGGTGAGCTGGGGTTTGTCGTTCTTGCAGGCTGCGAGCGCGAGGCACGCGAGAAGGGCCGTCTTCATTGACGTCCGGACGGAGCGGCAGCGCGAGAGTCGCATCACGGACCGACGAGCGTAGCGATGAACGTGCCCTTCGGGTTGCCGTAGAGGACGGTGCGCGATCCATGGACGTACTCGAGGCTGCCGTCAAAGCCGGTGGTACCTTTCGGGAGCGGCGCGAGCGTCATCGTCGTCGTATCCAGAAATCCGCTGCCGGTGGCGAGCCAGCGGTCATCGAGCCACTCGCAGTCGTAGGCCAGCCACTCCGCTTCCTTCTCCGTGAGCGTGCGCGTGCGCGTCTTGCCTGCTTCTGTCACGCGGATCGCGGGCGGAACGATGACGATCTCGGCAGCGCGCGTGTTGTTCGGTGACATCACGGGCATCTGCGCGCGCGGCGCTGCGGGCGTCGTCGACGCGTCGGTGGTGAGGTTCCATGCGGAATATGTCGGGTAGGTGGGATTGGCTTGCGGTTGGTGCGTGACAGTCACGGTGGACCCGCTCCAGCTGTCCACCCAAAGCGTCTCGGTGGGCGTCGCGGAGAGCGAAACCTGCGTCTTTGTCGTGCGGTCGTACGCGATCAGATTGCGCGCCAGCTCCTCGCGCACGAGCACGTAGCGACCATCGGGAGAGACGTCGATCAGCATGGGATGCGGTACGCCGGTGATCGAGAGCGGTGTCGTGTGCGTCCTCTCGAGCACGACGAGCCTCGACACGTCGCCCGTGCTGAGCATCTCGCGTCCGTGCGGTCCGGTGTTCAGATCGAGAACGCAGACCGTGACCGCGGCATCGCATTCGTAGCCGACGAGTTGCTCCTTCGTGCGAAAGAGATCCTTCTGTGTCCCCGTCGCGAGATCGACGTCGACGAGCGCGGACGTTTTGGAGCTCTCTTCCGCGAACACGAGTCGCGTCGACGTGAACAGGATGGTGGTCGCGTTGCCGGTACTGACGCGTTTGCCGACCACGAGGTGCGGTCCCTTCGGTGCCGCCGCGGCCGTCGCGCTTGCGACGCAGACGAGTGCGACGAGCAGCTTCATCGCGGTTGGGGAATCCGTGCGTCGAAGTCGATCCACACGCGCGCATCGTGGCGGCAGTCGTATGCGCGACACGTTCCCGGTCGCTGCTCGTAGACCGTGCATGCACCTTGGTCGTCCATGCAGCCACAGCGTCCTGTCGTCGGGTTCTTCGGCAACATGTACGGCTGATCGATCTGGAATGGGAGCTTCCCTTCACGCACGTCCTGCGCCGACAGCGTCACATCGAACGAGCAGCAGCGCGCACCGCACAGTGGGATGCGCTCCGCGCAGTCGATGTCGGCGCTCGCGACGGCGTACTTGTCCTGGAACGTCGCGAGTCGCACCGTATATTTCTCACCGCGGATCTTCGCGGCGAGTTGCTTGAAACGCTTGGGGAGCTGGCCGCGGAGGATCAGCGTATCGATGAGCCACTCGACGCGCGCCGCGAGATCGGCATGATCGGGGCGTGTCGCGAGCGTCTCGGCGAGCACTTCGAGCTCGACGACGAGCTCGGGAGAAAGCGGAGGTAGCTCGTCGGGCACGCCGTCGAGGATAGCGCGTGATGGCACGACCGATGCTCCGAGAGTGGTCATGTTGAAAACGCTCGCAGCCATCGTTCTTTCGGTCGGTATGACGGCGTGCATGGACGATCCCCAGACCCAGGAGAGCCCGCCGGACGACAACGCTGGTGATACGCAGCCCGCCGCGACCGGCTCGGACCATCAAGATCCGGACACGCTCGGCAACGAGCCGCTGATCGATCCAGACGTTCATCCGGAGACCGACGCGCCCGAGGGCTTTGTCGGCTGCGCACCGAATCGCAACCAAAACAACGCGGGACAGACGTTCAAGACGACGCAGACGCCGGGCGACGACCATCAGTGCCGTCCGATCGCGGGCTAGCAGCGCCGCAGCGAGTGGGGTCGCGGGGTAGAGTAGGCCGCCGTGGCGACTCCCCCGATCCGACTACCGAGCGGCGTGCGCGACTTTCTTCCGCGCGCGGCGGCACGGCGGCGTGCGATCGCCGGCCGCGTGATGGACGTGTTCGAAGCCTGGGGCTTCGCGCGAATCATCACGCCGGTGTTCGAGGTCGCGGATGTGCTCGAGCGCGGGCTCGGTGATGCAGGACGCGCCGCCGCGATCCGCTTCGTCGAACCCGGCACGGGAGAAGTCGTCGCACTGCGTCCCGACATCACGCCGCAGATCGCGCGTGTGGTCGCGACGCGCTTGACGGAGACGGCCGGGCCGATCCGCCTCTGCTACGAGGGTGCCGTCGTGCGCGTCACCGACGAGCATGTTCAACGCGAGATCCTCCAAGCCGGCGTCGAGCTGATCGACGCGCCCGCGCCAAACGGTGATGCGGAGGTCCTCGCTGTCGCGGCTGCCGCGCTCGCTGCATCCAAGTTGCCCGAGACGCGCCTCGACGTCGGAACGGTCGCGCCCGCGCGCTACGTGCTGAACGCGGCGCCGAACGCGGAAGCGCGGGAAGCGATCGCACAGGCGCTCGGCAACAAGGATCGCGTGGGCCTGCGCGTCGCGGCCAAAGCTCTTCCGGCAGCGATCGCACCGCTCGCAGAAGCGCTCGCAGGATTGTGGGGCCCCGCGGAAGCGACGCTCGCGAAGGCCGATGCACTGGCGTGGCCGAGCGAGGTGCGCGCTGCGCTCGCGGAGCTCCGCGCCGTGCTCACCGCGTTCGGCGAGCTCGCGGACCGACCGGTGCCCGCACTCACCGTCGATCTCGGTGATCTCCGCGGCGAGGGCTACTACACCGGCGTTCGCTTCGCGGGCTACGCGGGAGGCGCGCCCGATGCCGTGCTGCGCGGCGGTCGCTACGACGAGCTCATCGGTCGCTACGGCCGCGCCGCGCGCGCGACGGGCTTCGCGATCGATCTCGAAGCACTCGCCCAAGCGCAGCGCACCGTCGGTGTGGCGTTGCCCACCGGCACCGCGGGCGTCGCCATCCACGGCGCGGGGGCAGCGTCGCTCGCGCGCGATCTGCGCGCCGCCGGCGTGCGTGCGGTGATCGCGGAGACTCCACCGACCGCGGCGTGGCTCCGCTCGGCGGGCCTCGATGCCGGCCTCGTCATGGCCACCCACGAGCTCGTCCGCGCAGATGATGCGCGCCGCACCGTTCAGCTCGACGATGTTTCAGCACTTGCTCGTTCGCTGCAGGAGGATCGATGTCAGTCGTAATCGTTGTCGGCGCCCAGTGGGGCGATGAAGGCAAAGGCAAGGTCGTCGATCTGTTCACGGAGCGCGCGCATACCGTCGTGCGCTACGGCGGCGGCGCGAACGCGGGGCACACGCTCGTGATCAACGGCAAGAAGCTCGTCACGCACCTCGTGCCGTCGGGCGTCTGTCATCCCGGTAAAGCGTGCGTGCTCGGTGACGGCATGGTCATCGATCCGCACACGCTCCTCGAGGAGATCGCGGACTGTCAGTCGCGCGGCTTGCTCGCGCACAACGAGCTCGTCGTCGGGCTCGGCGCGCACGTGATCCTGCCGTACCACAAGATGCTCGACGGTCTGCGCGAGGACTACAGCGCCAAGAAGGGCAAGTCGATCGGCACGACCCGCCGCGGCATCGGCCCCGCGTACGAAGCAAAGGCGGCCCGCAAGGGCGTCCGGATCCGCGATCTCGCGAAGCCCGAGCGCGTGCGCGAGCTGGTCGCCGCGAACCTCGACGAGCTCGCTCCGCTCATCGTTCACCTCGGCGGCACCGCGCCGACCACGGCCGAGATCACGAAGTGGATCGACGACGCGCTCGCCGCGGGCGACAAGCTGCGCCCGTACACCGGCGATGCCGGTCGCATCGTCGCGCGCACCATCAATGAAGGGCACCACGTGCTGTTCGAGGGGGCGCAGGGCTGCTTGCTCGATCTCGACCACGGCACCTATCCATATGTGACGTCGAGCTCGACGATCGCGGCCGGTGCCTGCCAGAGCGCCGGTATCGGTCCGACACATATCGATGCGGTCGTCGGCATCACCAAGGCCTACGCGACGCGCGTCGGCGAGGGGCCGTTCCCGACGGAGCTGCACGGTGCCGAGGGCGATCGCCTGCGCACCGCCGGCGGCGAGTTCGGGGCTACGACGGGCCGGCCGCGCCGCTGCGGATGGCTCGATCTCCCCGCGCTCCGCATGGGCGTCCGCCTGTCGGGGATGTCGTCGCTCGCGCTCACCAAGCTCGACGTGCTCGCAAACCTCGGCGAGGTCTGCGTGTGCGTCGCCTACAAGCTCGACGGCAAGGAGCTCGACGAGCCGCCCATCGATCCCGAGGACATCGCTCGCGCCGAGCCGGTCTATGCGAAATTCCCGGGCTGGGGCTCGCTGCCGTCGAATGCGAAGGACATCGTGGACCTACCCGCGAGTGCCCGTGTGTATGTCGAGACCATCGAGCGGATGGCCGGGGTGCCGTTCTGCCTGGTTTCCCATGGCCCGGACCGGACCGAGACGATCCGGCTGACCGACCCGTTCGCCTAGTAGGCGATCGTCGCCGCTTCGATAACTGCCTGTAACGTCGCGCTTTGCGCCGCGCGGGTGATATTATTTTTTTCTCAAAGGAGCGTGGGACTCGGGGGTCCTACGCTCTGAACCGCTCAGGAAATTATTATGAAGATCGTATGTGATGCCTGCCAGGCCAAGTACTCGATCTCGGACGACAAGGTCCAAGGCAAGGTCTTCAAGATCCGCTGCAAAAAGTGCAGCAACATCATCGTCGTTCGCGGCGGTGCCACGGCATCTGAAGCACCTGCTCCGCAAGAGCAGAAGGACACGCGCGTCTATGACTACGGCCATGAAGGCGGTGGTGAAGGCGGCGGTGACGAGTCCGTCTGGCACGTCGTGATCAATCAGGATCAAGTCGGCCCGATGACGGCCGCCGAGGTCAACCAGCGCTTCGCTGCCGGCGAGATCGACGGCGAGACGTACGCATGGCGTGAAGGCTTCGCCGACTGGCTGCCGCTCACGCAGATCGATCAGTTCGCATCGCTCGGTGCCGGCGGTGGTGGTGGCGGCGGTGCCGCTGCTGTCTCCAACATGTTCGGCGGCGGCGGTGGCAACGACGAGTCGGGCACGACGCGCAGCGATCCGGGCGACCTGTTCGCCGCGGCATCGTCAGGCGCGAAGCACTCGAGCGACGACGACGGCGACAACGACCTGTTCGGCGGCGGCAAGTCCGGCGGCACGGGTGGTGGCGGCGGTGGCGGAGCCGACAAGCTCCGCGGCGAGCGCAACGAGAACTCGGTTCTCTTCTCTCTGAACAACCTCGCGCAGCTCGCGAGCGACAAGCCCGCGCATAACCCCGGTGTCACCTCGACGCCGAGCGGTCACGCGACGGGCTCCGCCGGTGGCGAGGGCTCCGGCCTCATCGACATTCGATCGATGGCGAACGCGTACCTCGGTGGTGGCGGTGGTGGTGCGGCGAAGCCGGCGTCCGCGTCCGCGGGCATCGGCTCCATCGACGACCTGCCGGTGTTCGGCGGCGGCGGCTTCTCGGAGCCGGCTGTCATCGTCCCGACGTCGCAGCGTCAGGGCAACAACAAGATGATGATGATGCTCATCGCATCCGTCGGCGTGCTCGCGCTCGCTGCCGTCATCCTCGTTGTCGTCATGCTGACCGGCAAGAAGAACAACGGCGGCAACGACACCAAGGCCGGCGGCACGGTCGCCGTGAACGACAAGAAGAGCGACGACAAGAAGGCCGACGAGCCGTCCAAGACCGACGAGAAGAAGACGGACGAGCCGGCCAAGACGGACGAGAAGAAGGCCGACGAGACCCCGGCCAAGACCGAGACTCCGGCCAAGACCGACGAGACCCCGGCCAAGACGGAGACCCCAGCGAAGACCGAGACGCCGGCCAAGACCGAGAAGACGCCCGCGAAGACTCCGGCCAAGACGGAGAAGACGGTCGCCGCGAAGACCGAGAAGACGCCCGCCAAGACCGAGACCGCTGCTACGCCCGCCAAGACGGAAAAGGCGGACGCGGGTGGCTGCGACGAAGTCTCGTGCGTGCTGAACAACTACGAAGGCGCATGCTGCGCGAAGTTCAAGAAGGGCAAGGGTGGCGCTGCGCCGGCGCAGGCGAAGACCGGTGGTGGTGGCAACCTCCCCGACGCGCTCGACCGCTCGATGATCAGCGACGGCGTGAACAAGGTGAAGGCCAAGGTCATGGCGTGCGGCGACAAGTCGTCCGCCAAGGGCCAGGTCAAGGTCTCCGTGAAGGTGAAGCCGGACGGCAGCGTCGAGAGCGTCACCGTCAAGAACACGCCCGACGCCGGCCTTGGCAACTGTGTCGCCTCGGCGATGCAGAAGGCGCACTTCGACAAGACGACGGGTGGCGGCTCCTTCGGCTATCCCTTCGTGTTCTAAGTCGCTCCTGGGAGTGACTCCACGGCGCTCTCTTCGGAGGGCGCCCTTTTTGTTTTTGGTCTTCAGCGGCTGCTCGAGTAGCCAGTTCGGACGGCTGATCGCGTTGCGGTAGCCGCACGCACGCCAAGATCTTCGAGGCGGCACGCGTAGATCCACGCGGCATGGTTCACGCACCCCAGCTGGGCATGCGCCTTCCGTTGCTCGTCGCCTCCCTGGGCCTCGTCCTCGCCGCTTGCACGACCGACGCGACGCCCGACGCGACGCCCGACGATGGCGACTTCGGCATCACGCCGGGCAACATCAATGCGGGCGCGCCCGACAACCGGACGCTGCCGGACGACAACAAGGCCGACGCGCAGTACCCCGAGAAGTTCGCGATCGGTGATCAGTCACCCGTGAAGAGCCAGGGCAGCCGCGGCGTGTGCAGCATCTTTGCCTCCACCGCGCTGATCGAGAACCTCTACATCCACGCCGGCATGCCGGTCGCCGAGGCCGACTTCTCCGAGCAGTACCTCCAGTGGGCCGTGAAGAACCAAGAGCGCGCGTTCCCGGACAGCGAAGGCTCGAGCGCGGGTGACAACCTGCAGACCGTCGTCACCTACGGAACGATCAAGGAGTCCGAATGGCCCTACGAGACGTTCGGCTGGTCCACCGCGAATGACCCGGCGTGCACCGGTGGCGAAGAAGGTCTGCCGACGCGCTGCTTCACCAACGGCGAGCCGCCCGCGAGCGCCGCCGCCGCGCAGAAGTTCAAGCTGCCGTCGCAGCGCTGGATCAACACCAACTCGATCAAGGCGCAGCTCTCGACCAAGAAGGTCGGCGTGAACATCGGCGTGACATTCTTCTACCAGGCGTGGGACCACCGCCTCTCGACGATTCCGGTCAGCAGCGACCTCTGGCGCCAGGGCGTCGTCACGTACCCCAACGAGAAGGACAAGACCGAGTCGGCGAAGCAGCCCGCCGGTCACGCCGTCCAGATCGTCGGCTGGGACGACACCAAGGAAGTCGAGATGCGCGACGGCGACGGCAAGCCCGTCCTCGACGCTGCTGGCCACCCGATGAAGGAGAAGGGCTTCTACATCTTCAAGAACTCGTGGGGCACCTCGAGCTTCGGCGTCGAGCACCCGACGGGCCCCGGCTACGGCTGGATCTCGATGAAGTACGTCGAGGAGTATGCGTCCGCGACGACCGCCGAAATCCCGTCGCTCGTGCAGACGCCTGAAGTGTGCGACGACGGCGTGGGCGCCGACGAAGATGGCGATGGTCAGGCGAACTGCGCCGACGCGGACTGCGCGCAGTCCCCCGCGTGCCAGCCTGCCGCCGACGCACCGCACTCGTACACGGCGACGCCCGCCGCGGCGATCCCCGACAACGATCCGACCGGCGTCTCCTCGACGATCGAAGTGACCGACACGGGCTCGATCACCGACGCGAAGATCACGCTCGACATCACGCACTCGTATCGCGGCGATCTCGTCGTGACGCTCACCAAGGGCACCGACGTCGTCACCATCAGCGACCGCGCCGGCGCTGCCGACGACAACCTCACCGGCACGTTCCCGCTCCCCACGCTCAACGGCAAGCCGCTCGCCGGCACGTGGACGCTGAAGGTCGTCGATACGGCGAACCTCGACACGGGTACGCTGAACAGCTGGAAGCTCGACGTCACGACGCACTAGTCGTCTGTCTCGTCGTCCTCATTCAATAGGTCCGCGAGGGCGTCGAGTCGACGCTCCCACTGCGCCTGGCGCTCGCTGATCCACTTCATCGCGATGCTCAGGCCCTTGGGCTGGATCTGACACGTCCGCACGCGGCCCTCTTTCTTCGACGAGATGAGGCCGCACGCTTCGAGCACCTGCAGGTGTTGAACGACGCCCGCGAGCGTCATCCCGAGCGGCTTTACGAGAGCGGATGCGGGCATCGGATCCTTGCTCATGCGCTCCAAGATCGCGCGACGCGTGGGATCCCCCAACGCGTCGAACACCCGATCCGTTTGCGTAGGTGCGCGCATCAGCCGTGCTCGACTTCTTTGACGAGCTCCTCGATGAGGTCGCGCGATCCGGCCTCGCGCATCGTCGCGGATTCGGGATTTCCGTCGAGATAGACGCCCTGCTCGGTGAACACGAGCGTGGTGCCGCTCCCTTCGGGCACGAGCTCGATGGTCGTGTGCGACGACGAGATCTTCGCGTCGCCGTAGTGCATCGTGTACGCGAAGATCAGGCGCTGGTCCTTCACGATGTCGAGGTACAGCGTGTCGTTCGACATCGGCATGCCGTCCGCCTTGAAGCGCCAGCGCTCCCAGCCCTCGACGCGGAAGTCCATCGTGTGGCTGTCGATGGTGAACGTGGGGCCGTGATGGTCCTTCGTCGTGTGGGCCGGTTTGCCGTCGCCGCCCATCCAGCGGCGCTTCTTCTTGATGTCGGAGAACGCGGCGAAGACCTTGGCGGGGGAGTGCGGGAACGTCCGCTCGATGGTGAACGTGTGGTGCAGGACCTTCTGGGACATGGCGACCTCGTTGGTTAAGCGAGTACTTTAGTAATGCGCCGTGGTGGAGTAGTCAAGCGTGAACTTTAGTATCACCTCTGCGAGTAGATGAACGTGAATGCGTGCCTGATGCGAAATGCGACAACTAGCGAGAGCGAAGCGACTCGACGAACCGGACGACAATCTCGCGTAGCAGCGCGTGGGCCGTCGTCTTCCGCGCTTTCGCTTCGGCGTCGATTCGCTCCCACGTCTTCGCCGGCAGACGTAACGAGCGAACGGTCGTCGCACCTACCTCTTCACCGCGACGGGGCCGTCCGCGCCCATACTGAATTTCTGGTTCGCGTGCGCGCGTCACATACGGATTCGGACGAATGCGCACCGTCGCGTAGTCGACCTCTGGGATCTCTGTGAGAGATGCTGCCGACGGGCCATCGTGGAGGATCTCGATCCCTTCGCGGGCCACGCGCGCGGCGTACGGATTGCGACGAATTCGGTACTTCGAAAAGTCAATCTCCGGCAGTTCGCGCAACGACTCCGCCGTCGGATTTGGATCCACAACCGCGGTCTTCTCGCGCTTATTAGTCGCCTTCTTCATAGAGCTCCCTCTCGTGCGGCGCAGCTTTCCGCGCGCTGAGGATTCGGACGACTGCAACGTCTCGCTGGATGTAGACAGTGAAGATGAGCTTCTGGCGGCGGGAAACGCCGATGAGAATCTCGCGGTCGGGATGCCTCGGTTCTTGAAGGACGACAGCAAGAGGATCGAAGAAGCACTCCGACGCCTCGCGGAAGCTCACGCCATGCTTCTGCATGTTCGTTCTTGCCTTGACCGAGTCCCAATCGAACCGCACTCGGTAAGTGTAATACACTTACTGTGAACGACAAGCGTTCTATTGGACGGTGACGTGGAACGTCGCGGCCGCGTCGGTCTCGCCGCCGAGCGCGGAGATACCGCCGGCCTTCACCTTGTCGGCCGCGTCGGGCGTCTTCACTTTGGTGCCGTTGAGCGGCGGCATGTGGCGCAGCGTGACGGTCATGTCGCCCACGCCCGCCATCGTGGTGAAGACGTCGTCGATGCCGAGCGGGAGGCCGTTCGCATCCATGTCGGCGTACGCCTGCGTGATCGGCGCGCCGGGGTGGTCGTTCGCGGGACTGTTCACTGCGTCGCCCGTAAAGAACACCTCGTGAGCGACGGCTTCGTCGTGGATCTCGTCGGTGATCTCTTCGGGCGGTGCCTCGAGGCGGTTCTGGAACGAGAGCGCGACCATGTACATCATGCCGGCCTGCAGGTTGATCGGATCGACAGTGGGCGGCTCGCCGCCATCGCCGTCGGGGTCGTTGAGCTGGGCGACGACCGGATCTCCAGCGAGCGGCGTCATCGTGACGGTGAGCGTCGTGATGACTTCACCTTCGTTGGATTGCGGGATGACGTCGTCGCCGAGGCAGCCGGTCAACAAGCACAGTGCGAGGAGGGTGCGCATCAGTGACCTCCGAAGTGGATGGACGCGCGCGCAACGACCTGCCAGCCCGGTTGATCCGCGAAGTAGCGGAGGAGGCTGGTGTAGTCGCGGTAGCGCTGGTTGAGGAGGTTGCTGCCGGTGAGGGCGAACTTGACGGTCTGCCCGTCGATCATCGTGGAGGTACCTGCCTCCGCGCCGAGGAGGAAGTAGGCGTCGGGCGGCGGCGCGAAGTCCGTCTTGAGGTCGTAGCGGGACTGGCGACCGGTGAAGTTGCCGTTGAGCGTGATGTACGAGTCCTTGAAGCCGTGGCCAGCGGGCGGCTTGTAGGTCACGGCGCCCCCGACGTGGATCGGCGGGATGAACACGAGGTAGCCGTTGTTCGTGCGATCGGTCGCGCGGATGTACGAGAGCGTCGCGCCGAGCTCGAGCTGCGGGATGGGAGCGACAGCGATGCCGCCATCAGCGCCGAGGAAGAGCGCGTCGATCGGATGCGTGATGAAGCGAGGGAACGTGCCGCGGATCAGCGTGTCGAAGATCGGCATCCCTGACGTGTCGAGCGCGGGCGAGAAGTAGATGTAGTCGTTGATCACGTTCGCGTAGCCGCTCGCCTCGAACGTCACCTTCTTCATCGCGAGCGAGGTGGTGAGCGACGTGCTGTAGGTCGTCTCGGGGCCGAGGTCCGGCTTGCCGAGGCCGTAGACCGGGAACGTCGGCGACGTGCCGTTGAGATATTGCTCGTCGGGGTTGGGCGGGCGCTGTGACGTCGAGACGTCGAGCTTGGTCGAGAGCTCGTCGGTAAAGCGATACACGCCGCCGACGGACGCGGAGAACGTCTGGTAGTTCGACGTGCACTTGACGTCCTCTTCGCCGCCGTCCGCGCCGTTGGTGCAGGCGTCGAGCGTCAGCTGGCCGGAGCGCACGAGGCGCTGGTAGTCCCCGCGCTGGAGGTCCGCGGTGCGATGAAGAAGGTCGCCGCGCACGCCGGCTTCGAGCTCGACCTGATGGCCGATGAGGCGCTCGATCGCGTAGAGACCACCGCCGATCGCGCGATGCGACGGAATGAGCGGGAGGCCCTGGTAGTCATTGATCTGCCCCATGCCGACGAGGCCCGCTTGACCGCGGAGATGCCAGTGGTCGCTGAGGTGGATCGGCTCGTGCGTGAACGCGATGTCCAGGTCGTGCGACTGGAGCAAGAAGTCGTACTGCGGTCCCATCACGGACTGCCGCACGACGTCGTACTCCTTGCGCTGATCGAACTGCAGCGCGTACGTCGCCTCGAGCGAGCCCTTCTCGAGATCCCACGTCGCGCGGGCGATGCCGAGATCGTGCGCGACCTTCTGCGACGGCCGCTCGATCTTGAAGTCGCTCGTGTAGAGGTCCGAGCCTGTCGGCCGGTCCTGCTTCACCTGTTGGTAGAAGTCCGCTTGCGACTCGATGCGTAGGCACGAGCACACGCCGAGCCTGGCGTAGTAGTGCTCGTACGACAGCTCGTAGAGACCGGCGCCGTGGCGATATCCCGCGCGCGCACCGGCGCTCCACTCGTCGACGCCCGTGTTGTCGAGCGCGTAGTCAGGCGTCCGGGCTCCCTGGAGGCGGCGATAGGTGCCCTCGAGCTGGAGCGAGAGTCCCGGCGCAAAGGCGGGCGCGTCTTGAATGCGACCCGCGACGCTGCCGCCGGCGCCGTTCGAGATGCCGATGAGATGGAGCTCGCCCTTGTAGCCGGGCTCCTGCAACAGCTCGGGCGGATTCGCGAGGATCGCACCGCCGATCGCGTCGGGGCCGTACCGCACGCCGGAGGCACCGCGCACGACGGTGAGCGTGTCCGCGGCGAACGGATCGATCTCGGGCGCGTGGTCGAGGCCCCATTCCTGCGAGCGATGGCGAATGCCGTCGAACAAGAGCAACAAGCGCCGGCCGTACTGACCGCGAATGATCGGCTTGCCAACGCCGCTCGCGCTGCGCAGCTGCGAGACACCGGGGACATCGGCGAGCGCTTCGGAGAAGCCTTTACCGCGCTTCTTCTCCATCTGCTCCGGCGTGATCACGGTCGTCGACGCGGTGCTGACCGGATCGGGCGCCTTGCCGTGGATCTCGATCGTCTCGTTGGAGAGCTCCTCGAGAAGCACCTCCACCGACGTCGTCAGCGGCACCGTGATATCGACGGCGGCCGGCTTGTGATCATCGCGCTCGACGTGAACGACGATGGTTCCCGTACACAGCTCGGTCAGGTTGAAGCGCCCCGCGTCGTCGGTGATGCCCGACGCGGAGGTGCCATCCACCGTCACCGTCGCGCCGACGATCGGCTCGTGCGTCGCCTTGTCGACGACGTGACCATCGAGCTTGCCCTTGCACGCCGGGTTTGTCGGGGGCGGAGGAGGTGGTGTCTCGGGTGGTGCAGCGTCGACAGGTGCTGCGTCCACGGGCGCCGCATCGACGGGTGGTCCATCCGCATCGGCAGGAGCGTCGACACCCGCATCCGCAGGTGGCGATTCTCCCGACGGATCGGGTGGTGTTGTTTGTGCTGACGCTGTCGTCGCGATGGCGAGAGCCATCGCAACCAAAATGAAACTACGCACGGGTACTCCTCGGAACCGAAACCGCGAGATCAGGTGATCGATCAGGCGAGCGCGGGTGGCGAGGTCTTGGGGGCAGCGTGGAGCGGTGTACAGACGACCGCGCGTGCGATCGGCTGTTGCGAGATGGCGTGTGAGATCGGCGCGGCGGATGCGAACAGTGCGAATGCGTCGGGCGCGATGGTCGAGTGATCGAGCGCGGACAACAGCGTGCAGGCACCGTTGTCGTCGTGCGGCGCGCCGTCGGTGGAGTGCAGGTGCGACGCGGCGGAGAGCTGGTGATACTCGCCGAGCGCCTGCGCGTGAACGTACGCACCCGTGCGCGCGACCTGCGCGTGTGCGACGGCCGCTTCGTGGTGCAGCGCGAACAGCTGCACGAGCACGACCATCGCCGCGAGCCCGATCGCGAGGCAACGGGACGCGAGGCCGCTGCGGCGGTGCCGCGCGCCTTCTTGCATCTCAGTTGCAACTACCACGTTGTTCCTTGTCTCATCCCTGGCGCAGCGTGTCAAACGCCGTTACTCGACGGCCTTCAAGGTCGGCGGACCGTCGGGCACTTCTCTCGTGAACGAGATGAACGCCATCGGCGGCCGCTTGGAGTGCTCGTGCACGATGAAGCGGATCCCGTCGAACGTCCACCCCTCGCGGATCTTCTCGTTCACGGTCTTCTCGATCGTATCGTCGGTGACCGTCGTGAGCTCGACGAACTTGTAGACGAGCATCGCTACTTCTTCGCGAGCAGCTTTGCCGCGTCGAGCGCGTGATACGTGATGATCATGTCGGCACCCGCGCGACGAATGCCGGTGAGCGTCTCGAGGATGATGCGCTCGCGATCGATCCAGCCTTTTTGCGCGGCCGCTTCGATCATCGCGTACTCGCCAGAGACAGCGTAGGCGGCGATCGGCAGGTTCACTTCGTCGGACACCGCGCGCACCACGTCGAGGTACGCGAGCGCCGGCTTGATCATGACGATGTCGGCGCCCTCGGCGGAGTCCATCGCTGCTTCGCGAACGGCTTCGGCGACGTTGCAGTAGTCCATCTGGTGGCCGCGGCGGTCACCCTCGGTCGGCGCGCTCTCGACGGCGTCGCGGAACGGGCCGTAATACGCGGACGCGTACTTCGCGCTGTACGCCATGATCGCGGTCTGATCGAACCCTTGCTCGTCGAGCGCTTCGCGGCACGCGCCGACAAAGCCATCGAGCATGCCCGACGGCGCGACGACATCGCAGCCCGCTTTGGCGTAGCTCACGACCGCGCGCTGGAGGTTCTCGAGCGACGCATCGTTGTCGAGCTCGCCGTGGTTCAGCACGCCGCAGTGCCCGTGGTCCGTGTACTCGCAGAAGCACGCGTCCGCTTGCACGACGAGGCCGGGGCGCAGCTTCTTGATCGCGCGGGCCGCTTTCTGAACGACGCCCTGGTCCTTCCACGCCTCGGATCCAACGGCGTCCTTGTGCTCGGGGATGCCGAACAGGATCACGCTCGGGATGCCGAGGTCGAACGCGCGTGCGGCAGCGTCGGCGACCTTGTCGACCGAATAGTGATTCTGGCCGGGCAGGGACGAGATGGGCTTCTCGACGCCCGATCCGGGCACGACGAACAGCGGGTAGATGAAGTCATCGGCGGACAGGCGCGTCTCGCGCACCATGCGGCGGAGAGCATCCGTGCGGCGCATGCGGCGAGGGCGGTAGTCGGGGAAGTTCATGTCCGATGGGGATACACCGCCGCGAGGGCCATGGCTATTCCCGCAGGCGTCGGTGTAGGCGCCACGATCGGTGTCACGCCCTCGTCACGCAGCGCAGCGGCGGTGGTCTCGCCAATCGCGCAGAACGTGGGCAAGATCTTGTCCAGGTCGACTACGTGCGGCAGTGGCCCGACGATTCCGACCAACGCGCGGACCTGGCTCGGCGCGAGGACGACGATTAGCGAGACCTTGCCATCGAGAAGCTTCTGTCGAGCCGTCGCGACGCTCGGGTCATCGGCGGTGGTGGCCACGGTGCGATACACGATCGCGTCGTCGACGATCGCGCCCGCCGAGCGCAGCTTGTCCGCGAGCTCGGGCCGGCCCCCCTCGGCGCGCGGCACGAGCACGCGCACGCCCGCGACAGAGTGTTGCGCGAGGATCGCGGCGGCGAGCGATTCTCCGTCGACGACACCGGCTGGAACGTGAGCCGTCACGCGCAGCTCCGCGAGCGCCCTCTGTGTCGCCGCGCCGACGGCCCACACCTCGGGCGGCGTACTGCATCCGTAGATCGCTTGCCTGGTCGCTGCAGCCGCGCGGGCACTCGCGACGGCGATGATCTCGTAACCGCCGTCGAGCCGATGCGCGACGGCCTCCGGGCGCGTCACCGGCATCTCGAGGAGCTCGTAGCCGAGCGGCGCGAGCGCCTCGGCGTACTCGATGGAGTCCGCGCGCGTGATCACCGCGCAGCGGGACACGGGCTGCTTCCGGATCTCCATGCGTCGATCCTACCAGCATGCTCTACTCGCTCCGTGCCCAACGAGCTGGTGGAGCGCGAGCGGGACGTCGAGCTGATGCGGGTTCGCCGCGTCGCGCGCATTCTCGACGACGGCTTCATCGATCCGCTGCTCGGCTTTTTCTTGCCGGGCGTCGGCGATCTGATCGGCTCGCTGCTCGGCCTCTACGTGGTTGGCCTCGCTCTTCGCCGCAAGGTCGCGCCGATCATCATCGCGCGCATGTTTCTCAACCTCGCGATCGACGCGGGCGTCGGCTCGATCCCCGTGCTCGGCGACGTGTTCGACATCGTCTATCGCGCGAACAACAAGAACGTCGACCTCCTGGAGAAGCGCAGCGCCAACGAGGGCAAGGCGAGCTTCGCCGACTGGCTCGCCGTGCTCGGTGCGGCAGCCGCGTTCGTGGGCGTTCTCGCTGCCGCAATCTGGGCGATCGCCGCGCTGATTCATTGGATCTTTCAGTGATAGCGTCGCTGCCGATGCGGACCGCGCTGTGCTCTTTGACTACGCTGATCACGCTCGCGGCGTGCTCCAAAGCTCCCGAGCCATCGTCGGCGCCGCACAAGCCCCCGGGACTCGATGGGCCCGACACCGCGCACGCGTCTGGCCCGCAGCCGCCTGCCACGCCCCAGGCTCCATCCGCGACGGTCACGATGATCGCCGGGCAGGGTGACGCGACCGTCAAGGTAGAGGTCGTCGACACCGAGCCCAAGATCGAGAAGGGCCTGATGTACCGGCAGTTCATGCCCGAGGATCAGGGAATGCTGTTTCTCATGGGCGAGGAGAAGGTCCAGACGTTCTGGATGCGGAACACGCTCATTCCGCTCGATATGATCTTCATCACCAAGGACATGGTCGTGGCCGGCGTGGTCGAGCAGGCGGAACCCAAGACGGAGACCCTGCGCACTGTCGGAAAACCGTCGACATTCGTTCTCGAGGTGAACGGTGGCTGGGCGGCGGCGCACGGCATCCGCGGCGGCGCGAAGGTCACGTTCAATGGCGTGCCCACGACCGCTGGCGCGCGACCGTGAGCAATCTAACGCACCGCATCCTACGCGGCGCGGGGCGATAGCATCGGCCGCCGGTGGCCTGCATCACTCCGCAACATCTGTAGGACACAGATCACGGCATTCCTCGTCGCGAAGTCGTATTGTGCCCGTCCGCGGTTCTGCGCTAGAACCACGCCTAACTTTAGTTCACGGGGGATACCAATGCTGCGTTCGCTTTTTACTGCTGCTCTTCCGCTCTCGCTCATCCTCACCGCTTGTGGCGGTGGCGGTGGTTCTACCGGTGACGATGACGGCGGCGTCACGCCCGAGGGCGATCACTACAAGTCGGTCGCGAAGTCGGCACTGGTCCCCACCAGCAACCCGCAAGCTCGCATGTACGGCATCGACATCGGCGCGCCCGACGGCTCCGGCCCGGACGGCACGGTCGACAACCAGCTCGGCATGGTGCTCGCGACGCTCTCGGCGATGAACATCGACGTCCAGGGCTCGGTCTCCGACGCGATCGCCCAGGGCAGCATCATCCTGCTCACGGACATGCAGGCCACCGCGCTCGACGCGGCGACCAACGTCGGCTTCACGGTTCACCTCGGCGAGAACCCGGTTCCGCCGGCGTGCACGGATGCCAACGACACCGTGTGCGGCAAGCACCTCACGGGCACGGGCATGTTCTCGATCAAGGCCAACGGCACGGACGCGACGCTCGGCGGCAAGATCGTCGGCGGCAAGGTCACGGCTGGCCCCGGTAAGGTCTCCATCCAGATCGCGCTCGGCGGCGCCGACCCGATCCAGCTCGACCTCATCGGCGCGCGTATCGAAGGTACGGGCATCACGGCGACGGGCATCACGACCCTCAAGGTCGGCGGCGCGCTGACGCAGGACGCGCTCATGACGCAGGTCCTCCCCGCCATCCAGGCGCAGCTCGGTCCGACGATCGCGCGCGACTGCACGGCGCTCGACATGCCGAACGCGACGCCGTCGTGCGGTTGCATGTCGGGCTCGACGGGCGCGACGGTGCTCCAGCTGTTCGACTCATCGCCGAAGGACTGCATGGTCACGGTCGCCGAGATCTCGTCGAACACGCTCATCCAGAGCCTCCTCGCCCCCGACGTCAAGATCGATGGCATGGAAGCGCTCTCGCTCGGCATCCAGGTCGAGACCGTCGGCGCGATGTTCTAGTCTGATCGCGCCCACGGGCGTGCACGACGGCCTCGCAGCGATGCGGGGCCGTGGTCGTTTCGGCTCGCTCAGACGCGGGCGGAGCGCAGCGCGGTCAGCATCTCGCGCGCGCGATTGGTGACGGATGCGCGGACGGCTGCGACGCGCGGCTCGTTCTGATACTCGAGGAACAGCGGGCAGTTCTCGATCCACACGCGATCGATGAGGCCGCTCTTGTCCGCAAGCTCGAGCGTGTACCAAGCGTCGTCGAAGCGATCCATCGCCATCGCCATCTCGGCCATGCGCTGCAGGTTCATCGTGACCATGCGATGCGGGTGCGAGGCGGCCATCAACCCGTCCATGCTCGCCCGCCATGTCGGCGAGTCGACCGGCGTCCCGGCCTTCCACGCCGCGTAGAACTTCACCTGATCACCGCCGCCGGTGCCGAGGCGGGAGCCGAGCTGGGACAGCGCCTTCTCGATCTGTGAGTAGTCGCGGCGCCACACGGAGAGGCGCGCGATGTACACGGCGCCGAGCTGCTTGAACGCGGGATCCGAATCGGTGAACAAGCGCTGGATACGCGCGTCCACCGCATCCGTTTTGCCTTCCATCAGGTCGAGGCGCACGAGATCGCCGTCGACGACCGGCCACCGCGTGGGATCGAGCGCGAGCGCGACGTCGAGGTGATGGCGACCGGTCTTGATCGAATCGATCTCGCACAGCACGCGACCGACGTGCTCGTTGACCATCGACGACATCGGCGCCTTCGCGAGCGCGATGCCGTACGCCTGGCCTGCACCGACATGATCGCCGCGGTTGAGGCGCAGGCTGCCGGCCGCGAGATACGCATCCGGCGTACCGGTCGCGAGGCCGCGCTCGACGGAGGCGATCGCGCCGGCAATGAGATCGGGGTTCATCTTGCGGATCCACGTCTGCACCGACGCGTACGCGTGCGCGCCGAGCAGCTGTGGCACGTTCGGCGAGATCGCGAGCGCATGCTCGAGCAGCTCCTTCGCGTTCTGCTGGTGCTCGCCCCAGAAGCGACGCTGCTCCGACTTGGCGCGCAGATAGAGATCCACCGCGCGCGGATCCATGCCGCCGCGCGTCGCCGCTTCCTTTGCCTTTGCAGACAGCGCCTCGATGATGCCGCCCGAGAGCTGCGACGTCGTGACGAGCAGCTCGCCCTCGCTCGTGTCGACCTTGTGCGCCCAGATCTGAAAGCCGTCCGCGACCGCGATGAGGCGCGCCGACACGCGCAGCCCCGTCGGCGTGCGGCGCAGCGAGCCCGCGATCACGAGATCGACAGCGAGCGACTGTCCGATCGCGCGCGGATCCGTCACGGCCGTTCGCGCGACACCCGCCGGCTTCACGCGCAGCCCCGGCGTCGTCGAGAGCGTATCGATCACATCCTCGAACGCACCGTCAGCGAGATACTCGTCGGCCGGCGCGCACGAGAACGGCAGCACGGCGACCATCGTTTCCTCGGGGCGCGCATCGAACGTGCCGCCCATCGTGCCGCCCGTCGTCGCGACCGTTCCGCTGCCGCTGCCCGTGCCAAACGTGCTCACGCCCACCGGCGGTGTCGTGAGCGATATGCGCGGTGGCGTCGGGCGCTGCGGTGCCTGATCGCTCAGCGTCAGGTTCGCGAGCGTCGTGCCCACCTCCGCTGCGCTCGCGATGCGCTCGTCGCGATCCACCGCGAGGCACTTCAGCACGAGGCCTTCGAACCCGGCAGGAAAGTTTGGCGCGACGAGCTTGCGCGGCGGCTGCGTCTGCTGCGCGACGGCGATCGCGATCAAGTTATCGCCGGACCACGGGCGCTTACCGCTCGCGAGCTCGAACAGCATCACGCCGAGCGAGAACAGGTCGACGCGCGCATCGACCTGCTGACCGGCGAGCTGCTCGGGGGCCATGTAGCGCGGCGTGCCGATGACAGCGCCGATCTGCGTGACGCTCTCGTCTTCGGCGGTGCGCGCGATACCGAAGTCGGTGATGACGACGCGATCCGTGCCGTTCTCGACGAGCACGTTGTCGGGCTTGAGATCGCGGTGGATCACGCCGACCGCGTGCGCCGCCGCGAGTCCGTCGCAGATCTGCGTCGCGAGCTTCTGCACGCGCGGCCAGCCGATCGGCGCGGTCAGCTCGCGTTGCAGCGACCCACCGTCGACGAGCTCCATCGTGAGGAACTTGTCGCCGTTGTGCTGCCCGATATCGAACATGCGCGCGACGTTGCGGTGCTGGATGCGGCGCGTAAGTCGTACCTCGCGACGGAAGCGCTCGATCGCTTCGTCAGAGAGGCCGCTCTTCAAAACCTTGAGCGCGACCTTCTCGGCGAGCTCCTCGTCGTAGACTTCGTAGACGCGGCCCATGCCGCCGCCGCCGAGCCATCGCACGAGCTTGTAGCGATTCGCGATCGTCTCTGCGACGGGTGTCGCCGGAGGCTCCGACGCCTTTGGCAGCGACTCGCTCGCTACCGTGTCGTCGTGGGCCCCTGACATGACTGGACTATCGTAGCACCACGGCGCGCAGGCTGGGCCCATCAGGTCGGACCACAGTCTCGACGCTGGCGAGCTGCGATGATGCGGCCGCGATGCGAGTCAGTGGGGTCGGACCCCAGTCTCTGTGCTCGCTGCGGAAAGTGGTGGATTTGACCAGTTCGGCGAGTCAAAGGGGTCGGACCCCAGTCTCTCAGCCCTCGTGCGCGTACAGCTTGGAGACCTTGCGGTTATCCAGCCACCGCGGATCACCCTCATCGACGCGGCCGGCCATGATGTCTGCGCGAATCTCTTTCTCGCGAATGGAGAGCTTCTTCACCTCGGCCATGAAGCGATCCGCGCACTTCTTGTAGAGCGTCGGGCGCGGCTTCTCGGCCATGAGGTCGGCGTAGTCGACGGGGGGGCCAAACACGCTGATGATCGCGCGGCTCTTGCGCGCTTCCTTGGTGTAAGTGGCGCGGACATCGTCGACGACGTTGTTGCCGAGGCCGTTGATAAACGCGGGGATGACGACCGGCTTCGAGAGAAGCGCGACCTTACCAACACCCGGCTGCGCGGGGAGCAGCGTGTACGGATCATCACCCTTGTTGCGCGTGCCCTCGGGATGCATGCCGAGGACGTTGCCGGGCTTCTTCAGGATCTCGACCATCCGATCGAGCGCCTCGTCGTTGAGCTTGCGGCGCTCCTTGTCGCGGAAGATCGGCGGGTACATCGCGCCCCCGGCGATGGCCGCGTTGACGAGCATTCCGATCGGTTGGTCGTAGAAGAAGTTCGACCGCACCGGGAACTGCAGCGACTTGGACCACGGGATCTTGCCCATGTAGCAAGACAGCAGCAGCACGTAGGAGTCGAAGAAGCTGCGGTGGTTCGCGACGAGGAGGACGCCGGTCTCGGGGCGCAGCGAGCTCACCTCGTCCAGGCCCTCGGTCAGACAGCGGCGCGAGATGCCGGCCCGGACCCAGACATAGGAGACGCCGCGCAACCAGTGCGTCTGCAGCCACTTGCCACGCGGATCCTCGTTCGCGAGCTCTGCTAGCTTGAGCGCGACCTTCTCGGTCCGGGTCAGCGGGGCGTCTTCGGCCATGCCCAGCAGGTATCACAGAGACGGCTTTGGATGATCGCCCGCGACCGATCGTCGCACCTCGATCCCGGGCATTTTCAGGGCCTTGAACGATTGACCCCTATGGTCTCAGGGGACTAATTTTCGCGGGCTTACCGACTCGGTAGGCACGGGGCAACCACTCGATGTCACTCGAATTCTCCGCCGAAGGCCAGAAGAAGATCGCCGCGCTTTGCGAGAAGTATCTTCCCGCGGCCAAGAGCAAAAAGCCGGTCGTCATGTTCGCGCTTCACCTGGCGCAGAAAGAGTTCGGACATCTGTCCGACGACGCACTGCGGCTCGTCGCCTCGACGCTGGACCTCCCATACGCGCACGTGTACGGCGTCGCGACGTTCTACACGATGTACAAGCGCGAGCCTGCCGGTGAGACGACGATCCGGATGTGCACGAACATCTCGTGCATGCTCCGCGACGGCTACGACGTCCTCGCCGCGTTCGAGAAGCAGCTCGGCGTGAAGAAGGGCGGCACGACCGCCAACAAGAAGTTCCACCTCGTCGAGGAGGAATGCATCGCGGCCTGTGCGAACGCGCCGTGCGCCGTTGTCGGCACCAAGTACTTCCTCGACATCACGGTCGACCAGGTTCCGTCGATCGTGTCGCAGCTCGAGAAGTCCGCGTCGCCCGAGTCGGAGGTCGTGTAATGCCCGTCGAGAAGGGATTCAAGCTCGTCTCGCAGCGCTTCGGAAACGAAGAGGCCAAGACGCTCGCCGGCTACGAGAAGTCCGGTGGCTACGCGACGCTGCGCAAGGCGCTCGCGATGCGCCCCGAGGACATCACCAACGAAGTGAAGGCGTCCAACCTGCGCGGCCGCGGCGGCGCTGGCTTCGCGACCGGCACCAAGTGGACGTTCGTTCCCAAGGACGCGGCGGCGGTTCACCTCGTCTGCAACGCCGACGAGAGCGAGCCCGGCACGTGCAAGGACCGCGAGCTGATCTACTGGGATCCGCACGCGCTCATCGAGGGCATGATCATCTCGGCGCACGCGCTCAAGAGCGTGCACAACTTCATCTACATCCGCGGCGAGATGATGCGCGAGTACGTGGTGCTCGAGAAGGCTGTCCAGGAAGCCTACGCGCGCGGCTACCTCGGCAAGAACATCCTCGGCACCAACCTCGAGATTCACCTGACGGTGCATCGCGGAGCGGGCGCGTACATCTGCGGCGAAGAGACCGCGTTGCTCAACTCGCTCGAAGGCCAGCGCGGTCAGCCGCGTCTCAAGCCGCCGTTCCCGGCGGTGAAGGGCCTGTTCAACAACCCCACCATCGTCAACAACGTCGAGACGCTGATGAACGTCACGTACATCATCGACAAGGGTGGTGCGTGGTTCAACGGCCTCGGCACGGGGCGCTCGGGCGGCACGCGCATGCTGTGCATCTCGGGGCACGTGAACAAGCCCGGCGTGTTCGAAGCGCCGATGAACATCACGTTCCGCGAGATCATCGAGGACATCGCGGGTGGCGTGTGGAAGGGCCACAAGGTCAAGGCCGTCATCCCCGGTGGCGTCTCGATGCCGCCGCTCGATGCGAACGAGCTCGACGTCATGGCCGAGTTCGACGACCTGCAGACGAACGAGAAGATCAAGCCGGTCATGGTTCGCCCCGGTCAGCAGTTCGACCTCGGCGGCGGCCGCATGCTTCGCACGATGGCGGGCTCCGGCGGCATCGTCGTCCTCGACGATCACGCGGATATTCCCAAGGCGCTGTGGCGCATCATCAAGTTCTTCGCGCACGAGTCGTGTGGTCAGTGCACGCCATGCCGCGAGGGAACGGGTTGGCTCGAGAAGGTGACTCGTCGCGTGGCGAACGGTGCGGGCAAGGCGGACGACCTCGAGCTGCTGTCGAGCATCGCGCACGGCATCGCCGGCAACACGATCTGCGCGCTCGGTGACGCAGCGGCGTGGCCGACGCTCGGATTCTTGACCAAGTTCCGCTCCGACTTCGAAGCGGCGATCAAACGGAGGGCAGCATGAGGATTGTCATTCTCATCATGACGGCAGTGTTGTCGTTCGGCGCCTTTGTCGCCGCAGCGTCGTTCACGCCGGCGGCGTATGCCGATGCGATTCCCGAGTCCAAGATCGACGCCGCCTCGCGCGCGAAGGTCCAGGAGCGCTCGCCGCACGACGACCTGATCCAGTCGAGCGGCAAGGGCATGGCCCTGATGTTCTGGCTGTTCGCGGCCATGACCATCGGCGGCGCGCTGTTCGTCGTCACGCGCCGCAACCTCATCACGGCATCGATGGGCATGATCGGCAGCTTCCTCGGCATCGCCGCCATCTACATGATGCTGTACGCGCACTTCCTCAGCATCGTTCAGATGCTCGTGTATGCCGGCGCCATCATGGTGCTCTTCATCTTCGTCATCATGATCCTCAACCGGCCCGAGGATGAACCGGTCGCTCCGACGGGGCGCTTCGGTCAGGTCCTCGGCGGCGCAGCGATCCTCTATCTCGTCGGTCGCCTCTGCATGATGCTGATGAAGGTCCAGCCGCCGGATGCCGCCAAGGCGTTCGCGGCGCCAGGTGCCGATGCGTTCGGGCACGACTTCGGCACCGTTGGCTCGGTCGGTACGGACCTGTTCGGCAACGGCCTGTTCGCATTCGAGGCCATCTCGATCCTGCTGCTCATCGCCGTCGTCGGCGCCATCGCGATTGCCCGCCCGCTCCACGAAGAGCAGTCGGACGAGGACAAGCAAAAGGCAGCGGACGCGAAGGGAGGAGCGCACTAATGGCGGACATTCTGTTCAACGTTGGCTACGGACACTTCCTCGTCCTCGCCGCCGTCCTGTTCCTCATCGGCACCGCTGCCGTTCTCGTGCGCCGCAACGCGCTCATCATCCTGATGGGCGTCGAGCTCATGCTCAATGCCGCGAACATCACGCTCGTCACGTTCTCGCGCATGTGGGGCGATGTTGGTGGTCACACCTTCGCGCTCATCGTCATCGCGGTCGCGGCGGCGGAAGCCTCTGTCGGTCTCGCGATCGTCGTCGCGGTGTTCCGCGGCCGTCGCAACGTCGACGTCGACAAACTCACCACGTTGAGGCACTGAGCAATGAACGCCATCCCAACGCTCGCGTGGATCCCGCTCCTTCCTCTGCTCGGAGCGCTCATCAACCTGACGCTCGGCCGTCGTATCTCCAAGGGCGCCGCACACACGATCGCCATCGCGGCAGTCGCCGGTGCATGCGTGCTCGCCGGCTCGCTCGTGTTTGGCGATCTGATGCGCCTGTTCAAAGAAGGACAGGGCGGCACCGGCATCACGCAGACCGTCTACACGTGGATCGAGGTCGGTAACCTCAAGATCGATCTCTCGTTCCATCTCGATACGCTCAGCGCCGTGATGGTCATGATCGTCACGTTCTGCTCGACGCTCATCCACATCTACTCGACTGGCTACATGAGCCACGACCCGCGGTACTCGACGTACTTCGGGTACCTGAACCTGTTCACGGGCGCGATGTTGATCCTCGTGCTCGGTTCGAGCCTGCCGGTGATATTCATCGGGTGGGAAGGCGTCGGCGTTTGCTCGTACCTCCTGATCGGCTTCTGGTACGAGCGCGAGGACTACGCGAACGCGGGCCGCAAGGCGTTCGTCGTCAACCGCATCGGTGACTTCTGCTTCTTGCTCGGCATGTTCTTGCTGTTCTGGGCGACCAAGACGCTCGACTTCGAGCAGCTCAAGAACCAGAGCATGGGCCCCGCGTTCGTTCAGCCGTTCTGGGGCGGCGAGCGCCTCGCGGCCGCGGCCGGCATCCTCCTGTTCGTCGGTGCGTGCGGTAAGAGCGCGCAGATTCCGCTCTACGTATGGCTGCCGGACGCGATGGCGGGACCCACGCCGGTCTCCGCGCTCATCCACGCTGCCACGATGGTGACGGCTGGTGTGTACATGGTGTGCCGCCTCTCGTTCCTCTACTCGGCGTCGACGACGGCGCTGATCGTGGTCGCGACCGTGGGCCTGCTCACGGCGCTCGCCGCGGCATTCATGGCGTTCGCGCAGACCGACCTCAAGAAAGTCCTCGCGTACTCGACGGTCAGTCAGCTCGGCTTCATGTTCGTCGCCGTCGGCACGGGAAACTGGGTCGCCGCGATCTTCCACCTGATGACGCATGCCTTCTTCAAGGCGTGTCTGTTCCTCGGTGCGGGCTCGGTCATGCACGGCATGGAGCACGGCGGATCCAAGACGCCTGGCGACATCATGACGATGGGCGGCTTGCGCAAGCACATGCCGATCACGCGCATCACGTTCATGATCTCGTGCCTCGCGATCGCCGGCATCATTCCGTTTGCCGGCTTCTTCTCCAAGGACGAGATCCTCGGCGGCGCGTTCAACGTGCATCCGCCGGGCTGGCCGATCTGGTACGGCAAGATGCTCTGGGTCGGCCTCGCGATCGCGGCGCTCGGTACCGCGTTCTATATGTGGCGCCTGTACTTCCTCGTCTTTGGTGGCGAGGAGCGCACCGAGGAAGCGAAGAAGGCGCACGAGTCGCCGCTGTCGATGACGATGCCGCTCGTGATCCTCGCGCTGCTCGCGACGATCGCTGGCTTCATCGGCCTGCCGCACATGGAGGCCCTCGAGAAGCTGCCGTCATGGACGCACGGCCTGTCGCGCTGGCTCGAGCCGAGCCTCGCGCAGACCTGGTACGACCCGGGCTCCGACGGCGTGAACCACGCCCAGGAGATCATGCACCACGCGCCCGATGGCACCACCATCGGCCTGATGGCCGCCGCTCTCGCGATCGGTCTCCTCGGGATCGGGATGGCGTGGGCGCTCTACTCCAAGGGCCCGTCGCGCACGGTCGCCAAGGCCGTCGATGGTCCGCTCGCGAACGCGTACCAAGCATCCAAGAATAAGCTGTGGGTCGACGAGATCTACGAAGCGATCATCATCAAGCCGTTCCGCATCTTCGCGCGCGGCCTGTGGGAGATCGTCGACGTCCAGATCATCGATCGCGCGGTGAACCTCGCGGCGCTGATCGTGTCGCTGTTCAGCCGCCTCGCGAAGTGGTTCCAGAACGGTCAAGTGCAGCGCTACCTCGGCGGCCTCGTCGTCGGTGGTGCGCTCGTCTTCGCCGTCTCGGATTGCCGCGCGAAGCCGACGTTCGACTACGAGATCGTGGGTGACCGCATCCACCTGATCGCGAAGCCGGGCGCCGGTGTGTCGGGCTCCACCGCCAAGCTGCGCTGGGACATCGACGGCGATGGCCGCCCGGATAACGATCCGACCGGGAAGCCGTACTCGACGCCGGACCTCTACGTGTTGTTCGGTGACACGGGCTCGCAGGTGACGCTGTTCATCGACGACCAGGTGTCGCGCGAGACCATCACGGTCACGCGCAAGATCCAGCTGCCTCAGGCTCCTGAGGGTGCTGATCACGGGCCCACCGCACAAAACGGTGTTGCTCCGACGGAGGTGCACTGATGCCGGGCTCGTTCCTTCTCCCGCTGTTGCTCGGGCTCCCGCTCCTCGGCGCCATCCTCGTGATGTGCACGCCCAAGGAAGAGGCGACGCTCCATCGCGGCATCGGCCTGACGTTCACCATCGCGACGTTCCTCGTCTCGCTCGCGATGTTCCGCTTCTACAACCCGCGTCCTGACGCGGCGGCGTTCCAGCTCGTGTTCGACACGGAGTGGATCCCCGGCCTCGGCGCTCACTTCAAGACGGGCGTCGACGGCATCTCGCTGTTCCTCGTCATCCTCACCACGCTGCTCATGCCGATCACGCTGCTCGGCACGGGCAAGTCGATCGAGAAGCACGTCCGCGAGTTCATCGCGGCGATCCTCGTCCTCGAGACCGGCATGCTCGGCGCGTTCGTCGCGCTCGACATCTTCCTCTTCTACGTGATGTGGGAAGTGATGCTGATCCCGATGTACCTGCTGATCGGTATCTGGGGTGGCCAGCGCCGCCTCTACGCGTCGATCAAGTTCGTCATCTACACGATGGTCGGCTCGCTGCTGATGCTCGTCGCGATCTTCTACGTCTACGTCCAGTACGGAAAGACCACCGGTCAGTACACGACGGATCTCGAGAAGCTGATGACCGTCGCGCTGACGTACAAGGCGCAGGTCTATTGCTTCGGTGCCTTCGCGCTCGCGTTCCTCATCAAGGTGCCGCTGTTCCCGCTGCACACGTGGTTGCCCGACGCGCACGTCGAGGCGCCGACGGCGGGCTCCGTGATCCTCGCCGGCGTGATGCTGAAGTTCGGCGTCTATGGTCTCTACCGCTTCGCGATGCCGCTGTTCCCGCACGGAGCGCAGGTGTGGGCTCCGCTGATCGCGATCCTCGCGGTCGTCGGCATCATCTACGGCGCGCTCGTCGCGTTCGCGCAGGACGACGTCAAGAAGCTGATCGCGTACTCGTCGGTGAGCCACATGGGCTTCTGCGTGCTGGGCCTGTTCGCGCTGACCGCGTACGGCGTCTCCGGTTCGGTTTACGCGATGCTCTCGCACGGCCTCACCACGGGCGGCCTCTTCCTCGGTGTCGGCTTCCTCTACGACCGGCGCCACACGCGTCGCCTCGCGGAGTACGGCGGCGTCTGGAAGAAGATGCCGATCTTCGCGGGTCTCTACCTGATCATCGTCATGGGCTCGGCGGGTCTCCCGGCGCTCTCTGGCTTCATCGGCGAGTTCCTCACGATCTTCGGCACGTTCAACGCGCAGGATACGTTCCCGCAGGCCGCGCCGCACTTCCTGCCGTACCCGCGCCTCCTCGGTGCGCTCGCCGCGACCGGCGTCATCCTCGGCGCCATCTACCTCCTCTACATGTTCCAGAAGGTCTTCTTCGGGAAGCTGGACAAGGAGAAGAACGGTGGCCTCAAGGACCTCAACGCGCGCGAGCTCACGACGTTCATCCCGATCGTGATCCTCATCTTCGTGCTCGGTCTGTTTCCGCGCCCGATCCTCGCAGTGATGGAGCCGGCCACGCAGAAGTTCCTGCGCGACTTCGGCCACCGAGTCGCGGAGCCGGATGGCCCGCCGCACATCTACGGCTCGCTGCCGGCCGCGGTCGATGCAAGCGCGGTCAAGGCCGATGCCGACCTCAACAAGGCGATCGACGAGGCGAACAAGGTGAAGATCCAACTCGACAAGGTCCCCGCGCCTACCGGAGGTGACGAGTGAACTTCGATCCAGCCCAGCTGGGCTATCTCGTCCCGTATCTCGTCCTTGCCGTCGTCGGCATGATGCTCGTACTCGCCGAGGCGTTCTATCGCGGCAGCGATCGCACGGGCCTCGCGAGCCTCGCCACCGGTGGCTCGGTCGCCGCGTTCATCGCGTCGGTCATCCTCTACCGCCAGGTCGGCGAAGGCAGCGTCAGCATCCTCGGCGACGCACTCGTCGCGGACAAGATGTCCTACGTCCTCTCCGCGCTGTTCTCGATCACGACGGCGTTCACGTCGCTGATGTCGCCTGCGCACCAGCGCGAGCACGACTGGCAGATCGGCGAGTACTACGGCGTGATGCTGCTGTCGGCGTCCGGCATGGTGATGCTCGCGCACGCGGCGTCGCTCGTGACGGTGTTCCTCGGCATCGAGACGATGTCGATCGGCGTCTACGTCATGACGGCGATGCGCCGCCGCTCGCGCCGCGGCAACGAAGCGGCGATGAAGTACTTCCTCATCGGCGCGTTCGCGACCGGCTTCCTCATGTACGGCATGGCGCTGCTCTACGGCGCGGCCGGTACGACGAGCCTCGCGAAGATGTCGTCGGCGCTCGCCGCGACGAACAACCCGGGCCTCGTGATCGCGGGTGGTTTCCTGCTCGTCGTCGCGTTCGGCTTCAAGGTCGCCGCGGTGCCGTTCCACATGTGGGCGCCCGATGCCTACGAAGGTGCGCCGACGCCGGTCACCGCGTTCATGGCCGCTGCCGTCAAGGCCGCTGCTGTCGCCGCGATGCTCCGCGTGTTCGGTCGCGCGCTCGGTGGTGATGTCATCCCGTTCGGCGCGCTCGGTTGGGCATCGCCGATGGTTGTCATCGCCGCCATCACGATCACCATCGGCAACATCTCTGCCGTGCGTCAGGACAACGTGAAGCGCATGCTCGCGTACTCGTCCATCTCGCACGCGGGCGTGCTGCTCGTCGGTGTGTCCGCGGTGGGTCTCGGCTCGCCCACGGCGCAGTCGTCGGTCGTCTACTACCTGATCGCGTACACGTTCGCGACGTTGGGCGCGTTCGCGTGCGTCGCGTACGTCGGCTCCAAGGGCCGCGAGCGTCTGCTCGTCGACGATTGGGCCGGTCTCGGTGCGCAGCATCCGGGCGCCGCGCTCGCGATGGTGATCTGCCTGCTCTCGTTCGGTGGCATCCCGCCGACCGGAGGCTTCTTCGCGAAGTTCTACGTGTTCAAGAGCGCGATGGAGGTCTACAACGGCCAGTTGCTCTGGCTCGTCGTGGTCGGCGTCGTGAACTCGGCGATCAGCATCTACTACTACCTGCGCATCGTCACCGCGATGTACTTCCGCGAAGCGACTCAGCCGATCGCGCCGACGCGCTCGACGGGCCTGCTGTTCGTCCTCGCGCTCTGCCCGCTGATCGTCCTCGAGCTCGGCCTCATGCCGGGCTGGTGGCTGAAGATCATCGGTCAGTAGCGATGTCTGTGCTACGGGAGCTCGCTTCCGTCGCGGGCATCGACGTCACGTACGCGAGCTGGCGCAACCAGCCGGTCTCCGCGAGTGACGAGGCTGTCTTCGCGGCGCTGCGCGCATTGGCGCCCGACCTGGGCATCAAGCTCGAGCGTATCGAGGACTGCGCCGGCGCGCTCGCGACGCTGGAACGAGAAAAGTGGAAGCAGATCGCGCCGCCCGTCGTCATCGGCTGGGACGGCTCGCTCGCCGTTCCGTTCCGCGTTCCCGCCGAGACGGACTTCGACTGGGAGGTCGAGGTCACGACGGAAGCGGGCCGCACGATCAAAGCGAGCGGGCGCCTGTTCGGGCTGCCCGCGACCGAGCATGCGTGGCCCGGCGGTGTCGTTCACTGCGTTCGCATGGCGACGGTCTTCCTCGAAGGCGAGAACGGCTATCACTCGCTGCGCTGGAAGACCGCTGGCTCGCAGGGCGAAGCGTTCGCGATCTCTGCGCCGACGCGCGCCTGGGGCGGGCCGATGGCTGCCGGCTCTGCCGACGACGCCGGTGGACACGGCCGCCGCTGGGGCGTGTTCGCGCCGGTCTATGGGCTCGCGTCCACGCAGAGCGGGCAGGCGGGTGACCTCGCGTCGCTGCGTCACTTGTTCGGAGCTGTCGGCGCGCGCGGTGGTCGCTACGTCGCGACGCTGCCCATCCTCGCCGCGTTTCTCGACGAGCCTTGCCAGTTCTCGCCGTACTCGCCCGCGTCGCGCCTGATGTGGAACGAGATCTATCTGGATCTCGCCGCGCTCGCCGCCGAGGCTGGCATGCCGGCTCCCACCGCGCCGCCGATCGTCGCGGGCACCCTGATCGACTATCGCGCGCAGTACCAGTGGCGTCGCGCCGCGCTCGATCCGGTCGCCGCGCACATCTTCGCCACGCGTCGCGCGGAGATCGACGAGTGGGCCGCACATCACGGTGCGTACGACTACGCCGCGTTCCGCGCGATCGGCGAGCAGCGCCGTGCCGGATGGTCGCAGTGGCCGGCTCCGTGGCGCGATGGCGTGCCTCTCGTCGATTCGTACGACTCCGCCGTCTCGCTCGGCTGCGAAGGCGCGCGGGTCGCGACGCACGTCGTCTCCCAGTGGGCGATGCAGCGCCAGCTCGAAGGCCTCACCTCGGCGCAGGGTTCGCACGGCGTCGGCCTCTACCTGGATCTTCCCGTCGGCGTGAACTGCGACGCGTACGAGGTCTGGCGCCACCGCTCGCTGTTCATCACGGATCTCGCGGCCGGTGCACCGCCCGACGCGCTGTTCCTCGGGGGGCAGGACTGGGGCTTGCCGCCGCTGTCGCCCGTCGGTATCCGTCGCGATCGCTATCGCTACTTCATCCGGTGCGTGCAGCACCACATGCGCGTCGCGTCCATGTTGCGCATCGATCACGTGATGGGACTCTTTCGGCTCTACTGCGTACCGTCCGGTCGCCCTGCCACCGATGGCGTGTATTTGCGCTACAACGCGGACGAGCTGCTCGCTGTCCTCTCGCTCGAGTCGCACCGGTTGAAGTGCTCGCTCGTCGGTGAGGATCTGGGGACGGTGCCGGATCACGTGCGTCCCGCGATGCACCGCCACGGTCTGTTTCGCCTCCACGTCGGCCAGTGGGCGCTGCCGATGAAGCCCGGGCAATCGCCCACCAAGTCTCCGCCGGCCGCCGTCGCGTCGCTCAACACGCACGACACCGCCACGTTCGCGGGCTGGTGGCGTGGCGCGGATATCGACGATCGCCGCGACCTCGAGCTGATCAACGACAAACAAGAGAACGCGGAGCGCGTCGAGCGCGACACGCAGCGCGTCGCACTGCTCGCGTTCGCGGGCACGGCGTTCACGAGCGACGTCGCCACCGACATGCTCACCGAGGTCGAGCGCGCGATGGTCGCCGCCACGACAGATCTCGCGCTCGGTCCCGCCGAGGTCGTGCTCGTCGCACTCGACGATCTCGCACTCGATCCGTCGCCGCACAACGTGCCCGGTACAACGTCGCAGCGGCCCAACTGGCAGCGCCGCGTCGAGCGCTGGGCCGACGCGCTGGACCTCCACACGGCATCGCCGGCAGCCGCCGCCGCGATCGCCGCCGTCACCTCCGCGCGTCCTCGTCGGCACTGAACGATGGGCTTCTTCGATCGATTCAAGAAACCCACGGTGCCGCCCCCGGCATCACCGCGCCCCGTCGCCACTGCGGTGCCTCCGTTGCCCGCCGACGGCACGATCGAGAGCTACGAGATCGTCGACGCGGTTGGCTCGATTCGCCTCGCGGACCAAAGCACGATCCGATTCGGCAAGAGCGCGTGTGGCTTCGAGCCTGCGGTGGGACTCGCCGTCCGCGTGCTCGACGCGACCGTCGGTCCGGGCAATCGCGTGCGGGCAAAGCAGGTCGATCTGCGCAGCGACGCGAGCGAGTACGACAAGCTCGTCGAGGACCGCGATCGAGCCGCTGGCCTGCCGATCCACGACAAGAAGCCGCACAACGATTCGAGAGTTCTCGGTCTCATCAAGCTCGGCGTCACGACCACGGCGCCGATCACCGACAAGGCTGGACTGCGCGCCCTTTGGACGGCGGCGCACCTCGACGACATCGCGCCGCTCGCCTTCTCGCCGAGCGCCCACGTCACGTGCGCTCGCAAGGAGCTCGCGGTGTTCTTCGGGCCGGGACCTCTCGATGGGTTGTTCGACATGCGCTACCAGCGCGATGCAGAGCTCGGCGAAGGGTTCCTCGGCATCTACGAGGGCGTGTACATGCCGACGTACGAGGTGGGCTCCCCGGGCAGCTTTTGGGGCTTTGGCGGCAACGGCGATGCGCGCCCGATCGCGGCGATCATCGCGATGCTCGCGCGCTGTCCCGACGTCACGGGCGTCATTGTCGGAAGCGCGGGTCAACTCTGGCTGCCATGCGACGAGTGGCTGCGCCGAGCGGATGGTCACGACGATCCCAAGCGCATTCGCGTCGAAGCGTTCGTCGATGTCGCGTACGGACCACAGAGAGATGGCGCGCGTCATCTCCGCAGCTTCGGCATGCACCGCGGCCTCGGTCTCCCCGACGTCGAGGTCATCGACTCGCTCGCCGCAAATGACGACGAACGCCACTACCTCATCCAATCCGTCGTGTGGATGGCGTGCCGGATCCTCGCGGGCGAGGACGCTTACGAGAAGTCGCCACCCGAAACGACGCTGCCCGTCGGGAACATCGTCGCGGTGAGCGTCGAGGCGGGGAGGGTGTCGTTCCGCGTCGCCGACCTCGATGCGCAAGAGCGGCTGTTCCGCCTGACCGACGTGACGCTGCTCGACTGATTCGACCTCCGGACGCGCGCGTGAGCGACCCGTCGCAAGAATTCTGGGCCTGGCCACTCCAGTAGCCACCCCTCGTCGCGAACGTCAACGCTCGCGCGCGATCGCTCGTTGCAACCAGCAGGAATCGCTCGCCAGGTCGTGGCCTTCGCAGTGCTAGGAGCGGTCAGGGTGAACCGCCTCTTCCCGCTGCTCCTCGTCGCCGGTCTGCTCGGCCCCGTTGCCGCCTGCATCTCGCAAGACGAGGATTCGTCCGACTCTGCAAACGACCTGACCTCGGTCGACGGCGTCGAGTACACGATCGACTTCGACGCATTCGTGGACGTCGCGCCCGCTGCGACTGATGCGGTAACCAAGGATGCGATCCATCGCGAGCTCAAGAGCGGCCTCGGCGCGCTGCGCGAGCAGGGGATTGGAATCGCGGACCGCGACGCCATTCGCAACCTCGCGACGATCCAGCTGACCCGCACGCGCATGTCGATCGTGGGCGGCGGCGAGGTCGATCGCGTGCGCTACCACTATCACGACACCGCACTCGTCGAGAAAACGCACCTCCCGAGCGGCCCCGTCGATCTGACCCTGCTGTTCGGCGACTACATCGCGCGGTCGGCGGAGCTCCAGCCCGCGTGCGTCGACGAGCAGACCGATCCGGACTCGCTCTGGTACCACTACCAGCCGAAGCAGAGCTCCTGTCAGACGCTCATCACCGCCGAGCGCACCGCGCTGGACAACGAGCGCGCCGCGATCTCGAACCCCACGACGCAGATCGGCGCGCGCGATGCCGCCCGCCGCTTCCTGCCGATCCGCGCGACGCTGGTTCCCGCCGTGGCCGCGCCGACGAGCTATCCCGAGCACGACGCGCTCTGGGGATTCACCGGTGACACGTCGCGCACCAAGATCGTCGTGTATGCGTTCTTTGGCGTCGATTCCGACGAGAGCAACGCCGCTGACAACGGACTCGTCGAGTACCTGCGCTTCCAGCGCGAGCTGCGTGCGGCGTATCCCCACCTCGCGGTTGTCGATACGCAACCGACGGCGTGGCTGCTCGACTTCACGGTCAACGGCCAGAAACTTAGCGGCATCACGTGGGCCGACGTCGAGCACTGGGTCGTCGACAACAGCGGATTCCCCGCGGCCGTCGGCTCCGACGCTGGCAAGCGCGCCGAGCTGCTGCGCCAGGTCGTCGCGAACTTCTCGGAGCGGTGGATCGTGTGGTCGATGCCCGTCACCGCGACCGAGCACGGCGTCACGCGCTCCATGACCGTCGAGGTCCGCACGTGGCACGGCCTCGAGGACGGCTCTGACGACATCCGCCTCCACGCACGCTGGCGCTACCTCGAGGCGTTCTGGCACGGCGACGTCTTTGCGTACACCGGCCATAGCCACTTCGGCCACGGCCCGCTCGAGCCGTGGGAGTACACCGCCGCGAACTTCCCCGATCGCTACCAGGTGATGCTGTTCAACTCATGCCTGTCGTTCAACTACTACGACGAGGACTTCCTCGCGATGCACCCCGGCGGCACGGCCAAGCTCGACGTCGTCGTCAACGGCCTGCCGGCGTACTGGTACGGCATGGGCCAGGCGAGCGCGCGCTATCTCATCGGCGTGCTCGGTGGCGCATCGTCGTGGAAGCAAGTGCTGACGAAGATGGCGGTCGATGTTCCGTGGCAGTCCGCGTACGACCCGATGCGCGCGGTCAACGGTGAGATCGGGAACGCGTTCAACCCTGCATCCGCTGGCGCGATCACGCTCACGTTCTAGCGTTGCGGGATGAGCGATCGTCGCGCTAGATGACCGAGGGCACGAGCCCCAGGCCCTTGCACAGGATCGCGTAGACGCCGAGGCCGAGCACGGCGACACCCGTGACGATGCGCGTGCTGCCGGCTCCGTTCTTCGCGGCGAGTACCGCGCACAACAGGCCGAAGAAGACCGCCGCGCCACCGCAGCCGAGCGCGAGGTTGTCGCGATAGGTCGCGCTCGTGACGACACCATCCACCGTCACACTGCTCGACGACGACATGGTGATGAAGAACGGAATCGCACCCGCGACGAGGCCGATACCGCCCATCACGCGATCGGTAGTCGAGAGCGACGTTGTCTGGTCCATCGCTCGATCATAACCGTGCGCGCTACGGAGTCGCGCTCCTCTGGCTGCGCCAATTCGCGACGACGGCCTCGGATCGCTCTGCCGCGGGAGCGCGTCTATCCGTGCCTACCATCATCGATGGTCGGCACGGATCCACATGACGCGGTGTGATCAGCTGGCCTTCTTGGCCTTCTCTTCGGACTTCGAGTCGACGTCCGTGGCACCGGCGCCCTCGAGGATCTTCTTCGCCTTGTCGGCCCACTCGCGGTTGTCCGCATGGATCGCGAGCAGCGACTTGCCGTTCTCGTGGACGAGCGACTCGTAGCGCTTCGCCTCGTACTCCGGGATGCCCATGCCGACGAGCGCGCCCGTCAGTGTACCGACTGCGCCACCCGCGCCGGCGCCCGCAAGGGCAGCGACGATCGGGCCGGCCGCGATGAACGGTCCAAGGCCAGGGATCGCGAGCAGGCCGACGCCGGCCAGGAGGCCGAGCGTTCCGCCGACGACACCGCCGGTCGCGGCGCCGACCGCCGCGCCTTCGGGCGCCTTGGTGTGTTTCTCGTGCGCGACCTCGCGCGTCGAGGCCGCATCGGGCAGGAGCGCCGACATATCGGACTCGCGGAATCCCGCGGCGCGCAGCATGTCGATGCCTCGCTCGAGATCGAAGCGGCTCTCGAACAGGCCGAACACGGCAATCTTCTTGTTGTCTTTGGGATCGATCATTTTGCTCTCGGTAGGTGAAGGGTTAGTTGGTGATCTCGAGGTCATTCACGACTTGGGCCGCGCCGGAGTCCGACGCGATCGACGCGACGCGCGTGCGCTCCGCATCCGATGCGACGGGGCCGACGAGATGAACGACGCCCTTGTCGACGACGATCTTCGCGTTTTGCGCGTTGACCGACAGCCCATCCGCGCTCATCAGACGCTTGCGGATCTTCGCGGTCAGCTCCAGATCCGTTCCGGACTGCGGAGCTTGATCGGCGGTCGGTGTTGTCGCGGTCTCGCGCTGATTGCGACCGGTATTGTCAGCCGCGACTTTTTCTGTCGGTGCGGGTGACGTGGTTTCGGATTTGTTGCAGCCGAACGCCAGGAGCGGTGCGGCAACGGTGAATAAGAGAAGCGAACGCATGTGCTTGGCTGCAGCACGACTCGTGCCGCGAGCGTGTCGCTGTCTGGCCTCTCGTCGCGCGATGAAGATCGGTCGCCGTGATCTGACGCCCGGTGGTGCGCGCGCGCGAGCGCTCGTGCCCAGCTGTCCGGAGATCGCGTACGCTCGCTGCGTGGAGAGACCTCGCGTCGGGATCGGTGTCCTCGTGATGAAGGAGGGCAAGGTCCTCCTCGGCAAGCGGCGCGGTAGTCATGGCGACGGGGAATACGCATCGCCGGGCGGCCACCTCGAGCATCTCGAGAGCGTCGCTGACTGCGCGGCTCGCGAGGTGGCGGAAGAGACCGGGCTCGTGATCGGCGAACCGCGCTTCGTACGCGCCATGAACCTCACGACCTACGCGCCGAAGCACTACATCGATCTCATGTTCGTCGCGGATTGGATCGCGGGCGAGCCGGCCGCCCTCGAGCCCGACAAGTCCGAGTCGTGGGCGTGGTACGCGCTCGACGCGCTCCCGTCTCCGCTGTTCGCGACACTGCCCTCCGCGATCGCTGCGCTGCGCGGCGGCCCGGTCTGGCTCGACAGCTAGCTACGCGCGCAGTGTGGCGATCAGCTCATCTGATGTGGTGACGGTCGCCTGCCGCGGAAACACCTTGGTCATGAGCACGGTGTGGACTTCCTGATCCGTGTCGGCGCAGCAGTCGCTCGCGATGATCAGTCTGTAGTCCGCGTCCGACGCATGGCGCACGGTCGAGAGCACGACGCCGCTCGTCGAGATGCCGGCGAGCACGAGCGTCTCGATGCCCTGCGACCGCAGGATGACCTCCAGATCCGTGCCCCCGAACGGGCCGACGCGCCGCTTGGTGACGGTCGGCTCGTGGTCCGTGGGCCGGACGGCGTCGATGACATCGGAGACGGACGGGTCGTCGAACCGGCCCGACTGCTTGATCGTCGAGAAGCCCTGGTTGCGCGGGCTGATCTCCGGGAAGCCCGGGCGGAAGCCGACGACCACGTAGATGACGCGAACGGAGGCGGCGCGCGCGGCGGCGATGAGAGCGGCCGTGCGCTCGATGAACGGAGCTGCCTTGTCACCGAGCATCGCGACGACGCCCTTCTGGTAGTCCATCACGAGCAGGGCAGTGCGATCACGGGCGATATCCATGCGGTCTCCGATCGTGGATGTATCCATGAATATAGTGGATGGGTCTATCATGTCAACGTGTGGTAAGAACGGTCGTGGCTCGGAGCAGGCGCGATCCTCTGGAGTTCCTGGAGACGTACGGTGCGATGCGCCGTGCGTTGACCGCGCTCGCGCAGGGCAACTACACGGAGCACGGCATCGGTGTCCTGCAGGCCAAGTGCATTCGCTGGATCGGCGAAGCCGGCAGCATCTCGCAGGCAGCGCTGGCTCGGCGGATCGAGACCGACCCGGCGCTGACGGGCCGCGCCCTCGGTACGCTCGTCGAGCGCGGCTGGGTGAAGCGCGAGCGCAGCGATGTCGACCGCCGCGAGTACGTCCTGTCGCTCTCGCCGAGCGGCAAGCGCATGCAGGACAAGGTCGAGCGTGCGCGCCACGAGCTGGCCGCCAAGGTCATCGCGGCGCTCGACGATAGCGACGTCGAAGACTTCGAGCGCGTGGCTCGGAAGCTCATCGCCGCCTTTACTTGATCAGTGGCTGATCACCGGTACTCGCCAGCTCGTAGCGAGGCGGCGATGATCGCGGCATCTCCGCGATCAGGGATTCGTCGACGGAGCGGGAACGTCGGTCGGCTGCGGGTTCACGGGCGCGGCGGTGCCCGTCAGCGGCTTCTTCTCGGCCGACTTGTCGGCGGCCTTTTCCGACGGAGTCTGCGGCGGCGTCGGAGCAGCCTTCTCCGCTTTCGTCGGCGTGGACGTCGGAGCTTTTGCGGGCGGCGCAGCGGGCGGCGTGACCTTGCCAGCAGGCGCGGGCGTCATCGACGGCTGCGCGGGCGTGGCCGGCTTCTCGGCAGTGGCGGGCACGGCCGGCTTCTCCGCAGAGGCAGAACCGGTCGCTGGCGAAGCAGCAGAACCCGTCGCGGCAGAGCCAGCCTCGGGCGTCGTCGCGGAACCGGTGGACGGCGTCGTCGCGGAACCGGTCGACGGTGTCGAACCGGTCGCGCCGGAACCCATCTCCGACGGACCCGGCATCATGATCGACGGGCCGCTCGCAGAGCCAGCATCCGAACCGGAGCCGCCCTTGAGACCCTTGTCGATCGCTTCCTGCTTCTGTGCGGCGCGCTTGGCTTCCGACGAGCCGAACTTCTCGAGAGAGTCGGCCGCGTTGTGCGACGCGAGATACGCGAGAACAACGGACGTGAGCATGAACGTTGCGGCGCAGACCGTGGTGAGCCTGCGAAGGAATGACGACGAGCCCGAACCACCGAACACCGTGCCGGCGTTGGAACCGCCGAACGCACCACCCATGCCGCCTGACTTGCCTTCCTGCATGAGCACCGTGAGCATCAGGAACAGGCACACGGTGACGTGCAGGATCGTGATCAGCGTCGACATGAGGGACCTAGCTTCTAGCCCAGTGCCCCAGTCATCGCAAGGGGTTAGACAGGCTCCGACCGCCGTTCAAGACACGCGCGCTGCCTTCACGATCGCAATGAAATCAGCGGCTTCCAGGGAGGCGCCGCCGACGAGTGCGCCGTCGATGTCCTTCTCGCCCATCAACTGCTCGGCGTTGTTCGCCTTGACCGAGCCGCCGTACTGGATGCGGACGGTGTTGGCGGCCTCGGCGCCGTACTTGGCGGAGAGCCAGCTGCGGATGTGGGCGTGGACTTCTTGGGCCTGCGCGGGCGTCGCGGTGCGTCCGGTGCCGATCGCCCAGACGGGCTCGTAGGCAATGACGAGCTTCTCCGTGTCCGCTTTGGATACGTCGGCGAGCGCGCCGGCGAGCTGCGCATCGACAACCTCGAGCGTGCGATTCGCGTCGCGCTCCGCGAGGAGCTCGCCCACGCAGACGATCGCGCCGAGGCCCGCGGCGATGGTCGCCTTCGTCTTCTTGCCGACGGACTCGTTGGTGTCGCCGAAGAACTGACGGCGCTCGGAGTGGCCGACGATGACCCACGTCGCGCCCGCGTCGGCGAGCAGCTGCGGCGAGACTTCGCCCGTCCACGCGCCGCTCTTTTCCCAGTGGACGTTTTGCGCGCAGGTCGCGATCTGCGTGCCCTCGAGCCGCTTCGCGACGGAGTGCAGAGACGTGAGCACGGGCGCGACGCCGACCTGCACGCCTTTCACGGCGCCGAGCTGATTCTTCAGCTCCGTGACGAGCGCGAGCGCTTCGTTGATCGACTTGTTGAGCTTCCAGTTGCCGACGACGAACGGGGTGCGAGTCATCTCACCGTTCGTAACACGTTACGTCGTCCAGCTCAGGCGGTAGTCGCAGGTCTCGCCGCCTTGGCACATGCAGTTGACGTGGATCGCGCCCACGCCGGAAGCGCCGGTCAGCTCGACGATGCGCTCCAGCTCGGAAGCGATCATCGCGCAGACGTCCGTGGACCCGGAGAAGCCGGCCAGCGTCACGTCGGCGGAGCCGGGGTGCACGACGACGTCGACGGCTCCCCACGTGTGATACCGGTCCCAGAACGAGGGGAGGGCGGCGAGCACGATCTCGGCCGGCAGCGTCGCGGGGTCGGCGCCGAACAGGTGCGCGAACGTCGCGGACATGGTTCCGCGGCCGACCTTGCGTGGCACGAGCTGGCTCGGAATCTTGTCCTTCGCGGCGGCGAGCGTGGCGATGAGATCCTGGAGGTCGACCCAGCCGAGCGGCGCGAGCGACGGCGCGAGCACGGTCGCGAGCGTCGGCGATTCGGTCGCGAGCTTGGCCACGCCTTGCTCGCCGAGGTGGTGCTGCAGCAGCTTTTGCAACACGCGCAGGTGAGCAGCGCGGACCTGACCGGCGACGGCCCGCGGCCCGGACGGAGCGGGCAGCACGCTGAGCAGCGGATCGACCGTGCCGATACCCGCCGTCGGCGCGAAGATCGCTTCTGCACGCGCGAGTGCTTCGCGTTGCAGATCGACGACGGGAGCCTTGGACGGTCCCGGATCGTGCAGCGGTGGCATCGTCTCGGACCCATGTTCGAGTCGCTGCAGCGCGCGGTTGAGCGCGGTCGCGAACGTCGACGCCGAGGCCCAGCGTTTCTTGGCATTCGGAATCAGCGCCTTTGCGAGCACCGAGTCGATGGCTTCCGAGAGGCCGGGGCGCAGCGCGCTTGCCGGCGTCAGCGGATCGTTCATCTGTCGCTGCACGACCTGCGGAGCGGGGCCCGAGCCAAACGGCGGGCGACCCGTGAGCATGCAGTACACGGTCGCGGCGAGACCGTAGACGTCCGTCGTCGGGCCGTCGACCTGCTCGAGGAATGACTCGGGCGCGGCAAACCCCGGCGTACCCGCCGCGTCGCGCGCGTCGCCCGCTCGAACAGCGACGCCGACGTCGACGAGCACGGCGCGATCTCGCTCGCGATCGAGCAAGATGTTCGCGGGCTTCACGTCGCGGTGAATCAGGCCAACGGCGTGCATCGCGTCGAGCGCATCACCGATCTCGAGTGCGATCTGCGCGACGGCGGCCGTCGGGAACCACTCCTTGCGCTCGAGCGTCGCGCGCACGACTTCGGAGAGCGGCTGGCCCTCGACGAGCTCCATCACGAAGTACACGTCGCGCTGGTGCTCGCCGAGCGCGTAGACCTGCACGAGGTTCGGGTGGTGCAGCGACGCGAGCATCGCGGCTTCGGCGCGGAACCGCGTGACGAGATCGCGATCGCTCGCGAGGTCACTGCGCAGCACTTTGATCGCGACCGCGCGACCCAGGCCCAAGTCCTCGCCGCGATAGACGACACCCATCGCGCCGCGCGAGAGCTCGTGCACCACGCGATACGTGCCACCGACGATCGTTCCCGCGGAGAGCGAGCTCGACTCCGCGCCCGCGTCTCCGTCGACGATGCGCTCGTCGGCCGCGATGATGCGAACGTCCGATGGAGGTGCCGTGCGCAGTGCGCCGTAGCAGCGCGCGAGCGCCGCTTCACCACTGCGCTCGCCGTTCGCGATCTCACTCGCGACCGCGCGCACTTTGATCGAGACCTCGTTCGACTCATCGACCTTGATCGCGTCGTGCTCGAGCTTGTAGATGATCTTGCGAATGACGAGCGTCGCTTGCTCGACGTTCGCGCCGACGAGCAAGCACGCGATCTCGTCACCGCCGAGGCGGCCGATCGGATCGTTACCGCGCACCGTCGCGCGAATCCGAGACGTCACTTGCGCGAGCACTTCGTCGCCGGCTTTGTGGCTATGTTGAAGGTTGATGCGGCGCGTGCCGATGACGTCGAAGATGACCAGCGTCACGCGCTCGTTGCGTCGCCCCGCCGAGGACACTTCGTGTGCGATCGTCTGCTCGAACGCACCGCGCGTCATCGCGCCCGTCAGCGGATCGTGCAGGCTCGTCGCGAGCAACCGCTCGCCCTCGGCAACGATGCGGCGATGACTCGACAGCCAGCTCAGCTCGCGCGTGAGGCGCGCTGCGATCGCCTTGAGATCCGTGCGCTCCGCTTGCGTGAAGCGCCGGCCGACGTCGGCGATGATCGCGACGAGACCCGCGACCTCCGTCGGTCCCGAGCGGAGCGCGTCGGCGATGACCGCGCGCGGCTTGGGGCCCGAGAGGATCACGGTGCCGGCAGCAGCAGCAGCGATGCGCGCGGCGGCAGCGACCTGCGCCTTGTATGCCTCGTCGGGAGGCAAGCGCGCGGCCGTCGGCAGCATCTGCGCGCCGTCGCGCCACCACACGATGCAGTCGTTCGCGGTGAAGCCTTCGGCGACCGCGCTCAGCGTCTCCGTCGCGCTGCCCGTCAGATCCACGAGCGACGTCGCGATCAGGCCGCGCGAGCGCGCGAGGTCAAACTCGATCGATGACGGCTCGTTGTTCGCGATCGCTTCGAGCGCCTCGACGGCAACCGGCGCGAGAAGCACGCCTTGCGCTCCCGCCTGGGCAGCCGCTCCTGCAACGCGCGCGGCATTGCCACCATCACCGACGATCCAGCGCGGCGGACCATCGGCGGGCGGCTGGCCCAGATCACCGGCGACGAGTGGCGCGACGATCACGGCCGCGCAGCCGATCGGTTGCTCGCCGGCTTTGAGGACGACGAGCTCGATGTCACCCGCCTCGGCGACGGGGCTCAGATCCGCGATCAACCGACCCGATGGGTCGAAGACCGCCAGACGCGTAGCCATTGTCGCCATTCTACACGGCCGTTAGACGAGCGTCAGGTCGACGGGCGAGAACGCTACGGGCGCAGCGCTGCGATACCGGGCAGGTCGAGGCCCTGAACGAACTCCAGAGAGGCTCCGCCGCCCGTCGACACGTGTGAGACCTTGTCGGCGAGGCCGGCCTGCGCGATCGCGGCCGCGGAATCACCGCCACCGACCACGGTCAGCGCCAGCTTGTTGTCCGCGAGCGCCTGCGCGACCGCGTTGGTGCCATTCGCGAACTTCGGCTTCTCGAACACGCCCATCGGGCCGTTCCAGAACACGGTGCGCGCGGCCGCTAGGGTTTTCTTGTAGAGCTCGATGGTGCCGGGACCGATGTCGAGCGCCATTCCCTCGGGGTTGATCTTGTCGACGAGCTCGACCTTCGCCCCTTGCTCGTCATCGAGACCGCCGGCGACGACCACATCGGTCGGCAGCAGCACGAGCTTCTTCTTCTCGACAGCCTTGCGGAGAAAGTTACGAGCGATCGGCAGCTGGTCCGTCTCGACCTTGCTCTTACCGACGTTCTTTCCGAGTCCTTCGAGGAACGTGTTCGCCATCGCTCCACCGATGATGATGGTGTCGACGCGATCGAGGAGGCCGTCGAGCACTTCGATCTTGTCGCTGACCTTGGAGCCACCGAGCACGGCGACGTAGGGACGATCGACCTCGCCGAGGAGCTTGGTGAGGTACTCGATCTCCTTGGCCATCACGAAGCCCGCGCCCTTTTCGGCGACGAACTTCACCATGCCGGCCGTCGACGCGTGCGCGCGGTGCGCCGTCCCGAACGCATCGTTCACATAGATGTCCGCGTACGACGCGAGGGCGCGCGCGAACGTCTCGTCGTTCTTCTCCTCGCCCGGATCGAAGCGGAGGTTCTCGAGCATCGCGATCTGACCGTCGCGGATGTCGCTCACCACTTTGCGGGCGCCGTCACCGACGGGCTCGTCCGCGAGCGCGACATCGAGGTTCAACAGCTGCGCGAGGCGCGCTGCGACCGGCTCGAGTGAGAACTTCGGATCCACCTTGCCGTCGGGACGTCCGAGGTGGCTACCGAGAACGATGCGCGCGCCGCGCTCGATGAGGTGGCGGATCGTCGGCAGCGTCGCCGTGATCCGAGCGTCGTCGCTGATCTTCTTGGTGCCCTTCTCGAACGGCACGTTGAAGTCGACGCGGACGAACACGCGCTTGCCCTCGACGGGGAGGTCCTTGACGTGCTTGATGCCGTCCGGAAGCGACATATTAGAGCTTCTCTCCGACGTGCTTCGCGAGGTCGAACAGGCGCTGCGAGTAGCCCATCTCGTTGTCGTACCAGGCGAGGACCTTGACGAGGTCACCGACGACGACCGTCAGCGCGGAGTCGACCGTCGCCGAGAAGCGGTTGTCGATGTAGTCGGTGGAGACCAACGGCTCGTCGGACACCGCGAGGATGCCCTTGAGCGCGCCGTTCGCGGCCGTGCGGAACGCGGCGTTGATCTCGTCGACGGACGCCTTCTTCGTCAGTCGCGCCGTCAGATCGACGATCGAGACGTCGGGCGTCGGAACGCGGAGCGACATGCCGTCGAGCTTGCCCGCCATCGCCGGCAGGACCTCTTTGAGCGCCTTCGCCGCGCCCGTTGTCGTCGGGATCGTGGACAGCGCGGCCGCGCGCGCGCGACGGAGATCCTTGTGCGGCAGGTCGAGCACCTGCTGGTCGTTCGTGTAGCTGTGGATCGTGTTCATGATGCCGGACTCGATCCCGAACGTCTCGTGCAGGACCTTCGCGACCGGCGCGAGGCAGTTCGTGGTGCACGACGCGTTGGAGATGATGTGGTGCTCGGCGGGCTTGTACATCTCGAGGTTGATGCCCATGCACAGCGTCACGTCGCAGCTCTTCGCCGGCGCGCTGATCAGCACCTTCTTCGCGCCTCCCGCGATGTGCTTGCCGGCAGACTCCTTGTCGAGGAAGCGACCCGTGCACTCGAGCACGATGTCGACGTTCTCTTCCTTCCACTTGATCGACGCCGGATCCTTCTCGGCGCTGATCTTCACGAAGTCACCGTTGATGACGAGACCGTTGTCCTTGAGCTCGACGGTGCCCGGATACTTGCGGTGAACCGAGTCGTACTTGAGCAGGTGACCTAGCGTCTTGACGTCGGTGAGGTCGTTGATGAGCACGAGATCGAACGTGTCGGGTGCTGCTGCAAGGCAGCGAACAACGCCGCGACCGATGCGACCAAAACCGTTAATACCGACTCGAATCTTCGCCATGGTGGAGCGGACCGTAGATCGGTTTTACCGACGGTGCCAGGGACAGACCGTCTACAAAACGAGGACAGTGATCGCGCGGCCGCAGTGGTAGCGTTGCTTTTATGAACAGGCGCGAGGCGCTGCAGTTGATCGGTGCGGGCGGCGTTGCGGGAATCACCGCATGCGCGTCTCAGCGCGCCGTCACCGCATCGTCACCGACTGTGCTCGCGGTGAACGAGCTCGGTCCGTCGCCGACGCCGTGGCCCGTGCCGGATCCGTTTCTGTTCTGCGTGCACCACGACGATGCGTACCCGACCGGCAATGCCGTGCAGGGCCCCAACGCGTCACTGGACGGCCGCAACCTCGGCATGGACTTCGAGGGCCGCGACGGGTGGCGCATGTATCACGGGCGCTCCGTGCCGGGCTTTCCGATGCACCCGCACCGCGGCTTCGAGACGGTCACGGTCGTGCGGCGCGGCTTGCTCGATCACTCGGACTCCCTCGGAGCGACCGCGCGCTACGGCCGCGGCGACGTGCAGTGGCTCACCGCGGGAGGCGGCATCCAGCATGCCGAGATGTTCCCGCTCGTCGACGAGAACGCACCCAACCCGACCGAGCTGTTCCAGATCTGGATGAACCTGCCGCGCGTGAACAAGTTCGCTGCGCCTCACTTCGCGATGCTGTGGAACGATGCGATCCCGCGCCACGATCTCCGCGATGCATCGGGTCGCGCGGTCCACATCGTCACCATCGCCGGCGCGCTCGATGGGTCTATTGATCGTTTGGCCGTTCCAGCTCCGCCGCCCGATTCGTGGGCGCACGCTCCCGAGAACAACGTCGCGATCTGGACGATCAAGCTCGCCGCGAACGCGACGTGGACGTTGCCGCCGGCGCCGGCGGGAACCAACCGCTGGATCTACTTCTTCACGCCGGGCGAGCTCGCGATCGATGGCACGCCCATTCCGTCGAGCCACGCCGCGGAGCTTCGCCCCGATGCGAGCGCTGTGCTCCGGGCCGGCAACTCCGAGATCGAGCTCCTGATGTTGCAGGGCAAGCCCATCGGCGAGCCTGTCGTGCAGCGCGGCCCGTTCGTGATGAACACCAAGGCGGAGATCCAGACCGCCATCCGCGACTACCAGGTCACGCAGTTCGGCGGGTGGAAGTGGAGCTCCACCGAGCCTGTCCATCCTCGCGATGCAGGGCGCTTTGCGCGCCACGCCGATGGTTCGCTCGACAAGCCTCGCACCGCGTAGGTCGGACCGTGTGCGTAGTCACTTGCGCACCCGGCGTCGCGCTACACACCAAAGCGCGTTCGAATCGATCCACTACGCGGCGATCCCTCGTGTAAAACCAACTGGTTAGAGCTGGCAGTGCGTGGCACGGCCGATGCTGTACCTAGGCTTCGAATCCTATGACTGATCGTGAAGCCAAGTCCCGCGCCGTGAAGATCCTCGCCAAGTCCATCTACCGCGACCTCGAGGCGCAGGGCTTCGACGAGAAGCAGATCGTCGCGCTGGCCACGGAGCTCATCAGCGAAGTGACCACCAAGATCGAGGGCAACCGCCTGAGCTCGCCCGAAATCCGCGTCGCGTAACGTTCGCGTCGTTGGTGTCGGAGCTCCCGCCCGGGAGCTCTTCGCATTTTCGGGAGCGTCAGTCGCTGATGCCGAAGAAGCCGCGGATCTTCGACGCCAGATCGTGGCGCGCCGTCTCCATCCGCTTGTTCCGGACCTCGTCGCGTTCGTTCTGCGCCTGCGAGAGTCCGGCGCGTCGCTGCACGAGCACTTCCGCGATCTGCTCGCTGAGCTGCGGGAGTGATCGCAGCACGTGCTCGAACGCGGGCTTGTCCACGCGATAGGTCACGAGGTCGGTAGCGGCGATGACCGTCGCCGTGCGCGCTTCGCCCGTCATCAGCGACATCTCGCCAAAGAACTGCCCCGCCACGAGGCGCGCGACCTGGCGCTCATCGGGTCCGCGACCGATGCGCACGACTGCCTCGCCCTCGAGAAGCATGTAGAGGCCGTCGTCCTTGTCTCCCTCGTGCGTGATCGCTTCGCCGGCGGCGTAAGGCTTGAACGTGAGCGACTGCGCGAGCTCCTCGCGCTGCTCTGGGGGGAGGGCGCGGAACAGGTCCACGGAGCCGAGAGCGGCCATGCGCCGTTCGATCTCCTCGCGCGACTTCGCATCGCGGCGCTCGGGCGTCTCGTGCGTGAGGAAGATGGACTGCGCTGGAATTCCGAGCGGGATCCCCGCGCGGCGAAGCGCGTACCACGTTCGCGTGCGCACGTCGGAGTCGCCGCGATCATCGTTCGCGAGATCGGTCAGCCAGTACCTGACCTCGTAGACGGCGTAGCTATCGCGATAGCCCATCATCACCACGTTCGGCGCGGGCGACTTCGCCATCTTCGGGAGCGAGTCGTTGCGCAGCGCGTCCTCGACGGCGGCCATGACGTCGTTCGGAGATGTGCGGTAGTCGACGAAGAACTCGAGCTTGCGGCGATGTTGTACGGACTCGCCGGTGCGACGTCCCAGGATCGTGACCTGGCTCTTCACGATCTGGCTATTCGGGATGATCACGGTCTCCCAGTTGCGCGTCTCGATCGCCGTGTAGCGCCAGCGAATCTCGACGACGCGGCCCTGCGGCTGGCCCGGCCCGAGCGTGATCCAGTCGCCGACGGACACGCTCTTGTCGATCTGCAGCGAGAGGCCACCCATGACGCTGCCGAGCGTGTCCTGGAGCGAGAAGCCGATGACGGCCGTGAGAACGGCGGACGTCGTGATGAGGCCTGCGACGGAGAAGCCGGCTCGCTTGCCGACAATGATGAGGACCACGATCACGCACGCGCCCGTGATGAGGTCGATCAGGATGCGCGGCAGGTCGACGCCCACTCGGGGCAAGACGATGCGGAGGACCAAGGTCGTACCGAGGGAGACAAATGCGAGCAGCTCGAACGCGAGCGCGCAGATCTCCGCGATGTTCGACTCGTAGCCCGTCCCCGTCTGCATGCCGGCGACGATCGCGGCGATGACGTGCAGCACGACGAGCGGCCCGGCGATGCGCGCGCGATCGTTGTCCACCCGCGGCGAGCGACGGATGAGCGCCTTGATCGCGAAGTACGTGATCAAGACGAACGGCGTGTGCGAGCTCCACAGCTCCCGCCCGAGTGCGCCGATCAGCTCCACGTCAGCTCCACGATCTCACTTCGTCGCGGGCGCGCCACTCGCAGGCGCACTGAAGTTCACCGCGTGGGCGTTCTTCGTCGCGAACGCCGCCCACAGCAGCGCTGCTACCGCCCGGTCGTGGGCCGCGCACTTCGTGTATCCGGTCAGCTTCATGTCGCTGGTCGGCATGTTCCAGTGCGTGGGCTTGTCGGAGCTCTTGGGCGCGTTGCGGTCGATGATGTGAATCGCGCCGTCTTTGATCACGGCGCCGAACGCGTCCGAGTCGAACGATCCCTTGGTGCCGTCGTCGCTGCGATCGACCGCGATGTCCCAGCCGTCACCGTTCTGCGTGACCTTGATCTTCATCGGGTCCCACGCGGGCTTGTCGCCCAGCAGCAGAGGCGCCGGATCCTCGCGCTCGCGCGACGCGAGCTTGGTGCCCTTGGCGTCCTTGATGTCCCACGCCTTGAGATCCGCGGCGCCGTGCAGCACCAGCTTCTCGGTCCCGACGTCGAGCGTGACCGCGTGCTGCACCATCGGGCCGGCGACGATCAGCGCCGCAAACCACGGCATGCTCGCGTCGTCGAGTCCGGTGATCGTGCCGAGCGGAGTCTTCTTGCCGCCGCGCGTGAACGTGATCTCGCCGCTCGCCGCGACGTCGATCACCCAGTCGAGCTTGTCCATCGTGAACTTGCGGCCGTTCTGCCGGATCACGTTCCACTTCTCGGGAGGCGTCGCCCCCATCGAGACCTCGGTCGCGGAGATCGTGCCGACCAGGCCGCAGGGGCCCTTCAGCGCGCCGCCGTCGGACGCGACGAGCAACTCGCCATCGGCGTCCTTCCACTCGAGCTTGGGAGCAGGTCCCGACACGCTCGGGAATGCGCCCGAGCCTTCTTGGCCGTTCGAGCCCATCGCACTGCCACTGCCGACGGGAGTGCTACTCCCCGCACTGCCGGTCCGTCCGGACGCATCAGGTGCCTTTGATTTACAGCCGACGACCAACGCGAGGGCGAGCAGTCCGCACCACCGATTCATGCGGCCAGCATCGCACGTCAGCGATACCCTCGGTGGCAGGCCCGCTATGAACAAGCGCCTCATCCCCGCCGCCGCCGGCCTCGTGATCCTGTACGCCGGCGTGTTTCAGCTCGGCATGGCGTCGCCGCTCCTCTTGCAGGCGTTCTCGTACGGGCTCGACAAGCAGGCCCTGATCATCGCGAGCAGCCTCGCGCTCTCGCTCGGTGGCCAGACCGCGTTCGGCTATTGCGCAGCATCGCAGCGCTCCGTCGTTCCTGCCGCGGTCGTGTGGGCGCTCGGCTCGATGGCGAGCGTCGTCGCCGTCATGAAGCTCGGCGACGTCTCGGGCGGGATGTTGTTCATCACCGTCATTCAACAGCTCGGTGGCCCGATCGCCGTGATGCTCGCGCGACCGACGCACGCGGGTCCTCCGATGCGTCGCGAGCTGGGAGCGGTGCTGCTGCTCGTTGCCATCGGCCACGTCGTCGGTACCGGATGGATGGTCGTCTACCAGCTACACATTTTCGGATCGGCGCTGACCGTTGGGACGGTCCTCGGCATGAGCATCTCTCCGGGCGTGGCGCTCGTCTTGTCCGCGTTCGCGGTGCGTGCCGCGCGCTCACTTCTCGCGGGTGATCCGACGGCCGCCTTCAAGGTCGCCGTGTGGAAGTGGGTTTCGATCGGGACGAGCACCGCGATGACGATCCTCACCGTCATCGAGTATCTGCACATGGATCAAGATTTCCCGCGCGCCTTCATGCTCCAGCCGGTCGTCGGCTGCGCCATCAGCGCGATCATGCCGCTGTCGATCGGGCAGCTCGTCGCGCGCACGCAGGACGAGCCCGTCGACCCGCGCGACGCGGCCCGCGTACCGACCTTCTTCGCGTGGGCCGCCCTGTGGGTCGTGCCGCTGCTCATCGCGGCCGCGTTCGTGGCGCGCTCTTCGTTCGTGAGCCCGCTGCTCGGGAGCGACGGCGACTCGCATGCCGCGATCATCAGTGCACTCTGCGTCCTCGCCGCGGCCCTTCTCTTCGCGACCTCGTTCAGCGTGGTGCGCGGGCTTTCGTTCGCCAAGCTCCTCACGCACGTGACGGCTGCGCTTTCGGTCTGCGCCGCCGTGTACGTCGCGTACACCTCGCTTCAGCTGGACGCGCGGGGCCCGTCGTCGATAGCGACCATCCTGCCCGTCGGATCGTTCATCACCTTCGCCGCGGGCATGGTCTTGCTCGCGATGTTCGAGGCGCGCCGCGAGCAAGATCTCGCACCCGCGCGCGTCGTCGACTAACCGCGATCGGACTGCAGCTCTGCCGTGCGGACGATCTTCACGCCGATCGCGAGCAGTGCAGCGTGACCGGCTGCCACGAGCGCGAGCTCGGGGGCGAGTGCGCCCAGGGCGGCAGCACCGGAGAGAGCGAGAGCCCATTTGGATGCTTGTTTGGTGGTCATCATTGGCTTGCCATCAGCGTAAGCACGCAAATGACGCACCGCAACAGCTATTGACTTGCGGTCAGTTAATGTTGCAACTTACTGAAATCGACTGATAATTTGCTCGTCCGAAACGAACGACGCCGGCGAAGAGTCCATCCTCGCCGGCGCAGTCGTGACAGTCTCGGCGGTGATCAGTTCTCGACGAACGCCTTGAGGCGCTTGCTGCGCGACGGGTGGCGCAGCTTGCGGAGCGCCTTCGCTTCGATCTGGCGGATGCGCTCGCGCGTCACCTCGAAGTCCTGACCAACCTCCTCGAGGGTGTGGTCGGACTTCTCGCCGATGCCGAAGCGCATGCGGAGGACCTTCTCCTCGCGCGGCGTGAGCGTCGCGAGCACCTTGCGGGTCTGATCCGCGAGGTTGACGCTTATCACGCTCTCGCTCGGCGAGACGATCGACTTGTCCTCGATGAAGTCACCGAGGTGGCTGTCCTCTTCCTCGCCGATCGGGGTCTCGAGCGAGATGGGCTCCTTCGCGATCTTGAGGACCTTGCGGACCTTGTCGAGCGGCAGCTCCATGCGCTCCGCGATCTCCTCGGGCGTCGGCTCGCGACCGAGCTCCTGCACGAGGTAGCGCGTCGTGCGGACGAGCTTGTTGATCGTCTCGATCATGTGGACCGGGATGCGGATCGTGCGGGCCTGGTCGGCGATGGCGCGGGTGATCGCCTGGCGGATCCACCACGTCGCGTACGTCGAGAACTTGTAGCCGCGCTTGTACTCGAACTTGTCGACGGCCTTCATGAGGCCGATGTTGCCCTCCTGGATCAGATCCAGGAACTGCAGGCCGCGGTTCGTGTACTTCTTGGCGATCGAGACGACGAGGCGAAGGTTCGCTTCGACGAGCTCGCTCTTGGCGCGATCCGCCATGCGCTCGCCCTCGTGGAGATCACGGAACGTCGAGCGAAGCTCCATCGCGTCGCCGCGGGCCTCCTCTTCGATCAGGGCGACCTTGCGCATCGCCTGCTTGATCTGCTCCTCCATCTCCTCGAAGTCGGCGACCGTCATCATGGTCTTCTTGCCGACCTGACGCGCCCGCTGCGGATTCGCGCGCATCTCGCGCAGCGTCTTGCGGATCTCGTTGGCCGGCATCGCGGCCTTGCGCTCGCACTCGCGAACCTCGGTCTCCGCCTTGTCGAGCTTGATGATGATGTTCTTGAGCTGCGCGACGATGCGATCGACCGTGGGCTTGTTGAGACGGAGGTCCGAGAGCTCCTCGAACATCTGGGCGCGATTTTCCTTCATCGCGTCCTTGGTCTTCTTCTTCTTGCCCTCGGTGTCCTGCTCGACGAGCTTCTCTTCGAGCTTCTCGGTGTCGCGCTGCAGGCGCTTCACCTTGTCGATGATCTTGCAGACGCGGTCGACGTAGAACTGCTCGTTGAACTCGGCCTCGTCCTCGTCGATGTCCTTGACGACATCCTTGACGCGGACCTTGCCGTGGCGGAGGCGCTCGCCGATCGCGATGAGCTCTTCGACGGCGACCGTCGAGTTGAGCACCGCCTGGAGCATCTTGCGCTCGCCGTCTTCGATGCGCTTCGCGATCTCGACTTCGCCCTCGCGGGTGAGCAGCGAGACGGAGCCCATCTTGCGGAGGTACATGCGGACGGGATCGGACGTGCGCGAGTACGCGTACTCCTCGTCCTCGTCGACCTCTTCCTTGTCCTTCTCTTCTCCGATGCCGAGCGGGCTGCCTTCCTTGGGCGGCTGATCGATCAGCGAACCGTCGCCGCGCGCCTTGCTGCTGCCGTCGACGACTTCGATGCCGTGCTCGCCGAGCGCGGACAACCAACCGTCGATCTGATCCGTCGAGACCACGTCCTCCGGCATGTGGTCGTTGACCTCGTCGTACGTGACGAAGCCCTTGGTCTTGCCGAGCTCGATGAGCTTGTCGCGCATCGAGTTGCCGTCGCGAGCCGCACCGCCGCCGCCGCGCTTGGACTTGCGGGTCTCCGCTTCCATCGCCGCTGCATCCGCGTCGTCCTTCGCCGCGTTGGGGCGCTTCGCGGGCGGGAGATTGAAGTCGTCCTCGTCCTCGGTGTCCGCAGCGACGAAGCCAGCGTCGTCGTCGTCGCCGAGATCGATCTCGGTCGGGCCCGTCTTCTTCGCGCCGGGACCGGCCTTGCCGGGAGCGCCCTTGGCCGCCTTGGCCTTCGGGACGAAGTCGTCGTCCTCGTCCTCGTCGGCGTCGCCGCCGCCTTCGCCATCCTCGTCGCGCGCCTTGGCCGGCTTGCCACCCTTGGCCGGTGCCTTCGCCATCTTCGGCGCGACGGCCTTGGCATCCTTTGCGACGCCGTTCTTCTTCACGGCGCCGTCTTTGACGACCACACCGTTCGTCTTCTTCGGATCCTTGTCCTTGTCAGCAGGCGACTTCGCATCCTTCTTCAACGAGGGAGCGGCGGCGGGCTTGGCCTTAGCGGGGGTCTGCGTCTTTGCCATGGTTAGTCGTCCTGCTTTCCAGATTGCATCTCAGCGATGAGAACTTTGAGTCGAGCGACCTCGGTCGGGTCGTTCTTGCGCTCGGCGATGCCGAGTTGTGCGAGCAAGCTCGAGAGCTCGCGATCGCCGCGGCGGCCTGCGTCTTTCATGCGAGACAACGTGTCCTTGAGACCCGCACCGCTCGCTCGTTGCTCGAGGTTCACAGCCATCGAGACGAGCGTCGCTCGCGGATCCTTGTTCTCGGCATACTTGCCGGACAGGACGAGCTCAGCAGAAGACTTCGGCAAATTCACGGGCGCTTGCTCGACAAGGGACTGGCCTTCCCGAGCGGCGGAATACATGTCGCGAAGGCGCTTGTCCGTCAAGGCCCAATAAGCCCTGTCTCCTTCGGAGGTTGCGATCAGGGAAGGGTGATCGGCGAGCAGCACGATCACCTCTAGTTCGTCCATGTTTGGCACGGCTTGTGCGGGGGTGTTTTCGGGCACTTGGCCGGGGTCATTTCGGTTCGCGACCGGCGCGTTCTGCTGACGGCGATCGTCGTAGCGACCCTGCTGGTTCGGGTAGCCCTGGCGCGCGCCGGTATTCGCCGCCCGCGAGATGGCGGACCGGATCAGCGCGACGTCGACCCCCAGTGCGCTCGCCAAGTTGTGTACGAGTAGCTCGCGCTTCACGTCGCTGGCAACTTTCGCGAGCAATCTCGCGGCGTCTTCCACCGCCCGTGACCGCGCGTCGGCGTTCGCCTTGGCCTTGCCCCAGACCTCGAATGCGAAGAACTCGAAGCCGCCCATCGCGCGGTCGATCGACTCCTGGAGCAGCGCCGCGTTTCCACCCTTCACGAAGCTATCGGGGTCGGATCCCTCTTGGGTCTGGCCCAGCGTGCCCGCACCCTTGGACGCAGCGCTGCCGGGCCGGCGCGCGACCGCGACCTCGACGTCGGCCTCGATGCAGAGCGTGAGTGCGTGCATGGTCGCTTTGTAGCCCGCCTTGTCGCCGTCGTAGAGCAAGACCACCTTCTCGGTAAGTCGGCGGAGCACGTTGATCTGGTCGGAGGTCAGCGCAGTTCCTAGCGGCGCGATCACTTCCCCGAACCCCGCCTGATGGAGGGTGATCACGTCGAAGTTACCTTCGACCAGGACCGCACGTTTTTTAGCCTGCATCGCCTCGCGCGCCTGTGCCAGGCCGAACAGCAGCTTGGACTTCTTGTAGAGCGGGCTCTCGGGGCTGTTGATGTACTTGGGCGGCTCGCTGCCGTCGGGAGCCGGTGCACTCGCACCGACGATGCGCGACGAGAACCCCGCGACCTCGCCACCGGGGAGAACGACCGGGCAGACGAGGCGATCGCGGATGCGGTCGTAGTAGCTGCCCTGGCGCTGCCGCGGGGCGACGAGACCGAGCTGCTCGGCGAGCCGGATGTCTGCGCGCTTCTCGGTGATGTGCTGCGCGAGCAGATCCCACTCCGCGGGTGCATACCCGAGCTGGAACCTGTCTGCGATCTCCGTCGAGACGCCGCGCTTCTCGAGGTACGCGCGTCCCGCCTCTCCACGCGGCCCCGCGAGCTGCTCTCGGTAGAACGCGGTCGCGAGCTTGTTGAGATCCTTCATCGCGAGAATCTCGCCGCGGCGGCGCCGATCCTCGGGGTTCTCCTCGATCTTCGCGACGGGGATGTTCGCGCGCGCGGCGAGCTGCTCGACGGCCTCGATGAAGCTCTTGCCCTCCATCTCCATCACGAACTTGAAGACGTCGCCGTGCTTCTGGCAGCCGAAGCAGTGAAAGAACCCTTTGTCCGGCGTCACGTTGAACGACGGCGAGCGCTCGCCGTGGAACGGGCAGAGGCCCTTCCAGTTGCGCCCCGCTTTGCGCAGCTGGACGTGCTGCCCGATGACGGCGACGATGTCTGTCGCGTCACGGATCTGCTGGATCAGCTCGTCCGGAATCATCTACTGCATTGCCCCCGTCGCCCGCCCCCAGACAGCAGCGTCCGGCGTCGAGCGAGCGGGGCACCATGACGTATTTATGGGGTGCGGTCCAGCTGCAGTGCGCGCTCCGGGGCACGCACTCCGTCGACGAGGACGTAGACAACCAGGCCGAGCGACAGCGCGATGAAAAAGCCCAGCAAGATCTGGATGCCGCGCGTGGTCTGCGCCGCGACCTTGGGGCCGTGATCTTCCTGCCCGAGGTCGTGGCGGTGCTTCTTGCGGGGCGTGCCCGGAACTTCCGCTTCGGCCGTGGCGCTCATCGAGGGGCGAACGTGCCCCAAGCGTTGCGCTGCGTCAATCGGATGGCCGCAACGACGCGACGGCGCGACGCCCGGAGGGGATTGCCGCAACGACGCGACGGCGCAACGCTCGGAGGGGATGGCCGCAACGACGCGACGGCGCAACGCTCGGAGGGGATTGCCGCAACGACGCGACGCTCGGAGGGGATTGCCGCAACGACGCGACGGCGCAACGCTCGGAAAGGGGCCGCAACGACGCGACGGCGCAACGAAGAAGGTCTTTGCCTCGCCGCGCGAGGGGCGCGGCCGGATGTTCCTAGGTATCCAATCCCTAGCGGCTCCAATCCGCGCGAGGGGCGCGGCCGGATGTTCCTAGGTATCCAATCCCTAGCGGCTCCCAATCCCTAGCGGCTCCCAATCCCTAGCGGCTCCCAATCCCTAGCGGCTCCCGCGCAGCTCGCTCGGCGAGTGTTTGATCCGTCGCGTCGTTGCGTCGTTGCGGCAAATTCCTCTGACGTCGCGTCGTTGCGACGTTGCGGCTGATTCCTCTGACGTCGCGCCGTTGCGCCGTCGCGGCCGTTCAATCCCTAGCGGCTCCCGCGCAGCTCGCTCGGCGAGTGTTTGATCCGTCGCGTCGTTGCGTCGTTGCGGCAAATTCCTCTGACGTCGCGTCGTTGCGACGTTGCGGCTAATTCCTCTGACGTCGCGCCGTTGCGCCGTCGCGGCCGTCTCATCTGACGTCGCGCCGTTGCGGCCGATATATCTCCTGTCGCGTCGTCGCGGCTAGTTGCTGCGCAGCGGCTCGTACGAACCGGTGATCACGGTGTCCGCGATCACGCTCGTCTTGAGCTGCGCGATCAGCGAGAGCTTGTCGGCCGCGACGTCAGCGTCGGTCAGGTAGCCCCAGACCTGAACGTAGGCGGTCGGGTTGGGCTGCATCTCGATGGACATGAACAGACCGTCCTTGTTCGAGAAGTCCTGCTGCGAGTGGCGGACAGGCAGGCCGACGGCGGCCGAGAAGTAGTACGTGTCCACGCCGTCGAGGTGGGTGACGACGTCGACCGCGGAATCCTTCGTCGCTGGCGTCGACGACACCGTCGCGATGAAGTTGGAGATCTCGTGGTGCTGGCAGTCGCGGACGGCGCCCGCGAGGATGCCGGTACCCGTGGTGCGCGACGTGCCGATCAGGGCGGGCAGCGTCGTCGCCGTCGCCGTCGAGACGATCTGGACGTCCGAGACCGTATGCGGCGAGGTGCGGTCCGCCGGGAGCACGTACTGGTTGAGCAGCAGCGTGTCGAGCGAGTCGGTCGTGTCGACCATCTTGTAGCCAAAGCGCTTGGTACCGGCGGGGATGCTCAACATGAAGTGAGCCGTCTCGTCGGACGTGAACCCGTTCGCATCGAACGGTGTGCCCGCGTTCTGGTCGGCGAACGCCGTGACCTTGACGCCCGGGTTCGGGTTCTTGCTCTGGAAGTCTTTGATTTCGCCTTCGACCGTCAGGGCCGCCGCGAGGGCGGTGTCGTCGTTCGGCGTGTTGAGGCAGGTGAGATCAGCGGGACCGAGCTCGAACCACATATCGGAATCGACCGGCTCCTCGTGGTTCGCGGCGAGCGCCTTCGTCGGCTTGTTGAAGCCGATGTCCTTGCCCGAACCGGCATCGCTGCCGCTGCCGGTGTCGTCACCACTCGACCCACCACCGCCGCCACAGGCAGCGAGAAGTGACGTTGCCAAAATAAACATAGTCGTAGTCGTGCGCATGTCCCTGCTCCCGAGGAAAAGTGAGGCGGTTTTAGTCATGACTCGCCGCGGGATTCAACTGTACAAATCGGCTCCATGAACGGCGCCAAGATCCGCGAGCTCCTTGGTAAGGACGCGAACCTCCTCGACCACGTGTCGAAGACCATTCCTGCGACGCAGCTCACACTGCCGTCGCCGACTTACATCGACAACGTGTTCACGCAGACTGACCGCAATACGCGCGTCGTCGGCGCGATGCAGCAGGTGTTCGGCCACGGTCGCCTCGCGAACACGGGCTTCATCTCGATCCTGCCCGTCGATCAAGGCATCGAGCACTCGGGCGCATCGGCGTTCGGGCCGAACCCGATGATGTTCGATCCAGAGAACATCGTGAAGCTCGCGATCGAGGGCGGCTGCTCGGCGGTCGCGTCGACGTTCGGTGTGCTCGGAACGGTCGCGCGCAAGTACGCGCACAAGATCCCGTTCATGGTGAAGATCAACCATAACGAGCTGCTCAGCTATCCAAACACGCACGACCAGACGCTATTCGGCACCGTGCGGCAGGCATACGACATGGGCGCGGTCTCCATCGGCGCAACGGTGTACTGGGGCGCGCCCGAGTCACGCCGCCAGCTGCACGAGGTCGCGGAAGCATTCGCCGAGGCGCATCGCCTGGGCATGTTCACGGTGCTCTGGTGTTACGTCCGCAACAATGCGTTCAAGACGCCGACGGCCGACCAGAGCCTCTCTGCAGATCTCACCGGGCAGGCGAACCACCTCGGCGTGACGATCCAGGCCGACATCATCAAGCAGAAGCTCCCCGAGGGGAACGGCGGCTACAACGACCCGGCGCTCAAGGGCCTCGGCAAGACGGACAAGCGCGTCTACAGCCAGCTCACGAGCGACAACCCGATCGACTGGACCCGCTGGCAGGTCGCCAACTGCTACATGGGCAAGATCGGCCTGATCAACTCGGGCGGTGCGTCGGGCGATAACGATCTCGCGGATGCCGTGAAGACCGCCGTGATCAACAAGCGCGCGGGTGGCATGGGGCTCATCGCGGGCCGCAAGGCGTTCCAGCGCCCGTTCAAGGAGGGCGTCGAGCTCCTCAATGCAATCCAGGACGTCTATTTGGCGAAGGATGTGACCGTCGCCTGATCACGCAAGCGTAAGCGGTCAGAGAGATGGGGCGCCTGCGGGGTAGCGCTCACACGCCCGCTGACCGTCGCCTCACGATGTAGAGGTACGCACAGCCGATCCGGTGCGGAGCAACTGGTAGAATCACGACGTGCCGAGGCTCGGGGAGCTCCTGGTTTCAGCAGGCGTGCTCACCGCCGCGCAGGTTGATCGCGCGCTGCGGGCGCAGGTCATGTGGGGTGCGCGCTTTGGCACCAACCTGATCGAGCTCGGGTTCATCGATCTCGACACGCTGAGCACGTACCTCGGCAAGCAGTACGGTCAGCCCGCCGCGCTCGCGCGTCACTTCGAGAAGGTCGATCGCGATCTGCAGCGCATGCTGCATCCGGATCTCGCGGAGATGTACACGTGCCTCCCGCTCGTTCGGGTCGGCGCGAACAAGGCGGACGTCGTTCTCGCCGCGAGCTCGCCGCTGACCAAGAAGGCCGCAGCGCGCATCGCCGACGAGCTCGCCGTCGAGCCCGAGCATTTGATCGTCGCGCTCGCCGCCGAGCTACGCATTCGCTACCAGCTCGAGCGCGTCTACAACATCGCGCGTCCGGCGCGCTTCATGCGCTCGCCGGGCAAGACGATTCCGCCGTTCCCCGCGTTCGATGCGGCAGAGGACGAAGCGCTCGAGGCAGACGAGCTCCTCGAGGTCGGGACCGAGGACGTCAAAGCGACGGCGCCATTCCTCGCGACGTACAAGGCACCTGCTGCATCCGCGGCGCCATCGGCCGTGTCCGCGACGCCCGTGCCGCGCGGTCAACACATGCCCGTGCCCGTGCTCGATGACGACCTCTCGGTCGACGTCGACATGGGGGACTCGGGCGCGCATCCGATGCCGCAGGCGCCCAAAGCGTCGTCTGCCAAGTCGCCCGTCGAGGTGATCGCCGAGAAGGCTCGCTTCGAGAAAGAGCGCGCCGACAAGGAACGTGCGGAGAAGGCCCGCGCGGACAAGGAGCTCGCGGAAAAAGCGGCCGCGGAAAAGGCCCGCGCCGAGGAGGCACGCGTCGAACGCGCGCGGGCCGACGAGGAAGCTCGCGCGGAGCGCGCTCGTGCCGTCGAAGAGGCACGCGCCCAAAAAACGCGAGCGGAGCAAGCACGCGCCGAACAAGCACGCGTCGCACAAGCGCAGCTCGCCGAGCAGGCAAAGGCGGTGGAGCAAGCGCGTCTCGCGGAGGAAGCGCGTCTCGCCGAGCAAGCGCGCATCGCCGAGCAAGCGCGTATTGCCGAGCAAGCGCGTGCTGCCGAGCAGGCCCGCATCGCCGAGGAAGAACGCGCAAGAGCGGCCGCATCGCCCAAGAAGTCGCTCGACGATCTGAAAGCCCGCCTCGACAAGAGCGCGCCCAAGCGTCAATCCGAGCCGAAACTCCCTGTTCCGCCGCTCGACGCGAAGTCCGCTGACGCCAAGTCCGGCGCACCGGTCTCGGTCCACGACATCGCAACGAAACCTGTCGCGATGCCGACGGTCGCGAAGCCTACCGGCGCGATGTCCACGCCAGCAAGGCTCGTCGAAGCGAAGACGGTCGACGCGAAGACGGGCGCGCCGGTTTCGGTCCACGACATCGAAACCAAGCCGATCGAATATCCCGCGCCGGCGGTGAGGAAGCTCACGCCGACCCCCGAGCCTCGCCCGGCGACGATGCCGGAGCCGAGGATGACACTCGAGCTCGACGACGAAGCGGTTCCGCAGGCGCACGACGAGGAAGAATCGGGCGCGATCGCCGCGCTGCACCCTCGGACCGCATCGCTGCAGGACCTCGATTCGCTCGCGAGCGAGATCGACGACGCGCTCTCGATTCCTCACGCGGTTGAAGAGGAGCCGTCGAGCGGACGCGAGCGCCGCAAGTACGTGCGCACGATCGACGCGAAGAGCGAGGCCGCACCGACGCTTGGCCGCATCGCGATCCGCCGCGTGGCAGCAACGGCGCGTGAAGCCGACGATGCGTCGGGCAACACGATCGGCGAGGCGACGCGTGCGATCCGCCGCGCGAACAATCGCGATCGTGTCGCCGAGCTATGCGTGGACACGGTCTTCCGTTTCGCGCCCTCGGCAGCGGCCGCCAGTTTCCTCGTCGTCCGCGGCCAGATCGCGACGGCCTGGAAGGGCTTTGTCCGCGACGGTTCGTCACCGCCCGAGATCAACGTGCCGCTCGATCAACCGGGCCTGTTGCCGAAGGCCGTGCATCGCAACGCGACGATGCGGTCTCCGTCGACAGATCTGTCGCCGATCGATCAGCTGCTCATGGTCTCTCTCTCTCAGAAGACGGGCGACCTCGTCGTCGTGCCGGTCTCGATCAGCAAGCAGGTCATGTGCGTGATCGCCGTGGTGACGGAGTCGGAAGCTCCCATCGCGACTGCCGAATCCGTCGCTGCTGCCGCCGGCGCAGCGTTTGCGCGGCTGATGCGCGACGCATCTCGCTGAACCGCGTAGACTGATTCCGAGTGCGCTTAGGCGAGGTCCTGGTGGAGGCCGCGGTGTTGGACCGCGAACAGCTCGCCGAAGGCTTGCGCGCGCAGGTCGTGTGGGGCGCACGGCTCGGCACCAATCTCGTCGAGCTCGGCCACTTGCAGCTCGATGATCTCGCGAAGGCGCTGGGCAAGCTGCACCAGATGCCGGCCGCTCTCGGCAAGCACTTCGAACGCGCGGACCCGGAGCTGCAGACCAAGTTGCCCAAGCAAGTCGCGCAGAAGTACGCGTGCGTTCCGCTCGTGATGGCGAAGGAGCACTGCGTGATCGCGCTCCAGCATCCGCTCGCGCCGTCGGAGCTCGCGCCGATCGCGAAGGCCCTCGGCGTCGCCGCGGAGAAGCTCGTGCCTGCGATCGCAGGTGAGCTGCGGATGGCGTTCCAGCTCGAAAAGACATACGGCATCGCGCGCGATCCGCGCATGGTGCGATCGCGCGGCACGCGCAGCGAGGACAGCCAGATCTTCCGCCTGCAGCCGACGATCGATCCGGTCCTCGAGCTCTCGCTGAATGCGGGGAATGCCGAGGCCGTTCCGCTGATCACGGAGCAACCGACCGAGGAGCCGCGCGCCGAAGGAAGTACCGCGAGCGGGAGGTTCGCGCGCCCGAGCTCGCTGGGCCTGCCGCTCTCCGACGAGCCCTCCGCGGTCGGTCCGGCGCCGCCCCCATTCGATCCACTCGACGACGAGCGCCGCACGTATCTCAAGACGCTCGCCGACATTCTCGCGGAGCAGCCTGACTCGCAGCAGTCGGTGATGGTGCATCTCGAGTCGCTGAAGAAGCCCACCGCGAAGAAAGCCGAGCCTCCGACGCTGACCTCGGCCGCGCAGTGGATCTTCAAGGGACCGGATCGCGAACAGATCTCGCACCGCGTGATCGCGGCCATCAACAAGTTCGTGCCCGCAGCGCGCGCCGCGATCTTCCTGGTCATCCGCGGACGCAATGCGGTGAGCTGGACGAGCTTCTGTCGCGACGGCACGGAGCTCCCACCGATCGCGGTCCCCCTCGATCACCCCGGCCTGCTACCCGTCGTCATGCGGCGCGGGTCCTCGGCGCGCGCGTCGTCCGGCGACCTCAACGCCGTGGATTTCTTGCTGCTCGCCTCGATGGGCGCGCGACACGGCGAGCTGTTCGTCGCCCCGATCGCCGTCGCCGATCAGGTGATCTGTGTCGTCGCTTTGGCTACAGCGCATCGCACCGTCCTCGAAGGACTGGACCAGATCACGACCGCGACCGGCGCTGCGTTCGCGCGCTTGATGCGCGAAGCCGGCGCGCGCGCGTGAACCGCCGTTGAGGTAAGATGATGGTTCTGCCGCGGGGAGGCAGGCCTATGCAGTCCACTACTACGTCTCGTCTGGGTGTTGGCTTCATCTCGTTGCTCGCGGCGTGCTCGTCGACCGCATCGGGCTCTTCGGGCGACGACGTCGACGCCGCTTCGCAGCACGATGCAGCCATCGATGGAGTCGTCGATGCGGAGCCGTTATCCGACTCCCAGATCCTGCCGGACGCGGCGGTTCCCGTCTGCGACCCGAGCAAGCCGTTCGGTACGCCGACGCAGCTCGCCGGCATCAATACAACGGCGCGCGACATCCAGGCGGTCATCGCGGGTGACGGCAAGCTGTACTTCGCGAGCGATCGCACCACGGCGACCAATCTCGACATCTTCACCTCGACGCTGAACGGCACGACGTGGGGCACGCCGGTCGCGCTGCCGAACTTCAACACCACGCTCGGCGAGACGACGCCCGCACTCACCGCGGACGCGCTCACGATGTACTACTCCGTGACTCCGGCCGGCATGACGACCGGCGAGGTCTACGTGACGGCGCGCGCGAACACCACGACGGCGTTTCAGGCCGGTACGGCGGTCGCGAACGTGAACGACGCGGCCACGGACGATGGTGACGTCGGCGTCACGGGCGACGGCGCGCTGCTGTATTTCTCGTCGAACCGCTCGGGCGTTTATAAGGTCTACGAGGCGATCAAAGGCGGCGGCGGTGCGTTCGGCGCGGCGACAGCCATCACGCAGATCAACGGCACCGTGTACGACGCTCACCCGCGCGTCGATGCAGCGGGCACGACGATGTACTACAGCTCGATGCGTACCGATGGTGGTGCGCAGGGCGGCGCGGACATCTGGATGTCCAAGCGCGCGAGCCGCGCCGCCGTGTGGGGGACGCCGACGCGCGTCGCCGAGCTGAACACCGCGATGAACGAGTCGCCGACGTACATCTCTGCCGACGGCTGCTACCTGCTGCTCCAGTCCAACCGCGCGGGTGGCACGGGTGACCAGGACATCTACGAGGCGAAGAAGCCGCTCTAGCGTTACTCTGCGCAGCACGTGAGCGACACGTCCGCGCCCGACACCGATGCGGCCAAGAAGGCCGGACGCGACGCGTTCCGCTCGTACATCGCGGTCGCGCTGCTCGTTGCGGGGCTCGTCCAGATCAACGTCACGCTGCCGCTGATCGGTCACCTCGGCTCGGCACTCGTGGCCGTGCTGTTCCTCTACACGCCGGTGTTCGTCGCGTGGCGGCGCAAAGAAGAGCTCGACGACTACGGCTTTCACGTCGAGCCCATCGGCAAGAGCATCGGCTTTGCTGCGATCGGCTACGCGGTCATCTTCCCGCTGTTCGCGCTCGGCTATCTGGGCTTCTACGAGCTCGCGTGCAATTCGTCTTTGCTCGCGCACCTCGTGCCGCGCCACGCGTGCTCGCACTACGCGGGCTTCGGCGCGATGCACTGGCCCAAGCTCGACGGCAAGTTCCTCGAATTCTGCGCGGTGCAGCTCGTCGTGGTCGCGCTCCCCGAGGAGCTGTTTTTCCGCGGTTTCCTGCTCAAGCTCCTCGAGCAGCGGTTCCCACCAAAGCGCCGCTTGCTCGGCGGCGGCATCGGCGCAGCGCTCGTCATTCAAGCGCTGCTGTTCGCCCTCATTCACATCCCCAAGGACGGCGACCCGCGCGCGCTCGCGACGTTCTTCCCCGCATTGATGTTTGGCTGGATGCGGTCGGCGACGGGCTCGATCGCCGCGTCGACGGTGACGCACGCGGGCTCGAACATCTTGATCCGTGTGCTAGAGCTGACGCTTCTGCGATGACGAAAATCGCCGCGATCTTCGACATGGACAACACGCTCCTGCGCGTCGACACGGGGATGTCGTGGACCAAGTTCCTCTACGCACGCGGCGAGCTGTCGCGGACGATGGTCGCGAAGGTGGTCTACTGGTCGGCGCTGTACAAGCTCGCGCTGCTCGACATGGACGACGTGTTCACGCGTGTGTGCGTCACGCTCCGCGGCGATCTCGAGGAAGAGATGATCGCCAAGTGCGACGTCTGGTACCGCGCGCATATCGCGCCGCAAGTCGCACCCGCGGCGCGGGTCGCCGTCGAGCATCATCGCCAAGCAGGTCACATCATCGTGCTCGCGACCGGATCCACCAGCTACGCGGCGCGGCCCGTTGCCCGCGGTGTGGGCATCGAGCACGTGCTCGCGACGGAGCTCGAGGTCGACTCGGCCGGCGCATTCACGGGCAAGCCGAGCGCGCTGTGCTTCGGTCGCCACAAGGTCACGCTCGCAGAACAGTGGGCGGCCCGCGAAGGCGTCGACCTCGCGCACAGCTACTTCTACAGCGACAGCTTCAACGATCGGCCCATGCTCGACAGGGTAGGGACCGCGATCGCGGTGAACCCGGATGCGCGACTGATGCGCCACGCCCGCACGAACGGGTGGGGCATCCAGCACTGGACGTAACGTTCGTCGCGTCTCCCCAGCGCTGAACGAAAATCAGCCGAGCGCCAGCGGCGCTTTGTAGCCGATCGCCTCGGGCGGCACATCGAGCACCGCGAGGATCGCCATCGGCAGCGTCGCGCCGAGGACGTCATCGACGCGTGGATAGCCGGGGTTGGTGCCGGGGCGGTTGTCCCAGCGAACCGTCTGCCCCAGGCCGCGAAAGATCGTGACGCTGAACCAGCCGGTGCCGGCGTTGTACATGACGTCGTAGACCGGTCCCGGAAGCTCGGATGCGTAGTCGATGATCATGTCGCCCGGGCGGCCCGTGACGAGGACCCCGACCTTGTTCTGGCGGATCGCGATGCGTTCGTTCATGCCGATGGCCTGAACCTCCTCCACGGTCGCGCCCGCGATGACACAGGCCGTCCGCGTCTCTGCGCGCGGTGCTGCGCGTGTTTCCTCGGCCATGACACAGCGTAGCGGGATCGGATCCGGCGAGCACCTTTCTGCGCTTGATCATGTGGCGAGGTTTTGTGAGTCTGCCGGCGATGACGAAGTCGGTACATCTCGGAGCGAGCGGCCTCGCCGCGATTCCCGCGGTGCGCCGCTTGATCGATCTCGCGCTCGACGAGGATCTGGGACGCGGCGATGTGACGAGCTCGGTGACCCTCGGCGCCGATGGCCCGACGGTCGTCGCTGACATGAACGCGCGCGAGCCGATCGTCGCGTTCGGTGTGTCGATCGCGAGTGCGGTGTTTACCGCCGTCGATCCTCGCATCCAGCTCGAGATTCACGCCCAGGACGGCGCGCGCGTCGAACGCGGCGGTCTGCTCATCACCGCGACAGGCCCGGCTCACGCGGTGCTCGCCGCGGAGCGCACGGCGCTCAACTTCGTCCAGCGCCTCAGCGGCGTGGCCACGCTCTCCAAGCGCTACGCGGACGCCGTCGTCGGAACCAAGACGCGCGTCGTCGATACGCGCAAGACCACGCCGGGCTTCCGCGTCCTCGAGAAAGCGGCCGTTCTCGCCGGTGGCTGCTTCAACCACCGCTTCGATCTGGGCAGCGGCATCCTGATCAAGGACAACCACATCGCCGCCTGCGGCTCGGTCCGCGCCGCCGTCGAAGCTGCCAAAGCGAACGCACCGCACCCGCTGCGCATCGAGGTCGAGGTCACCAACCTCGGCGAGCTCGACGAGGCGCTCGCCGCCGGCGCGGAGATCGTGCTGCTCGACAATATGACGCCGTCGCAGGTGCAGGTCGCAGCGGCCCGCGCGCACGGCCGCAACGTGATCGTCGAAGTCTCGGGCGGCATCACGCTCGCGACGATCGCGGACTACGCGCGCGCCGGCGCGGACCTCATCTCCGTCGGTGCAATGACGCACTCGGCGCCCGCCGTCGACATCGGCCTGGACGTTCGCACGTGAGCTACCAGTTCCGAGAGTCAGCGCCGTACCTGTTCCCGCCGCTCGCGCGGTGGCTCGGATCGTCGCGCATCGATCTCGAAGAATGTGGCTCGACGAACGACGAGGCGGCGCGCATGGCCCGCGGCGGCGCGAGCCACGGCACGATCGTGATCGCGGAGACGCAGCGCGCCGGTCGCGGACGGGATGGTCGCGCGTGGGCATCGCCGCGCGGTCGCGGCCTGTACCTCTCGGCCGTGCTGCGGCCACTGCTGCCGCTCGCGGATGTTCCACCAATGACGCTCGCGATCGGCATCGGCGTCTGCGATTCGATCCGCGCGACGGGCGCGCCCGCGTTTCTCAAGTGGCCCAACGACGTGCTCGTGCGCGAAGGCGGCGAGCTGCGCAAAGTGGCCGGCGTTCTCGTCGAGTCGCAGAGCCAGGGCGGCAGACTCGAGTCCGTTATCGTCGGCATCGGGGCGAACCTCGGCGCGTTCGAGGCAGGCGAGCTTCCACCCGACGTGAACGCACGCGCGACCTCACTCGAGGCCGCCGTCGGTACACCGATCGATCGCGAGGCGTTCATCGCGACGCTGCTCGCGCAGGTCGAGCACTGGGTCGATCACTACAGCGCGGTCGGCCTCGAGGATGTCGTTCCCGCGTGGACGCAGCGCATGGCGCCGGGCCTCCTCGTGCGCGCCATCGTCGACCGCGCACCCGTCGAGGGCGAGATGGTCGGCCTGGCAGAAGACGGCGCCGTGATGATTCGCGACGCGGAAGGAGCGATCCATCGCGTGCGCTCCGGCGATGTTGAACTAGAGCGTGCGTCGAGCGACGCGAGACGGCCCCCGAGCGGGGCAGGCGAGCAGAGCGAGCAATCGGGGTAGCTCCCGCGAGGGGGGAGCTCTCCAAGAAACGATGCTAGAACCCAGCCATGGGCAGCCAGCGCACCGGCCTGATCGTCACGATCGCGATCATCGTCATCGCGCTGCTCGCCGGCCTGTTCGCGTACAAGATGTTCGGCTCGTCGGACCCCGTGGTCGCGACTGCGCGGCACGATGACGAGCACGCCAGGCCGGTGAAGGATCGGCCAGCGCAGGTCGTCCCTCGCTTGCCCGATCAGACCGCGCCGACGCCCGACGATCCCGCAGCTCCGAAAACGGGGAGCGGCGAGACGGACAGGTTCAAGCAGTACGAGATCAACGGCAAGGTCGTGCGCGATCACCGCACGGGTCTCGATGGCGATGCGGGCGTGTGGACGCCGCCCGAGACCCCGGCGGACAAGCTACCCAAACCGCGCGCGCCCAAGCCACAGGCGGATGGTCGTCAGGTCGCGCCGCAACTGACCCAGGCGCTCGGCGAGGGCATCAAGGGCGTGATGCGGGAGTGCGCAGCGCAGATCCCCAAGCAAGCGCGCGGAGCACAGCCGCGCATGCTCGCGACCGTCACCATGTCCATTCAGAACAAGACGGCGACCATCACGGACGCGGACATTGTCCTGCGCGACGTCATCGCCGGCCCACCTGTTGATGCGGCGACCGCGTGCATGAAGGAGAAGCTCGTCGGTGTGACGCAGGCGACGGACGAGGCGGATGTGGCCTCGTACGATCTCGCGATTTCGTATCTGCTCTGATCGTGGCCACGTAAACGTAAGCGCGCGGGTAAGCGTAAGCGGTCTTCGCGCTTGGTCGTGGTTCGCCCGATCTCCGTACCGGGTTGCTCCGGCAGTGTCACGCGGGGGACGGAAGCGTGCTCGTGTTCGCCCGATCCCGTACCGGGTTGCTCCGGAAGTGTCCCGGGGCGCTGGGCCACGCGGAATCGAATGGACGTGGTCGCTTACGCGTACGCTTACGCTCACGTTTACGTTTTGCCGTCGACGATCGTGTGCCTGCGGCGCTCGGTGACGCGCCCGCTCGACACGGTGCTAGAACGTGTCACGCGACCGCCGCAACAGCGACGCCCAGGTCGTAGTACATGCACGGGTAGTAGGCGGTTGATGCACCCCACCCACATATGTATAGTCGCGCGCCCTATGAACCGGCTGCGTGACCGCGCGACGTTCCTCGTCGGGATCCTCACGATCTCGGCCGTCGTCTGCGCGACCGGATGCGAAGAGCTCGACGGTCGCAATCGCACGCGTCGCGGTAACACCGCGTTCCGCGCGACCGAGTTCATCGATGCCGCCGCTCAGTACGAGAAGGCGCTCAAGACCGTCCCCGACCCGATCGTTCACTACAACGCGGGTCTCACGTACTCGAAGATCTTCAAGCCGATCGACGCGCCCGTCCGCCTCGGCGTGAAGGGCACGTTCGTGTGCGACCAGATCCCGAACACCAAGAGCCTCAAGGCGCGCGTGTGCCTCAAGGACGGTGATCGCCGCTTCGAGGACTGCGACGAGAAGAACGTCTGCGCATCCAGCTTCAAGTGCACGGAGACCGAGCTCTGCGTGATGGACGAGAAGGCTGTCGCCGACGCGTCCGCCAAGCACTTCGAGCAGTGGCTCGCCGCCAATCCCAAGGATGACGACACGCGCGAGCTGATGACGAAGGTCTGGGAAGACTCCGAGCAGAGCGACCTCGCCATCAAGTACTGGGAAGAGCTGCTCGCCAAGCGTCCCGGTGACACCGAGATCATGGGCAACCTGGCCGGTATCAGCCTGCGCGCGGGCAAGTGGCGCGAGTCGGTTGACTGGTACCTCAAGGTCGCCAACGCGGCGACGGAGCAGTCTCAGAAGGTGACGATGTATCAGAACATCGGCAACGTCGCGTGGAACAAGCTGAACTCCAAGACGCTGACCGGCCCCGAGTCGATCGAGCTCGCGGACATCGGCATCGGCGCGCTGCAGCAGGGCGCCGCGATCGCTCCCAAGAACCCGAAACTCTGGGGTTTGCAGGCGTCGCTCCTCAACTTCCGCGCCATCAACCAGGGCCAGTCGTGGGCCGTCGCCATCGAGCGCGCGGTCTCGCAAGATCTTCAAAAGACGTCGCGCGTTCTTAGCGACGAGGCGAAGAAGGCTCAGGGCGAAACTACGCCCGCAGCAGCTGGTTCTGCACCCCCCACCACCCCCGCTCCGGCAGCTGCCGGAGGGTCGGCGTCTAAACCAAGCGCCGGCGGCTGATTCGCCTCTAGGAGCAGCCGATGTCTATGGACGACGAAGAAGATAACAAGACGACCCCGTTCGTACGGGATGACGAACCTGCGCCCACGGGCAATGTCCCGGCGGCCGGTTCGCCTGCGTCATCGAGCGCGGCCCCTGCGTCTAGCTCGCCTGCGTCATCGAGCGCCGCGTCCAGCTCCGCGTCCTCGCCCGAGCCGAAGGAAATCTCGCCGTATCGGCAGGAGAGCTTCCCCGTCGACAAGAAGGCCGGCGGCGCGATGTTCGGCAACTACTCCACGGCCAAGAAGCGCAAAGCTCCGCCGTGGGCGATTCCGCTCCTGACCGCCGTCGCCGGCTTCCACGTCATCCTGTTCACGGTGATGTGGATGAAGTCGATCTGGGAGCTGGAGATGCTCGACAAGCCGAAGAACGCGCACTCGCTTTCTCTCGCGCCTCCGCCTCCGCCCCCGCCTCCGCCTCCGCCCGGTGGCGCCAAGCCGCAGACGGTTCAGATCACGCCCAAGAAGATCAAGGTCAAGGACATCGTCCAGCCGGTCAAGATCGAGAAGCAGGAGCAGAAGGTCGTCGAGGACTCCGGCGATCCGAACGGC
>DASYDE010000067.1:0-84270 GCA_036499725.1 Kofleriaceae bacterium
GACATCGATGCGATGGATCTTGGAGCGCAGATCCGCGAGCGCTTGCTCGAGGATCGAATCGAACACGGCCGCCTTGGACGCGAAGTACAAGTAGAACGTGCCGCGCGCGATCTCGGCGCGCTCGATGATCGCGTGGATGGACGCGCCGTGATAACCGGCCTCGGCAAAGACAGCCTTTGCCGCAGCCAGAATCTGCCGGCGGCGCTCCAGCTTGGCGCGTTCCCCTTGATCGATCGCCACCATACCCGCCCCGAGCTCAGCCGCCGCGACGCGATTGGTAGGCGATGATCGCGGCCTCGAGACCCGAGTACATCTTGCGGTAGGTCAGACGCGAGTCAGCGACGCGGCCGTCGACGCAGTGACGCTCGATCTCTTCTTCGATCGCGCGCGCGAACGGCTCGGAGTCCGCGTAGAGATTGATCTCGTCGTAGACGCCGTGCGAGAGCGACGTGAAGTTCGCGCTACCTACGTCGGAGAAGCGGTGATCGATGATCACGACCTTGCTGTGCACCATGCGCGGCAAGAGGATGATCGTCAGGTTGTCGGGCGCACCGGTCAGGCGCATCAGCGCATCGAGCTGCGCTCGGTTGATGTTCGCGAGAACGTCCGCCTGATCCGCCGTGACGAGCGTGACGTCGATGCCGCGCTGCACTGCGCGCGCGAGGGCGGCGGTAAACCGACGGTCATTGAAGTACGCCATCTCGATGACGAGCGACTTCTGTGCGCTGTCGATGAGCGCGAGGCGGTGGCTCATCATCGGGCACGTGTGCCTGCGATGCGCTTCGCGGCTATGGACGAGGAAGTCGACGCCGCGCGATGGATCGAACTCGTCGTGACCGGCCATGCGATCGCGGAGGCGCGCGCAGTGCTCTTCGCCCTCGGCCTCGACCATCACGTCGATCCAGTCGTGGCGATGGTTGTCGCCGACGCCCATCGAGCCGAGGATCATGTAGCGATCGTCGATGATGTAGACCTTGGAGTGATCGAAGCGCTTCTTGTGATGCTGGACGTTAACGTTGGGATGTTCGAGCAGGCGCTGTGAGAGCGCGTTCGGCTTCTGCTTGAACGAGCCCGGCGAGCGATAGACCATGCCGAGGAACCACGCCTGGAAGCCGCGGATCGGATCGACGCGCTTGTGGAAGAAGCTCTGCTTCTGGCCGCCCGTGTACTCGTAGACGGCCGCGATCTTGTCCTTGTGGATCGTGACCTTCACGCCGCGATCGGCGGCTTCGAGGACGGCCTCGCCGAGCTGATTGCCGGCCTCGTCATCGCGCCACAGGAACGCGCGGATCTCGACCGTGCGCTCCGCGTTGCGAACGCGATCGAGGATCTGTTTGAACGCGTGATCACCGGACCCGAGGACGCGCAGCTTGGCACCATCCGCATTCGACGATGCGACCGAGAGCGGAGCCGGCAACCCCGCGACGGGCTGCAGCTGGTGCTTCACTCGGCGCGCGCGTCTCTGACCGGCAAACAGCGGACGACGCGGGGTACGGCGGGCAACCATATGAACTGCATACGGGTAACCCGCTTTGCCCGATCGGTCAATCATCAGGAATCGCCGGCAATGACCGGACTTACGCGAGGTTGTAGGGTCGGGTCATGTCGGTTCGCCTCCTCGGAGTCCTTGCGCGATGCATATCGCAACGGGACCAACGGGTTTGCCAAGGATGAGGCCCGCGCAAGAGATCTCCTGAAGACCGCGTGCGACGACAAACACATCGCATCGTGTGAAGCGTTGAGGTCTGCACGTTGATTTGAGCAACGCGGCCCGAACGTCGCCAGCAAAGCCGTCTAGTTAAGGCTGGCGTGAGGCTTGCTCGACCGTGCGCCGTGAGCGAGCTCGAGCTGTCCGGAATCACCAAGCACTACGAGGGCGTCGCTCGCCCCGTCATCCCCGACCTGTCGCTGACGGTCCCCGTGGGCCAGATGGCGGTGCTCGTCGGCCCCAGTGGCTGCGGCAAGTCCACGACCCTGCGCATGGTCGCCGGGCTCGAGGAGGCGACGACCGGCACGATCAAGATCGGTGGCCGCGACGTCACGAACCTGCCGCCCGCCGATCGCGACATCGCGATGGTGTTCCAGAGCTACGCGCTCTACCCGCACATGACCGTGTTCGAGAACATGGCGTTCGGCCTGCGCATCAAGAAGATGGCCGAGAGCGAGATCCAGACGCGCGTGTTCGCGGCGGCGGACTCGCTCGGTCTGCGCCCGTACCTCGAGCGTCGCCCGAAGGCGCTCTCCGGTGGCCAGCGCCAGCGCGTCGCGATCGGTCGCGCCGTCGTGCGCGCACCCAAGGTGTTCCTGTTCGACGAACCGCTCTCCAACCTGGACGCGAAGCTGCGCTCCGACATGCGCCGCGAGATCGCGCGCATCCATCAGGAGAGCAAGACGACGTCGATGTACGTCACGCACGATCAGATCGAAGCGATGACGCTCGCCGACATGATCGTCGTCCTCAAGGACGGCGTCATCCAGCAGATCGGTTCGCCCGTCGAGATCTACGAGCGCCCCGCGAACCGCTTCGTCGCTGGGTTCTTCGGGACGCCGTCGATGAACTTCCTCTCCGCCGATATCACCGCGTCGGGAGACAAGCAGACGGCGCGCGGCGAGGGCTTCTCCATCCCGCTCGCCAAAGGCCCTGCCCTGCGGCCGGCGAAAGAGTCGGTCGACCGCATCGTGATCGGCATTCGCCCCGAGCGGCTCTCGCTCTCCGGTGGCACCGACGACGTTTCGCTCCAGGGCTCGGTCTCGCTGCGCGAAGTGCTCGGCGCCGAGGTCGTGCTCCACCTCGACTCCGCAGCGGGTCCGCTCACGGTTCGCACGGATGCGGGCTCGGCTCCGCGCCAGGGCGACACCGTGCAGGTGTGGCTCGACCCCAAGGGTGTCCACCTGTTCGACGGAAGTACGGAAGTCCGGTTGTGAACCAGCGCGACGCGGAGATTCGGGCGCAGCTCGGTTGGGCGCCCGTACGGCACTCGGCTGCGCATTCGTCGGTGGCGAGCGCGTCGCGGCCTCGTGTCGCGTCGCGTCCGCGTCCGCGTTTGGTTCGCAATCTGCTGCGCCTGCTCGCGTTGCTCACTCTCGTTGCCGTGTTCGCCGCATGCGATCCGCCGCACGGCATCGTGCTCTGGCACGCGTATCAAGGTGAGGAGCGCGAAGCACTCGCCGCCGCGGCCGCACGCTGGAATGACGTCCACCCCGACACGCCGATCCAGCTCGTCGGTGTTCCCTACTCCGCGTTCGGCGACAAGCTGACGTCCGCGATCCCCGGCGGCAACGGTCCCGACCTGTTCATCTATCCGCAGGACCGCATCGGCGACTGGGCCGACGCGAACATCATCGAACCGATCGAGTTCTGGGTCGACGACGCGCACGCCGCGCGCTTCAGCGACGCCTCGCTCGCCGCGCTCGCGTATCACGGCTCGCTCTGGGGGCTGCCGCTCGCGGTGAAGTCGCTCGTGATGTTCTATCGCACCGACATCATCTCCACGCCGCCGCGCACGACCGACGAGCTCCTCGCGCTCGCGCCGATGATGCGCGCGAAGGGCGGTTACGCGGTCGCCTACGCGAACTCCGATCTCTATGGCCACGCACCATGGCTGTTCGGTTTTGGCGGTTCCGTGTTCGACGGCGATCACCTCGCGATCGCGACGCCCGAGGCTGCGAACGCGATGAAGTTCGCGCAGGACCTGGTCACCACCAAGGCGGCACCGCAGGGCGCGGAAGGGCCGCTCGTCGCCACTCTCTTCAACGAGGGCCGCGCTGCGACCGTCATCTCCGGCCCGTGGTTCACCGGCGACATCGCAACAAACCTCGCCGGTAAGTGGAAGGTTGCCGAGCTCCCCATCGTCTCGCCGACTGGTCTCCCCGCCACGCCATTCCTCGGCGCCGAAGCGATCCTGATGTCCGCGCGCGCACACGACAAGGAGCTCGCGTTCGCCGCGATGGACGCGTTGACATCGGACATCAACGCGATCGATCGCGCGAAGCGCACGCACCAGACGGTCCCCAACGTCGCCGCGTACAACGATCCCGCGATCCAGTCCGACGAGCTGCTCCAAGCGTTCGGCAAGCAGCTCGCGCACACCGTCCCGATGTCCGTGTCGCCCGCGATGCGCCTCGTGTGGACGCCGTATAAAACAGCGCTCTCGACGGTGCTCAACGGTGCCGAGCCCGGCCCGACGCTCCGCAACGTCGAGAAAGAGATCAACGGCTACCTGATCGGCTCGCACGTTATCGTCGCCGACGAGCCCGCGCTCCGCCGCGTCGTTCCCGAGCCGGCGCCCACGCCTCCTCAGAAAGCGCCCAACACCATCGCGCCGGCGGAGAAGCCCGAGTGACCGTGCTCCGCCAACTTCGCGACTACGCGGCCGCCGCCGTCGTCGCATTCCTCGTCGCGCTCGTCGCGTTCGTCGCGGTGCGCAACACAGAGCTCGCGGCGCGCCAGACCGAGCTCGCGACGCGTGGGGTGACCGCGATCGCGAACGGCCAGGCGATTCCCGATGTCCGCGCGGTCATCGTCGGTCCGGCGACGCCCTCGCCGACGCGCCCATATCTGAGCCAGCGCACGTTTCTCGACCGCGGCGCGTGGAAGCCGCTCGTCGCGACGGGTGGCCCCGACGCGAAGCTGTTCTACGACGCGGCGAATGCGTACGAGCGCGCTGCGAAGTCGACGAACGATCACAACGCGCTCGGCGTCGACCTGCTGCCCGACGGAACGGGGCGTGCGATCGCGGTGCAGCGTGCGCCGAAGGGCATCGCCGTCGCGCTCACGTCTCCCGCGCGGCCCGCGCCGTTTCCGCTGCTCGTGATGGTCGGCGTGCTCGGCCTCGGCGCTGCGTTCGCAGCCGCGGGCGGGCTCGTCGGTGGTCGCGCCGCACGCGTCGGCACGCTCGCAGGTGTCGCCACGCTCGCCGTGCCGTGCATCCTGTGGTCGTCGTGGATCGCCGCATTCGCGATCCTGCTGCTCGCTGCTGGCCTCGCGCTCGCGCAGAGCGTGCAGATGACGGATCGCTTCTTCTCCGGCGTGCGGTCGCATCGCACCGCGCTCGGATTCCTCATGCCTGCCGTCATCTCGATGACGGTGCTCGTCGCGGCGCCGTTCGTCATCGGGCTCGTGCTCGGCTTCTACGACCACCATCACGGCCAATGGACGTTCGTTGGCCTCCACAACTTCGGGGAGATCCTGAGCGGCGGCGGACGCCCGCTCGATGATCCGCTGAACTTCTGGTTCATCCTCGGTGTCACCGTTCTGTGGACGACGGCAAACGTGGCGCTGCATGTCTCGATCGGCGTCGGCCTCGCGCTGTTGTTGTCGCGCACGTGGCTGCGCGGCAAGGGCGTGTTCCGCATGCTCCTCATCCTGCCGTGGGCGGTGCCGAACTACATCACCGCGCTGATCTGGAAGGGCATGTTCACGGGCGAGTACGGCGCGATCAACTCGCTGCTGCACAGCGCGGGACTCGACGGCGTGTCGTGGTTCTCGTCGTGGGCAAGCGCGTTCGCTGCGAACGTCGCAACGAATACGTGGCTCGGCTTCCCATTCATGATGGTGGTCGCGCTCGGCGCGCTCGAGTCCATTCCGAAAGAGCTCTACGAAGCGGCGAGCGTCGACGGTGCGAGCGCGTGGCAACGCTTCCGCCACATCACGATTCCCCACCTGCGCCCTGCACTCGGACCGGCCGTCGCGCTCGGCTCGATCTGGACGTTCAACATGTTCAACGTGATCTACCTGGTGTCCGCGGGACAGCCGGGCGGCGCGACGAACATCCTCGTCACCGACGCGTATCGCTGGGCGTTCGAGCGCGGCGAGCGTTACGGCATGGCCGCGGCGTACGCGACGATCATCTTTCTCATCCTGCTGCTGTGGACGGTGTTCGGTTCGCGCATCGTGCGCGCCAAGGGCGGTGACGAATGAACCGTCGCGGCCCCAATGCGGGCGTCCAGGCGCTGCTCTACGCCGGCCTCGTGATGATGACGGGTGTCGTGCTGTATCCCGTCATGCTCGTCTGCAAGAAGGCGTTCGAACCGGGGACGCAGTTCGCACTGTCGGCATCACCGATTCCGCACGCGTTCACGACGGAGCACTTCACGGCGCTGTTCGCGCAGCGCGGCGGCAATGGCGAGCTGCTGTTCCTGCATAACGCAGTAAACTCGATCATCGTCGCGGTGCTGACGACGATCGTCGGCCTGTTCCTGTCGTGCACGGCTGCGTACGCGCTCTCGCGGCTGCGCTTCCCGGGCCGCAAGACGGGACTGACGATGTTCCTCGTCGTGCAGATGTTCCCGGCGACGCTCTTGCTGCTGCCGCTCTACGTCATCCTCGACAAGCTCGGCCTGCTGAACTCTGTCGTCGGCCTCGTGCTCGTGTACTCGACGACCGCGATCCCGTTCTGCGTGTGGACGCTGAAGGGCTACTTCGACACGCTACCGCGCGAGCTCGAAGAAGCAGCGCGCATGGATGGCGCCGGCCAGTGGACGATCTTTATCAAGATCATCCTTCCGCTCTCGCGTCCCGCGCTCGCCGTGACCGCGCTGTTCTCGTTCATGACGGCGTGGAACGAATTCATCATGGCGAACACGTTCATGACGAATCAGACCAAGTACACGCTGCCCGTGCTCATCCAGTCGAGCGTCACGGAGTTCAGCGCCGACTGGGGCCTGTTCGCGGCCGGCGCAGTCATCACGAGCTTGCCCGTCATGATCGCGTTCTACGTGCTGCAGAAGTATCTCGTCGGCGGCCTCACCGCCGGCGCCGTGAAGGGCTAGTTCCCGGTCCGTTGCCAGCGAAGAGAACCGCAAAGCCGCGAAGCCGCAAAGGGTAAGCTGCTCGCCGCGCGAGATGAGCGGTCGATCTGCGCTTCCGCTCCGCCACTGCGAAACGCGCGCGTCTAGCCGGCGAGGTTGTCCTCTTCTTCGCGGTCTCGCGTCTTTGCGGTTCTCTTCTCCGAGATCCGCAGACCGTGGCCGCCGAAGACCTTCTCTTCGGGGTCGTCGATATCGCTAGATATCGATCAGGCCGCCGCCGGACTTACCCGACTTGCCGCTCTTGCCGTCCTTCTTGCCGCCCGGGCGAGGACCGGACGGAATCGGCGCGGGGCCGCTCGGCTTCTTCACCAGCTCGAACTTCACGCTGACGTCAGCGCCGCCATCGAGGGCGACCTTCTGATCCGCGCTCTTGTAGCCGGTCGCGGTCACCTTCACCGTCACCGTCTTCTTGCCGGTCTTGTCGAGCTCGACGTCCGTCGACATCGCGGCGATGTCCGTACCGTCGACGTTCACCTTCGCGTCCTTCTGAGCCGCGTCGGGAGAGATTTCGACGGTCAGCTTCGCCTTTGTCGCGACGGCCGGCGCGGTCTTCACCGGCTCGGTCTTCGTCGGTGCAGCGGATCCGGATCCCGTGCCTGCGGCAGCGGGTGCAGCCGAACCAGAGCCTGCCGCTGCGGGTGCAGCGGAACCAGAGCCCGTGCCTGCCGCCGCAGGTGCAGCCGATCCAGAGCCTGTCGCGGCGGGTGTTGTCGTCGTCGCGGGCTTCGTCACCACGGCGTTGTTCGCCGACGGGTTTGCTTGCGAGGGCGCCACGTTGAAGCCGTCCGACTTCTTGTCGGCCTTCGACACGGTCGTCGTGGTGGGCGTCGTTGCAGCAGTCGACTCGATGCCGAGGCCAAACAAGAGTCCGCAGAACACGCCGACGGCGAGTCCCGCGGAGACGACGACCGGAACGGCTTTCGACACGCCACGACGCACGACCTGCGCGGTCGGCGGCGGGCCCATCGGCGGTCCACCCATCGGCGGGCCGCCCATCATCGGAGGTCCACCCATCGGCGGGCCTCCCATCATCGGAGGGCCACCAGGCTGCATCGGGTATTGGGGGTTCGCCATTGGGTTCCTTAGAATGATCCGCCGAACGCCACTCCGCCAGCCGCACCATTCGACCACGGGGTCACCATGGTCATGGTCGGGGCGTGGGACAGCTGTGGGCTCGACTCTTCCGCGTACTTCTTCTTCGCGGGCCGGTACTTGAGCAAGTACCAACCCGCGGTGAAGCCGGCCGCCGCGATCCCGGTGCCGATCGCGATGTCGGTGACGAGCGCCAGGTTTTGGCCCTTGTCCTTCGCGTCGAGACGCTCATCGCCCGTGGATCCGGCGGCGACGAACGTGTCGTGCTGGCTCTTGGCCATGATGCCGGTGATGGTCGCCGTGATGACGGCCGCACCAGTCACGCCGAGACCGACGTACATCGGGAGCGGGCTGGGCGGTTTGGGGACGACGACGGCGACGGGCGCATCGTTGTCCTCGTGCGGCTTCGCGACGATGATCTTGATCGGCTCGAGCTCGACAGCGCGCTCGCTCTCCTGCCCTGCCTCGACGGTGACCTCGAGGTCCTTCGGCTGGTAGCCGTCCGCGGTGAACGAGAACGTGTACGTGCCCGGCATGAGGAACAGCGGTTCCTTGAGCGGCGCCTTGCCGAGCTCTGCGCCCGCGAGCGAGACAGTCGCTCCTGCCGCATCCTCCGGCTTCACGACGAGCGTGACGGCCGCGATCTTCGTCGTGATGTCGTCGAGCTTCGCCGTCGCCTTCTTCAGGATGTCGGCCTTTACGCCGGTCTTGACCGTCACGATCGTGCGCAGGTATTTCGCGCTGACGTCGAGCTTGCCGAGCTTCTCGTTGATCGTCGCGAGATCCCAATCGAAGTTGAGATCGTCGCTCGCAGCGAACGCGTTGGCGTAGGCCGTGAGCGCGTTCTCGTACGCGGTCTTCGCGTCGTCGGGCTTGTTCTTCTTGGCAGCCGCGTCACCGTTCTTCACGAGTGTCGCGCCCGCTTGCTGCCACTTCTTGGCAACCTTGGGATCCTTCACGATCGCGGGCGGCGTTTCGGGCTGACCATCAGCAGGCTTCGACTCGTCGGCGGGCTTCTCTTCCGGCGCTTCGCCGCCCATCTCTACATCCGGCGCATCTTGCGCCATCGCGATCGCCGGCAGTGCCAGCGATGCGATCACACCGAGAACGATCGAGCGACCCCGCATGCCCTGATGATACTACGAACCCTCGGTGCTCTGGCGCCGCCCCGCTGCACCGAGCTTGGCGATGTACTCCAAGGAGCGCAGCGGCTTTCCGACGAGGCCGGTCACCATGGCTAGCATCGCCTCGCGCGCGGCCGCCCGGTCCGCCACGGTGAAGCGAGGATCGGTATCCAGGGTCCGTGCGACCTCGAGGCCGCTGGCGTGGTCCAGCGCGCCGAGCCGTGCAATCGCCGTCAGGTAGATGCGGGCCGCCGTCGAGAACATCCGCACGCCCGCGGACCGGCTTCGCCCGGCGCACCGCGCACACAGCGCACCACCGCGCGACGGATCGAACACCGAGCCCGCCTCGTCCTCGGCCTGGGAGAAATCCGCACCGCACGCCGCGCACCGCTCGATCGCCGGCATGTTGCCCGTCAGCTCGAGAAGCGCGAGCTCGGTCGCGCGCAGCGCCGCTGGCGACGGTCCCGCGATCGAGAGGCTGTCCCACAGCGACGTCACCACATCGAGCGCTTCGGGCTCGGGCGCTTCGAGCGGCATCAGCGCGCCAACGAGCTCCGCGACATAGCTGGCGTGTGCGACCGCGACGACATCCGACGCGAGCTGCGTCCACTCGCGCTCGATCTCGCCGCCCTCCAGGTTCCACAGCTCGCCGCGCCCTCTCGAGAGCTGGTAGCGGCCGAGGATGAGAAGCGACAGCGTGCCGGCGAACCGGATCTTCGACTTGCGTGCGCCGCGCGCGACCGCGCTGACGCGGCCGAAGCGATCGGTGAACAGGTTGACGACGAGATCCGACTCGCGCAGCGGCGTCGTCCTGAGCACGACACCGCGCGGCTGCTCGTCCATCCCGCTCACGTTAGCGCGAGCCCGGCTGGATCCGTACAGTGTCGATCACCCGACGAGCTGAGACGCCGCGTCGGCGCGCGTGACGCCATCACCACTCGAGGACGGGCGGCGCATCAGGTACGAGAGCGTGAGCGTAGCGGCGATCAAGAGGATGAGCACCGCGAGCGTCAGCGTGCCCTGCCCGTTTCCGTTCTTCGCGCGGTCGCGCAGGATCGGCGGGAGGAACGACGTGCGCGGCTCCTTCTCCATCGCGCGCTCCTCGAGCTCGCGCTCGGCGCTGTCCGGATCGGCGTCGTCGATGACCATGCTCGGGACCGGCGCGGTCGTCGTGCGGCCGTAGATCCCGAGCGCGGGGCGGCGCCACGGCGCAGAGGTCGTCGAGATCACCGGCATGCGCGGCGCCCACGGCTGCGTGATGACCGGTTCTTCGATCGCGGATGCCGTCGCGACATCGGTCGACGTCATCGTGTCGACCGCGGCGTCGACCATCGACTCCATCGCGACGTCCGTCATCGAGACCGACGGTGCCGTCGACGTATCGTCGACCGGGCGCACGGTCGCGGCGATGAATGCCTCGCTGGCGGCGAACGACGGATCGGCGAGGTTGTACTCGTGCGAGACATCGAGCGGCGTGCCGAACAGCTCGTCGGCGGCCGTCTCGACGGCAGAGGAGTCGACGACGATCGCGTGGGACGCATCCTCGGCCGTCGGCAGCGTCTCGAGGATCGGCGCGACGTCGACGACGACGGGCGTCGGCGAGCTCGGCGTACCGGTGGCCTTGCGAGCAGAGCGCGCGCTGTTCTTGGGGGCCTGCGTGCCCTTCACGCGGCGGTTGCGCTTCTTCTTGCCCGTGGTCTCGACAGCAGCGGTCTCGACGACCGGGGCTGCTTCGCCAACAGGCTCGATCGCCGGCGCTTCGACAGCGGCGACGGCCACGTCGACAGCGGAGATGCGCTCGGGCACCGCGTGCTCGTCGAGGTCGATGTCGATCGCGATGTCCGCGGTGACCATCTGCATGCTCGACTCGGGAATGACAGCGAGCGCCGGCATCTCCTCGACCAGGATCGCGGGCTGCTTCACGACGGGGTGCACGCCCGTCGCGCGCGGAACGACCATCACGCTCGCCGTCACGGGTGCGAGCTCGGACATCGATTCGACGAGCGCGCGGGCCGTGCCCGACACGGCGACGACCGGCATCGACGTCGGCTGGCCCATCGCGGCGCCATAGCGCGCGAGCGCCTCGGACTCGTCGAGGCCGCAACACTTGGCGTAGCTGCGAACGAAGCCGCGGACGAACACGTCGGCCGGGAGACCCTCGAGCTTGCCCGCCTCGAGACGCTCGAGGATACGGGGCTGGATCTTGGTGATCTTCGCCACGTCGGCGAGCGAGTAGTTCTTGGAAGCGCGACCCGTCTTGAGGAACACCGCCAAACTCATCTTCGCATCCACGACCGTTCCGGACTTCGGTTGTGACAGCGCGCGATCAAGTGGACGGTCGGTTCGACGTTCCATGGTTCCCTACGGGGCGCCGAGAGCGGCGCCTTCGGCGAGGCACTTGTTTGCGATGCAGCTCTTCGGGGACAGCTTGAGACACGCGTCGCGAGCGGCGCGCGCTTCAGTCATCAACCCTTGCTGCATACGAGTCTTCATCAGGTAGTAGCTGGCCTCTTGTGACGCACACGACGCGTCCTCCGAAGCCGTCTGAAAACTTTCCGCAGCTTTGTCCCACTCCTGCCGGGCGAAGTAAACCCTCCCCAACCTGAAATTCCCGATGCACATCTTGGGCTTGAACTGCAGAACGGTCCGGAGTTCCTTCGCTGCGTCGACGAACTTCTCCTGATTGAAATAAGCCCACCCGAGACCTGCTCGGGTAACAGCCGTGTCACCGAGGTGGAACGGGAACTCGAGCGCCTTGGAGTACAGCGTCGCGGCCGACGCGTAGTCCTCCAGGAGGTTCGCGACCAAGCCCCGGTTCGAGTACGCCTCGCCGTACTCCGGATTGGCCTTGATGGCGCCTTGGAAGTCGGCGTCCGCCTTCTTCAGGAACGCATCGAGATCCTGGTGCGTGGACTCGGCGTCGACTCCCGTGAGGCAGCCGTCGATCTCCAGCGTCCGCTGCACGCCGAACGCGCGCACGATCGAGACGAGGCCGCGGATGTTCCAGGCTTCGTCGTTCGCCTTGTTGAAGGCGATCGCCTTGCTGGCCTCGGCCTCGGCCATATCGAGGTTGTTGTGGCCGAGCGCGTCCTTCGCGATATCGAGGCGCTTGTTGCTCTTCTCGATGTCTGCCTCGGGGCTCGGGCAGCCAGCGACCATTCCGACGAGCGCGACGACAAGCCCGAACGCGAGCAAATTCGCCAGCGATCCACGAGCGTTAGCCACCGACACGGGCGCACCATAGACGCTTTGTTTCGCGAGCGTCAACCACGCATCCACGCCCGGCGAGATCCCGGATCGACGAGCGCGCACGCTATAAAGGACAGGTGAGCGAAGCGCCCGGCCCGATCGAACCGACGAAGACACAGACGATCGCGGGCCTCTACACGGAGACGTTCCTTCCGGATGGCGCTCCCAAGGGCGCCGTCGTCATCACACACGGCTACGCCGAGCACTGCGGTCGCTACCGCGAAGTCGCGCACGTGTTGAAGAACGCCGGCTGGGCCGTGCTCTCGTACGATTGCCGCGGCCACGGTCACTCTCCCGGCCCGCGCGGCTTCATCGAGCGCTTCGAGATCTACCTCGATGATTTCACCGCGATGATCGCGGCGGGTCGCGCGCTCGCACCGGGCAAGCCGCTCGTGCTGCTCGGCCACTCGCACGGATCGTTGATCACGCTGCGCGCACTCGCGAGTGCCCATCCGCCGGCCGTGACGTCCGCGATCGTGAGCTCGCCGTACCTCGGCCTCAAGCTCGCGGTGCCCGGCTGGAAGAAACTGCTCGCGCGGGTCGCGAGTGGCATCGCACCAAAACTGAATCAGCCGAGTGGGCTCGCGAGCGATCAACTCACCAGCGATGTACAGAAGCAGAAAGAGCACGACGCCGATCCGCTCGTGTTCGGTACGGCGACGACGCGCTGGTTCACCGAATCGTCCGCCGCGCAGCAATACGTCTACGACCACGCGGATCGCATCGACGTGCCGACGACGTGGCTCGTGGGCGCCGCCGATGAGATCGCAGATCCCGCACAGAGCAAGCGCGTCGCCGATCGCACGAAAGGTGCGACCTATCACGACCTCGTCGGACTCAAGCACGAGGTCTTCAACGAGACGGACCGCGCGAGCGTGTTTGCCATGCTCGTCTCTGCCCTTCCAAGTGCATGAACTCACGCCCGACTCTGGGGGGGCTTGCTATTGATTGGCGCGATCCGCGGCGCGCCCTATACTCGTAGTAGGTAGTGGCGAGCGGGTCGGGCGTTCCTTGAGTGTCGACGCAACGTCGGGCGGGTCGCGCAGAGCCCGCTTGTCGAGTCTTCCTATGAAGCTATTCGCGTGCATGTGCAACCAACCCCAGCGGCTGTCGGCCGCGCTCGAGCCCGTGCGCTCGGCGTTGACCGCACAGGCGCCGGTGTCGCGTTGGGGTCTCGGCTACGTCCAGGGCGGTGACGTCCTGCTCGTGCGCACGCCCAAGGGCAGTGCTTCGAGTGCGATCGATCTCGCCTCGCCTCTCGCAGAGATCCGCAGCGACTGCGCGATCGCCGTGGCCGTGCGCGACCCCATCAATTCATCTGTCCCTGGCGGCACCGACAACACGCCGCCATTCCGCTTCCGCCGCTGGCTGTTCGGCATGACACCGGGCGCGGGCGGCCTCGAGGTCATCAACGCGCGCTTGATGGAGCACATCCCCGAGTACCTGCGCCGCAACATCCGCGGTCGCACGCCGCAGGAGCTGATCTTCCACGTCTTCCTCGCGATGCTGCACGACGAGGGCAACATCGACGACGCCAATATCACCACGGCCGCCCAGCGCCGCGCGCTCGCTGCCACCGTCCGCCTCGTCCAGGCGGAGCTCGACAAGGCCTCGCGCGCCGCCGAGACCACGCCCATCGATACGCAGCTCGCGCTCGGCAACATTGCCGTCACGAACGGTCGTTCGATGATGCTCGCGCATCTGTCGGAGCCGCTGCGCGTTCGCCGCCTGACCGTGCCCAACGATCGCGGCGATGTCGATCCGTCGTTCCGCGGCCTGCTGCTGCTCTCGGGCGGCGACGGCGAGACCAAGGATGGTTTCGAGGACGTGCCGCCCAAGTCGGCGGTGTTGATCTCGCGCGATCTTCAGCTGTCGTTCGCTGATCTCGCGCCGTAGTCAACGCCGCTTAGCGGGACAGCTCGTACGCGGCCGCGCGAGATGCCTTGGCGGACTTCGCCGGCGCAGCGTGCTTGAAGTTGTCACCGGCGCTCGTCGTGTACGCCTCGATCTTCGCCTTCACCTGGGGCGAGACAGCAGTGTTCGCGCGGACCTCGTCCATGCGGCGGTCGAGCACCACCTGTGCTGCATCTGCGCCCTGTGTCTCGTTGACCTTCACGGCTTCCTCGAGCGCCTGCGCGCTGAGCGCCTCCTCGATCGCCGCGGCCGCGCGCGGGTTCACGCTGTCGGCAACGGCGCGCGCATCGTCGACGACGGTCGCGCCGACGCATGCAGTGACGTCATCGAAGAACTGGCTGTTGATGGGACGGTAGTCGAGCTTCGCGTTCGCGATGACGGCCGCGCCGAGCTCCTGCTTCGCGACGCGCGTCCGCACGACGACCTTGCGCTGCTCGCCGTCGCGGAGATCCGCGAGCGAGAGAGACAGCGTGCCGTCGGGATTGCGCGTCGTGGCGTAACCGTACGCGTCGTCGAGCGTGACGCCGGCGGTGGGCGTCAGCGTGAGCGTCACGTTCGACGCGACCGTCGACGACAGGCCGGAGAGCTCCTTCGCGAACATCTCGCCGAGCACCGCCGTGTCCTCGACGAAGTAGTAGTTACCGTGGCCGACGTCGGCGATGCGCTGCATCGTCACCTCGTCGAAGTCGAGGCCGACGCCGACCGCCGAGACCGAAACGCCGTGGTTCGCGATGTCTGCCGTGAAGTGAGCGAGCTGATCGCGATCGCGGATGCCCTCGTTCGCCTGACCGTCGGAGATGAGCACGATGCGACGCACGCCCTCGAGGCCCGCGTGAGCGAGCTCGCCCTCGCCGGTCGACAGGCCGCACGAGATGCAGGTGCCACCATCCGCGTACAGAGAGGTGATCGCATCGCGCGCGCGGCTCTTGTTGTCGTCGGTCGCGCGGCTCATCGGCATCACGACCTGGTCGCCTGTCGAGTACGCGACGACCGAGAACGAGTCATTGGGACCGAGCTGGCCGATGAGGCGCGAGGCGGCGGCCTTTGCGTTCTCGAGCGGCGAGCCGTCGAGGCCGTGCATCGAGCCCGAGCGGTCGATGACGATCGCGACGGATAGCGGCGGGCGCTGGGCATGGTCGAGGAGCCGTGGCGCGTAGACCGTCACGGCGACGTTCTGCAGCGACGCGCCAGCGAGGATCTTGGCCGTCATCAGCTCTGCGCCGATCGCCATCCCATCGTTCTTCACGATGCTGCAGGTCGCGCCCGTTTGCTCGAGCACCGCTGTCTTCGTCGGGGCCACCCGACCGGTCAGTAGGAGAGCGGCGACGATCGTTCCTCCGGCTGTTGCGATGACAGCGGACGTGCGGGCGCGATGAGCGAGTTGCATCGTCCCTATGACGCCTCTGAACGAAAATCGATCCGTCTAACTTCGAGATTTTTTACCGAGCGATCTCATGCAATTGCCAGGAACCACTGAAGTCTGTACGGCCGCGACAGTGTGTTGCATTCATCGTCACCGATTCGTCGCTTGACCTGCCGCGTCATACGGGCTACAGCGCCCCACATGACGAACGCTCAAGAACGCAAGGCCCAAGAGCGGCAGGCCCGCCGCCGTCGCATTCAGGAAGCAGCTCGCACCGTGTTTACGGAGCGTGGCTACGCTGGTGCCTCGATCGAGCTGATCGCTCGCGCCGCGCAGCTCTCGGTCGGCGCGATCTATCTCTACTTCCGCAGCAAGGAAGACCTCTACGTCTCGCTCATCGAGGACGCCCTGACGGTGTTCGACGTCGAGATGGCGCAGGTCCGCACGACGTCCGAGGTCTCCAGCCGTCTCAAGGACACCTGGTCGCTCCTCGTTCGCTGGGCCGAGAAGGACGCCGAGGGTCCCCGTATCCTCCGCCTCCTCGCGCAGCCGGCGATTCGCCCGCAGCTCTCCGACGAGGTCGTCGCGACGGTGTCCGCGGGCATCGCGCGCGTGCAGGACCACATCGGCGCGTGCGTCGCCGACGGCATCCACGCCAACGTCTACCGCCAGGTCAACGCCCGCGAGATCGCGGACCTCGCCTGGTCGGTTCTCTGCGGCGCCCTCGACGCGGCCGAGATGAGCACGAACCTCGGCATGCCGAACGAGGCGCTCGCGGCCCGTACGGATCGCGCCCTGCACCTGCTCGAGTCGGCCCTCGCGCCGCAGGTCGGCGCCTCGCTTCGCGCCGTTGCCTGACACTCTCGCGGCTTTCGCCGCCGGCCGAGGTACGCTCCGCTTCTGAGTGCGTACCTGTAGCGCCTGCTCGACCAGCACTGACGATTCGGGGCGGTTCTGCCCTGCGTGCGGCACTGCGCTCGTCAGCGAGGTCGAGTCGGCGAGCGCCAGTCTCGTCGGCCGCAGCTTCGATGGCTTCTCGATCGACGGCGTCCTCGGCGGAGGTGCATTCGGCACCGTGTTCCGCGGCACGCAGCGCGGACTCGAGCGGCAGGTAGCGATCAAGATTCCGACGTACGAGATCCTGTCGGATCCGACGATGGCCAAGCGCTTCTCGCGCGAGGCCCGGTCCGCCGCGAAGATCCAACACCCCGGTGTCGTCGCGATCTACGCGGTCGGTGAGCTCGCGGACGGTCGGCCGTATCTCGCGATGCAGCTGATCGACGGCCAGCAACTCGACAAGATCCTCGAGGAGGGGCCGATCAACGCCGAGCGGGCGCTGAAGATCATCCGCATGATCGCGAGCGCTCTCGCCGAGACGCATGCGCAAAATGTCATCCATCGCGATCTCAAGCCGGCGAACGTGATGTGGCGCCAGGATCGCCTCGGCGACGACGTCATCACCATCGTCGACTTCGGGATCGCCGTCGCCAAACCAGGTAACGCCGACGCGACGCGCCTCACGACCGCGGGCCTCATCGGCACGCCGCACTACATGTCCCCCGAGCAAGCGCAGGGCGAGACCATCGATCACCGCAGCGACATCTACGCGCTCGGTTGCATGTTGTTCGAGCTCGTCACCAACGAGACGCCGTTCAGTGGCTCGGGCATGGAAGTCCTGCTCGCGCACATGGGCCGCCCGGTCCCCGCGCCGAGCGATCGCAATCCCGCGGTCCCCGCCGCCGTCGACCGGGTCGTTCGCAGCCTGATGGCGAAGCGCGTCTACGAGCGCCCCCAGACCGCCGACGAAGTCGTCGCGCTGATCGACGACGCGCTCTCCGAGCTCGCCGGCGAAGGAGGTCACGTCGATCGCTCGGGTGTCGGTGGCTCCGCAAAAACACAGCGCGCGAAGCGCAAGTCGCAGTATCCGACCGCGCGCGAGCTGCCCGCGGATCCTGCGCCCGACGAGACGATCGATCCCATCGCCGCGACGCGCGCGCTGCCCGATTCGCTCGACTCGGACGCGCCCGACGATGACGACGACGTCGCGCCGCTTCCTCCGCCGCCCGCCAAGGGAAGGTGGATCGCGCTCGGCACAGCGATCGGTCTCGTCGTCGCGCTCGGCGGCGTCGCGACCTATCGCGCCGTGTCGAGCAGTCCTGCAAAGGCCGCCACGACCGAGCCCAGCGACGAACCAGGCCCCGGCAGTGGCGTCGTCGGTCGCAAGACGATCATCTCGGATGACGGCGAGATGAGCGCACGCACGACCATCTACGATCCCATCATCGCGGGCATCAACGCGCGCACCCAGATCGAGCTATGGAACGCGATCGGCGCGCCCGTCGAGGTGCCCGAGCTCGTCGTCACCGTCGAGGATCCTGCGGGCAAGGCGACCGGAACCACGGCGCGCGCCTCGCGCGACACGAAGGGGCGCTTCGGCTTCTCGCACGTGTTCCCGACGCCCGGGCACTACGTGATTCGCATCTTCCCGCCCGAGGGCTCGACGGTGTTCACGCTCGACGTGGACGTAGAGGCGCGTTAGCCCGTAACGCCGCCGTTGCATCGCCGGGCGAAGTGCGTCCGCGAAGACCGCTAAGGGACTTTTGCCTCGCCGGGCGAGGTGCGCGGGCAGTTGGTCCGCGGCGCGTACCCTCGAGTGAAAAGAGAACCGCGAAGACGCGAAGACGCAAAGGCTCACTTCGATCCGATCCGATCCGATCCGATCCGATCCGATCCGATCCGAACCGATCCGATCCGACGCGCAACTCGCCCGGCGAGGCTTCACGTTTTTAGCGTCTTCGCGTCTTCGCGGTTCTCTGCATCAGCGCATCGCCCGCGTCACTCGCCCGGCGAGGTAGAAGTCTCCTTAGCGGCCTTTGCGGCTTAGTGGCTCTCTTCTGAGCGGCGTCACGCGCCGTGCGGAGCTACTCGTCCTTCTTCGCGCCGTCCTCGTCGTCGTCCTTCGAGAAGTCGACCTTGCCCGAGAAGTGGTCGCCTTCGCCGATGATCTTGAAGCGACCGGACGCGAGGACCTTGCCCTTGCTCTCCATCGTGATCATCAGCTCCTTGTTCACGCCGAACGTCTTGCGCTCGAGTGTGATGTTCGACGTCAGCGTCTTCTGACCGTTCGAGTCCGTGTACTGCTCGAACGACTGGAGCAGCGAGTTGCCGCCCTTGCCGCCGACCTCGTAGATCTTGACGATGTACTCGAGGTCATTGAGCGGGCTCTTGAGGAACCCGATCATGTAGATCTTCCAGCTCTTGGATTCCTTGTTCTCCGTGAACGCCGTCTTCGACAGCTTCTTCACGTTGGCGGTGAACGCGGCAGGCGACTTGGCCTGCATCGGGAACCGCTTGTCGGAGAGCATGATCTTGCCCGCGAACTGTTTGTTCGGATCGCCGCCCGCATCCGCACGCGACGGAGCGAGGACAAAGAGCGCGGCGATCACGAGCGACGAGACGACGATGGAAACGCGCATCGTCGAAGATGCTACAGGAGCTTGCGAATCGCGTCGAGACCGGCTCGATCGGGTGCGTCAGGGCCATCGAGGCGCGCCGCGATCTCGACTGCGCGACGTGCAAGCGCGCGATAAAGCTCGGCGAGCTCGGACTTTTGAGCGAGCGCATCGAGATGGCGTTGAATCGTTTGGACGTCGCCGCGTCGAACAGGGCCGGTCAGGCCGTTCGTCGTGCCCTTCTCGGCGATGTTGTCGAGAGCGCCGCGCGCGAGCGGGACGAGTGCGCGAGCTGCTTGGTCGGCCGGGATACCAACGGCAGCGAGCACGGCAGCGGCCGCGTCGATCGTCGCGACGACGTAGTTGGACGCGAATGCGGCGGCCGCGTGGTAGCTGGCCATCTGCGCGCCCTCGAGCGGGAGAACGACGCCACCGATGTTGCCGACGAGCGTCGCCGCGATCACGCGACCGACGTCATCGCCCTCGACGCCGAATACGGTGCCCTTGAGTGTGCGCATCGCGGTCTTGCCGTCGGCGATGGCGGAGAGAGGATGCAGCGTGCCGATGCCGCGGACCTTGCCGACAGCAGCGCCGAGCAACTCGGACGCTGAGGATGCGCCCGCGCAGTGCAGCAACACGTGGCGCTTGTTGATGAGTCCAGTGCCGAGCAACATCTGGGCGACATCCGCGATCGCTCCGTCGCGCACGGCGAGGATCACGACCTCCGCCTCGAGCAGGATGTCGGGCGGCGCCGAGGAGAATGCGGCGACACCGGCGGTGGATCCGGCGGCGCGTGCCGCGGCGGGCTTGCGCGCCCACAGGCCGAGCACCGGCACGCCACCCAGGCGGAGAGCGCCGGCGAGCGCAGTCGCAACAGGGCCTGCGCCGACGATGAACGTGGTGGGATTGGCGGCGGTCATCGGTAAAGCCTTCGCTCGGCGATATACCGCAGCACCGACCTCGGCAACAGGGCATCGAGCGGCCGCTTCTCGTGGAGCGCCGCGCGCACCTCCGTCGACGAAACGTCGGGCATGGTCAGACCTGCCGCGGACGAATCGGGCGGCATCTGCCCTCCCCGCCCGACGACGATGAGCGGCGCCATCTTCACGACATCGTTCCACCGATGCCACTTGTCGGTCTCGGCGAGGATGTCGGTGCCGACGACCCAGCGAAACGCGATGTCCGGGTGCGCCTTGCGCAGTAGCTTCAAGAGGTCGTACGTGCGGCTGCCTTGGAATCCGGGCTGCTGCGCGAGCGTCTTCTCGGCGAGGCTGACCTTCGCTCGTGCGCCCAGCGGCTTCGCGATCAGCTTGGTCATCGCGACGCGATCGGCGAACGGCGCGAGCTCCTTGCCGAACACGTGCTGAAACGTCGGCAGAAACCAGAGCTCGTCGACGGGCTGCGTCTCGAGGACGTAGAGCGCGACGAGCTGATGCGCGGCGTGCGGCGGATTGAAGCTGCCACCGAACAACGCGACGCGCTTCTTGGTGGCGCGCTTGGTCATTCGTAGAGCAGAAACTCTTGGCGCTCGTGGGCCCAGTCACCCTCGTCGCGGGGCCAGCGCTCCGCGAGCTCGTCGAGAGACTTGCCGGCTTCGATGCCTTCGCGAATCGTGGCCGTGCCGCACAAGAGGTCGATCGCGGGAATCTTGTCGACGAACTCGTACGCCTTCGTACGCCACTTGAACGCGGCCGGGCTCTGGTCGTACGCCGCCTTGAGGAACGCGACCCCGGTGCGGTACGGGCGGAACGTCTCCGTGTTGGTGACGTGCAGCTGCACACCGTTGCATGCCTGCTTTGCGTGCTTCTGGAACTGCGGGAAGAAGCCGGCGGCGCGGAACATCACGCCGGGCAGCTGCATCTGGTTGAGCGTCGCGGCGAGGCGCGTGGAGTCGAGGTGCGGCGCGCCCGCGAGCTCGAACGGACGCGTCGTCCCGCGCGCTTCCGAGAGCTCCGTACCTTCGACGAGACACATCCCCGGATAGACGAGAGCGGTGTCGACCGTCGGCATGTTCGGCGAGGGCAGCACCCACGGCAGGCCCGTGTGATCGAAGTGCATGTCGCGTTGGTACCCGCGCATCGACAGAACGATCAGCTCGAGATCCATCTTCTCGACCTTGTGCCGCCAGCGCGCGATTTCGCCGGCCGTCATGCCGTGACGATTCGGGCACGGCACGAGTCCGACGAACGATTCGTAGCCCGGCTGGATCGTCGGGCCCTCGATGTGAACGCCGCCGATCGGATTGGGCCGGTCGAGCACGACGAACGCTTTGCCCGCCTTTGCGCACGCGCGCATCGCGAGCACCATCGTCCACACGAACGTGTAGTACCGGCTGCCGATGTCCTGAACGTCGTAGACCATGCAGTCGACGTTCTCGAGCATCTTCGCCGTCGGCGTGAGCGTCTCTTCCGTCGAGCCGTAGAGGCTGTAGACCGGCAGTCCCGTGCGCGCGTCGTGCGCGTCGTCGACCTCGATCATGTCCTGCGCATCGCCGCGCACGCCGTGCTCTGGACCGAACAGCGCGGAGACCTTGAGGTCATCGCGCGCCATCAGCAGCTCGATCGCGTGGTTCAGCTGCGGGTCGACCGCGGTCTGATTGACGATGAGCCCGAGCCGGCGCCCGCCGACGAGCGAGCTACCGTCCGCCGCGAGTCGCGCGAGTCCGGTTTGAACCGTCATCGATCTCGTGCTCCGGGGCGCCGACTACGCGAAGATCGGGACGGGCTTGAGGGAGACCTTGCCGTCCTTGGTCACGACGCGGAAGCGCACGGCGCGGCACTGGTACTGCGCCTTGAGCTTGCCCTCGTTGACCTTGAGCTTCGCGATGAAGCTCTCGAACGACACGTCGTCGGGGTTACCGATCGCCTTGCGGGCGGCGGCGTACTCCGTGAAGACGCGCTTGTAATAGTCGGGCTCCGCTTCCTGCGCGAGCGCCGCGATGTCCGGATCGACAGTGGGCTTCTCTTCACCCTCTTCGAAGTCGACGCGGCCGGGGACGATCGGATTGCCCTCTTCGTCGAACTCCTCTTCGCCGGGCTCGGGGCGACCGAGCAGGCGCGCGAGCATGACGTTGAGCGCGTTGGACAGACCGTCGAGCTCTGCGCCGACGGGGCGGAACGTGCGGTCGAGGTTGCCGTTGATGATCTCGCCGACACCGAGCTCGACCTGGTCGACCTGCGTGATCAGGCGGCGGTGCGTGAGGTACATGCCGAGCATCGCGAGCGCGAGCGCGCCGAGGCCGAGCAGGAGGACGAACAGCTTCACCGTCTGCGCCGTATCCGCGAGCGGACCAGCGAGAGGCGCGAGGACGATGGCGCCCGCGGTGATGGGCGGATAGTCCGCCGGCAACGACTTGGTCGACGAACGACCGAGCGGCGCGATCGCTGCGAGGTACTTCTCGCCGTTGACGTTGATCACGACCTTGTTGCCTGCCGTGACCTTCGGAATCTCCGGCCCGAGCTTCTTGGCCTTGGCCGTGTCCTCGGTGTTGGAGTCCTTGTCGGGCGTGAAGCTCGTCGCGATCACGCGCGGCGTGCCACCCGTCGGGAAGTCGTAATAACCGAGCGTCGTGCCGAGCAACTTGGCGTCGCTCTGCGTCTCCTTGGCCGTCTGTGCGTACGCGACGACGATGGCGCCGATGATCGTGACGCCCTCGGGGTCCTTGGGGTTGATCGGCGCTTCCGGGTCGATGATCGGAGCAACACCGACCTTGAGGAGGTCCTGGTCCTTCAACCAGACGTCACTGATGATCACCTTGCGGCCGAGGACGACGTTGAGCGCGGGCAGGATCGACTCGCCCTTGTCGTTCTTCCACTGCTTCGCGACGACGCTCGGCGTGTCGTTCATCGACAGGACGTTTCCTGTCGCGTCGACGAGAGCAATGATGTCCGGCTTGACCGCACCCTGCTTCTCGTCGGACGTGAACTTCTGGAAGCCGATGCGCGCCTGCGACTGACGCTCGGAGTCGTTCTCCGTCTTGATGGCTTTGACGAACTCCTGCCGGGCGGCGAGGCGTTCAGCCTTGTTCTGGACGTCGATGCCCTCGAGCTGATTGAGCTGACCGACGACTTGGTACGCGCGGGTAACCCGATCGTCTGCGTCCTTCTTGGCACGCTCATCAAACGTCGCAGATGTGACGAAGTACGCGATGGCCGTCAAAACGGCGATCACGGCGGCTACGACCGCTGCAATTACGGTGCGGGACATGCTCCCTCCGGGCGGAATAATCGTTTCCCTACGCGGACATGTCAATCCGCGGGGGCCTGCTTCACGGGTGCCGAACGGCTACTTCTTCACGGGCGACTGGAGCTGGTTGAGTCGATCGCAGGCCGGACTGCCGTGCTTGAAGCCGTCGGTAAACGTGCAGTGGGCATCGACCACGCCCATCTCGACAGCCGCCTCGAACTTGTCGGAATCGTCGACGAGAACGAGCCGTTTCTTGATCCTGTCCGTGATGACGATCGCCTCGATCGGAGAGGCTCCATCCGAGCACCCGATCTGCTTCTGGATGATCTCGGGGACGGCGGTCGATCGCGGGTCACAGAGCGCATTGGCCGGGATCACTACGATCTCGTTTAGCTGGGTCTGCGCGGGCTGGCCCCCCAGGGCTCCCTTCACGACGCGCCGGTAGATCTTGTTCACCAGCTCGGGCGAGAGCAGCCCGTCCGTCTCGATCCGGATGCCGTCGAACGTCGATCCGGCGGTGAGCTTCACGCCCTGGATGCCGAGCTGCGACTCGAAGCCTGGAGGCCCCGACCCGTGCTTGAGCAGGAGCACGGCCCCGACCGCACCACCCGCGAGCAGGACGGCGAGCGCAGCGAACAGCGGCAGGCGCGACTTCTTCCGGGGGCGGATCGCATCGCTCGCGCCCGTGGTCCCCGGCTCGAGCTGATCGGCGAGCGAGCCGGCGGGCGTCGCTGCGCGCGGCTGGACTTTGGGGCGCGCCGGTAGGGTCGAGCGCAACGACTCGGCGGAGATCTGCTGCGTGTCGACGAGCCCCACGTCGTTCTCGCGCAGCGCCGCTTCGAGGATCTTGCGCATCTCGCGCGCATTCTCGAAACGATCGTCGATCTTCTTCATGAGGCTGCGCATGAGCGCATCCTCGACGAGCTTGGGCACCTCGATGCCCCGCAGCGACGGACGCTTCGCCGGCTCGCTGAGGTGCTTGGTCATGATCTCGAAGTGCGTGTTGCCGTCGAACGGCGTGTCGCCCGTGAGCGACTCGTACAGCGTCGCGCCGAGGGAGTAGATGTCCGTGCGCACGTCGACCTCCTGCCCACGCACCTGCTCCGGCGACATGTAGCGGACCGTGCCCATCGTCTGGCCCGTCGCGGTGAGCTTGGTCGACGTCGTCATCTTCGCGATGCCGAAGTCCATGACGGTCCCCATGCCATCGTGCGCGCGAACCAGCACGTTGGATGGCTTCATGTCGCGATGGATCACGCCGCGGCCGTGCGCGTACTCGAGCGCGCGGAGCACGTCGACGGTGATCTTCACCGACTGGCGCCAGTCGAGCGCCTTCTTCTCGAGGATCATCCGCTCCCACGTGACGCCCTGCACGAACTGCATGGCGAGCACGAACAGGCCGTTCTCCTGCCCGAAGTTGTAGAGGTGGACGATGTTCGGGTGATCGAGCGCCGCGAGCGCCTTGGCCTCCTCGAGGAAGCGCGACTTCACCTGGCTGTGCGCGGCGAGCTCGGGCGGCAGGATCTTCAGCGCGACCTCTTGGTCGGTCATCCTGTGCTTGCCCTTGAACACGACGGACATGCCGCCCTGCCCCAGGACGTCGACGAGCTCGTACTGACCGAGCACGACCTGACCGAGCATCCGCTGCGCACCGGTCGCTCCGAGTGCGTGCCCGCAGTTCGCGCACTTGACGTCGATCTCGAGGACCTCCTTGCCGCAGCTCGGGCAGTTCATCGCGCCACCGCCGTGCGCGCCGTCGAGCTGCCGTGCTCCCACCCCGGGATGCGATCGAGCCACTTGCGGAGCTGTGCACCGACGACGAGCGGGAACTCGATCGGCATGTAGTGCGTGCCGCCGGGGATGATGGAGAGATACGAGCCGGGAATCGCGTGGTGCAGCTCCTCCGACTGCGCGACGGGCGTGAACAGGTCGCGTCCCCCCGCGAGGATCGCAACGGGCACGTCGATCGACGACAAGAAGTCGCGCGTCTCGTGCTCGTCGAGTCGATGCAGGAGGCGCGCGTACGACTTCCAGTCGATGTCGCCAAAGCGGGTCAGCACCGCGTGCATGCGATCGCGATCGACGGTGCCGGACAGGATGCCGAACATCTGCATGGACCGCACGCTCGACCGCGCGCGACCGATGCGGCGCGTGACGAAGTTCGCGATGCGCGACTGCGCGTGAAGCAGCGACAAGAGGAACGGCATCGTCATCCCGACGGCAGCGTTGCCCATCAGCGTGCGAAACAGCCGCCCTTGCGTACCGTTCAGCAGGAACGCACCGCGCGCGCGGCGAGGAACGCGGTGGAGCGCTTCGAGCGCGACCTGGACGCCCATCGACCAGCCGACGATCACGAACTCGTCGATGCCCTCCGCAGCGAGCAGGTCGAGCAGGTCATCGACCTGGTGCGAGACAGTGTTCGCGTCCTCGGCCGCGGGCTGGCCCGACGAGAACATTCCTCGATAGTCCCAGCACAGCGTCCTGTAGCCGGGGAGGCTCGCGATCAGCGGCTCGTACGCGATGTGCGAGCTGCCGAGGCCGTTCGCGAACACGATGGCCGGTCCGTCCGCGCCGCGCATCTGGTAGCCGATGCGCGTCCCGTCGCGCGCGATGAGCTCGCGCTGACTGACCTCCATACGATTCACAGTAGCCGAAAATGAGAACGACCGCCCAGCGGCGGCCGTTCATCTAGATGAAGTGTTGGTTCCCGAGATCAGAAGTACAGGATCGCGGACAGACGAGCGCGCGTGTAGTCCTCGCTCTCGTTGCTGCTGCTCGTCGGCGGCGCGACGGAGCGAGCGACCGTACCCGTCAGAGGCATGTCTCCCGAGTTGTCGGAGACGGTCTGGCGGCTGCCGCCGCGAATGTCCGCAGCGATGTGGAAGTTCGGCGTGATCGCGTAGCGCAGGCCGACACCGATCTCGCCGAAGCTCTGATCGGTCGTGTACGAGTTGGCGACGTCGGCCTGCTGGACACCGAGGCCCGCGAGGACGTATGGCGCGAGACGGTTCTCGGTACCGATTTCGTAGATGAGCGATGCGCCGAGGCGGCGATCGACGCGGACGTTGTCCTGGTACGTCGTCTTGCCGAGCTCGCCCTCGACGAACAAACCGCTCTGGCCGAGGCGCAGACGCGCGAGCAGACCGTAGTCGCTCGAGTCCTTGACGTCCTGGACCTGGACGCCACCGCCGAAGAGGCCGATGCCGAACGACGGTAGCTCCGGGCGAGGAGCGACGGCGTAGTTCTGCTGCACCGACGGCTCGACCGGGTAGTACGAAGCGCCGTAGTACGACGGGACGTAGGTCTCGTAGTAGTACGGGCGGTAGTAGCGATAACGCGGGTAGTAGCCGCCGCTGCCGACATAGATGTGACCGCCGACGTTCCAGGGGCGATACGCCGGGCGTGCCCAGCCTCCGCCGCCACCCCAGCGGGCACCGCCGCCGACGTGGAAGCCGCCGCTGGCGTGGAAGCCACCGCCACCACCGAAATGGACGTGGCCGCCGCCACCGCCATGGAAGCCGCCACCGAACCGGCCGGCCTCGGCCGCCTGGGTGGAGAGCAACGAGCAGATACCAACGGCGCCAGCGAGGAGAATGCTACGGGGGGTGTTCACTGTGTGTCCTCTGGGGGATGAGACGCGCGAGCGACTCGTGCGGTTTAGTAGCAGCCGCCGGGCCAGGTAACTTTGCCAGCGATCGCCATGGAAACGCACGGAGTTACCTGCCCTTACAGACCCGCACCGAGGAGATCGCGACACAGGAGGTGTAATCGTTCCTTCACGATACGCCGATCTGTGGCGGGGCGGAGACATCAGTATAAGTTACGCAACCCCGCGACGTCACGGGCATCCTTGACACTCGAGACCCTAGCTCCCTAAAGTCTCCCCCGCGTCATGAAAATGAGGTCCCCGCAGTGAGCGACTCCAAGAAACCCGGCGGAAGCCGTGACATCAGCGACCTGAAGGCACGCCTCGGCCTCAAGAAAGGCGCTGCAGCTCCCGCCACCGGTCAGCAGCCGCGTGCAAATGGCACATCGGGTGGCGTTGTCGCCCCGCCCGGCCTGAACCTGCAGCCGCCGCCCGGCCTCGCGCCCGCGCAACCCGCGCAGCCGGCCGCGCCGCCGCCGCCGAACGCGCACGAGGATCCGTTTGGTGCGATGAACCACATGGCCGCCGTCGGCCAGGTGCATCGCGCGCCGGAGATCGTGATCGTCAACGACGGCAAGCCCGTCGAGAACGTCGGCGCCGATTCGAGCGGTGCGAGCATCGCGAAGATCGCGATTCCCGCCGCGCTCGCGCTCATCGTCGGCATCGTCGTCGGCAAGGTCGGCGCGCAGAACGGCTCGTACAACGCCGGCCTCGGCGACATCAAGGGCGTCCTCGGCGCCAAGGGTACGCCGTCGACCGTCGCAGAGCTCAAGTCGCAGCTCTCTGCGATCGACACGATGCTCGACGAGCAGAAGTCCAAGAACGGCTTCAAGCCGGACAAGGGTCTCGACGACGCACTCGAGAAGGCCGCGAAGGCGCTCGACGTGAAGAAGGAGATCATCTTCCGCGCCAAAGAGAACAGCATCACGCCAGAAGTCTCGGGCGCGATCATCTCGTTCTACGCCGGCGTCACGGAATTGAAGTCGATGATCGACATCCACATGAAGAGCGCCAAGTACGACGAGATGGCGTTCAAGAAGGCCAAGGACGGCAAGGACGCGGGCGAGCTCAAGGACACCGACAACGCCGCCCTCGCGGGTCAGTTCCGCTACGCCGTGTTCCTCCAGGCGCCCACGGATACGGACAAGAGCGCTGACTTCGGCGCGAAGCTCGTCGAGATCGGACCGCCCTACTGCGGCGACAAGATCGCGTCGTCGGGCAAGTGCGCCGACGGCAACTCGCCGACCGGCTGGACGTATCGCGCAGAGCCGGGCGCTCCGTTCACGCAGGGCGATATCGCGCAGCCCGGTGAGTCCATCCCGAGCAAGAAGATCGTCATGCTGCTCCCGGGCGGCGTGCGTGACTCGCTCGTTCAGGGTGCCGACGGCGTCGCGTCGCAGGCGCTCTACCAGCGCCGCGTGCGCGCGATCTACGAGCGCATCCACGGCGACGGCAGGAACGTGCGCGGCCTCCTCGAGGAGGGCAACAAGCTCGAGACGACGCTGCAGACCGAAGCGGGTCGCGGCAAGAAGTTCAGCTTCTTCATGTAAAACGAAGGGCCCGCACCGATTGAATCGGGCGAGCCCTCGATAGCGGCAGGAGCGAACCTCCTGCCGTTCTTGGTTTCGGTACCTACTTCTTCGGGCCCTTGCCGCCGTTGGCGTTGATGACCGCGTCGACCGCGCCGCCATTCGCCTTCACGTCCGGGTGATCGGTGCCGTCCTTGTCGACGACCGCGTTGATCACGGAGCTCGTGCCCTTTTCGGGCTTCTTGTGCGTCTCGCGCGTCGCGAGGACGTCCTTCTGCATGTTCGGATCCTCGAGGGAGAAGCCGATCGCGTCATACGTCTTGAGCTTGTCGGTCGCGCGGACCTGCGCCTCGGGGAGCGACCACGTGATCGTGCCTTCGCCGATATCGCCGGGGCCGAACTGCGACGTCATCACGCCGACGAACGACTCGAAGTTCTTCTTATCCTCGGGGAGGATGGAGACGTCGAGCGAGATGTACATCTTCCAGAGCTTGCCTTGATAGAACAGGAAGAAGCGGCGGTTGTTCTTGCCGCCCTCGTTCTCCCAGCGCTCCATCATCGCTTCGTCGGTACCGTGGGCGAACTCGCCCTCGATGATCGAGACGTCCCACGGCGACGGCTTGGCGTCGGCGAACTCGACGTACGTGCTCTTCACGCGACCGAGCTCGGTCTTCTTGTCCTTGCGGATGCGGTCCTGCTTGGCCACGTCCGTCGTGTCCTTGAGCTGCTCGTCGTACTTCTCCGCGATCTGCTTCTCGAGCGTCGCGATGATCTCGTCCTTGGACATGCCCCACTTGAAGCCGCCCATGCGCTCGAGCAGCTTCTTCTTGTTGTCGGCCGACGGCGGAGCCGCCTTCTTCTTGGGCGCTTCCTTGGGTGCTTTGGCGGGCGCCTTCTTGGCAGGAGCGGCCTTCTTGGGCGCGGCCATCGCCGGGACAGAGCCCAAGGCGAGCAGACCGACGAGAGTGTGAGCTAGCAGTCGACGCATAGATCCTCCAGAGCGGCGCATCGTACCCGTGACGAGCATGACGTCACAAGGCAGACGCTGCCAGCGGCTTGTTATTCAAGCCCTGGATCCCTCCGAACGACGCCTAATTGCCGAGGGCGGTCGGTGCCAGATCCGCTGACGCCGACTTGGAGGCGCCCGTGAGCGCGTCCGCAGATACGCGCACGTCGAGCTCGGAGCCCGTGATCGAGCCGTGGCAACCAGCGCAGACCTGGTCGAACAGCTTCTCGGAGACACCCATCGAAATCTGCTCGCCCGGGCCGAGCTGATGCTCTTCGCCCATCTTCACGATCTCTTTGCTGTCACCGTCGAGGAGGCCGAGCACGACGCCGGTCCGCGCGGGGAGCGACACCTTCACGGAGCCGTCGTCGGCGAGCTTCACCTTCCCGAGCATCGTGCGGTTCTCGTAGATGCCGTTCATGTTCGCCGAGCAGCCAGCGGCTGGGCACAGGTCCTCGGACCACACCGCGAGGTACTTCGCCTTGCGGAACTCCTCGACCGGGCGGCCCTTGCGGAGGTTTCCGGTGAGCAGGGTGAACAGCATCGGCGCGTCGGGCATGTGCAGCGTCGCGCGGCTCATGTCGGTGCCCTCGTTGCTTCCGCCGAACACGAGCTGGCGGCGGTTGAGGTACAGCACGCGCGCCGGGTACTTGTAGACGAGCTGCGCATCGACGCGGATCGCGCCCGAACCGAACAGCGCCGACGTCTGCCCCGAGCGCGGGTTGAACATCACGAGGTCGAACTGACCCGACGTCGGTGACGTCGCCTTGCTGACGAGGATGCGGCCATCGGGGAGGGACACGGGACCGCGATAGACCTCGGTGGTGTCGAGCATGCGCACCGACGCGAGATAACCGTCGTCGTTGCGATCCGCTTCGAACGGACCGATCGAGCGGTTGAACAGGCCGAGGGCACCTGCCCCGCCCTTGTTCGCCGGCGTGCCGGTCGCGTCGTCGACGTTGGACAGGATCATCATGAAGTCGCCGTCGCTCGCCTCGCGGATGTCCGTGACCGACGAATAGCCGATGGACGGCAGCTTGTCGTCGTCGTTGACGTCGTCGGCGGTCGGGTACTTGGAGTCTTTGCGCTGGCCGAGCAGCGGGTGGTAGTCGGTGAGGTCCCAGTTCTCGCGGCGACCGGAGAGCTGATAGAAGCCCTGGCTGACCTTCTCCGTGGTCATCGTCATGCGGCCTTCGCGCATGAACTGCGGCGTGACTTCGGAGTTGGAGAGCACCGTCACCTGTTCGGGCTCGCCCATCGCGGCCATGCCGTTCACCTGAACGCGCCAGATGTCCGACTGCGGGAGGAAGCGCTTGCGCGACTTGGTCGCACCAGCTTTGCCTCGCGTGGACGCGAACACGACGTACGCACCGTCGGGTGACCACGCTGGATCGAAGTTGTGGACGGCGATGCCGTTGGACATCGGCTGCGCGGGCGTCAGGCGCTGGCACGTGTTGCCGGCGACATCGACGATGTAGACGCCGAGCGGATCGGCAGCCGTCGCGCGAGCAGCGAACGCGATGCGGTTGCCGTCGTTCGCGACGTCGGGCGCCTGCACGTCCGGGCTCGCACCGAGGCCGCAGTTGGTGAGGATCGAGTGATCGGCGGACGGCGTCTTGAGCGAGCCATCCGCGTTGAACTGCGTATCCGCGACGCGCAGATCGGCGCCGCCCTGGAACGTGTCGAACTCGAGGCGTCCCGCCGTCGCCGGCGCCGAGCGCTGGACGTAGACGACCTGCGCCGGTGCGTCCTGGGTCATGTCGGTGACCTGTCCCGCCGTCTGGAGCGCGCTGCGCTCGATGCGGATCCACTCCTGCACCGTGCAGAACGCGGTCGGCGGCGGCACCGATGCGGCGTTGTACGCCGGACAGTTCGCCGGGTCGGCCTGCGTGGGTGCGTTGTTGTCGGAAGGCGTCTCGAGCACGGGGCCACCGCGGTGCGGGATGCCGCCGACGCTGGTCGTACGAGTGTCGTCCTCGAGGATCGTCTTGGCGATCGCGCGACCACGGCGCGAGTCGGGGAACTCGAGCGCGACGAAGTCGTTCCGCAAGAGCTCGTAGTTCTTCTCGAGAGCGATGGCGCTGAAGAAACCGATCGCCCCCGAGCGCAGCTTGAAGTCGTTGCTCGCGGCTGGCGAGTGACACGCTTGGAACAGACATCCGCGCTGCAGGAGCGTCGGCTGCACTTGTTCCGCGAAGAACTGGCGGCCCGGATCACCGGCCGCGAAGTCGAGCTTGCCGACCGAGGTCGCCCAGTCCTTGAACTTCACGTAGTCCGGGTCGTCGGTGCTGCTGAACTGATCGCCACCGGTGTGGCCGCGACCGCCCTTGGCAACGGCGAGAGGAATGCGCAGGAGCTGCGAGTCGTCAGCGGGGTCGTTCACGAACGACCACGCCTGCGAGAAGTTGAACGCGAGCTGATCGTCGTCATCACCGCACGTCGTGTAGAAGTCCGACTGCGGCGCACCGTGGCAGCTTCCGGCGTTGCAACCGTGCTGCTTGATGATCGGCATGATGTCCGACTTGAACTTGTCGAACTTGCTCTGCGTCGCCGCGGTGACGTACTTGGTGCGATCGAAGCCCGACGGAATCGCCGTCGAGCACGCGCCCGCACCCGTCTGGGGCGGCGTCGCCGGTTTCAGGCCGTTCTCCGTCGCGCCGTTGGTCAGCCAGTTCTGCAGCGTGAAGTACGCGTCGGAGCCGACCTCGAGGATCGCGCCGCCCGAGTGCTGCACGTCGATCGTGAGGAAGCGCGGCGTCGCCGGCATGACGCCGATCTGGTTGCCGTACTGGAACTTCAACTTGCCCGGACCGACTGCTTTGACGAGCAGCAGCGGATACGGATACGCGCCGAACGGAGCGAGTACGTCGCGACGCTTCTGGATGTTCTCGAACGTCGTCACGTCCAAGTTGCCCGCTGCGAAGTGATACGGGTCGTCCGTATTGGTGCTGTGGCAACCCGAGGTGTTGCCCGCGCACTTCTGCATCAGGATTGGTTTGATGTTGCGATCGAAGTACGTGCGACCCGGTGCAGGGTCATCACACGCACTCGCAAGCAACGCACACGTAGCCACGAGGAGGCTCGCCCAGCGCATCTCCATGCGACGAGTTTACTCCCATTCTCCGACGAGAAACGACAAAGGCCGCGCTTTGTGGGCGCGGCCTTGATCACACCGAGAACGGTGCCGGGATCGTGATGCTCGATCAGTGGAGCTGCGCGAGCGCCGCCTTGGCGACACCGCGGACCAGGCTGCTCTTGTCGCCCGATGCGAGGGTGAGCGCCGCGCGAGACGACGTCGAGTGCAGCTTGCCGAGCGCCCACGCCGCGTTGCTGCGGACCGTCGAATCCGCGTCGTTGACGACGAGGTTCTCGAGGGTAGCAACCGCGCTCGTGACGTTCATCGCACCCGCGACCGTCGCCGCGTCGGCGCGAACGCCTGCGTCGGAGTCGGAGAGCAGCGCGAGGGCCGGGGAGCCATCCTTCTGGTCGAGGATGTCGCGCCACGCCTTGATGGCGGCGGCACGGACAGCCGGGCTGCGGTCAGCCATGGCGGTGGTGAGCACCACGTTGCCGCTCGTGTGCGCGAGGGTCTTCACCGCGCGAACGAGAGCGAGCTTGCCGTCCTCACCGACGTCGCGCGTGATGGCTTCGCGCAGCGCGGGGAGCGACTTGAGCGACGCGCTCGCGCCGATGAAGTCAGCCGCGTTGCGGACCGCCGTGGTGTCGCCGGACTTGAGGTCCTGCTCGAAACCGACGATGAGCTGGTCGCGCAGCACAGGGCGCTTCGCGAACCACCAACCGGCGACTTCGCGCACTTCGTAGCGGTTGTCCTCGGTGAGGTTGGTAACCAGCTGGATGCAGTCCGGGCAGCCGAGCGATTCGGCGCGCTCGACTTCAGCGATGATCGCGTCGGACGAGTGCGAGGCGATGGCGTCGCGGATGTTCGTCGCGCTGCCGCCCTTGCCGGCGAACGCCGTCGAGGAGGCGAGGACAACAAAGGCAACCGCGGCGAGCTTCTTGGCGATGTTCTTCATATGGTTCTCCTGTTCGCGGTTGGGGTTAGTAGGTCGTGCGGTGCGGGTTGTTTTCACGGCTGAAGAACGAGACGCCGTTATCAGCCGCGAGGATGAGCGCGTAGTACTCGTCGGCCGTGAGGTCCGTGCCGCCCTGCGCAGCCATGTGACCGTTGCCCGCGAACGCGCGCTCCGAGGTCTGCGTCGGGAACTGCTTCACCGGGTTGAGCTTCTTGATCATCTCGGAGTTACGAGCGTCCTCGGGGAGGAGGTACTGCTTGACCGTACCGGCGGTGACCATGAAGCCACCCTTCTCGAGAGCTTCCATGTCGGGGCCCGCGACCGAGAAGTACGAGGCCGAGAAGCCCGCGTCACCACCACCGAGCTCCGCCCACTCGGCCGGCAGTGCGCCGCCGCGGAGGTCGAAGGTCCAGGAGAGCGTCTGCACGCCGTCGGTAAGCGTATAGGTCGGGTTCGCCGCGCCGGGCTGGCCGTTGTGGCAGCTCACGCACTTATTGTCGAAGATGGGCTGGATGGCCTTGTCCCAGGCGACGCCGACGATCTGGTCACGCGTGTAGGTCGTCGAGAGGCGGTCGCTGCGCACAGCGTTGGACTTGTTGAACACCGTCGCGCCCTGCGCGAGTGCATCGGTGATACCCGGGTCGATGACCGTCGTCTTGGTACGGTTCTCGTGGCAACCACCGCAGAAGCGGTTCTCGCCGGGGCGACCCGAGAACCAGACCGGCTCCGAGAAGCTCGACATACCGAAGGTGTCGACGGTCTGGATGCGGAGGGGAACGTTCGCCGGGACCTTCGCGGCCCACGAGCCGTCGCCCTGAACGCGAGCGACACCGAGCGTCGCCATGCCTTCGAACATCGTCGTGCCGAACATGCGCGGGAAGCCTTCCTCCGAGGAGAAGCCTTCCGAGACGCGCACGCCGTAGATCTCACCAGGGTTGAACGACTTGAGCGACGAGTCGTAAACGTTCATCGCACCGATGAGCGTCTGGCCGGCACCAGCGAGGTTCTCGTCGAGCGACGAGGCAACGATGGGCGGCGCTTCACGCGTCTGGAGCGGGCGCGCGAAGATGTCCCACATCTCGGGGTCATCGACGAGCGGGCGGCGCTGGCCCTTCTCGGTGTCGAACACGTAGACGCCGAAGTTCGCCGAGAGGCCGGCGCTGCCGAGCACGCTCGACTCGACCGGACCGTCGGCCCACGAGACGAGGAAGTCCGGCTTGTCCTTCGCGTTGAGCGGGAACGCGTCGTAGTAACGACCGATGGTCTCCGCCGACGGCTCGTTGCCGTGCGGAACGTCGGGCGTCAGGTCCTTATAAGTCGCGGTCGCTTCCGACATCTTGTCGTAGGCAGAGACGTTGCCCTTGCTGTCCGTCACGACCGTGCCGAGGCGAACGTCGATCAGCGCGCCTGCCTGGATGGTGCGGTTACGCGCCGTCGCGATGGCGACGAAGCGGCCCGGTGCGATCTCGCGCGCCTTGAGCGTCGAGTTCGAGGCGGCGGTGCCTTCCTTGCCGAAGCCCTCGCGGAGCTGCGTCATGTCCTGGTTCATGAACATGAGGTGGCCGGCGTTCATCGTGCCGAGGTGGTCCCACTGCGTGATCATGACGTGACCGTCAGACATCAGCGTGGGGAACGTGCGGTGCGAGAGGTTGCGCGGGCCAAGCTCCTCGCTCGTGCCGTCCTTGTTGATACGGCCGATCTGGATCGTCGTGCCGCGCTCGTACTCGTCCTGGTGCTGCGGCGCACCGGCTTCGACGACCGCGTTGGTCGTGAACATGATCTTGTCGCCGGGGAGGAAGATCGGCGAGACGTAGTCGCGATCCGGGTCGGTCGGAATCTTGTCGACCGCGCCGTTCTCGAGGTGAAGGATGTAGAGGCCGTAGGCCTGGTTCGCGGCGAGCTTGCCGCTGAACACGATGTCCTTGGCGTCGAACGACAGGTCGTAACCCGAGATGTCGATGTTCGCGTACTCGGCGCCCGCCTTGTCACAGCAGATCGGCGTGAGCGTGCCGTCGGCGGTGGGCGGAGACAACTTCACCAGCCGTGCGTGCTCACCACTCGGCGTGGTCGGCACGTAGGAGGTGTACTGGAAGATGTCGCCCATGTCGTTGCGCGACGGGCGCTGCAGAATGATCACGGCATCGACGTCACCGAGCGGGCCGCTCGCCTGATCGTTGCCGCCACAGCCGCCGACCGCTGCAAGCAGCGTGGTACCTAGAGCGAAGTTCTTCATCAGTTGCTTCATGGGTTCCTCCCTTGAACGAGTGTCGGGTCCTAGTGCTAAGGCCGCGCCAAGTCGAAGCGCGCGAAATTGTTCGCTCTCTGATCAGCGAACCCTTGGGCTGCCGCCCCCTACTCGCTGGAGGCTGTGGGTAGCGACCCCCAACCGTATCTATGCGGATGTCCTACAGACCGCTCAGAGACCGGCGAACGATCCGTCGAGCAGGCCGTAGGTCGCTGTGAGCGTCGCGCCGACAAAGAGCTCGCCTGCATCCTCGGCGACGTTACCCGCGAGGCGCAGACCGGACGCTTGGTTCATGAACATCGTGAAGCCGACGTCGCCCTGGATGCGCATCGCCTTCTTGCTATCGCAGTTCATCCCGGTGCAGCCGTCCGTCGACACGAGCACGGTGCCGGTCACGTCGAGCGCGCCGAACGCATCGCCGTGCTCGCCGTACGCGAACCGCTTCAAGCTCGCGTTCGCGCCGACCGCCCACGGCGTGGGTTGCGGCGGGTTTCCGGTGTTGTTGGCGAAGAGCCGGTAGCGCGCGAACGCGGTGCCGGAGACTTCCGCCTTGTCGTCCGCCAGCTGCTGACCGTAGCCCGCGTTCACCGCGACTTGCTCGACGCGGCCGTGCTCCGACTGGAACGGGTCCGTGTTGCCGTCGGGCCGATACAGATAGCCCTCCCCGACCGTGAGGTTCACGTCGAATCCGCTCGGGCGCTTGTACAGCTGGCTGTCGCGCAGCACCTCGAGGAGCTCGTACGACAGGCCAGCGTCGGGCTCGGACAACAGGATGCCCGCCTCGCGCAGGATCGCGACCGTCGCGACGAGCGAGTTGTACGCCGAGCGCTCTCCGCGCAGCGCCCACCACGTCAGCTGCAGCTTCTTCGCGGTCGTCGCGTCGATCTGCTTGCCGAGCGCATGCGCCGCGTCGAGCGCGCGAGACAGTCGCCGCACGCGGATCGCTCCACCCACGTCGAGCAGGCGGCCATAACCGCCACCGACCGCGATCTGGACGTCGCCCGTGATGCGCGTGTCCTTGATCGTGTTGTTCCCGTCGTTCTGCTTGTACGAGATGTAGTTGATGTCCGCGCCCGCGGCGGCTTTGCCGATGCCGTAGACCTTGCCCTTGTAGAAGCGGACCTCTCCCCCACCGTCGAGAATCACGTCGAGGGCGCGCGTTTGCGCCGCGCCCTCGGGATTCACGAAGCCACCAACGATGTGCGCACCGGCGTCGTAGCCGTACGCCATCTGCTCCTTCTCGACGCGCTTCTCGTACGCACCCGCGACGTCGACGTTGAACGCCGGGCGCTTGCGAAGCGTGTCGTAGGACAGCGTCGAGCTACCGGCCGCGAACGTCAGGCGATCGGTCGCCGCGATCACGTCCGCGCCGAAGTCAGGACCGTTCGGGACACTGACCGCTGCGGCCTTGGTCTCGCCGATCAACGGCGGCGTCGTCACCGGCGGCGTCTCCACCGGCGGCGTCTCCACGGGCGGCTCGCCGACCGGCGGCGTTGTCACTGGCGGCGTCACGTTCTCGACGGGCGGCGTGGTCACCGGCGGCGTCTTGCCCGTCGGCGGGTTCTTGCCGGTCGGCGGAGTCGTCGCCCCACCCGACGGCAGCTTCGCGAGCGACTTCTTCGCGATGTCTCGGGTCGCCTTGTCGCGCGTCGCGTCGTCGACGATCTTCTGCAGCACGGGCACCGCGCTCGGATCACCGAGGTTGCCGAGCCCTTCGATCGCGATGTCGCCGATGATGTCGAACGTCTCTGTCTCGGCGAGCTTGATCAGCACCGGGACCGCGCGCTTGTCCTTGCTCTGACCGAGCTTGCGGGCCGCATCGCGGCGCTTCTCTTTCCACGCGCTGCGGTCATCACCCGACGGCTGCGTATCGATGAGCTTTTGCAGCGCTGGAACGTCCGTCGCTTGCGCGTGTACAACTTCACCCGCCAGCAGCACGGCGGCGACCAGCCATCTCGTGTGGCGCATTAGCGGTCTCCGTACGCGATCGTGATGCAGTAGAGCTGGTTCCTGTTCGGCTGATTCGGCGAGCCGTCGACGCGCAACTGATCGCACGTCGAGGCGGCGATGCAGTCGATCGCGAGCTTGCGGTAGTCGCTGGTGACACCGTCGAGCGTGTCGACGCAGCGCGCCCAGTTGAACTGGTTGGCGTCCGTGCCCTTGATCCCGATCGCGCCGCACTCGACGAGGCGCCAGCATGCGTCCTCGGGTGTGCGCTCGGAGTCCGGGCAGTCGTTGAGCTCGCCACCGGCAGCGCACTCGGAGCGCGCGCCAGGGGTGGGTTGGTCGTCACCGCACGCGGCGAGGACGAGCGAAAAGGCGAGAGCGAGCACGCTCCCGGTACAGAGTCCCTTCATCACGGAAAATGGTAACCCGGCTGCGCGCGACTACCGAATTTGCGCCTCGTTAAACGGTTCCAGAAGTGGTGATACGCTCGACGTAATGCGGCCTGGCGAGCTGGTCGAAACTCGCTTCGAGGTCGAGCACCTCGCGGGTTCCGGCGGCATGGGAACCGTGTATCGAGCGCTCGATCGCGCGACGGGCCAGCCGGTGGCCATCAAGGTCCTCAAGAACATCTCGCGCGATACGACCGATCGCTTCGCGCGCGAGATCAACGTGCTCGGCAACCTCCGGCATCCCGGCATCGTCCGCTACATCGCCGACGGGGTGGCCGATGGCGAGATGTGGTTGGCGATGGAGTGGCTGGAAGGTGAGAGCCTCGCGGAGCGCCTGGGGAAAGGGGGCTTGTCGGCCGCCGAAAGTGTCGATCTGGTCCGTCGCGTCGGCGAAGCGCTGGGCGCGGCCCATGCGCGCGGTGTCGTGCACCGCGATGTCAAACCGTCGAACCTATTCCTCGTCAACAAGGACCTGGAGCGCGTGAAGGTGCTCGACTTCGGCGTCGCTCGCGTGAGCGATGCGTCGATCACGCGGACCGGCGTGATGGTCGGGACGCCGAGCTACATGGCGCCCGAGCAAGCGCGCGGCGACCGAGACGTCGGTCCGCGCAGCGACGTGTTCGGCCTGGGCTGCCTGCTCTACGAGTGCCTGACGGGTCGCGCGCCGTTCACCGGCGACAACGTGATGGCGGTGCTCGCCAAGGTACTGCTCGAGGACGCGCCGCGCGTAGGGACGCTGCGCGATGATCTCCCGGATGCGATCGATGACCTGCTCGCCCGTGCGCTGTCGAAACAAGCCGAGGAGCGGCCTCGCGATGGCGCGACGTTCGCGGCGGAGCTCGCCGCGCTGGGAACGGTGACCGCGGAGGCACGCCCGCCGAGCGCGCCGAGCGCAGCGCTGACGTCAACGGAGAGGCGCTTGTTGTGCGTGGTGTTGATCGATGTGGGAGACCACGAGGACATCGACACGGCGGCGACCCGCGAGAGCAGCCCCACCGTCGAGGACGCGACGTCCGACACGGTCGCGGAACAACCGATGTTGCATCTCGCGCCGTTGCGCGAAGCCGCCGAGGCCCACGGCGCGCAGCTCCAGCGTCTCGTCGACGGCTCGGTCGTGGTCACGCTGCTCGGCACGAGCACCGCACCGGATCAAGCGATCCGCGCCGCTCGGTGTGCGCTCGCCCTCGAGCCGCTGCTGGATGCTCGTTGCGCGATCGCTCTCGCGACGGGCCGCGTCGTGATGGCAGGCCGCATGCCCGTCGGAGAAGCGATCGACCGCGCCGCATCTCTACTCTCGACCGCGCGGCGCGGTACGCCGGCCCGCGTGCGGATCGACGACGTCACCGCCGGTCTGCTCGACACGCGCTTCGAGATCCGGCGCGAGGGCACTGATCTGGAGCTGCTCCGCGAGCGCGACGAGCGCGACGCGCAACGGACGTTGCTCGGCAAGCCGACGCCGTGCGTAGGTCGCGATCGCGAGATCAACACGCTGCTCGGGCTCTATGACGAGTCGGCGTCCGAGTCGGTGGCGCGCGTGGTTCTCATCACGGGGCCTGCTGGAATCGGTAAGTCCCGCGTGCGGTACGAGCTGCTCCGCCGGCTCGCGGAGCGCACGGATCCGCCCGACGTGTGGATCGGGCGTGGCGACCCGTTGCGCGCCGGTTCGCCGTTCGCGTTGATCGCTCCAGCGCTGCGCAGTACGGCCGGAATTCACGACAGCGATCCTGCGGACGTGCGGCGCCAGAAGCTTCGCGCGCGCGTCTGGCGGGATTGTCCGGTTCACGAAGGTGCTGCGGCGGCCGCTCTGGCGCGCACGGCGTTCTTTCTAGGCGAGCTGATCGGTGCGCCGTTTCCCGACGAGGATTCTGTCGAGCTGCGCGCTGCTCGTCAGGACGCGCCACTGATGGCGGACCAGATCCTGCGCGCGTTCGTGCACTTCCTCTCGCTCGAGACAGAGGTGCGCCCCGTCGTCCTCGTGCTCGATGATCTTCACTGGGGTGATCTGCCGACGACGAAGCTGGTCGACGCCGCGCTGCGAATGCTGGCGGATCGCCCCCTGCTCGTGGTCGCGCTCGCGAGACCGGAGGTGCAAGACCAGTTTCCTCGCATGTGGCACGAGCGCAACCTCCAGACGCTGCGCCTCGACGAGCTCACGAAGCGTGGCAGCGAGCGACTGGTGCGTGAAGTGCTCGGTAGCGAGGCGAACGACGCTCTCGTGGCCAGGATCGTGGAACGCAGCGGTGGCAACGCGTTCTATCTCGAAGAGCTGATCCGCGCCGTCGCCGAGGGAAAAGGCGATGAGATGCCCGAGACGGTGCTCGCGACCGTCCAGGGTCGGCTCGAGCGACTCGAGCTCGACGCGCGTCGCGTGCTGCGGGCAGCGGCCGTATTCGGAACGCGGTTCTGGCGCAGGGGGCTGACGGCCTTGCTCGGCGGGGAAGCGCGCGAGGAATCCGTGCGTGCATGGATCGACGAGCTCGTGCACCGCGAGCTCATTTCGCGCGCCGCGGTGTCGCGCTTCTCTGGCGATGACGAGCTCACGTTCCGTCATGCGATGGTGCGGGAGGCCGCGTACGCGATGCTGACCGACCGCGATCGAACGCTCGGCCATCAGCTCGCAGGAGAGTGGCTGGAGGCAGCGGGCGAGATCGAGCCGGTCGTGCTCGCGGAGCACTTCGAGCGAGGCGCCGCCCTTGACCGCGCGGCTGCGTGGTTCCGCCGGGCCGCTGACCAGGCCCTCGCCGCCGGTGATTTTGCCACCGCCGCGCTTCGCGCCGAGCGCGGTGTTGCATGCCGTGCCACCGGCGCGATGCTCGGAGCGCTGCGCCGGGTGCAGGCAGAGGTGCACGCGTGGCGCGGCGAGCTTCTCGTGGCGAACCGCTGTGCGAGCGAGGCGATGGAGCTGCTGGTCGAGGACACCGCGTCCTGGTTCGCGGCCGCGGGCGAAGCGGCGGAGACATCCGGCAAGCTCGGTGACACCGAGCAACTCGCGCGCATCGCGGCCGTCCTCCAGCGGGCCGTGGGGCGCGCAACCGGGACAGATGCAGACGTCGCAGCGAAGGTCTCAGCGATCGCGCGCTGCGCCTTTCAGCTGTTCAATCACGGCAAGGTGTCGCTCGCCGAGAAGCTTTGCGACGGCGTCGAGCTCGTCGCGATCGAGGCACGCGATCCGCACGTCCAGGCCCGCATTCACCAGACCCGCTCGTCGCGGGCGATGTTCGCGGGTGATGCGGGCGCGTATGTCATCTCCGAGCGAGCTGCTGCGCACGCGTTCGCGGAGGCAGGCGACCTGCGCTACGCGTGCATGCAGCATGGTCACGTGGGCTACGCGTACCTGGAGGTCGGCGCCTTTCAGGAGGCAGAGACCTGGTTGCGCCGCGCGCTCGACGGAGCGTCGCGGATGGGGCTCCAGCACGTCGGAGCGACTGCGAAGCACAATCTCGGACGCGCGCTGGCGTATCAGGGCCGCCTCGACGAAGCGCTCGCGATCGAAACGGAGGCCGTCGACGCGTTCGTGGCGCAGGGGGACAGACGACTCGAAGCTGCGGCGCGGTCGTATCTCGCGCACATCATGGTCGCGCGCGGCGAGCTCGGAGCCGCGGAGGTAGAGGAGCGCCTGGCACTCTCGCTCACCCAAGCGGCGTCACGCCCGGCCATACTCGCTCGACTATCCAATACGCTCCTCGCGCTGCGGCGAGATCACGAGGCGTTCGAGATGGCCCGCGAAGCGCACGCGCTGCTCGACGAGCTCGGCGGTATCGAAGAGGGCGAGTCCCTCATCCGGCTGATGATCGGCGAGACGCTGCACGCAACAGGGGACGCAAGCGCGGCCCGCGTCGCCATCGGCCGCGCTCGGGATCGCCTGCTCGAACGCGCGAGCAAGATCACCGATCTCGCACTGCGCGAGAGCTTCCTCGCGAATCGTCCCGAGAACGCTCGGACGCTTGCCCTCGCCGCCAAGCTCCTGCCCGACGCGCAGGCGCTACGCGACGGTCGGTAGCTTCTTCTTCTTGCGAAGAAGCCGATCGACGGGCACGTCGATGATCGAGCTCGCCACGAGCTCCGCGACGTCGAGCACCTGGATCTTGTCGTCGACGTTGCGCTGCTTCATGCCGTCGGTCAGCATGATGCTGCAGAACGGGCACGCGACCGCGACCGCATCGACGTCGGCTGCGATGACCTCGTCCGCGCGGTTCATGTTCACGCGTTCCCCGTCGTGCTCTTCCATGAACATGCGACCGCCACCGGCGCCGCAGCAGAAGCCGTGGCGCTTGTTGCGGGTGAGCTCGACGAACTGGCCCGGCTTGACGGCCTCGATCACGGCGCGCGGCGCGTCGAACTCGCGGTTCCAGCGGCCGAGGTAACAACTGTCGTGATAGGTGATGCGGTCCGCAACCTGGTTCACGGCCTTGAGCGCGCCTGCCTCGAACAGATGGTCGAGCAGCTGCGTGTGGTGCACGACCTCGAAGTTGCCGCCGAACTGCGGGTAGTCGTTCTTGAGCGTGTGCAGGCAGTGCGGACAGCTCGTGATGACCTTCTTGACGTTGTGGCTGTTGAGCGTCTCGATGTTCTGCTCGGCGAGCGCCTGGAACAGCATCTCGTTGCCGGCGCGGCGCGCAGGATCACCGGTGCAGGCTTCTTGATGGCCGAGCACGGCGTAGTCGACGCCCGCGGTGTTGAGGACTTTGATCATCGCGCGCGTCTGCTTGATGATGCGGCTGTCGAACGCGCCGGCGCAGCCGACCCACAGGATGTACTCGGGGTCCGGGTTCTCCTCGATCGTCGGAACGTCGAGGTCCTTCGCCCAGTCCATGCGCTGATCGTTCGCGATGCCCCAGGGGTTGGACTGGCGCTCGATGTTGCGGAAGGTGCGCTGCAGCTCGCCCGGCGTCTTCTCCTGCTCGAGCACCAGATTCTGGCGCATCTGGATGATCTTGAGCGGGTGCTCGATGAACACCGGGCAGACTTCCTGACAGGCGCCGCACGTGGTGCACGCCCACAGCGTGTCCTCGGCGATGCGACCGCCCGTCATCTTGGGCATCGCGGCGAGCTCGGCCTCGGTGTCGGCGAGCTGCTTCTTCGCGAACAGAACTTCGGGGTGCGGGTGCGCGTCGTCGTAGCCGTTCTCGGCCGCGTACTCGGTGATCGACGCGAGCGCCTTCTGGCCCTCGACGATGCGATCGCTGAGCGCCGTGCGATCGAGCATCTCGTAGCGGATGTCGTGCACGAGCTGCATCGGCGAGAGATTCTTGCCGGTGTTGTAGGCGGGGCAGTAGTTGCTGCAGCGCGCGCACTCGGTGCACGCGTACGTGTCGAGCAGGCTCTTCCACGAGAACTGCTCGTACTTGCCGACGCCCCACTGCATCTCGTCCTCGAGGTTGATCTTGGGGAGGTCCATCAAGCGCTCGCTGCGGTTGCGGAACGCGATGTTCGGCAGCGCGCCGAGGAGATGGATGTGCTTGGAGTACGGCAGGTAGTTCAGGAACGTCAGGACGATGGCGATGTGCAGCCACCAACCGGCGAGCGCGCCGAAGCGAGCACCGTCGGCGGAGATGGGCGTGAGCGCACCACCGATCGCGTTGGACAGCGGCATGAACCAGCGCCCGCCCTGCCCCGTCGACATCTCTCCGGCGATCTCGTACCCGTGATAGATGAAGTGCGTGATCATCAGGCAGGCGATGGCGCCGAGGATCAGGCCCGCGTCGAGGCTCATCGGGATCAGGCGTGGCTGCACGACGATGCGGCGGATGAACGACCAGATGATGATCAGCAGCACGAGCGCGTACATCACGTCGATCAGCAGGTAGAGCGGCGTGTAGATCGCTGCGGGCAGGTCGTGAATCGACACGCCGAAGAAGCCCGTGACAAGCATGTCGACGAGGGCGATCTGGATGACGAGGAAGCCCCAGAAGATGAACAAGTGGTGCTTGCTCGTCCGGTGCATCGGCCCCTCTTCGGCGACCTTCTTCTGACCGAAGAAGTAGATGCCGATGTCCATCAGGCGACCGGGAATCTGGTCCAGGCGCGGACGCGGGTCGGCGGTTCCGTTAGCCGCGGCGCGGCCGAACAGCCACATCGTGCGCGCGAAGAACGCGAACGAAGCGGCGATCAGGAGGATCAGAAGGACCTGCTGCACGTACGCGAAATACCACGGAATGGCGTGGTTGCGGATGCTGTTGCTGCGGCGCGTTGACGCCCCTTCGTGCGGCCGGCACGTCGCTGTCGGACCCCCGTGATACGCACCCTGGCATGGGTCGGAGTCCGGCCGAAACGCCGCTGATGAAGCAGTATCTCGAGGTCAAGGATGCCCATCCTGACGGCCTCGTTCTGTTCCGTTGCGGCGACTTCTACGAGACGTTCTTCGACGACGCGGTGGAAGCCTCGCGGCTCCTCGACCTGACGCTCACGTCGCGCGACAAGGGCAAGGAGGGCGCGGTCCCGATGGCCGGCGTCCCGTACCACGCGGTGCGCGGATACATCGCCAAGCTGACCGAGCACGGCAAGAAAGTCGTGATGGTCGAGCAGGTCGAGGACCCCAAGCTCGCCAAAGGTCTCGTGAAGCGCGAGGTCGTCCGGATCATCACGCCGGGCATCACGCTCGACGACGACGTGCTCGAGCCCAAGCGCCCGCGCTACGTCGCCGCGCTCGTCCCCACGCGCGATGGCGTCGGCATGGCGTATCTCGACGCGACGACGGGCGAGCTGTGCGCGACGGAGATCGGCGTCACGGCCGTCGTCGACGAGCTGGTGCGCATCGCGCCGACGGAGGTCATCGTCGCGGCGGAGCTGCTCGGGGACGCGCACAAGGCGCAGGCCGTTCACGCGTGGAAGGCTCGCTACAAGGCAGCGTGGGGAGCGGCGCCGATTCCGCACGAGCCCGAGGCGCGCAAGGAGCTCGGCTCGCTCGTCATCGTCGAGCCCCAGGTCGCGCTGCCGCACCGCGAGCTCGCGATCCGGGCGGCGGGTGCGGTCGTCGGCTATGCGCGGTCGACGCAGCCGACCGGCGTGCTCCCGATCTCCAAGCTCCTGCTGTATCAGCCGGAGGAGTCCGTCGTTCTCGACGAGACGGCGATCGCGAACCTCGAGCTGACCGAGACGCTGATCGGCAAGCACAAGCAGGGCTCGCTACTCGACGTCATCGACGGAACGGTCACCGCACCGGGCGGTCGCATGCTGCGCCGGTGGATGGTGTTCCCGCTGCGCGACGTGGAGAAGATCCGCCGTCGTCAGGACGCCGTTGCGTGGATGGTCGAGCGCCCCGCCCTGCTCGCGCAGATCCGCACGTCGCTCGGCGAGATCGCGGACCTCGAGCGCCTCGCCGGCAAAGCGACGCTCGCCGTTGCGCAGCCGCGCGACATGGGTCGGTTGCGCGACGCGCTCGGCAAGCTGCCCGCGCTGATCAAGCTCGTCGCGTCGGGCGCGAACAAGATGGCGCCGCTGCCCGAGGTGCTCGACCTCAAGGTGTGCGCGGATAAAGCGCTCTCGCAGATGGCGGCACGGCTGACCAAGGCGCTCGTCGACGAACCGCCTCCGCTGCTCGACAAGGGCGGCAGCGTGATCCGCGCGGGCTACGACGCGCAGGTCGACGAATGTCGCGGCCTCGCGGACGGTGGCAAGGAAGAGATCCTCGCGATCGAGGAGCGCGAAGCCAAGAAGAGCGGCATCGCGAACCTCAAGGTCCGTTACAACCGCGTCTTCGGCTACTACATCGAGATCACCAAGTCGCATCTCGGCAAGGTGCCGGCGCACTTCATCCGCAAGCAGACGGTCGCGACGGGCGAGCGTTACGTGACGCCGGCGCTCGCGGAGCTCGAGAAGAAGGTCCTCGCTGCCGAGGAGACGCTCGCGATCCGCGAGGCGGAGCTGTTCCGTGCCGAGGTCGCCGCCGTCGCCGTGATCGCCAAGGAGATCGCGGCTGCTGGTGCGGCGCTCGCCGTGCTCGACGGCTGTGGCTCGCTCGCGGAGGTTGCGGCGCGCCGCGGCTATTGTCGCCCGGTCGTCGACGACGATGTGGTGCTCGAGATCATCGAGGGCCGCCACCCGGTCATCGAGGCGATGCTGCCCGAGCACACGTTCGTCCCGAACGATTGTCGGCTCGAGGCCTCGTCGCAACGGGGCGACGCGACGATCGGTGCAGCGGGCGTTCCGCAGCTCGTGCTCATCACTGGTCCCAACATGGCGGGCAAGTCGACGTACATGCGCCAGGTCGCGCAGATCGTGTTGCTCGCGCAGATCGGCGGCTTCGTGCCGGCCAAGAGCGCGCGCATCGGCGTGTGCGATCGCGTGTTCACGCGCGTCGGTGCATCCGACAACCTCTCGCGCGGCGACTCGACGTTCATGGTCGAGATGCGCGAGACGGCCGCGATCCTCGAGAAGGCCACCGCCCGCTCGCTGATCATCCTCGACGAGGTCGGTCGCGGAACGTCCACGTTCGACGGCGTCGCCATCGCGTGGGCGGCCGCGGAGCACCTCCACGACATCACGCGCGCGCGCACGCTGTTCGCGACGCACTACCACGAGCTCGTCGCGCTCTCCGATCGCCGGCCCAACGTGCGCAACGTCTCCGTCGCGGTGCGCGAGCACAAAGGCGAGATCGTGTTCCTGCGCCAGGTCGTCGCCGGCGGTGCGAACAAGAGCTACGGCATCGACGTCGCGCGCCTCGCCGGTCTACCGCCCAAGACCATCGCGCGCGCTCGCCAGATCATGGGGCAGCTCGAGGGCGGCTCGCAGCTCGGCAGCTCCGCGCAACTCGCGCTCGCCATCGCGGCGCCTGCTCCGCTCGCCGGATCGCGCACGTCGCTCCTCGTCGAGAAGCTCGAGAGCATCGATCCGCACGACACGACGCCGATGCAGGCGCTCGTGCTGCTCACCGAGCTCAAGAAGCTGCTCTAGCTGGCGAACCAGGCGCGCTCCCAGCGCATCGGTTCTTCATCACCGCGGTGCCCGATCACGGCGTCGTCGGTCAGCTCGAGTCGATAGCCGGCGGCGGTCATCGCGCTGCTGAGCGTCAAGATGTCGTCCGCCTGTGCGTAGTCCTGGAACATGTCGCGAATCGCGCGATTCACCTCGGAGCGCGTGAGCTGACCCGCATCGTCGGGCAACGTCACGGACGTGACGAGCACGAACACCGCGACACCGTCGGGCTGCACACAGCGAAAGAACGGCTGGCTCCCCTGCGCGAGGCTCGCGATCGCGGCCAGCGTGTATCCACCGCATCGAAGATGCGCGAGCTCGACCTTTGCTGTCGTCAGCTCGGCGAGGCCGTGCGCCTCTCCGAACGCTTTGACCGCGGCCGCAGCGACGGTCGTGGCCGGTTGCAGATGCCCGGAGTCGGCCCACGCCCACATCCAGTGACCGTTGCTCTCGATGCCGAGGATCTGCGTCGAGAACGTCGCCCCTGACGAGTCAGAGAGCGTCGCGGTGGTGGGGTCGAAGTCGTACGCCGCACCATTGATCTGCGCGAGGAACCGCCGCTGGCGCCGATGGATCGGCAGGAGGTTCTCGCAGAACAACCGTTCGATCGGATTCACGGTGACATCGTACGCGCGATGCGTCTTCTCTTGCCGCTCAGCGCGCGGGCTTCATGCGCAGCAGCTCGCGCTCGGTGCGCTCGCGCGACATCACGCGAGGACGAATGACGTCGACGACGCGCTGGGTCTTGGAGAGAAGAACGCGGACATCTTGCTCGGTCATGGACTTCACGGGGTCACCTCTTCGGTAGATGCGTTTGCACGGGACGGGGAAGACGCGTCGTCTGTTGCGTCGAACAGTTCGGCGCCACGCTGCTTGGGCGGACGACCGCGGCGCTTTGGAGGCGACGTGGGTGAGGACATCGCGTCAACGCGCGCGAGATCCGAGAGCGCCTCCGCGATCGGCTGGCGATCGACGTGACCATCCGCGTAGATCTGCGCGTACGCGACCGCGCGTTGGGCTGCGGCCGTCAGGGTCGCGAGGCGCGCGTCGGACGTGGCGATCGCATTGGCGAGAGCGTCGCGAGCACGCTGCACGTTCTTCTCCTCCGCGCGCAGCTCGTCTGCCTGGCGGCGCAGCGAGGCGGTGTCGAGGTCGGGAAACGTGACCTTGGCCAGGTACTGCGTGAACAGATCGATGACAGCGCGGACGTCAGCGGGCACGGGGTCCGTTTCGACTGGCGGGGCCGACGCGGCGGTCGGACGAGGTTGAGGGGACGAGGTGGTCACGACGGTCAGAGTGGGCTGCGGCATGAACACATGTTCAGTACACTGCCGGGCTGACAGTGGTCAACAAAGGCGGATCCGCGCGACGACAACTATCGGCAGGAGTTGGTCATTTTCAGCTTGTCGGATTGGTCCGACCATTATAGGGTCGGAACATGTCGCTCTCGGAACGCCAGCGCCAGACGCTGATCGCGATCGCGGAGGCGGCGCTTCCCGCCGGCACGTTCATCCCCGGTGCCGGTGAGAAGTGCGTCGACAAGGTCGCGCAGCTCGTCGACACGCTGCCGGGCATGGTCGGGCGCGGCTTGGGTGGATTGCTCGCAGGGTTGGATGCAGCGGCGTGGCTCCACGGACGTCGGTCATTCGCGCGACTGCCGACGGCGAAGCGGCTCGAGGTGCTCGAGGGCTGGCGGCGCGGTGACGCTGTTCGCCGCCTGATGCTGCGCGCGCTGATCAGCCCGCTGAAGATGGCGCACTTCGACGACCCCGCGATGTACTCGCAGCTCGGCTGCGTCTACGAGGCGCAGAAGATCAAGCCGGAGGCGAAGCCCGCGTACATGCGCGACCGGGTGCACAAGGCGATCGATGAAGACGTCGCCGTGGACGCGGATGTGGTCGTCATCGGCACGGGCGCGGGCGGTGCGGTCGTTGGCAAGGAGCTCGCGGAGGCGGGCCTCGCCGTCGTGTTCGTCGAGGAGGGAGCCTACTTCGATCGCAGCGACTTCACGGGGCGCCCGTTCGAGATGCAGCAGAAGCTGTACAAGCGCGGCGGTGCGACGTTCTCGGTGGGCAACGTCGGCATCCCGATCCCCGTCGGGCAGACCGTCGGCGGCACGACGACCGTGAACTCGGGCACCTGCTACCGCACGCCGGATCGCGTGCTGCACGAGTGGCAGCATCAGTTCGGCTTGGCGGAGCTGGGGCCGGAGCAGCTCGCTCCGTACTTCGAACGTGTCGAGGGTGTGCTCGGCGTCGAGCCCGCCAAGAGGTCGCTGCTCGGCGGCAACGGCCGCGTGATCGAGCGTGGGTGCAATGCGCTCGGCTTCAAGCGGCACGGTCCGCTGAAGCGCAACGCGCCCGCGTGCGACGGCCAAGGCGTGTGCGTGTTCGGCTGCCCCACCGACGCCAAGCGATCCACGAACGTCAGCTACATCCCGCTCGCGTTGAAGGCGGGCGCGGAGCTGTTCGCGGGTGCGCGCGTCACGCGGATCATCGTCGACGGCGGCAAGGCGACCGGCGTGGACGCGACGATGAGCGGCAAGCGCCTGACAGTGCGCGCGCGTGCGGTGATCGTCGCGTGCGGTGCGCTCGGCACGCCGATGCTGCTGTCGCGGCAAGGACTCGCGAATCGCTCGGGACAGCTCGGCGAGAATCTGTCGATCCATCCTGCCTCCGGTGCGCTCGCGGAGTTCGCGGAGTCGATCTCGCCGTGGAACGGCATCCCGCAAGGCTACGGGATCGAGGAGCTGCACGAGGAAGGCATTCTGTTCGAGGGCGCGATGGTGCCGCTCGAGATGACGATGACCATGACGCAACAGATCGGGCCGGACCTCGTGCGGCTTGCGGAGTCGTTCGACAAGGTCGCGTCGTTCGGCTTCATGATCGAGGACACGGCGCGCGGCTCGGTGCGCGAGATCATGGGGCAGCCGGTCATCCGCTACTCGGTGACGGACGCCGACGTCGCGCACGTGAAGCGCGCGATGGACGTGCTCGCGCAGGTGTTCTTTGCGAGCGGAGCGACGCGCGTGCACACCCCGATCAACGGCTTCGACGTGCTGCGCTCGCCGCGCGATCTAGAAGCGTTCCGCCGCGCGAAGCTCAATCCGTGGGACCTAGATCTGTCGGCGTATCACCCGCTCGGAACGGCGCGCATGGGTGTCGATCCGGCGACGAGCGTCGTCGGCGCGGATCACCAAACGCACGACGTGCGGAGCCTGTACGTCGTCGACGGTGCAGCGGTCCCGTCATCGCTCGGCGTGAACCCGCAGGTCACGATCATGGCGATGGCGACGCGCGCCGCGGAGAAGATCGCGGCTGCGTTGAGCTAGAAGCGGAAGCCCGCGTAGAGGCGCGCGCTGCGGTACTGGCCCGCGCTCAACGTGGTGGGCAGGTTCGTGCTGTCGTCCTTGTAGATCGGCGTGCCCGAATCTGCCCCGACGAGAGCGGGGGTCGCGTAGTTCTTGTAGTCCTCGGTGTCGATCTTGCGGCTGCCGACGCGCGCGTCGATGCCGATAAGGAATCCGCCCTTCGCACGGTACTCGAGCCCGAGACCGACCTCGCTGCGCGATGCCTCCGCGTCGTAATCGTCGCTGCCGACATGGTCCATACCGAGGCCGACGAGGAACACTGGAACAAACTGCGAGCCCTGCATCAGGTCGAGTACGGCCGAGGCCGTGAACGACTCCATCGAGAGATTGCTCTGGTCCCGCATCGACACTTTCGCGGCATCGATCTGGACCGAGAAGCGCTCGGCGAGCTGGAAGCGACCGAACGCACCGACCTCGCTCTGCGCGTCGTTCTTGTTGGTCGCATCGGTCTGGGTCTGGAGCGACCCGGCGTGAAGACCGACCGTCACCACCCCGGCGGCAGCGACAGACGGAACGAGGACGAACGAAGCCAGAAGCGAAGCGAGGCCGAAGCGCATGCAGACGTGCTCAGCACGTGGTGTGCCTGCGCCAACCTCGCGAAAGGTCGAAGGTGCACCTCAGAAAGCTGAGAGCGCCCACTGGGAATCCAAGACCTAGAGAGCGCCGCCAGGTATCCAATTCCTAGCAGCGCCCCAACACACAACGTCAACCTTGCCTGGATAACGTCGACGTCTACGTTGCCTCGATAACGTCGACGCGGACCTGAACGGCACACAGGAACGCCACCGTGGACGGCGTCGTCGACAGCTGGTCCGCGATCTCCCAGAGTCCCGCGGGACGACCGCTGCGCTCACGAGGCTGAGGGAGAACGCAGACGATCGTCATCGGCGACGACAACGGTGGAGTTTACGTGTGCCGTTCGAGTCGACAACAACGAGGGCTAGGCAACGTCAACGGTCGCCAGGCAACGTTGACGTTGTCGCTGTTCCTCCAGAGCTTTGTCCGCCGGCGGGACGTAAAGGGGACGGTCCCCTTCTCTCGCCTCCTAGAGGTCGATGCGCTCGCGGAACGTCGCCGGCGCGCCCGTCCCGAAGCGGACGCCGGCGAGGACATCGCGGACGCAGGCGGAGGTCGCGGACGGGAGGTCGGTATCGAGCACGTTGAGGAAGCCGACCGAGCCGTTCGCGTCGATGGCGATCTCGATCTGCACGTAGGTATCGGAGAGGCCCGACTTGGCGATGGAACGCGTGCACTGAGCGAGCCGCGCATGGTCGATGCCGGCGACGAGCTGTGCCTTGCGCGCGGCGATCGCGGCGCTCGCGTTGGGCGGCTGCTCTGCGGGGAGATCGATGCGAGCGGGACCGGTCGCGACGTCGACCCAGCCAACGCGGCGGAAGCGGCCCTCGCGGTCGGCGGACTCGACAAGGTGGCGGCCCGGGCGGACGCGGATCGCGAGCGGCGCGGTGCCGAGCTCGATCCCGTCGACGCGGATATCACGCGCTTTGGCGTCGGGCGCGGCAACGGTGAGCGGCGCGCTATCGGCGAACAGCGTGTCTGCGTCCGTCCACACCGGCATGCGCATCGGCGTCGCGTCGGCCAGCTGAGCGAGCTCGTCGACGGTCAAGGGAACGACGCGATCGCGCGCGTGCTCGCCGCCGAGCGTCTCGTCGGGTGCGATCGTCACGCGGCGCGCAGCAGCGACCTCGACCAACCCTGCCTTGTCGGACACCGCGACGAGGCCGTGCCGACACTCGACCGTTGTTCCGGCTGCACCGCGGCGAACCTGGAACTGCGTGCCGCGCACCTCGACGGTGTGCTCGCCCGCGATGACGAGGAAGCGCTGGTCGGAAGCGCGCGGACCGACCTCGACATCGAGCGTGCCGTCGACGCGCAGCTCGATGAGGTGCGAATCGAAGTGGCGCAGCTCGAGCGTGGACGACGGCCCGAGCGCGAACGCGCTGCCATCGCCGAACTGGACGTCCAGGCGCGCCTCGGCGGTCGCGATCACGCTTCCCGTGCCAAGTCGCTGCGCGAACAGATCCTGCGGATGCGCGCCATCGATCGCGATGGTGTCCGCGTTGCCCGTCGCGCGCACGATCACGCCACCGAGAGGAGCGCCGGGCACGTTTGCAGGCGTCGCGACGATCTTCGCGGGTGCTGCACTGCCCTGCTCGCTCGACGAGCCAGGTCCGCCCGTTGCAACCCATGCCTGCGGTGCAGCCCGGAAGTGATGCACGCCGAACGCGATGCCGACGCCAGCGGCGGCGATTGCGAGAGACGCGATCGTCCAGCGCGACGTGAAGACGCGACTGATCGACCACGCGGGGATCTTCGTCACGGATCCCGTGGTGCGCTCGGTATCGCGGCGCTCTTTCTCGACGGCCCAGGTCACGCGCGTCCGGATCGCATCCCACGGCTGCTCGGGCGCCTGCCGCTCGCGCAGAGTGGCGAAGGTATCGCTCGCACGCGAGACGCGGATCTGCGCGCGCTTGCACGCATCGCACTCGGCAGCGTGAGCGTTCATCTGCGCGCGCTCGTCGAGCGAGACGCGTCCCGCGAGCGCATCGGCCCACTTCTCCGGCGCGACGTGCTTACTCACGCGTCGTCTCCCGGCGGAGCTGCAGGATCGAGCGCCGCATCACCGGAGATGGCTCGATAGAACTCGCGACGCGCATAGAACAACCGTGTTCTCACGGTCACGGGGTTGCTGTCGACGAGGTAGGCGATCTCCTTGAGATCGAGCCCTTCGATCTCGTGCAGGTAGAGAACGATGCGCTTCTTCGGCGCGAGCGTCTCGAGTGCCGCGTACACGCGCCTCTGATCCTGCTGACGTTCGAGCGAGCGATCGGGCTGCTCGGGGCGCTCGATCATGCTCGGATCGATCGCGGTCGAATCCAGATCCGCGACGCCGATCGCGGGCGGCTTGCGCTTGCGCGTGCGAATGCGACCGAGCGCGACGTTCACGCAGATGCGATAGAGCCACGTCGATAGGCGCGCGTCGCCGCGGAAGCGATCGAGCCCGCGAAACGCGATGACGAACACCTCCTGCACGAGGTCATCGAGGTCCGTGCGGTCGCCGAGGACGCGATACAGGTTCGCCGCGACCGGGCGCCGAAAGCGGTGATACAGCTCGTCGTGAGCGGCGCGCTCGCGGTTGCGGCAGCGCGTGATCAGATCGGCTTCCAGCGCAGGCTCGAGCGCTGCGTAGCCATCCGTCTCGCGCTTCACCCTCGGCAGCATACTGGGTGAGTAAGTTGCCGGCGCGAGCTGAAACGTTCAGACGTCAGAAGCTCTCAACTACTTGGTTTCGCTCCGGTCACAGTCGTCCACACAGTGCAGCTCGACGGCCCGCACGCCGCCGGGACGCCCCAGATGCCCATAAAGCCTGGAGGCATCCGTCTTTGTCGCGTCGAACGAGACGACGAGGAAGTGCCGTTCGATCCCGTCCCCCTTCATCGGTGCCGCCCCACCGCCACCCGACACGAACGCGGGGATACCGGCGTTCTCGAAGTCGATGAACGTGTGGATATGACCGTAGAGCGTGAGATCGACGAGGCCATCGGAGAGCTGTCCCAGGAGTTTCTCGCCGTCGCGCGTGCTGCGAAATCCGCCGGCACGAACGCCGACGGGATCGACCGGCGGGATGTGGGTGAGGAACACGTGCGTCTTGGTCCTCGCGTCCTGGATCCAGTGCTTGATCCACCCGTCGACCGTCGGATCGATGTCTGCGTCGCCGGAGTCCGCGAACGTGAACTCGACGTCCTTGAACGAGAAGTGGAAGCTCGCGCGACCGAACCGCTCGAAGTAATGATCGGCCGGCGCCCACAGCTCGTGATTGCCGAGCGTCGTGAAGTACGGGACGCGTAGGTACGCGAGCTGACGCTCGAACAGATCGTACTCGTCGTCCTGCGCGCGCTCGGTGATGTCGCCCATCGCGACGACGAACCGCAGGTTGGGAACGGCGCTGATCGCGCGGAACACGTCGTCGACCTTTGGCATCGCGGTCTGGATATCCGCCATCGCCGCGACCTGGAACGGACCGGCGGTGTCGGCATCGGGCGCGACGACGCGCAGCGTGTGCACGCCCGGCGCGAGAGCAAGCGTCCACGTGGCCGTCGTCGAGAGATCCGCATCGCCGCCCATGCGATCGAGCGCGGGCGCGCCATCCGCGACGAGCTGGTTATCGAGGAGCGTGTTGTGAACGATGACGGTCCAGGTGCCGCCCGCCGTGGTCCCGATTGTCAGCTCTACGTCGAGCGTCGGCGCGTTCGCCCACAGCGTGAGCTTGTGATCGGCGATCTCGCGCACCGCCGCGAGTCCGTTCGCGACGACGACGCTCGCATCGGTCAGCTCCGCGCGCCCGACCTCGAGCTCCTGGTCCGCGCGATGCTCGCCAGGCCGCGTACACGCAGCGAGCAGGAGAAGTATTGCTGCTCTCATCGCGGGCCTCCTCTAGAACCAGTAGTTGCGGCACGAGTCGCACATCGGCCCGCCGTCGACGCCAATGCCGATGGTCGACACGAGCGCGTTGCCGTATTCGACCTCGAGGTGAAGTGTCAGCGGTCCTTTGAACCGCACGAAGTCGTACCGCGCACCGACCGAGCCGACGAAGCCCGCGGCGCGCCACGCCGCGATGCCCCCCGCGAGCGAATCGCGACGGTGGTCGTAGAACAGGTTCAACTCTCCCTGGTCTGCGATGTAGAAGCCCCACGCGAAGCGCGCGAGCAGCAGGCTCGAGTAGTCATACGCGGTCGTATACGCGACACGCTCGAGACCGAGGCCCGTCGAGAGCTCCGCGTACGATCCGTCGAGGTTCAGATCGAGCCGGCGCAGATCCACGCGCCCCGCGATCTCGATCTCGCCCGTCGCGACCTGCACGCGATCGTCGCTATCGTCGTGCACGCGTCCCGTCGAGCGCAGCTCGAGGAAGCTGCCGTCGGTGAGCACGCGCGCGTCACCCGGGCTGCGGTGGCCGTACGGCGAGATCAGCCGCGTGCGCACCTGGAGATCACCGTCGACGTATGCGGCATCGTACGAACGGCGAGCGTTCGCGACGAGCTCGAGGCGCGACGCGACCACCGCCTGCCCACCGACGTGCCACAGCATCCGGTCGCGATACGCGTCGTGCGTCCAGATCACGCCCGCCTCGGCGGACTCGGGCGGATGCTCGAGCGGCTGACTCACGGGGATGCTGCGCACCTCATGCGTGTGCACCGAGCTGCGGTAGATGTCCGCGAGCCAGCTCTGCACGAACATGCCGACGCCCGCGATGACGAACGGCTGGCCGAAGCCCGATGCCCACGGATTCGCGCCCGACAGGACGATCGGTGCGCCGCCGACGGCCGCGATACCGAGACCGATGCCTTCCATCAGGAGGAGCTTCTTCGCTGTCGTGCGATCCTTCGCGACAAAGCTGCCCGAGCCGTGCACGAGCACGCCGGGCACGATCGACGCGAGGATCGGCAGCGGCCCCGTGCGCTCGTCGGGCGGAGGCTCGGGACACTCGATCGGCTTGTCTCGCGGATCGCGGTCTACCGGCGCGAGACAATGCCGGCCCTTCGCGTCCGTGTAGCCCGAGTACTCGTCGCGCATGCTCAGACCGCCGAGGTCGTACGTCTTCGCGTCGGCGAAGGCGTCTGCATGAACCGCGAGCGCCATCGCCGTGATCAGCGCGAGGCACCTCGTGAAACGCATCGAGCGCGAGCGTATCAGCGGCGCGAGGGGAGTACGGTGAACTCGATGTCCTTACCGAGCGCGCAGTGTAGACCGTCCTCGTCGCCGTGCGCCTCGAACTGACAGACCGACTCGTCGTCGGCTGCGACGGCCTTCCCGCGCGTCGCGAACGTCAACACGACCTGGTCGCCCTCGAGGCGCCACGTGCCCTTGAACGGCAGGTCGTACGCACTGCCCGAGCACGCGCTCTTCACGTTCACGCGCACCACGCGATCGCGCGTCGCGACGAAGCGCACCTCGGGCGTGTCGCAGCTCGTGCCCGTCTGCTCCCACTTGCCGCCGAAGCCCATGAGGCGCTCGTACGGCGCCGTGGCCTTGCGGTCGAAGCCGACGTCGCGGCGGAACGCCGTGTCACCGCGCAGCGCTTCGAACGACTTCGCGTAGCGCGCCTCGACGAGCCACTCGATCGCGTCGGGGCGGGTGGACGTCGCGAGTGCGCCGAGCGACGCGAGCGCTTCGCTCTGCTTCTTGGCGCCGGCTTGGATCGCGGCGATCTGGTAGAGCGACTCCGAGTGCTGCGCGTCGATGGCGAGCACCGCTTGCCACGCAGCGAGCTGCTTGGCCTTGGGTGCTTTGCGCGCGGCGTCGACGGCCGTGGTCACCTTGGGATCTGCGACGACGACAGGCGTCGGTGGCGTGGGCGTCGTGTCCGGGGTCTGCGGCGTGGTCTTCGTGCGACCGACATCGAACGCGATCACGTCGGTGACGTCCTTGCCGAGGCGGCGCGTGATGTAGGCGGCGGCGACGCGATCGGCGTACTGGCTCCCGTAGACACTGGAGACCTTCGAGATGGGATCGGCGGCGGACCACGTCGCGATGACGGTGCCGTCGCCCTTGGTGATCGTCAGCGTGCGACCGCTCGCGGTGGCGGCGAAGTCGGCTTTGGGGCCGGACTGCTGGAGCAGCGGCTTGAAGTCGAGCTTGGCGATGACATCGGCCGCCGCCTTCTCGCACGTGGGCGCGCCGCTCGTCGCGGTGAGCGGCAGAGGGTTGCAGACCTTGTCGGGCGTGACGAGGTAGCTGCGATCCGTGCCCGCGAAGCCGCCGAACGTGTCCGCGCTCGCGATGCCGCCGAGCAGGGTGACCAGGAGAAGCGCGCGCATCGGTCCCGACATACCGACGTGATAGCGCGGATTTAATTCATCTGCCCGATCGAGCGGGTTGGTAGGCGCGGATCGCGACGGATGGTAGATTCGGAGCGTGGCGAGCTTGTTCACGCGTGCCAGTGCGGTCCTCGACAAGGGAGTCGCGCGCTTCATGGAGCGCCGGATGCGTGCGCCGACGCAGGCGCCCGACGACGCACGTGCCCGCCTGCTCGAGGTCTCCAAGGCGTACAGCGCCGGGACGCTGGCGATCCCGAGCCCGTTCTTCACGACGCCGGATGTGCCGCGGATGGAGCTGGACACGCAGGGCGACGGCCCGCTCGGCACGTACGTCGTGGACCTGACGTGGAAGAGCGACTACGAGCCGTACCTGGACATCGCGCGCCCGATGCATGCGCAGCTGCCCGAGAACCACACGGCGCACGCGCGCTGGTGGACGAGCGGCAAGGGTCGCCCGACGATCGTCATCCTGCATGGTTGGGGAGCGGGCCCGCACTGGATGACAGCGCGCCACTTCGACGTGCCGTACTGGTTGCGCCACGGCTACGACGTTGCTGCGTACGTGCTGCCGCACCACGCGATGCGCACCAAGGGAATGTCGGGGACGCTGTTCCCGTCGACGAACCCGCTGCGCACGAACGAGGGCTTTGGCCAGGCGATCTACGAGCTGCGCGCGCTCGCGCAGTTTCTCCGTGCGCGCGGCACGAGTGCGCTCGGAGCGCTGGGTATGAGCCTCGGCGGATACACGGCCGCGCTGTGGGCTAGCGTCGCGGGACCTCAAGAGGTGGGTGGCCTGGAGTTCGCGGTCGCGCTCGTGCCTGCCGTCTCGTTCGCGCAGTTGTTCTGGCATCACGGCGAGCACAGCGATCAACGCATTCGTGCTGCGCGCGCCGGCGTCTCCGAGGAGCTGCTGTCCGAAACGTTCGCGGTGCATGCGCCGCTGTCGCGACCCGTGCGCTTGCCGGCGGAGCGGCTCGCCGTGATCGCGGGCCGTGGCGATCGGATCTGCCCGCCGGAGCAAGCGCAGCAGCTCGCCAAGCACTGGGGCGTCGAGATCCAGTGGTTCGACGGCGGGCACCTGACGCAGATCGGTCGCGCCGAACAGTTCCGCAACGTGCGCCGCCAGCTCGGTGCGCTCGGCTTTGCGGGTCGAGAGATGCGCCTGTGAAGTCGTTCGCCGAAGCCATTGCCACTGGACCTCTGCTCCTCGACGGTGCGATGGGGTCGCTGCTCTACGAGCGCGGCGTGTTGCATACGCGCAGCTACGACGAGCTCAACCTCTCGCAGCCCGAGCTCATCGCGACCGTTCACGCGGACTACGTCGCGGCGGGTGCGGATCTCATCGAGACCAACACGTTCGGCGCGAACCGCATGTCGCTCGCGCGGCACGGACTCGCGGAACAAGCGACGAAGATCAACAAGGCGGCCGTCGACCTCGCGCGCGCTGCGGCAGGAGACAAAGCCTTCGTCGCGGGAGCCGTTGGCCCCACCGGCGTGCAGTTCGCGGTCGCGCGCGCATCGGAGCGCAAGCTCGCGCGCTTTGCTCTCGCGGAGCAGATCGACACGCTCGTCCTCCAGGGCGTCGACGCGATCATGCTCGAGACGTTCACGTCCATCCTCGAGCTGGAGACGGCGATCGAGGTCGCGAAGGAGCGCGGGCCCAAGGTCCCCGTCGTCGCGATGATGGTGTTCGACGCGCACGCACGCGCGGAGGGTGGCCTGACGCCGCAAGAGATCGCGGATCGCATGATCGGCGCCGGCGCGGACGTCATCGGCGGTAACTGCGGCATCGGGCCGGCCGAGCTGTATCAAGTCGCGATCGCGATGGTCGGCAAGGGCAAGCCGGTGATCGCGCAGCCCAACGCAGGTCTGCCTGCATCGGTCGACGGGCGTACGCTGTACGTCGCGAACCCGGAGCACTTCGGCGTGTTCGCGCGCCGCATGTTGAAGAGCGGCGTTCGCCTCGTCGGCGGATGCTGCGGCACGACGCCTGCGCACACGCGCGCGATGCTCGGGGCCGTTCGCATGCTCCGAGGAGAAACGCAGGATGAGCGCGCGACGACATCGTCGGTCACGTCGTCATCGGTCAGCATCAGCACGCACGACCGCCCTGCCCCGTCGGCCAAGGTTCCGCTCGCCGAGCGCAGCCGGCTCGGTGCGCGCCTCGCCAACGGTGAGTGGGTCGTCTCTGTCGAGCTCACCGCGCCCGCCGACACGGACCTGACCAAGACCAAGCAGCAGGTCGAAGAGCTCGCTGCCGGTGGCGTCGACATCGTGAACATCGCCGACGGCCCACGCGCATCGGCGCGGATGGCGAACATCGCCGTGTGCGCGCGGCTCGCCACGGAGACCAAGGTCGAGCCGATCCTCCACGTGTGCTCGCGCGATCGCAGCTTCCTCGGTCTCGTCGCGCACTTGCTCGGCGCGCAGGGCTTGGGTCTTCGCGACCTCGTGATCATCACCGGCGATCCGCCGAAGATGGGCGACTACCCGTTCTCCACGCCGGTCTACGACGTCGACTCGATCGGCCTGTTGCGCATGGCGGCCGGCCTCAACGCGGGCGTCGATCCGGCGGGCAAGGAGTGCACGCCCACCTCGTTCGTCCTCGCGACCGGCGCCGAGCCCGCCGCGCATGATCGCGATCGCGAGCTACGCCGCCTCGAGGATAAGAAGAACGCGGGCGCCGAGCTCGTGATGACGCAGCCCGTGTATGACCCGCGCACGCTCGAGCGATTCCTCGACGACGTGAAACCTCTCGGCCTCCCCGTGATGGTCGGTCTCTTGCCGCTCGCGTCACACCGCAACGCGGAGTTCTTGCACCACGAGGTGCCGGGCATGTCGATTCCCAGCGAGTACCGCGACCGCATGGCGAAGGTAGGCGCCGGTCCCGCCGCGCGCGCCGAGGGCGTTCGCATCGCGCAGGAAGCCCTCGCCGCCTTCAAGCATCGGGTGCAGGGCGCGTACATCATGCCGCCGTTCAATCGCGTCGACAGCGCGCTCGCCGTCCTCGAGGTCGCCCGCGACCGCATGCCCCGCACCAGGTGAGCAGCATGCGCGCGATCTGGTTTGCTGCTGCATTCGTACTCCTCGGCGTGGGGGCGTGCAGTGGCAGGAAGCAGAAGCCGCCGCCCGAACCACCCGCGACGCCACACGATGCGAGCGTCGTGTCGTCGACGCCGGACGGTGCCGCCCTGATCGCAATTCCGCCCGCGCCGCCGCTTCCCGATCTTCCTGTCGGCCTCCCGCCGCCGCCGTCCCCGCTGTTCACGGCCGCGACGCCGACGCCCGAGCTCGTCGCGCTGGGCGAGCTGCTGTTCTGGGACACGCGCTTGTCGACGACGAACACGCTGTCATGCGCGAGCTGCCACGTCCCCGCGGACGGCTTCTCGGGTGCGACGCGGCAGCTGACGGCCGCCGGCAAGCCCAACTTGCGCAAAGCGCCCGCGCTCGTGAATCTCGCCTGGAGCAAAGAGCTCGGGTGGGACGGACGCTCGACGACGATGGAGCAATGGTTGAGCCCGCACGTGCGCGGTCAACTGGGCGAGGATCTCGCGACGAGCGTTCCCCGCATCGCCGAGCTGCCCGTCTACAAGGCGAACTTCGCGCGCTCGCAGACCGCCACGATGGATCTCGCGACGACAGCGCGCAGGGCATTGGAGTCCTACGTCCTCACGCGCTACGCGGGCAATTCGCAGTGGGACAAGGTGATGTCGGGCACGGATCCCGCTCGCGATCAGCCGGACTTCTCGCTGAGCGCGGGACGGCAGCTGTTCGATGGCAAGGCGCAGTGCGCCGTGTGCCACACGCCGCCATTGTTCACCGACGGTGACTATCATCGGATCGGACTCGTCGCCGTTGCCGACGAAGGCCGCGGCCGGGTCGACAAGGCAGCGAAGGAGCAAGGTGCGTTTCGCACGCCGACGCTGCGTGGAGCTGCTGCGCGCAAGGGCTTCTTCCACGATGCGAGTGCATCGACGCTCGCCGCTGCCATCGACTGGCACCTCGCGGGCGGCGTCGGTCAGAAGGCCGACAAGTCCATCATCGATCCCGCGCTCACCAAGATTTCTCTGACGCCCGACGAACGCGCAGCGCTGCAGACGTATGTCGAGGGTCTTACCGAACAAGCTCCACCTCCGACCGCCCCCGCGCTGCCGTGATTGCCGAAGGGATGACGACAAACTGGCGCACGGATCTGGAAGTCACCCTCGGTGGTGTCCAGCTGCGTGCGATGGAACGCGCGGTCTCGTTTGCGGCGCGCCTCGAGATCGCGCGCACCGATGACGGTGTCGTCTACACGTCGCGCCCCGGTCGCCGCGGCCTCCCCGTCACGTGCGTGCACGGCTTTGGCGGAGACAAGGAAGCCTGGATCCTGATGGCCGCGATGATGCCTCGCGCGCGCGGCGTGGCGGCGATCGATCTCCTGGGCCACGGCGCGTCCATCGACGTTCCCGTCGACCGCGCCTCGGTGCGGCACCAAGCGGAAGCCGTGCTGCGCGTGATGGATCACGCCGGCATCGATCGCACGATCGTCGTCGGAAACTCGATGGGGGGAGGCATCGCGCTGCGACTCGCCCAGAGTTATCCGGCGCGCGTCGCGGGCCTCGTGCTCGTCGCCTCCGTCGGTCGCGACATTCACGAGAGCGCGGCGCAGTCGTGGGTCGATGGCGAGAACCCGCTCATCCCGCGCGTGGAGGACGTCGACAAGTTCATGGCGATCGCGCTGGAGCGTCCGCCGCCCGTCGGAAAGGCCGTCATCCGCCACGTGATCATGCAGCGCGCGAAGAAGGCGGATCAGCTGCACCGCCTGTTCAAGGGATTCATGACGAACGGTGACGAACCGAACGGCGTGCCGCGCGACCTCGCGCAGATCACGTGCCCGGCGCTCGTCATTCACGGCGAGCAGGACCGCATCATCAGCAAGGAGGTCGGCTTGGACCTCGTCGCGGCGCTGCCTCGTTCCGAGCTGGTCGTCCTGCGCGGCGTCGGCCACGGACCGCATCTGGAAGCGCCCCGCATGATGGGCCGCATCCTCGAGCGCTTCGCCGAACGCGTCGAACGGTCCACGTAGTACCCTCTAGAGCTCGATGCTCCGCCTCGCTCTGGCTCTCAGTCTCCTCGCCGCCTGTGGTGGCGCCAAGCCCGCGCCCGTCACGACGACGCAGCCCACAGCGATCGCGCCGACCGAGACTGCGCCGACGAAGATCCTCGTCAATGTCGACGACGAGGGCGTCGGCATCATGGGCTTTGATCCGGCGGGCTATCTGCTCAACAACAAGGCCGACCCGGGCGCGGGCGAGACCTCGAGCGCACACGGTGGCGCGACGTACTGGTTCGCGAACGCGGCCCGCAAAGCGGCTTTTGACAAGGACCCGGTGAAGTACTCCCCGCAGTTCGGCGGCTACTGCGTCTACGCCGCCTCGCAGGGGCGCGTCTCTCAGGTGCAGCCCGAGGTGTTCGAGATCATCGACGGCAAGACCTACTTGTTCACGAACCCCGAGTTCAAGAAGCTGTTCGACAAAGACCCCGCGGGCACCATCCAAAAGGCCACCGAGAACTGGCCGAAGCTCGTCGAGCAGTTCGGTACGCCCGCCAAGTAGTGCTATGAGAGCGGCATGTGGTGGCGTCGCCTCCGCTACCTGCTCCTCCTGATCGCGTTGTGCTCCATCGCGACGTGCCCCGCTGCAAAGCGTGCGTGCACGGCCAACGCGCGCGCCGAGGAAGCCGAGGATCTACTCGGGTATCTCGCGAGCCGCGTCGATGTGTACTACGCGGCGACCGGCAAGCTCCCACCTACGCCCGCGGGGCCGACGCCCGTCCCCGGTTGCTGTGATCAGAGCGGTACCTGCAGTCCGGATCCGTCGCTGTGGGCGACACCCGGCTGGAAGGAGCTCGGCTTCTCCATCGACGGCTCGTTCCGCTACACCTACTCGTACACGCCGGATCCGGGCGGCCACACCGCGACCGTACGGGCCGTGGGCGATCTCGATTGTGACGAGGCGAAGTCGACCTACGAAGTGAAACTGACGACTGCCGGCCCATTGGTGCTCCGTAGCTGGAAGCGCACATCGCCCACGGAGTAACCTCGGGTCATGCGAAGTGTGCTCGTGGCTATCCTGCTCCTTGGCGCATGCGGCAGAGGCGATACGCCCCCTGTGCCGACGTCCGGTGTACCGAACGCGAAGCCAGAGACCGGCCCCGGTCAACCGGTGAGCGGCGGTGGCGCCGAGGGCAATCGATCGCCATCCGAGGAAGCCCACGTCCTGTTCGATCAGGTCTGCGCGACGTGCCACGGCGCGAACGGCGACGGCAAAGGCCAGGTCGAGCTGCCGCAGAAGCCGCAGGACTACACGAACGCCGAGTGGCAGGCGAAGGTCACCGACGACGAGATCAAGAAGATCATCCTCGAAGGCGGCGCTGCGATCGGCAAGAGCGCCATGATGCCCGCGCAAGCACAGCTCAAGGACAAGCCCGAGGTCGTCGCCGAGCTCGTGAAGATCATCCGCGGCTTCAAGAAGTAAGAGTCAGGGGCAGGCCTACAAATGAAGCTCGCGACGTCGCTCGACGGACAGTGGGTCACGGTCCGCCGCGGCCGCGACGTCACGTTGTTCGACAAAGCGGTCGCCCCACCCGTCGGTCAGCTCGCGCTCGACTCCGACGATGTCGACCTCGCGCTCGTCGGTCCGCCGACGGTCCTCGTCGTCGTGACGCGCTTGCCCGAGGGCGGCAGCAAGATCGAGCTCTGCCAGCCTCCGTATCTCGACGTCGCCGCGCGCCTCGATCTCGAGCAGCACGTGCGGCTCGGTGGCGTCACCGGTCAGCGCGTCGTGCTCGTCGGTCCCGAGAACAAGGGCGTGCAGATCGTGCGCGCCGCGAATCGCAGCCTCACGCCCGCCGCGATCGATCCGGGCGGTGCGGTCGAGTTCTCCGTCGGTCTCGAGCGCAACCAGGTGTTGTTCAGCCTGCTGCGCAAGCTCGAGGTCTGGGATGCGGTCTCCGCGCGCCCGCTGCTGCGCCTCTCGCTCCAGCTGCCGCCGCCACCGCGTACCGTCGGTTCTGCGCAGGGCCACCTGTGGGTCACGCGCCCCGGCAGTGACGAGGTCTACGTCTATCGCTTGAGTGACGGCCGCCCGTTCCGCCACTTCGTCGGGTCGCCCGTCGAGGACACCATCTCGCATCCCGCCTCGCCGCTCGTCGTGTTCGTGACCGCGCGCGGCCTCGTACGACTGCACTGCTTCGCGCACTCCCTTCACGTCGTGGATGCTCCGTGGACTCCAGGGACACCGCTCGCGCAGCTCGTGATCGGTGACGACATCGCGCTCATCGGGATGGACGAGAACGCGGCGGAGCCGTGGCGCGTTCCGATCGCCGGCGCGGGTGCGCCTTCCGCGACAGAACCGACGCCCGCAGCCGCACCGACCGATGCCGAGATCGTCGTGTCGACGGCCGCCGACAAGCTACGTGCGCTGCGCGATCGCGACGGAGGATCGCCCGATCGCTCCGCACCGACCTCGGCGCTCGGAGCGCCGACCGCATCGCCCTCGCGGCGTGGCTGGCGCGATCCACTCGCTGCGTTCGGCCTCGAGCTCTCGCGCGGCGTCGATGGTGACGTGCCTGTCGTCGCTGTCGACACCGAGCTTGGCGAGCTCGCGCACCGTCTTACGCTGTCCGGCCCGGCCCGCCGTGCGCTCGTCGCGCTGTACTCGCTCTATCTCATCGGCGAAGCTGCGACACCTCTCTCTCGCATCGCGCATGCACTCGGCGATTGGACCGAAGCGCTCGGCACGGGCGACCTCGGCGCACTGCAGATGCTCACCAAGCGAGGGGGCAAGGTCGGACTTCGCCCGATGATCAGCTCGCTGCTCGACGGTGTGGCTCCGCGCGCCGTGCGCCTCGTCGGCAGCTCGCACCAGCAACCACGGGCGGGTGTGTTCCGCGCGACGCGAGATGGCCGCACCGATGCCGAGCTCGAGGCCGCGCTCGCAACCCAGCTCGGCCGCATCGCCGTGGTGACCGGCGCATCGAACACGGCGATCACCGAGGCGCGCATGCTCGGCGCTACCGCTCTCGCTCTCGCCGCGCCCCCCTCACAACCCTCACCGTGGCCGCGCGATGCGGCGCTCGTCGTTGTCGAAGGCGGCTCCGTTCCCGCGTGGCTTGCCGATGCTCCCCTGATCAGCACGGCGTCAATGTAGGTGCGTGTTCGGCCGTTCACATCACTCGCGACGATCCGAGTACCTGCGAGCGGCACCGCGATTGCTGGAAGCAACCGCATGAAGCTTGCGGGAGCTCTCATCGCGATGGGCATGGTCGGCTGCTACACCGGTGCGCCCGCGAACCGCGACGTGCAGCGCAGCTGGGAGCGCCGCACGGTCGGAGAGATCCACGATCGCTGGGGCGGTCCGCGCGCAACGGATCCAACGCCGGACGGCAGCCTCCAGACGTGGACGTTCGATCGCATCGCGCTCGAGCTCCCCGGTGGCAATCTCGAAATGCGAACGCGATCGGTGACCGCGAATGCGGGCGCGTCTGTTCCGGGCGGAGCGGTCGGACTCCACCTACAGGGCTCGTTGCTCGGAATCGCGGGCCAGCTCCATCCAGGATCGATCACGCACGTCACTCACGCGGCGGTCGCGCTGGTCGATCCTGCCGGCTCGATCGTGGGCGTCGACGGCGAGGCGCTGCACTGGGGACCACCGAATGACGCGAACCTCCACTGGGGCGCGATCCTTGGCGTGCACGTCGGCATGGGCGGCCTCGACAACGCATCGTCACCGCTGCCGTCGGGTGGCGCCTACATCGGTGGGATGTTGAACCCGACCCTCGGCCTCGTCGGAACCTATGACGTCGCGTTCGGCACGGGCGACGCCGGAAGCGCGATGGGAATGGCGGGCGGCCTGGCGCTGCAATGGTGGCCGATCAATCGTGTGTGGTTGCGCGCCGGCCCCGCGATGCTGCTGACGCTCGAGCCGGGCTTCTCCGACGCCGCCTTGAAACCTGGCGGCACCGTCGGTGCGAGCTGGGCATTCGTGAAGGTCGGCGTGCTCGCTGTCGATCTGCGAGCGGACCTTGTCGCCGGGCCGGGAACCACGTTTGGCTCCGTCGGCATCGGCGTGAACGTGAACTAGTCGCTTAGCTAAGCGCTTCGATCAGATCTTCATGATGGACGCGTTGTGGCTCGCGGACTTCTCGAAGTCCGACTTCGCCGAGGTCGCCGCATCGAGCGACTTATACGTGCCCATGCGCACGCGATAGAACGTGCCCTTCCCATCGACCTCAGCCGTCGTGATCGACGGGCTGAAGCCCTTGGCCTTCATGGAGTCGAGGAACGCCTCGGCCTCGCTCTTGTCCTGGAACGACGACAGCTGGAGCGTGTAGCGCTCCTTCTTCTCGGTCGCCTTCTCGTCCTTCTTGTCGTCCCTCTTCTCGGCCGGCTTCTCGTCCTTCTTGTCGTCGTTCTTCGCCTGAACCTTCGCGTCCGCGGTCGGCTCCTCCGACTTCGCTTCCGCCTTCTTCTTGTCGTCCTTCTTCTCGGTCGACTTCTCGTCCTTCTTGTCCTTCTTGTCGGCCGGCTTCTCGTCCGCCTTCTTCTCGTCGGTCTTCACGGCCTTGTCGTCGACCTTCTTGTCGGTCTTCTTGGGATCCGCGACGACGGGCGCCGTACCGCGCTTCTCGGCCAGCTCGGCGATCGCCTTGTCGACAGGCGCTTCGCTCGCCTGCCCCGACAGCGATCCGCGGAACGCCATGCCGTCCGAGCTCTCCATGCGATCGAGCGCGGCGAGTGGATCCGATGCAGCTGCCGTGTGCGCGCGATCGACGTGGCCACGCGCTTCGACGCGCCGACCGACGAGGACGCCGAGCACGAAGACCATGCCGACGATCACGGCTCCGCCGAAGAACAGATAGAAGATCTGCCGCCCGTCGAGGCTTACTTCGACCTTGTCCTTGTACAGCTCGCCATCGCGCGTCGACATACACCGAGCATCTGCACCGGAGCGATCCCGGGCAAATTTTCAGCCGCTTCTGCGCGCTTACTGAAGGATGTTGATCTGGGCCGGAGCGAGCGTCTCGATCCGGTAGACCTTGCCGCGCGTCGAGGCCAAGTTGATGTCCGTCGACAGGTAGTCGCCCTCGTCGACGATCCAGATGCTCTCGGTCGGGCCGTGGACGACCTTGGCCGGAAACGCCGGGAACGCGACCACCGGCTGCTGCGAGGCCGGCAGGTTCGCAGCCTTGATCAGCGTGTATGGCACAAGGCCGGCCGCCTGGCGCCAGGAGAGCTGATAGTTGGCGAAGACGAGCGGGACCTTGTTCAGGGTCCCCATGCGGTCGTGGTTGCACGACGCGTCGCCGGGATAGACCGGGTCGGCCATGTGGAGGGTCACGCCCGGGAGGCGCACCTCGATCTGCGACTTGGTGGTGGTCACGATGGTCGTATCCGGATCGTTCAACGCGCACGTCCCGAGGTCCGCGTAGTTCGGCACCGTCTCGGTATCGTCGAGCTGGATCTCGCACGGGTTGGGACCGAACGAGCCGTCGGGACGCCGGCCGGTGCGGGGGTCTGCGTCGGACGCGCACGGCGGCGCCTGGAGCGGGATACGCCCCGTGACGAACGGGTGCGCCTTGGGATCGCGGATGCACTTGTCGCTCGACGGGTCCTTGATGGTCGCGTGCACGTAGCCGGACTGCGAACCGACGATCGTGAACGCCTCGGCGGCGCGGAGGTCAAAGCGCTGCGGCGCGTTCACGCACGACTGCGGCGGGATGACGCCCTCGAAGCACTGACCGACGCCACTTCCCGGATCGACGCGGCAGATGCCACCCACCGTACAGGCGTGCGTCGAATCGCACGTCTCGATACAGCGCTTGCCGGTCTGTCCGATGCCGTCCAGGGGTGGACGGTCAGGGTCGGCCATGCACGTGTAGCTGTGCGTCGCGACGGCGGTGTCCATCATCGGGTGCGACCCGACGGTCTGTTGCGCCGCGTAGTCCGCGAGGTCGTTGCACTGGTTGGTATCCGTGCAGCCGTCGAGCGGCGTCGTGTAGAGCAGGCGACGGCGCGGCAGGAGCGAGAGCTGGCCCGTCTCCGAGCGACCGACGGTGTAGCGGCGAGACGAGGTCAGGAAGTCTTTGCACGACTCGGCGAGACGGTCTGCCTCGTCGGTCTTGATGCAGGCACCGAGACCGGCGACCAAGCTGCTCGGGTGGACGTAGCAGCTGTAGCCGAGCGGGCACTGCGCATCGCCCTGCGCTGGGTCGCAGCCGCGCAGCTGGACGATGTCCCACGGCTCCACGCCGGCGTCGCAGAACGGCTTGGCATCGTCGCGGAGGTGCATGCCGCTCGTGTCGACACCGATGCTGGCGACGCGAATGATCGGGCCATCGGTGTCCGTGGCCGAGGAGTCGAGCGAGAGCGTGCCCTCATACGTCAGCGTGATCTGCTCGTCGCGCAGCGCGATGAGGTCGGGGTACGTCACGTCGCGCACGGCATCGGACGCCGGGTACGTCGTCTCGGTGACGGGCTGTGTGACGTCGCTACCGGTGCAGAGCACCTGGCGGAGGTACGGAAGGTTCGGGGTCTTCTCGGCCGCGATCACGCCCGACGGAATCGTACGCGTCGGGTTGTCCGTGGCACGAGAGCCGCCCTGGTTGCCGTTCTGACTGTCGGGATCGGGCCCCGAGTTGTCGCACAGGCGCGTGGTCTCATCGCCGGGCATCGAGTCCGCGGTCAGGTTGCGATCGGGCACCGCATCGCGCAGGTGGTGCGCGATCGCGAGCGACAGGTTCACCTCGAGGGGTGACGCCGCGGGTTTGATGTCGGGATAGTCATCGTTGTCGATATCGATGACGAAGCTCTGGCCCGTCGTGGCTGTCACGACCGCGAAGTAGCCGACCATCTTGTCGGGGCCCTTGACGCGCGCGTCGGGATCGAGCGCGTCACCGCGGAAGATCTGGACCGAGTTGGCCGTCGCCCAGCGGAAGCCGTTCTCGATCGGAAGACGAATGCCTGGCCCCACCGCACCTGGGCGGCGGGCGGGCGTCGTCGGGAGACCGACGGGGAAGCACGACAGATCGTGCACGCTCGTGACGCCGTCGATGAGGCGCGGATCGATCTGCGTGTCGCACTCTGCGTTGTTGTTGAGGATGTCGTAGACGCGCACCGAGTTGTCGCTCGCGGTCGCGTAGACGAACTGGAACTGACCACCCGACGCGATGTCGTCGTTGATCGTTCCCGTCGAGCCGCCCATACCGATCTGCGGAGTCAGGGCCACGGCCGTCACGCCCATGCTGCCGTCGCTCGTCGTGTCTTCGAGAGCGAGGTTGCGCGCGCTCACCGGCAGCTGCGTGGTCTTGTCGAGCTCGACGAGCGTCATCGCCGACGAGTTATCGGAGCCGATCACGAGGCGATCCGCGGCGGTGGTCTTCTTCAGATCGACCGCGACGGGACGCGGACCCGCGGTGAACGTTCCACCGCCGCCGCACTCCGCCGGGCACGTCACGTCGCCGTCGGGAAGGACGGTCGGAACGCCACTCGAGAGATCGATACCACCGACGATCTGCGCGACGCCGTTCTGCATCTGGATCGCAGCGACCAGGTGGCATGCCGGATACGTGACGTAGAACGTGCCGGTCGGCTCGGCGACGCACTCCGCACCGATGACGGAGTCGCCGTTGTCAGCGACCATCGAGGCGGGCTTGGCGAGGATCGGCACGCCGCTCTTGTTCACGACCGGCACGCGATTCACGATCACCGCCGGATCCGTATCGAGCGCAGACGCGACGTCGAGCTCACTCATGTCGCATGAACCCGCGTTCGCGATGACTTCAAAGCAACCGCTCTGATCCGTCGTGATCGCGATGGGATCCTCGCCGACGCTGATGCTGTTCTTGCCGGGCGTCAGCGGATCCGCGTCGATCACATTCACGTCGGCGCCGGAGAACGAAGCCGACGGCTTGGTGGGAAACGTCGCGAGCGCGACGGTGCCCGGCGCGGACTGCAGGATGAAACCGTACCACGCAGTGCCCGGGAGCGTGATGCCGCCCGACGCGCTGAGGCTCTCCTGCCCCGGCGGTGCCGGCGTGGTCCCCGTGGTCTCGCTCGCGCCAGAGCGGAAGTCGCACGACGACGTCGGTTGCGCGGTGATCGTCACGTCCTGGTCGACCGTCGCCGCCGCACCGTTGGTGATGCGCAGGCCGCCGTAACACGCGAACGAGATGTCCACCGGGCGATCGAGGTTGAGCTGGCTCGGAGGCACATCGCTGCTGCCGCCGCATGCAATAGAGACGACCGATACGAGGACAGCGAGGAGGCCACTGCCAAAGCCGAAGCCGAAGTGAGAGCGAGCGGTGCGCATCATGGTGCCTTGGGCGTGCCGATGCGGAGCACGACGCGGTTGCGAGTGGGCGACGCCGGGTCGATGTCGATGACGGCGATCGTGTCCTCGAGAAAGTTCGTGACGAACAGCTTGTTGCGGCTGCGCGCAGTGGCGACCGAGTACGGGCCGCGGCCGACGAGGATGATGTCCTCCACGTACACACCGGAGCGCGGGTTCACGACGTAGAGCTGACCGTCCTGGAAGCAGGTGATGTAGGCGCGCTCGTCCGCGCCCACGCCACTGATCGCGACCGTCGACGCTTGGCGGCAGATGTCCGTCGCACCGATCGCGTTGTTCGCGGGGGCACCGGTTGCGGTGAGCGACTCGTCGTACACCTGCAGAGACGGCGGGCGACGGTTCACGAGGTACATGCGCTCGCCCGACGGCGAGAACGTCATACCGCGCGTATCCGAGGAGCCGCCGGTGTTGGCGCCGACGCCGTCGAGGAAGAACCACTCGCCAGGCAAGAGGAACGGAGACGCGCCGTTGGCGGGGTGCCCGACGGTGAACGTCTGGATGCGATCCTCGGTACGGCTGCCGACGTAGACGATGCCGTTGCCCGACGGGCTCCCGGTCACGCCGGTCGCGCCGCGCAGACCGTTGCCATCGGCGGCGAAGATGCCGGTGAGCACGTCGGTCACACCGACGTCCTGTGAGTCTTTCGGCGAGTTGATGAGCGTCACCGCACCCGACGTCAGGTGCGTGACCATCGCGAACTCGCCCTTGGAATCGGCGTAGACGTTGAACGGCTCCTCGGGGATGCTCGACTGGCCGGAGTCGTTGTTGAGGTACGACAGGCGATGGTTGTCGTCGCACAGCGCATCCGGATCGCTGTTGGACGAGCACGCGAGACGCGAACCGTCCCAGTCCGCCCACGCGATCGAGGGGTCACCACGGGTCGGAACGAACAGGCGGAGTGCGCCGTTGCCGCGATCCTGGATGCCGATGTCGGTGGCAAAGTTGCCGATGCGAACGCCCGCGCGCTCTTCGAAGAAGCGCGACTCGTCACAGATGAGCGTCTCGGAACGATCCGGGTCCTGCGCGCAGTCCGCCTCGCCATCACCGTCGTCATCGCCGTCGGGAAGCGCCTTGTTCTTCACCCAGTCCGAGATGACGGAATCGACGAGCGCGAGGTCCAGCACCATGACGGCGCCGGAGTCGTAGCGAAGCTCGGAGTTCGCGTTGGCCACGAAGGCCACCGAGTCATCCGGCGCGACGGCCATGCCCGTCGGGTAGAACAGCTCGTCCTCGATCGGGCGAACCTTACTGGAGTCGGCCGTACATCCCGCCCCGAGGACTGCGCCGAGCACGCAAGTCGCCGCAATCAAAGTCCTCATGGGTGCCCGCTTCGACCGCGTGGTTACGTAATAGGTTGCCTGCATGATCAAGGTCACTTCTTCGCCGTCAAAGCCGCCCGGGCAGCCGCTACACGCGCGATAGGCACGCGGAACGGGGAGCACGAGACATAGTCAAAGCCTGCGCGGTGGCAAAACTCGACGGAGCTCGGCTCGCCACCGTGCTCGCCACAGATCCCGACCTTGAGGCCGGGCTTGGTGGACCGGCCGCCGCGGACACCCAGCTCGATCAGGGCGCCGACGCCCTCCTGGTCCAGCGCGACAAACGGGTCGACCGGCAGGACGCCGTCATCCACATAGGTCGGCAGGAACCGGCCCGCGTCATCGCGCGAGAGGCCGAACGTGGTCTGCGTCAGGTCGTTGGTGCCAAACGAAAAGAAGTCGGCGTGCTGGGCGATGCGGTCCGCGACCACGCACGCGCGCGGCAGCTCGATCATCGTGCCGATCGTGTACGGGATGTCGGCGCCGGCGAGCGCCTTGTCCATCGCCTTCGTCACCAGCTCGCGCATACGGCGCAGCTCTTCAGGAACCATGACGAGCGGGATCATGATCTCGGGAGAGACTTTGATCCCGGCGTTGTGCGCCTCGACGGCGGCAGCACCGATCGCCTGCGCCTGGATCTCGTAGATCTCGGGGAACGTGATCGCGAGGCGAACGCCGCGATGGCCGAGCATCGGGTTCGCTTCCGTCAGCTCCGCGGTCTTGGCCGCGATCTGCTGAACGGTCTTGCCGGTCTGCGCGGCAACCTCGGCGATGTCCTGCTCCGTGTGAGGCAGGAACTCGTGGAGGGGCGGATCGAGCAGGCGGATCGTGACGGGCAGCCCGTCCATCACCGTGAACAGCTCTTTGAAGTCGCCCTGCTGCATCGGCAGGATCCGCGCGAGCGCGGTGCGGCGGCCGGTCTCGTCGGCGGCGACGATCATCTCGCGCACGGCGAGGATGCGCTCGGGCTGGAAGAACATGTGCTCGGTGCGGCACAGGCCAATGCCCTCCGCGCCAAAGCTGCGCGCGGTGCGAGCATCCGTCGGCGTATCCGCGTTGGTGCGGACCTTCAGCGTGCGGGCCGCGTCGACCCACTCCATCAGTTTACCGAGCTCGCTACCGAGTTGCGCGGGCACGAGCGGCGCCGCGCCTTTGTAGACCTCTCCCGTCGAACCATCGAGCGTGAGCGTGTCGCCCTCGGCGAGGCGGAGCTCTTTACCGCTGCCGAGCACACCGCCGGCGAACACGGCCGTCTTCTTGGGAGCGTCGACGCGCAGCGACGTACACGCTGTCACGCAGCACTTGCCCATACCGCGCGCCACGACCGCGCTGTGCGACGTCATGCCGCCGCGCGCTGTGAGGATGCCTACCGCGGCCTTCATGCCGTGAATGTCCTCGGGCGACGTATCCGTGCGGACGAGGATCACGCTCTCGCCCTTGCTCGCCCACTCTTCAGCGGCACCGGCGGTGAACACGACGCGGCCGATCGCGGCACCGGGAGACGCGGGCAGTCCCTTGCCGATCGCGGGCGGACGCGCCTTGGGATCGATCGTCGGGTGCAAAACTTCGTCGAGCTTGCTCGCGTCGATGCGGAGCACGGCCTCGTTCGGCGTCAGCTTGCCCTCGGCGACGAGATCGACAGCGACCTTCACCATCGCCTTGCCGGTCCGCTTACCGCTGCGCGTCTGCAGCATGTAGAGCTGCTTGTTCTGGATCGTGAACTCGAGGTCCTGCATGTCGCGGAAGTGATCCTCGAGGAGCTTCGCGACACGCACGAGCTCGGCGTGTGCTTGGGGCAGCGTCTTCGCGAGCTCGCTGATCGGCTCCGGCGTGCGAATACCCGCGACGACATCCTCGCCCTGCGCGTTCGTGAGGAACTCGCCGTACAGCTCGGCCGTGCCCGTCGCGGGGTTGCGCGTGAACGCGACGCCCGTCGCGCAGTCCTCGCCGAGGTTGCCGAACACCATCGCCTGCACGTTCACGGCCGTGCCCATCGCGGCGCTGATGCCGTGCATCTTGCGGTAGTAGTCCGCGCGCGGGTTGTCCCACGAGCCGAACACGGCGCCGATCGCGCCCCACAACTGCGTCTTCACGTCGTCGGGAAATGGCGCGCCGGTCTTGGTCTTGATCTCGGCCTTGAACAGCGAGACGGCTTCCTTCAGCGCGTCGGCGGTGAGGTCCTGATCGCGGTTCGCCTTGTACTTGCGCTTCACGTCGTCGAGGATCGTGTCGAACGGCTCGGGCTGGTCCTCCGCGGCGGATGTCACGCCGAGGACAACCTCGCCGTACATCGCTACGAAGCGGCGATAACAGTCCCACGCGAAGCGCGCGTTGCCCGACTTCTGTGCGAGCGCCTCGACCGTCGTGTCGTTGAGACCGAGGTTGAGGATCGTATCCATCATGCCCGGCATCGACGCGGGCGCACCGGAGCGCACGCTCACGAGCAGCGGGTTCGCGTTGTCGCCGAACGTGGTCTTCGTGATCTCTTCGACCTTCGCGAGCGCCTGCTGAACCTCACCGTCGAGGTCGGCGGGATATCGCTCATCCCCCTTGGCCTGCGCGTGCTCCATCACGTAGCGACACACTTCCGTCGTGATGGTGAAGCCGGGCGGCACCGGGAGGCCGAGCGACGCCATCTCGGCGAGGTTCGCGCCCTTACCACCGAGGAGCGCCTTGTCCTTGGCGCGACCTTCGGCGCTACCGCCGCCGAACTGCCGGACGAACTTCACGCAGCACCTGCGAGCAGACGGAAGTCCGCGATCTGCATGTACGGCTGCAGGAAGTTCGAGAGCAGCGAGAGGCGATTGCCACGCAGCGCTTCGTTCGGGTCCATGACCATGACGCCGCCCTTGTCGAAGAACGCGGCGACCACGGGGCGCAGCCCTTCGAGCGACGCGAGCACCGTGGCGTAGTCACGCGCTTCACGTGCAGCCTTCTCGGCGGTCTGCGCCTTGCCGAACGCGTCCCACAGGTTCTTCTCGACGGGATTGTCGGCGAGGAACAGCGCGGGATCCGGCGTGGCGGGAAACGCGAGCTTCTTGGTCGTCGCGTCATCGAGGATATTCGCGACGCGCTTGAACACCTCGCGCGCTTCCTTGCTGATCTTCGCGCACGCGAGCGCACGGGCCCGCGCGTCGATCGGGTCGCGGAAGTCCTGGGCGAGGGCGGCGTCGGCGTCCTGCGACGGGATGCCGCTGTCGACGAAGATGCCGCGGAGGCGCGTGCGGAAGAACTCTTCCGTCGAGCCCACGGCCTTGGGCGCGAGCTCGACGCCCTGCTCCTTCAGCGCTTCGCGCGCGGATGCGAACAGCGGCGTCCACAGCTGCGACCACTCGGGGCGACCGAGGAGGATCTGCCAGATGCCGATCGCCGCACGGCGCAGACCAAACGGATCCGCAGAGCCGCTCGGCTCGAGCCCGACGGCGAAGCAGCCCGCGATCGTGTCCATGCGATCCGCGAGCGCGACGAGTGCACCGAACGACGACGTGGGCAGCGCGGCGCCTTGCCCCTTGGGCCACCAGTGCTCGTCGATCGCCGTGGCGACCGCAGCCGTCTCGCCGAAGTCCTTGGCGTAGTGGCGACCCATCACGCCCTGGAGCTCGGGGAACTCACCGACGGCGAGCGACGCGAGATCCGCTTTGGCGACCGCCGCGGAGCGCACCGCGAGCTCGACCTGCTGTGCTTCGAGGCCCGCAAAGACCGCGAGCTTCTTCACGATGCTCTGCAGACGACGAACCTTGTCGCCGATGGTCTTGGCCTTGTCGCCGAGCTTGGCTTGGAACACGACGCTATCGAGCTTGGTGTTCCACGCCTCGAAGCTCTTCTTGCGATCCTCGCTGACGAAGAACTTTCCGTCGGAGAGGCGCGACGCGACGACCTTCTGGTTGCCCTGCTGGACGACCTTGGGGTCCTTCACCACCGTCGCCATCATCGTGACGAAGCGGTTCGCGAGCTTGCCGTCGGGGCCTTCCATCGCGAAGTACTTCTGGTTGTTCCTCATCGTCGTGACGATGATCTCCTCGGGGATGGAGAGGAACGACTTGTCGAACTCACCGCACACGCCGACGGGGTACTCGCCGAGGTTGATGACTTCCGCGAGCAGCGTCTCGTCGGGACGGACCTTCAAGCCCGTCTCCTTCTCGAGGCGAGACATCTCTGCGCGCACGAGCTCCTTGCGCGCATCCGGATCGACGACGACGTGCGCCGCGCGTAGCGTGTCGACGTACGCGTCGACGGACGGAATCTCGATCGCCTTGTTCGTGAGGAAGCGGTGTCCCTTGGATGCACGACCCGCGGTGAGGTTCGCCCACGTCAGCGGAACGACCTCGCCGCCATACAGAGCGACGAGCCATTGCACCGGGCGCACGAACGAGAACTCGGTCCAACCCCAGCGCTGCGACTTGGGCCACGCGATGGATGCGGCGAGCTCGGCGAGGAGCGTGGGCAGCAGCGCGCGCGTGTCTTGACCGACGACGGACCGCATGACGACCGCGTACTGGCCCTTCTTGCCCGCGACTTCCTTCTTCTGGATCTGGTCGGCGGTGGCGCCGTTCTTGGTCGCCCAGCCCTGCCCCGCTTTGGACAGCGTGCCGTCGGGCGCGAACGCAGCGCCGACGGGCGGGCCGACGACTTCCTCGTTCAGATCCGGTTGGCGATCCGCGAGTCCCTTGACGATGATCGCGAGACGGCGCGGCGTACCGAGTGCGCGCACGCCTTTGTGCTCGAGGCGCGCGGCCGCGAGGCGGAGCTCGACGAACTTCGGGAGATCCTCGAGCTGACGCGCGAGCATCTTGGCGGGGATTTCCTCGCACCCGATCTCGAACAGGAGATCAGCTGGCATGAGCAATCTCCTCCGCGTGCGGAGCCACAGCGCGCGCAGCGGCGAGCGCGGCGGCGTTCACGCCAGACTCGGCAGCGGCGAGATACGCGTCGACAGCCTGCTTCTGCAGGTGCTTGGGCAGCAACGGGAAGCCGAGCGCCGCGCGCGACCCGACGTACGTCTCCGCGCACGCCTTGGCCATGCCGCGCACGCGACCGATGAACCGCGCGCGCTCCGTCACGCTGATCGCTCCGCGCGCGTCGAGGCTGTTGAACGCATGCGAGGCCTGCATGCAGAACTGATACGCCGGCAGGACGAGAGGTGCTGGCTTGCCATCCTTTGCGCGGGCCAAGAGTCGCTTGCACTCGGACTCGTACGTATCGAACTCGGCGAAGCTGATCTTCGCGTCGAGCTCCTCGAAGTGGAACGTGGAGTACTCCACTTCCCACGGGTGCCGCAGCTGCCCGTAGGTCACGTTCTTGTCCCATTGCAGATCGAACATGTTGTCTTTGTTCTGCAGGTACATCGCGAGCCGCTCGACGCCGTACGTGAGCTCCGCGGTGACGGGCAGCAGATCGAGACCGCCTGCTTGCTGGAAGTAGGTGAACTGCGTCACCTCCATGCCGTCGCACCAGACTTCCCACCCGAGGCCCCACGCGCCGAGCGTCGGCGACTCCCAGTCGTCCTCGACGAAGCGCACGTCGTGGCTCGACGGATCGAGGCCGATCGCGCGCAGCGAGTCGAGGTAGAGATCCTGGACGTGCAGCGGGGACGGCTTCAGGCCGACCTGGAACTGGTAGTACGCGCCGGCGCGGTTCGGGTTGTCGCCGTAGCGACCGTCCGACGGGCGCCGGCAGAACTGCGCGAACGCGGCGTTCCAGGGCTCGGGACCGAGCACCCGCAGGAACGTGGCCGGGTGGAACGTGCCCGCCCCGACCTCGACATCGACGGGCTGCTCGATCACGCAGCCGCGATCCGCCCAGAACTTCTGCAGCGTGAAGATGAGGTCTTGCAGGTACATGGCCGGAGAGGGCGCACCCTAGCGCCGGGCCGGGCGCCGGTCAAGCGCGGCTCAGGAGCTAAGTGCGCCAGATCTCTTGACGTTCTGCGCTTTTGCCGGCTAGCTTGAGCCATGGTCCGGGAGTCGCCACTGCGCGCCGCTTGCGCGCTCGCCCCGGCTTGGCTGATCGTGATCAGCGGCTGCTCCCTCGCGCTCGACTTCTCCGACAAGGAGATCCCGATCGACGCGGCGGCCGATGGCCCGTTTGCGGCGGCCGACTGCACGTTCGGCGAGCCCAACGACACGCCCGACCAGCCGTTCGCGGTGACGGCCGGCATGACCGGGCCCGCCGCCATCTGCCCGCCCGCGATCGGCTCCGACGGCAGCGCCGGCGCGGACGACCTCGACTACTACGGGTTCAGCGTGCCCGATGGCACGACCAGCGTGACGGTGACGATCGTGATGAGCGACCGCGCGAACGGCGACCTCGACCTGAAGCTGTTCGGCAGCGACGGCGTCACGCAGCTCGGACAGTCGCGCGGCATCACCGACACCGAGACGATCACGTGCCCCGGTGCGTCGCCGTCATGCGCGCCGCTGACGACGGGCAACTACGTCTTCGAGGTGTTCCCGGCGATCACCGGGCAGACCAACTCGTACAACATCACGCTGACCATCGACGGCAGCGGATCGGGCTCGGATGATGGCTCCGGCTCTGGCTCGGGATCGGGCTGATCACATCGGCCCCGGCGCCGGCACATTGAACAGGTAGTTCACGACGAACCCTGCGCGCTCGACCTTGCCCGGCGCTACCGCGAGCTTCGTGCGCAGCGTGTCGCCCACGAGGCCCGGCTTCGTCGGCCACGAGCTCGCGACGACGCGCTTGCCATCGTGGCGCAGCGGTTCCTCGACGAAGATCTCGCGCGGTACCTCGCCGTAGTTGAGCACCGTCGCGTTGAAGCTCTCCTTCACGAGAGTCTCGGCCGTGCCGCTGAACGAGCGCTGGATCGAACCGCGCAGCCCTTCGTCGGCCCACATCGGGAGGCGCGTGACGGTGGCGGTCTCGTTGTCCGGCGTGAGCACGCGGGTCTCCGCGGGGAGATTGACGTCGCGCGCGATCTCGCCGGGATAGTCGACGTGGAACAGCACGTTGCCCGGCGCGAGGTGCGTCCCCGGCAGCTCGAGCCAGATCCAGACATACGCGTCGGGCTCGTTATCATCCGCGCTCGTGCGCTCCTGCGCCCACACGCCCGGTGGCGAGTCGCTGCCGGTGATGTCGTTGCTCGCGGACAGCACGCGGCGCACCCGCGCGGACACGTCGCGCGCGGCGAAGTGGATGACGCCGGTCGAGCCGTCGAGCACGACCCGGTCTCGCCCGAGCTGGACGGGCAGCGCTTCGCCGCCGGGCAGGCCTTCGAAGGCGGTGACGAGCGCGCTCGGTGCCACACCGTCGCGGTGGCGCCAGATCGGCGTGGTGATCGACAGGTTCGTCGCGATGTGCGCGCGGTCGGGCGTGGTGATCGTGATGGCGTGCTCGGCGTGGAACGCGAGCGCGGTCGAGCTGTAGAGCACGCGCAGGAGGTAGCGACCAGCCGGCCCGGAGGTCGCGCAGCGCATGGTCGGCGCGAGCGGGAGCCGCGGCGGCACGACGACGTCGCCATCGGGCTCCGGCGGAGGCGGCGGCACGGCGTTCGAGCCGAGGCCGCTCGGCATCTCGGCGCTCGAACCGCTGCCGCCATCGACCATCCGCGCGCGCGCGCAGGCGCCGATCGCGAGGTGACCGGGGCCGGACAGCACCTCGAGCACGAGCGACGGCACGGCGACATCGTCCGCCACGTCCTCGAGGACCAGGTGCTCGCCGACGACGTCGATCCACCGGCGATCGTCGATGATCGCGAGGTTCGAACCGGCGCGATCGGCGTACAACGCGACCTCCACACCGGGTGGCGGCGTCGCGATCGGCGGCTCGTGCGGATGCGTGCATGCCAGGAGCACGGCGCACGCGCACGCGAGCCGCATCACTCGGCCTCGGCCACCGTATCGCCGACCAGGATCGCCGCCTCGCGCGGCTCGAGCTTGCCCGCGAGCACACCGGCCAGGCCTTGCAGCACCGGCATGCGCACGCGCAAGCGCGCCGCCATCGCGACGCCCGCGGCGGCCGCGCGCGCCCCCTCGGTCCGCGCGCCATCGGCGCTGATCACGCCCTCGGCGAGCCGGCGGCCGAGCGCGTAGTCCGCCGAGCGCTCCACATCCGTCGCGCGCACGAGCAGGTTGCCGAGGCCCGACAGGCCGCTGAACGTGCGCGCATCGGCGCCCGCCGCCTGCCCGAGCCGCGACGCCTCCGCGACGGCGCGCGTGATCAGCACGGCGCGTGGCCCGGCCCCGATGCCGAGGCCGTCCGACATGCCGAGCGCGACGGTGTACGCACCGGCGAGCGCGGACGCGAGCTCGACGCCGACGAGATCCTTCGACGAGTACACGCGCAGCATCGGTGGCGCGTTGAGCAAGCGGCGACCTTCGGCGACGACCTCGTCGAACATCGACGCGACCACCATCGACGCGTAGTGCCCGGCCGCGAGATCGCCGGGCATCGCGGGGCCGGCGAGCGCGCCGAGCTTCTGCGTCGGCAGGCCATCGGCCATCACCTCGGACACGCGCTGATCACCGTGCGGCGACAGCGCGCCGATCGCGTGCACGACGATGTGGCTGCCATCGACGACATCGCCGAGCTCGCGTGCGCGATCACGCGCGTTGCCGGATACCACGGCGAGCACGAGGAACCGCGCCTCGCTCGCGAGCTGCTTCAGATCAGAGGTCGCGGTCAGCGGCTCGGGCAGCGCCGCCTCGGGGAAGCGCGGGTTCTTGCGCTGTGCGGTGATCGCGGCCACGACGTCCGCGTCGCGCGAGAACAGCACGACGCGCCGGCCTGCGCGCGCGAGCACCGAGGCGAGCGCCGTGCCGAACGGGCCCGCGCCGATGATGCCGACGGTATCCGCGCGGCTGCTCACGACGAGGCCTCCGGGGGAATGTGCGCCGTGCGGTTTTGATAGTAGTAGATGAGCTTCATGTCCTCGACGTGGAGCGCATCGCCGCGCTGCGCGACGATCGGCCGCGTGTGATACGTCGACAGGCCGCGCACGGCGTCCTCGAGGATCGCCGACGCGGCCTGTGGGGCGAGCATCGGGTGCTCGCTGCCCCACGCCGGGTTGCTGACGAGCCGCGCGCGCAGCCGCGTCAGATCATCCAGCACCGTCGCCACCGGCAACGCGGCCTGGCCGGGCGCGAGGCGCAGCAGCTTGTAGATGTCGCGCGTGCCGGCGGCGCGAGCGACGCCATCGAACAGCGCGCGCGCGACGAGGTGCGTCGCATGGAACACGGTCAGGCGCGGATACGCCGCGGCGAGCCGGCGGCCGAGCGCGCGCGTGTACTCGGCGTCGCGCTGATCGTCGTCGGTGACGTCGCCGTTCGCGCCGCGGATGTAGCTCGCAGGATCGACGATGCGTCCGGCGCGATCGATCGACTCGCCGTCATCCGTGATGTCGTTGCCGAACACGTCGAGCGGGCGGCCGAACCGCACGATCACCGAGCCCTCGTGCGCGAGCAGCTTGCGGAAGTACTCGAGCATGCGGCCGACGCGGGAGAACTCGTCGTCGGTGATGATGTAGCGGCTCTTGCCGGTCTCGGCGAGGTAGTCGTCGATCAGCGTCTCGGCCTCGAGCGTGAGCCGGTAGTTGATCGTCGCGGGGACGATGTAGATGCGCTTCTGCGGCGCGCCCTCGCGCACGCTGTTCTTGTACGCGGTGACGGTGGTGCCGAGCAGGCCGAGCTTCAGGTGCTTCTCGACGATGTTGCTGCGGCAGCGCGTGCCGCCCGGGAAGAACAGCGAGTGATAGCCGTGCTCGAGGAGGACGGTCGAGTACTCCTTGAGCACGTCCTTGTAGAGCTCGAACTTCAGCCGGCGATCGACGCGATACGCGCCGAGGTTCCGCATGAAGTACGAGATGAACGGGTTGGTGAAGAGGTTCTTGCCTGCGCCGTAGGTGACCGGCGGCAACCGCGCGCGCACGAGCGCGAGGCCGATGGCCGGCGAGTCCATGTTCGACGAGTGCGTCGGCGTGACGACGACCGTGCCGCGCTCGGCGCACTGCCGCACGAGATCGACCTCGCCGTCGGCGGTGATCCGCGTGTCGAGCTGGCGGATCGCGTCGAGGCCATCGCGCAGGCTCGAGATCGGCGAGAACACGAAGCCGAGCAGCGACGGCCCGATGCTGTTCACCATCTTGTAGACGCGCGGATCGAAGTTTCCGACGACGTCGTGGCCGTAGTAGCGCACGAGCTCGCGCAGCTCCGCTTGCTTCGCGTCGTCGGACATCGCGAGCAGCTTGCGCGAGAGGTCGCGCCACCGGGCGGCGCCGTCGTTGTCGCGCGAGGCTTCGTGGCGACGGATCTCGCAGAACGCGACGTCGTTCAGCACGTACTCGAGGGAGGCATCGCCGCCCTTGCGCGACTCGTCGACCTTGCGCGCGACGACGCGGCGCTCGACCTCGGCCAGCAGTCGCTCGCGTTCGCCGTTGAACCGCTCGAGCCGGTTCTCGGCTTCCTGTACCGGACGGTCGGGGACGGAGGCCATCGCGGTTAGTATCTCCACATTAGCTTCTGCTCGCACTGGGTCCGCGCCAGACGGCGCGAACCCGCTCGCAGTGGAATTGGCCAGATCCCGCTTGCGGGGCGGGACCATGATATGGTGTTGATCGACATCGAGGTGGCGCCCGAGGGAGCCGCTTCGTGTAGTGACACGCATTCCGCTGGCCTTGTTGGGCCTGGCTGGATGGCGAGTGTCGGTGACCGAAGGAGACGTGGATTTGTCCACGACCAAGCGTCCAACCGGACGGAGTACGAAGAAGAAAGTCGAGGCTGCTGCGCCAAAAGCGCGGACGCCGAAGCGCGCGGCTGCGCCGGCTGCCCCTGCCCCGAAGGCTGCTGCGAAGCCGGCGAAGGCCGCGAAGCCGCCGAAGCCGGTGAAGGTCGCCAAGCCGCCGCCGCCGCCGATCGCACCGCCGCAGGTCTACTACGATCTGAGCGGGCCGGTGCCGCCGGAAGGTGCGGGCCTGCCGGCGAAGGTCGGCGCGCTGCTCGGCGTCGGACAGAAGGCGCTCGGCATCAAGTCGTTCCGCGCCGGTCAGGCGCAGGCGTTCGAGCAGCTGCTCGCGGGTCAGGACGTGCTCGCCGTGATGCCGACCGGCAGCGGCAAGTCGCTCCTCTATCAGCTGCCGTCGGTGATCCTGCCCGGCATCACGGTCGTGGTCAGCCCGCTGATCGCGCTGATCAAGGATCAGATCGACAAGATGGTCGCGAAGGGCGTCACCGCCGTTCGCATCGACTCGACGCTCACCGTGAAGCAGCGCCGCGAGGTCGACGCGCTGATCCGCGCGCCGGGCGGCAAGCTGCTGCTCACCACGCCCGAGCGCATGGCGGATCCCGAGTTCCGCGTGTTCCTGCGCGAGGCCGCCAGCGGCGTCGGCGTGTCGCGCTTCGTCGTCGACGAGGCGCACTGCGTGTCGCAATGGGGCCACGACTTCCGGCCCGCGTACCTGTCGCTGCGCAAGGCGCTCGACGACGTCGGCCGTCCGCCGGTGCTCGCGACGACCGCGACCGCGCCGCCGCACGTCCGCGACGACATCCTGTTCCAGCTCGGGATCGAGGACGCGAAGATCGTCACGACGACGTTCGACCGGCCGAACCTCCACTACGAGGTCATCCCGTTCGACGACGACGACGAGAAGATGCGCACGCTCGTCACGCTGCTGAAGAAGCTGCCGAAGCCGGGCATCGTGTACGCGGCGACGGTCAAGAAGGTCGAGGAGCTCTACGAATCGCTCACGCGGCACGGCATCGCCGTCGAGCGCTATCACGGCCGCATGAACAAGGGCGAGCGCGACGCCTCGCAGAACAAGTTCATGGCGTCGAGCGAGCTGATCATGATCGCGACGAACGCGTTCGGACTCGGCGTCGACAAGCCGGACATCCGCAACGTCCTGCACTATCACGTGCCCGGGTCGCTCGAGGCGTACGCGCAGGAGGCCGGCCGCGGTGGTCGCGATGGCAAGCCCGCGCGCTGCGTCCTGCTGTTCTCGCCCGACGACGTGGCGATCCAGGAGTACTTCCTGTCGGGCACGTACCCGACGAAGCGCCAGGTCTGGCAGGTGTTCAAGGCGCTCGAGGCGTTCACTGCACTGCGCGGCAAGGAAGCCGACGAGTCGCCGCCGACCGTGACGAACCTCGCGCTCGGCAGCAGCGTCGGTCAGCAGCGCACGCGCACCGTGCTGTCGCTGCTCAAGGACGAGCACTTCATCACGGAGAAGGAAGGCGGCCTGTACTACGTCGCCGATCCACCGCCGGAGATTCCGGAGCTGATGGAGCGCGCGCGGCAGTACGAAGCGCGGCGCATCGCGGACCGGCAGCGGCTCGACTCGCTGCTCGCGTACGTGAAGGCGCCGGGCTGCCGGAGCATCGCGATCCTCGAGTACCTGGGCGAGATCGCGCCGCAGAAGTGCGGGCGCTGCGACAACTGCTTGCG
>DASYDE010000068.1:0-60638 GCA_036499725.1 Kofleriaceae bacterium
CAGTCGCTGCACACGGCCGTGATCGGTCCGCGCGGCGAGCGCATCGAGATCCAGATCCGCACGAAGGACATGAACCTCGTCGCGGAGCACGGCATCGCTGCGCACTGGAAATACAAAGAGGGCACGGCGATCGCGCCCGACGACAAGAAGTTCGCGTGGCTCCGTCAGCTCATGGAATCGCAGAAGGAGCTGCGCGATCCGACGGAGTTCCTCGAGTCGGTCAAGATCGACCTGTTCGGCGACGAGGTCTACGTGTTCACACCCGGTGGCGATGTGAAGGCGCTGCCCAAGGGCTCGTGCCCGATCGACTTCGCATACTCGGTGCACTCCAACATCGGCGATCACTGCAGCGGCGCGCGCGTGAACGGCATGATCGTTCCGCTCCGCTATCAGCTGCGCAACGGCGACACCGTCGAGATCATCACCAGCCCCAACCAGAAGCCGAACAAGGACTGGTTGAAGCTCGTGAAGACGGCGCGCGCGCGCACCAAGGTTCGCTACCTGCTGCGCACCGAGCAGCGCGACAAGGCCGTCGTTCTCGGCAACGACCTCCTCGAGAAGGGGCTGCGCAAGCACTCCACCTCGATCGCGCGCGCGGAGAAGCAGCTCAAGCTGGCGGCGAACGAGCTCGGGTGTTCCACCGTCGACGAGCTCATCGTGCAGGTCGGCTACGGCAAGATCACGACCCAGCAAGTCCTCGAGAAGGCGCTCCCCGAGCTGACCAAGGCCGACAAGGAGCCCGCCCAGACCGAGAGCATGTTGAAGACGCTGCTCAAGAAGGTCACGCGGCGCACGTCATCCACCGGCATCAAGGTCGCGGGCGAGGAGGACATCCTCGTGCGCTTCGCGAAGTGCTGCAGCCCGCTCCCCGGCGATCCCATCACGGGCTTCATCACGCGCGGCCGCGGCGTCACCGTTCACCGCAAGGATTGCGACAAGGGCCTCGATCTCGATCCCGAGCGCCGCATCGACGTCGAGTGGGACGGCAACAGCAAGACGCAGCACGAGGTCGCGATCCAGGTCCTCTGCTCCGATAAGCCGGGCCTGCTCGCGCACATCTCGCAGTCGTTTACCGACCAGGGCGTGAACATCAACCAGGCCCACTGCCGCGCGACCGAGGATGGCCGCGCCGTGAATACGTTCCACGCGAGCGTGCGCGACCTCGATCAGCTGAAGAGCGTGATCCGATCGCTGTCACGCATCAAGGGCGTGTTCTCTGTCGACCGCGTCAGCGCCGACGTCGGGTAGCAACTAGCGCTTGGGAGCGGGCTTGCCGGGCTCGCCGAGGCCGGCGAACAGCTCGACCGCCGACTTGGTCGACTTGCGAGCGAGCTTGTTCTTGCGGCGACGACCGGCCTTTTCCTGCTTGTTCGTGCGCTTGACGGTGGTCGCTTTGGTGTTCGAGGCCATGGGCCGGGTTGAATAGCGCTCTCCGACGAGGATTGTCAACGCAGCGAATGGATTGCTGAACCCGTGCGCCGCACGGAGTGGTGAGCTACATTGCTTTCCCCTGCGGATGTCCTTAACATTCGAGGAATTAGAGCCTTGGTTACCCCAAGGCGCTGGAGTCCGCGCGCGATGAAGCTCTGCCCGAAGTGCCAAAAGCAGTTCAGTGACGACGCGAACTTCTGTCCCGTCGATGCTGCCCGCCTGATCCCGTTGGATGCTGCGCCCGCTCCCGGTGCGGACACGCTGAGCGCTCGGTTCGAGCTCGGCGAACGCATCGGTGGCTCGCGTACCGGTGCCGTGCATCGCGGCAAGGACAAGCAGGGCGGCCAAGCCGTCGCCGTCAAGCTCGTCGCGCCGGCCGTCGTCGCACTGCCCGGTGTGGCGCAGCGCCTGGAGCGCGAGCTCAAGCAGCTCGAGCGCGTGCAGAGCGCGGGCGTCGCCAAGTTGATCGCGAGCGGTAAGCGCGGCGACGAAACGTGGGTCGCGTCAGAGCTCATCAACGGCGCCGTCACCCTCGCCGACGCGATCAACGCGCGCGGCCCGATTCCGCTCGATCAAGCCGCGCACCTCATCGAGGTGATCGGTGAGGCGCTCATCGAGGCCGCCCAGGTCGGCGTCGTGCATCGCGATCTCGCGCCCAAGAACGTCCTGTTCGCCGGCGGCGACATCAAGTTGATCAACTTCTCGCTGCCCGTTCCGACGACCGACAAGGTCCCGGGTGTGCCGGAGTTCGTGGCGCCAGAGCAGGTCGACGGCAAAGCGGTCGATCAGCGCTCCAATCTCTACAACCTCGGCGCGATGTACTACTACGTGCTCACCGGCCAGACGGTGCACGCGGGCACGCCCGAGGAAGTGCACCGCGCGCACGTCAACGGCTCGATTCGCACGCCGAGCTCGCTCGCGCCCGTGCCCGCAAACGTCGAGGCCGTGATCATGCGCGCTCTCGATCGCAGCCCGACAAAGCGCTTCCTGACGGTTCGCCAGTTCGTCGACGAGGTCACGCGCATCGCCCGCGGTGAAGGTCCGGCGACCACGATGCCGATGGGCAAGGTGAAGCCCAAGGCGGAGCTCGTTGCCACGCTGATGGGCGTGAACAAGGGCGTCGTCCTCGGCGACCAGCCCGCACCACCTGCTGCTGTCGTCTCTCCGTCGACGATGATCGGCGTGAGCGGCGGGCCCGCGCCTTCGATCGGAATGGCTGCGCCCAATCTGATCGTTCCGCAGTCGCAGTCTCATCAGCCGTCGCCCACGCCTCACACGAGTGCGCCCGACGCGATCGTCAGCGTGCCGCCGCAGCAGGCCGTCGCGCCGCACATGCCCGCGCTTTCGCCCAACGCCGTCGTTCCAGAAGCGCAGCGCTCGCCGTGGGCGTCTCCTGCCCAGCAGCCGATGCCGCAACCGCTCCAGCCGCAGGCCGCGCAGCAACCGATGCCGCAGCCCATGCAGCCGCAGGCGCCCGTCGTCGCAGCGCCGGTCCTCGCAGCACCGATCGTCGCAGTTCCGCAGGTCAACAGCCCGCAGGCAGCTGCGGCCGCGCAGTCATCGTCCAAGAAGGGCGGCAAGAAGGACGCCTTCCGCGAGACGATGTGGTTCAAGAAGGGCGATCTCGACGCGCAAGCGGCGGTCGCTGCTGCCGAGGAGCGCGCGCGTACGGGCAAGGAGTCCGCGAACGACAAGGCGGACTCGCTACCGACCGAGGATCGCTACGGCGACGATGGATCCATCTCGCGCGGCGACAAAGAGAAGTACTCGCTGCGCACCGGCGGCACGCAGATGATGGCGTCGATCAAGCCGCAGGACCTCGGGGCATCTGGCTCGCAGGCCAAGGTCTCCGAGGACGCTCTCATCGGTGAGATGAAGGGCGGCCGCGGCAAGGTCTTCATCGGGATCGCCGCGTTCGTGATCATCATCGTGCTGATCGTTCTGATCTTCGTGCGCTAACGTTTCTGCACGCGCGCGTTGCTGCGCGCGAGGAACACGGGCATCACGGGGAGAGCGGCGCACGCGACCTCGTCGTCGTCGAACGTCGGGATGCGGCGCGTCGTGTTGCTAAAGCCGATGTCGTCGATCGCGTGGCGCAGGGTACCTTGAGCATAGGGCGTGTTCAGCACGCGCTCGATACCGAGCGAGAGGCGCAGGGCAGGCGGGACCATGCCGAGGCCGATGATGCGTCCGCACCAGCCGCGCTCGCGCACGAGGTGGAGATACATGAGATCGCCGGGCTGGGTGCCATCGACGTCGAGCACCAGCACCTGCGGGCGCGGCGTCGGATCGTCGACGAGCGAAGACACGACAGCCGACATGCTGCGCGCGCTTTGCACGAGGTTACCGGTCGCAACCAGCTCCGCGTCGATCCACTTCGTCAGCGACTCGGTCGGCGCAAACACCACCACCCGCGTCGGCTCGACCATCTTGACGCTCTCGCGAGTACCGCGCGCGAACACGTGGGGTTTGCTGTCCATGGAGACAGGTATCGGCCGGGTAGCGGTGAGCTAAATGTAGGTAACGTCGCTCAGAGGATCTCGCTGCAGTTCGGCCTGCCATCGCCGTACTCGACCAGGAGCGACGCCTCGGTATCCGAGGTCCAGCTTCCGTACTCGAAGTTCACCCCCTCGGTGTGGGTGAAATAACGCGCACATGCAACGCGCTGATCGGTCGCTCGCCTGCGCACCATGTAGGTCTCGCTGCTGGTGCCTCGCGATGGGTAGTCACCGAATTCGTGCGAACCGCTCGTCCGAAATTCGATGTAGTCGACGCCCTCGACGGTCACCGGCGTCTGCTTGCCGTCCGCGAGCACCGCTCTGCCCATGACGGCGAACGTGAAGCCTTCCATTCCGAGCTTCTCGTGCAGCCCCGCGACGCGGTCGCGTACGTCGTACGGGGTGCCTGGCGACGCAGTGATGGTCTCGCGGCCATCGCGGAGCGCCAGATGGATCGTACTGCCGACCCCACACAGCTCCTTGTCGCTGCCGTCGATCACCTCGATGTCGATCGCGAGCTCGCGATCCTTCGTCCGCGTCGTCACGCGCTCTGCGAGCACGAGGCTCGAGCACTCGGCTGGGGGCGCATTGGGAATTCCATGCCCGCGCGCAGTACCGGAGAAGTCGTAGCGAACTGTTCGCGACAGCGGAGGGAGCGTCGGATCCGATGCGACGTGTTGCGGGCCCGCGCACGCGGCGAGGGTCCATGCTCCGACGAGCCAGCGCGTCATGCAGCTACGACGCACGAGGGGCCCGAACGGCGCACGGGATCTAGGAGAGATCGATCGATTCGCGCATCGCGAGCGCCGCTGTCTCGACGAGCAGGTCGGGATGCGCGCCCGCGACGGGAATGACGACCACCTCGCGCGCCAACAGAGACGCGGGGATCGCAGGCGCGTCACCTGTCGCGAGCACCGTCAGCGTCGCGCGCGGCCCGCAACACGCAGCGGCGAGCGGCACCGCTGCACCGTCGGCGCACAGCACGCGCCACGGCTTGCCGCCGATGCCTTGCGCGGTGAACTGCTCGCGCGCGGCAGCGAGGCTGGCCTCGTCAGTGATCACGACCGCTTCGATGCCCTTCGCGATGATCACGCGATGCAGGAGACGCGCGACGCGCGACGCGCCGACCACGACGACCGGATCGCGCGGGCCGACACCCGTGCGCGCGTAGAGCGTGTATGCGAGCGCGAGATCTCCGGCGACGACGGCCGAGGTCGCATTCACGCCGTCCGGTTCGCCCAGCGCGATCACCCAGCGCGCCGCCGCGACGACGGGCGAGGTGAGTGGAGCGGAGCGCCTACGCGCCGTGGGGCAGACCGCTGCACCGCCGCGGCGACAGACATCGCACTCGCCGCATGGATCGATCGGTCCGACGAGCACACGCTTGCCGGCGAGATGCTCGGCATGGGCGCCGGTCTCGGTCACGCGACCGATCGCTGCGGCGCCATCGCTGCTCTCGAGCTCGATCGCGATGTCGTCATCGCCGAGCATGGAAGCTCTACCAGTCTTGCTGGCCGCTGCCACCGCGGCGACCGCCGGGTGACGCGACCTCGGTGCCGAGATTCTCTTCGGGGCTCGGCTGGCCACCGATCGACGTGGACTCGTCGTTGCCGGCGGGCTGGAAGCCCATCGCGAAGTCGCCGGCCTCGGCGTTGTAGTTCTCGTCGTGCTGCTCCTCGATGAGGTGCCCATCGACATCGTCGATCGGCTCGTCATGCGTGGCGTGCTGCAGCGGAGGCGGAGCCGCGTTGCTGAACGTCGGCCCCGACGGGACTTTGGCAGCGGGCGCCGGCGGCGGCGTGAGCTGACCGGAGAGCTGCCCGACCGGAAGGCCCTGCTTCGCGCGCCAGGTCTGCAGCGCGATCACCAGGTCGTCGTACGGAATCATGCTTCGAGGATATCACGCACCCAGGTGTGGTAGGCCCCTCTGGTGGCGATCCGCATTCTCCGCTCGTCGGTCATGCCCACCGACGGCTTCGTGCATGGTTTTCCCGAGCGCACGGGCGGTGTGTCCACCGGCGCGCGCGCGTCGCTGAACCTCGGCAAACGCTGGGGCGACGACGAGGGCAACGTCCTGACCAATCGCCGGATGCTCGCCGAGGCCGCGGGCTACGACGCGGCGCAGCTCCGAGCGACGCGCCACGTGCACGGTACCAATATCTGGACCGTCGGTACGCCGCTCGGTGAGACGGACGAGTACGACGGCATCGTGTGCACCACGCCCGGCCCCGTCCTCGGCGCGTTCGCGGCCGACTGCGTGCCGATCGTGTTCGCGGATCCCGAAGCGCGCATCGTCGGCGCGTGTCACGCGGGTTGGCGCGGGACGATCGGTTCGTCGCCCGGCCCGACGATTCCCGCGAGCGATCGCGGCGTCGTCACGAACGTGCTCGATCGCATGGTGGCGCTCGGCGCCCGCGCGGATCGCATCCGCATGGCGCTCGGCCCGTCGATCGGCCCGTGCTGCTTCGAGGTCGGTGACGAGGTCGTCGACGAGTTCCGCGCCGCGTTTGCCAAGGCGGGTGGGGAGCCGGCAGGCCTCGTCGTCGACGGGCCGACCAAGAAGCACATCGATCTCCGCGTCGCGAACCGCACCGTCGCCGAGCGCGCCGGCGTTCGCAGCGAGCACATCGATTCCGCTCCGCCGTGCACCAAGTGCCACCCCGATCGCTTCTTCAGCTACCGCCGCGACGGTCGCGAGGGCGGGGTCCACATGGGCTTCATCGGCCTCCGCTAGATCAAAAGTGTTGCAACGGATCCGCGCTCGCTGTGTCATTGGCTCCGATGAGGGTTTGCGCGGCCGCGATCGCACTGGTGCTCGCATGTCCCGCGCTCGCCCACGCTGACGACGCGGGCGATCAGTTCGCCGGCGAGGGCCTGTTCCGCCCGCCGATCGAGTGGTCCACGTGGCTGCGCGCGAGCTACGGCATGGCGCGCGAGCGCGATGATTCCGCGGCGCGAACGATCGGACCGACCGTGTCGCCGGAGCACACGGACGGGCATCGCGAGCTCGGCGCTGGCATCGAAGCATCGCTGCCGCTCAGCCCGCGCGGAAATCTGCGGCTCGGAGGATGGGCGGAGCTTACCGACCGCAATGCCGCGTACGGCGCAGAGCTCGTGATCACGCGCGTGCCGAAGCGGATGGACATGTTTCTCTACGAGGGGCACGGCATCCTCGCGCTGCGCGCCGGTCGCAGCTCCGACGAGCGGACGTTCGCGATCGCATACGGCTACGTCGCACCGTACTGGCTCGAAGGTGACTGCAAGGTGCGCTTCTACGGGATCGAGACCGGCGTGTGTAAACCGCGACCCGAGCGTGCGGCTCGCTACATGGCGGGCGTTCGGCTCGTCGCGACCGTCGCGCAAACGATCGACGATCCGCACGCATGGTCCGCCACGTTCGGCATCGAGCTCGAGCCGGTCGGGGCCCTGCGGATGCTGACGGTCGCGCGCTCCTGGTACTGACTAACCCCAGAGCCCGGCTGTGTTGATCCGAGCCCGAGCCCGGGCCCGAGTCTCGTTACGAAGATGGCCGCTCGCCCAAAGAATTTCGCGCTCGGGCTCGGGCTCGGGCTCGGGCTCCGAGCGCTTCGCGCTCTTGGCTCGGGCTCGTAGTAACCCAGGTGCTCTCTGGGTCAATCGACGGAGATGCCGTAGCCGGGGAGGATGTCGCCGGTCAGCGCCATCGCGACGGCGCGCGCCTTCTGCCAGTCGATGATCGCCTGCGTCCTGCGCAGCTGCGCCTGCCGCATCTCCTCGAGGCGGTTGAGCACGTCGAAGTTCGTCGACTTGCCGAGGTTGAACCGATCCTGCTCGAGCTTGATGTTCTGATTCGCGAGCTCGATCGCGCGCTCCGAGAGCTTCACGCGTCGCGTCGCGAGCTCCATCTGCGCCACGGACTGCGCCATCCCTTGGGCGATCTGCGCGCGTACGTCGAACGCATTCACGACGAGCTTGCGCTTGTTCTCGCGCAGCTCGCGGGCGCGGCCCTTGATGTCCTCTTGGCCGAGCGAGTGCTGGTAGCGAAGCTGCCCGGAGAGCGCGAACGAACCGGCGCGGAACAGATCGCGCGTCGCGGTCCCGAAGGCCTCGCTCTGCGTCGTCGGGCCGAGCGTCAGCGCTGCGTCGAGCTGCGGCAACAGGCCGTTCTCCGTGACCTCGATGTCGAGGTTCGCGACGGCACCTTGCTTGGTGAGCTGGAGCAGCTGCGGGGCCGCGGCGTACGCGCGCTCGGTCAGGTCCGCAAGTGCACCCGCACTGTCGCCCTCGACGACATCGCTATCGACCTGGAGGCCCAGCTCGCCCGCACCGATCGGCAGGCCCGCGGCGCGGCGCAGCGCGATGGAGCGATCGAGGACAGCGAGCTCGGCGTTGAGGATGTCCTCCTCGCGCGTCGCGATGATCTGTTCGACGGCCGGCAGCTCGCTGCGCGGAACCTTGCCGCCATCGACGCCAGCCTGCGTGAAGCGGAGGCGCTCCTTCGCGAGATCGAGCGACGCTTGCGTGATCGCGATCGTCCGCTCCGCGAGCACGAGATCCCAGTACGCGGAGATGACGGTCTGCACCGCATTGATCGCAGCGAGGCGCTTCGCGAGCACGGCGGCGTCCTGCGAGAGCTTGGCGCGGAGCTCGCTCGCCTCGTACAGCCAGCGGCCGCGGCCCTTCATCAGGGGCTGCACGTACGTGGCGTTGACCTCGTCGGACCAGTTGGTGAGCTTGTCGTTCGGGGGGAACGGGGAAGTCGTCCGCGAGTACTGCGTACTGCCGTGCAACGTGAGCGTGCCGCCCGTGGGCAGGAGACGCGACACGTCGACGCTGGCGCCGATCACGGTCGAGCGATCGATGCGCAGGCCACTGATGTAACCCGACGAGCTCTGGCCAAAGACCTGCGCGTCGATGTGCCAGTCGTCGCGCGAGAACGTCTCGGAGATCTGGGCCTCGGCGATCGCGATGTCGATCCGCGCTGATTCCAGCGCCGGCGCATGCTGCACCGCGTACTTGAGCAGCTCGGGCAGCGTGATCATCTGCGCGGGCCCCGCCCACGCTGTCAGCGTCTCGTCCTGCGTCGGGGGCGCGGAGGGCGCCGGGCCCGATCCACTGGCGCCGTCGTCCGCCAGGCGCAAGACGCGACCGAGTACATCTGCCTGCGTCGTAGACGTCAGCAAGAGGAGCAGCGCGAGAGCGCGACAGCACCGCATCGAGCGCGCGGACTATGGCACGCAGAAATCTCCACTCCCAACGAAGATTTCGCCAAACGCCCCGTGCTAGCGTCCAACGCATCGATGGCAACGGTCCTGCGTACCTACTGCTTCCTCGATGCGCTGCAGCCGCAGCAGGCAACGTTCGTCGGTAAGACCGCGCGCGGTTTCTTGCCGGTGCCGTACCAAGCCTCGCTGTGGGTCGAGATCGCGCCGGGTATCGCGATCAACCAGGTCACTGACGCGGCGCTCAAGGCGACCGCCGTGCAGCCGGCCGTGCAGGTCGTCGAGCGTGCTTACGGCCTCCTGGAGATCCACCACGACGACAAGGGTGAGGTTCTTCAGGCGGGTCAAACGATCCTCAAGTACCTCGGCGTCACCGAGGACCAGCGCCTCAAGCCCAAGGTTCTGACCAACCAGGTCATCCGCGGCGTCGAGGCGTACCAGACGCAGATCATCAACCGCTCGAGCGCGGGCATGATGGTGCTGCCGGGGCAGTCCCTGTTCATCTTCGAGTGCGAGCCGGCCGGATACGTCGTCCTCGCCGCAAACGAAGCGGAAAAGGCGGCCCAGGTGAATCTGGTCAACGTCACTCCGTACGGTGCTTTCGGTCGCCTCTATATGGCGGGCCCGGAAGCCGAGATCGATGCAGCGGCAGCGGCCGCGACGGCGGCCCTCCAGGCTGTCACTGGCAAAGAACCCGAAAAGTTCGTCGACCGATAGGTCGTTTGAGTAACTAGGAGAACGCGATGGCTGACGCTCTCGGAATGATCGAAGTTAAAGGCTTTGTCGGCATGGTCGAGGCCGCCGACGCCATGGTGAAGGCTGCCAAGGTCGAGCTCGTTGGATTCGAGAAGACCGGTGGCGGCTACGTCACGGCGATCGTCCGTGGCGACGTCGCGGCCGTGAAGGCAGCGACCGAGGCTGGTCAGCGCGCTGCAGAGCGCGTCGGCGAGGTCGTCTCGGTCCACGTCATCCCGCGCCCGCACGCGAACGTCGACGCGGTTCTGCCGCTCGGCCGCGCCGGCGCGAGCAACGGCAAGTAACTCCGCATGGTCCTCGGCAAGGTCATCGGCACGCTGGTCGCGAGTCGCAAGGAGCCCACATTGGACGGGCTCAAGCTGCTCGTCGTGCGCGCGTGCGATGTCGACGGTCAGCCGAACGGTGCGATCGCGATCGCGGTCGACGCTGTGGGCGCCGGTGTTGGCGAGGTCGTCCTGTACTGCGCTGGTTCCTCGGCGCGCCAGACACAAGTGACGCAGAACCGGCCCGTCGACGCGACGATCATGGCGATCGTCGACCAGATCGCGGTCGGGGACGAGCGTCGCTACGTGAAGGACTGACGTTCGTGGCAAGGGAGCCGAACGCCGACCGCGCAGCACCGCCGAAGGGCGGTGCGGAGTGATGCTCGCAAGGGAGGCGAACGCCGACCGCGCAGCACCGCCGAAGGGCGGTGCGGAGTGACGATGGACGAACGAAAAATCGAAGAGATCGTCACGCGCGTGCTGGAGCGGCTGGGTGGGGGGCCGACCACCGCACCAGCACCGCGTGGCGCTGCAGTTCCAGAGGGACGGAAGGCTTCAAACATCCCGCGCGGGACGAATGGCGTGTATCAGGACGCCGACGCGGCGGCGAAGGCAGCGCGCAAGGCGTTCGAGCAGAACGAGAAGACGACTGTCGAGACCAAGGTCAAGATGGTCGAGGCCATGCGCAAAGCTGTCCTCGCGAACAACGAGAAGCTGTCGCAGTACGCCGTCGAAGAGAGTGGTCTCGGTCGCTACGAGGACAAGCTCAACAAGAACCGCCTCGTCGCGGAGAAGACGCCCGGTCCGGAGATCCTCCGCACCACCGCGTACACCGGTGACCACGGCCTGATGCTCACGGATCGCGCGGCCTACGGCGTCATCCTCGCCATCACGCCGACGACGAATCCGACCGAGACGATCCTGTGCAACGCGATCGGCATGATCGCTGCTGGCAACTCGGTCGTCTTCAACGTGCATCCGTCGGCCGCGCAGGTCTGCAACTGGTGCGTGCACCTCCTCAACGAGGCGATCCAGTCCGTTGGCGGTCCGCGCGACGTGCTCGTCTCCGTCGAGAAGCCGACCATCGAATCCGCGAACACGCTGATGAAGCACCCGCTGGTGCGCCTCATCGTCGTGACGGGCGGCCCTGCCGTCGTGAAGGCCGCGATGAACTCCGGCAAGAAGGCGATCGGCGCGGGGCCCGGCAACCCGCCCGCGCTCGTCGACGAGACGGCGAACCTCGCCAAGGCTGCTGACGCCATCGTGCGCGGTGCCTCGCTCGACAACAACATCGTCTGCATCGCCGAGAAAGAGATCATCGCGGTCGACTCGATCGCGAACGATCTCATCAAGCAGCTCGAGGGGCACCGCGCGTATCGCGTGAGCGCGTCGGCTCTCAAGGCGCTCGAGAAGACCGTCCTCGAGGGCGATCACGTCAACAAGGACTTCATCGGCAAGAACGCCGGTGTGATCGCCAAGGCAGCCGGCATCGGCGACCTCGGCAACGATGTGCGCATTCTCCTCTGCGAGACCGACGAGCAGCACCCGTTCGTCCAGCACGAGCTGCTGATGCCCGTCATCCCTCTATTTAGAGTCCGGGACGTTGTCGAAGGCATCACCGCCGCGCTGCGCGTGGAGCACGGCTTTCACCACACCGCGACGATGCACTCGCAGAGCGTCGACAACATGACGTCGTTCGCGCGCGTGAACAACTGCAGCATCTTCGTGAAGAACGGCCCCTCCTACGCGGGCCTCGGCCTCGGCGGCGAGGGCTACACGTCGTTCACGATCGCGTCGCCGACGGGCGAGGGGCTCACGACCGCCGTGCACTTCTCGCGCGAGCGTCGCTGCACCATCAAAGAAGCCTTTCGCTTCGTCTGATGCTCCGCGCCGTGCCGCTCGCCGCAGTTGTATCGCTCGGCGGATGTTCGTTCGTGTTCCAGGACCACGTGAGCATCGAGAGATCACATGGGCGCGGTGATGCTGCGCCCGCGTGCGACAAAACACGCGGCTACGCGATGTACGACGCGCTGAATGTCGTGGCGGACGTCGTGGCGCTCACGAAGCTCGCGACCAAGGACTACTCGGAGATGCCGACGGCCCGTGGCTCCGGCGGACCGGCGTACGACCGCGCGGTCGAGGAAGTCCTTGTCGTCGACGGGCTCATCTATCTCGCGTCGGGCCTCTATGGCTGGAAGTGGTCGAGCGAGTGTCGCGAGATGCAGAGCGACTGGTATGCGGAGAACTTCCCCGGAGCGCCGACCCCATGATGCGCGGTCCCGCCCTGGGAGTTCTCGAGATCGCAACGATCGCGCGCGGCGTCGTCGCGGCCGATGCGGCGCTGAAACGATCGCCCGCGCTGCTCGTTCACTCGCGCGCGATCAGCGGCGGCAAGCACCTCGTGATCCTCGAGGGGGGCGTTGCCGAGATCGAGGAGGCGATGATCGCGGGTCGCAACGCGGCCGACAAGTTGCTGCTCGATAGCGTCGAGCTCGCCGCTGCTGACGATCAGGTCTGGCCGATGCTCGGCGCGCCCATCGCGCCACCCGACTGGAGCGGCGATCCCGACGCGGAAGCCGTCGCGATCATCGAGACGTCTACCGTCTGTGGCGCCATCGCGGCTGCCGATGCGGCCTGCAAGGTCGCGCACGTGAAGGTGCAGGACACGCGCTTCGCCGTCGACCTCGCGGGCAAAGCGTTCTTCACGCTCACCGGCTCGCTCGACTCGATCGAGGCCGCTGCCGACGCCGCGCGCGCCGCGACCGAGGGCGTTCGCACCGATCGGCTCGTCGGTCTCGAAGTCATCGCGCATCCGTCGCCGGATCTGCGCGGCAAGCTCTTCCGCTAGTTCCGCGTACAGCCGACGGCGTGCTCGTCCGTCGCCGGCGTGGTCTCTCGGTTGTCGCCAGTCATCACATATGCGTCGACGGTGATTCTGAGGTCATCTGGCGCGCCGCTAGCGCCCGAAGCCAGACTGTCGATAAAGCTGATCGTCGTGCTCGCTGGCTGTCCCGCGCTTCGAGTGCAGCTAAACGGTTCTGCGGTCCACTCTCCGCAGTCCCACGTTCGCTGCGGGTTCGGATCGAGATCGACCGATGTCCAGGTCTGGACAAACAAGCGATCACCTTCGTGGAGCGTCACATCGTAGGTGCCGCTGACGTCGACGTTCGTGCCGAGCGCGCACGACGTGGACTTCCACGTCACGCTGGCATCCGGCGGAGTCGCGTCGGGCGGCATGGGGTCGGAATCGGTGGCGCAGCCAGCAGCGGCCATCGTCACCAGGCAGAGGAGCGCAGCGAGGCGAGTCATCATGCACTCCCCTTCAGCACGTAGCGGGCCATGGCTGGTCCACGGGATTTCGAGTGGTTGGTTCTCGCTGCCCTGCCGGCTCGCTCGGTGTCGCCGGCTGCCATTCGAGCCCCGTGCTGCAGTAGCGCTCTCCGTGGCCGTGTGAGTATGCTCCTTGTTTGCTGTCGTGCTCGTCGTTCGCACGCTCGGAGATCTGAGGCAAACGGCGCCGGCTCGTCAGTCATCGCCCACCCGTCTCCGGATCTGCGCGGCCGGCTGTTCCGTTAGCGATCGTCCCCGCCCGTTACTCGTCGTCATCGCCGAACAGCGAGCCGATCCGGATCTCGATCGCATCGAATGGTTCGGCGCGAAGCGTTTCGCCGGCCGCAGCACGCTGCACCACGATGTAGCCAGCGCCCGACCAGCGATGAACAAGTAGCAGTCGCGCCTCCGGATCGAGCAACCAGTAGTGAGGAACTTCGGCCGTATGCAGCACGCGCGGCTTGTCGATGACGTCCTGCTTCTCGTGCTTGACCGACATGATCTCGCATACCCAGTCGGGGCGGATACGAACAGGCCACTCCGTTGGTTGCTGCGCGACTCGATCGCGTCGCCAGCCGGCGGCATCGTGGCAGTACAGTTCGCCACTGGGGTAGGCCGTATGGATCTCCGTGAACAGCCACCATCCGCCCGGTCCCTTGGGGCCCGGCAGACGATCGAAGGGATCGATGGCGGCGGCCAGCTTCCGTTCCGCTCGCGCATGCGATGGGGACGGGGAGGCTTTCTCTACGAGCTCACCTGCGATGATCTCGAGCCGATCTCTCGCTTCTTGAGCGAGCAGATCTTCGAACGTCGCGGGCTTTCGCACCGGTGTCGCCATCGCCGCTCCAGCATAACTCGCGCGACGGACGGCCACGACGTCGAATGCGCGATGGCACCCCTCGAAAAACTGAGGCAGCACGCCTACTAACTTTGCGTGATTCCAGCGAGCCACGTCCGGCACGGGACTTGATTCCTGGACGCTAATCTATGAACCGCCTCGCACTAGCCTCCTCGATTCTCTTGTCGCTGCTCGCCGCCTGCGGTGACTCGGGCTCCTCCGATGCGCCCGAGGTCAAGAGCGACCTCGCCCGCAACACCGCGCCCAATGTCTCGGGTGGTGACCTCGCCGCGCTGGTCGCCGGTGACACGCAGTTCGCGACCGATCTCTACGGGCTCGCACGTACGAACCCGGGCAACCTGTTCATGTCACCGCACTCGATCTCCGCCGCGCTCGCGATGACCTACGCGGGGGCGCGCGGGACCACTGCGACACAGATCGCGGATGTGTTCGGCTTCACGCCCACCGTGCACTCGGCGCAGAACGCGCTCGATCTCGCGCTCGCGTCGCGTGGACAGAACGCTCACGACGACACGATCCCGTTCAAGCTCACGACGGCGAACTCCATCTGGGGGCAGGAGGGCAAGGAGTTCCAGGCAGAGTTCCTCGACACGCTCGCCCTGAACTACGGCGCGGGACTGCACGTCCTCGACTTCCTCTCAAGCCCCGACCCGTCGCGCCTGACCATCAACGCGTGGGTCGCGGACCACACGAACGACAAGATCCCGAACCTGCTCCCCGAGGGCTCGGTCAGCGCCGACACGCGTCTCGTGCTGACGAACGCCGTGTACTTCTCGGCTGCGTGGCAGAACCCGTTCAAGGCCGAGCAGACGTCCGATCGTCCGTTCCAGGTCACGGGTAGCAACGTCTCCGTCCCGACGATGGCGCAGAACGAGGAGATGGGCTACGCCGAGGGCGACGGCTGGACGGCCGCCGAAGTACCGTACGACGGCGGCGAGCTGTCGATGACGGTCGTCGTTCCGTCGGGAGATCTCTCGACGCTCGAAGCGTCGCTGTCGCCCGCGCTGCTGGAGCAGATCACGACGACGCGCGTCGCGCAGGTCGACTTCCAGATCCCGAAGTTCAAGTATTCGGCGCCGCTCGGGCTCACCGACGCGCTGCAGACGCTCGGCATGCTCGACGCATTCGGTCCCAGTGCGGACTTCTCTGGAATCGACGGAACGCAGGACCTCGTGATCCAAGACGTGATCCACGAGGGCTTCATCGGGATCAACGAGGCGGGCACCGAGGCGGCGGCCGCGACGGCCGTGCTCATCGGCGACACCGCCGCGCCCGAGCAGAGGACGCTGCACGCCGACAAGCCGTTCCTGTTCTTCATCCGCGACATCCAGACGAAGGAGATCCTGTTCATCGGTCGCGTCGTCGATCCGCGCTGATCTAGACTCGCCGTATGGCGAAAATCACCGGCATCGGTGGAGTGTTCTTCAAGGCGAAGGGCGATCCGAAGGAGCTCTCCGCTTGGTACGCGAAGCACCTCGGCATGCCGGTGCAGGCGTGGGGCGGCGCCGCGCTAAAGTGGCCCGCGGATACAGCCGAGGACGGCGGCGCGACCGCGTGGAATCCCGCCAAGCCGGACACCGATTGGTTCGCGCCGAGCGACGCGAGCTTCATGATCAACTACCGCGTCGACAAGATGGACGAGATGATCGCGCAGCTAACGGCGGGCGGCGTCGAGCTGCACCAGGGGCCCGAGTATCACGAGAACGGCGTGTTCGCGTGGATCGTCGACCCCGACGGCAACAAGGTCGAGCTGTGGCAGCCGATGAAGTGGGACGCGAAGAACAAGAAGTGACTCAGTCGCGGGTCCCGTAGAACGAGGTGTCGTAGCCCGCCCAGTTCACGCGATCCTTCGACGACTTCATGATCGCGTGCAGCTCGCCGACGCAGGCATTGTAGGCGAGGGCGGCGTGCTGATAGGCCGCGGTGGAGCGGTCCGCGGCGGCGATGGCCTTCTTCTGGCTGTCCTCGGTGAGGGCATCCTCGATGAACATGTCGCGCTCGGCCCGCTGCGCTTCTTCCATGTGCAGCTGTGCCTTGTTCCACTGGTCGTCCGAGACCGCGTACAAGGCGACCGCCGTGGACCCGCCGGGACCGTAGTAGTGATCCAGCTCTTGCCGTGGGCTGACACCGCGGTTCGCGTCGAGCGCACCGGTGTGCTTCGCACGCGCATCGACGGCCTTGCCGCGCTCCTCCTGCGCGATCTTGCGCGTGCGGTCGACGACGCCCATCTTCTGGCTCACCTGCTTGTTCGCGCTCGGATCGCCGATGTTTTCTTCGCCACACCGCGCGGCCACGCGGGCGCGCATCTGCGCCACGACCTGGTAGTTCCCTTCCACCTGCTTCACGAGCTCGTGGCGGAGGCCCACCGGTAGCTCGCGATAGTTGTCGGGGTTCGCGATGTGGTCGCGCCGCTCGACCTGTTCGACGTAGAGCGCCTGCACGTCGCGCAGCAGGTCCTTCACCTTCGTGCCGTGGAGATCCGGATCGAGGAAGCGATCCTCGAGCGCTTGGCGCTTGCCCTCGAAGACGGCCTTGTTCGTCGCGCCGTTGAGGTACTTGTCACCGTCGAGCGCGACGTTCAGCTGCGGCGGACCGAGGGAGGTGCGTAGATCGGCGCTCGCTTCGGGACCGCGGGCCGCGAACCACTCGGCGAGCGCGACCTTCTTGTCGTGATCACTGAGCGTGGGGTCGGAGAGCTTTGCCTTGAGCGTCGCGGCGGGGTTGGTGGCCTCCGTGCCGTGCGACGTCAGCGTGATCTTGCCGCTCACCACGTCGTCCTGGAACTTCTTCATCTGCTCGTTCGTGTACGAGCCCTCGACGGACCACTTGCCCGTCGTTCCGGACGATTTACCGTCGACCTTGCCGGACGAGCTGGGCTCGCCGAGCACCTTGTCGAGCTCGCCGTTCGCGGCCCCCGCATCGTTCTGCGCCTGGATCGACGTCTTGATCACGAACTGCGAGTCGCCGCCGACCATGTTTCCGGAGCCGTCCTTCGTGGAGTCGGTCGTGATCTCCAACGAGTCCGTCCGGATCGTCTTGTCGGGGGTGACGGGATTGAAGCCCTTCACGGAGTCTGTCTGTTGACCGACGATGGTATTGCGCTGGCTGTTGCCGTCGGTGGACGTCTCCGTGAACTCGCCGCTCGTCGACGTGTTGCTGCCGGAGCCGTTCACGGGGCCCAGGCCAAGGCCGATGCCGACCGTGCTCGACGAGAACTCGCCCTTACCGGAGCTCACGAGGGTCACGCCGGGGCCGGCCGCGGGCGGCGTGCCCAGGTTGAGGAACTTCGCGTAGGCGGCTTTGCCCTCCGGTGTGCCGAGGTCGAAGTCGAACGTCTGCGAGGTGGACGATGCCGTGCCGCCACCGCCGCCGCCGGAGACGCCGATCGTGCCGACGCTGCCGCTCGCCTGCTTCGTATCGACGCCGCGCTGGGTGACGCGCAGCTTGTTGTTCGCGAGCTTGGTGACCTTGACGTCACCCGACCCACCGACCCCCACGTTCGCGCTGACGTTCACGTTGGAGCCGCTGCCGCTGACGCCGCCGGTGAGGTCCGCCTTGAATTGCACGTCGACGGACTCGCCGATCGCGAGCTTCTCCGCCTCGGCCTGTTCGGGCAGGCGATTGATCGAGGCGAGGTGCTCGCCCTGGATCATGAATGCGCCGTCCTCGTACGCTTTGCGCGCGGCGGCCTCGTCCGGATAGACGGTGGTACCGCTCTTCACGAGCGAGGCCGCTAGTTTCGCGTCCGCACCGGAGCCGACACCGGCCTTGGTGTCCTCGGGGCCACCGACACCGCGGCCGCCACCCGCGCTCAGCGAGACGCTCCACGACAACGTCCAGCTCACGCCGTCGTACGACGGAGGCGACGTGGACTGTGCGTAGCCACCACTGACCTTCGTGGTCACCTCACCGACCTTTCCACCGTTCACGCCGTCGGCCGTCTTCCACCCGACGTCACCGTTGAAGCCTTCGAGGCGCACACTGCCGTCATCGGCGCGTACGTCTCCACCGACGCCGGCCTTGGTGCCTCCTTTACCGCCCGCAGACACGCCGAGGTTGCCTGTCGACGTGTCGAGCTTGCCTTCCTTGATGCTCGTGCCCGGCATGACGAGCGGCTTGCCGTCGGGGCCGAGCTTGGGGATGGATGTTCCGTGCGAGAACGCGCCCTGACCGGCGGAATCGCCAGACGCGTTGCTCCCATTGCCGAAGTCGCGCGTCCCGGCCGCAGCGCGCAGCTCCGCTGACTTGCCGACAAAGTGATCGAGGATGTCGTGTGCGACGGCATTGTTCTTCATGACGCCGATGACGTACGCACGCTCGGCTGCGCTCATCTTCAGTAGATCCGCGCGTACTTGATCCGCGGCGGCGAGGCGAGCGGCACCGGTGTACGTGCTCGCGGTCTGCGCTTGCGTCGAGAGCTCGTTGACGTGGCCGACCTCGGCGGACGTACGTTCTCCGCGCGCGCGAATCGCGCCTTCCATCGACAGATCGTTGGTGGGAGCCCCCGAGACGGCCATGCCGGGAACCGCGAGTGCGTTCAGCAGCACGGTCGACTGCGTATTGATCGCGGTATCGAGCGCCTTGTAGCCGGCGTTCGCGGTCTTGAAGATCTCGAGCTTGTGTCCGTCCTCGCTCGCGGCGTCGAGCTCGGACCGGCTCGATTCCAGCGTCCCTTCCGCGCGCGCGACAGAGTCGGCCGCCGCCCGCGCCGCCGCGCGAATGTCCGTTGCCGTTCCGCGCGCGAGACCCAACGCGATCGCTGACGTGTGAGTGGTCACGGCCGCGGCCAGGGCGGTCTTTTCCTGCACGCAGTCCGCGTTGATCACCTCGATCTCGTCGGCTTCGGCTGTCTTGCTCTCCTTCGCCGGATGACCGAGGGCCCGCACCACGCTTTGCACGTACGCGTTACCGAACCGCGTGTGCAGCGCGTGAAGGATCGGGTCGCGCAGTCCGGGATTGCTGCGAATAAGCTCCGCCGTCGCGTCGGCGTCGGTGCCGACCTGCGCCAACATCTGATCGACGTTCTGCGATTGATTGCGAACGGGGTCCGCCTGCGTGTTCGCAGCGACCCGGGCTTGTGCTGGTGTGTCGAGCTCGCTCCCCATGCGCTCGAGGATATGAACAAATACTTCGTGCTCCAACGATGAAGCGCGGAGCACACGAGCGCACACGCGCCCGGCGACGCGTGCGACTCCGCGCGTTGCTCTCAAGTGGAGCGCGTTCTTTGCAGACGCGACACTACTCGTTCGACGTCGGGCAGCGGTAGCCGTCGATCTTCACGCTGTAAAGCTTCTCGGGGCACTTCACCGCGTACTCGACGACGTTGCGCTTGCAGCGACCTGCCTGGCGCGGTGCTTCATGCGTGCGGCTCTGCAACGCGTCGACACGGTTCTTGAACGGGTGACTTCCGTCGGCGCAGGTCACGCGCAGCAAGTAGTCGAGCTCGCCCTGCATACCGCACGTCTCGATCGGTGCGTCGTACGACGACTCGTAGTCCGCGAACGTCACGTCATGTGAACCCGTGCTGCGCGACAGGTCCTCGCCGTCGACGCCGGCTGGTACCTGGGGTCGCGAGATGTCCTCGCACGTCGTCGTCTGTCCCTGGAACGGGCTGCCACTCGCTACCTTCTCGTTCAAGCAAGCGACGTACGGATCGCACGTGTTCTGCGCGAGACAGCTCTCCGTACCGAGGAAGTACGCGAGATCCACGATCGAGCAGTCGGCGATCTTGTCCGCGTTGGCGCCGAAGGGCGAGCACGGCGAGCTTTGCAGCGTCTTCGCGTTCGTGCACATGGTCTTGCGCATTGCTGCCATCTCCTGCGTGTGCGGGTCGACCATCGGGCCGCCGCAGTCGTAGCACTCGGGCTTCTTGCTGCCGCCGCACCCAGCGAGGAAGAACACCGCGAGCACGAGCGCCGTCGAGATCATGTTCCTGAACGCGTGCAGGTACTTCACGAATTGCGGCGACACCGCGCGGTCGAGCAACCACTGCTCGGTGACGGGCGTCTGCTGGACCGGCTCGCCGGCGGCAATCTGCTTGGGCCACTCGGGGTTCACGATGCCGCTGCGTCCGAGCGAGAGCACATCCGCTCCCTTCGCGAGAGCGCCCTCCGCGTCGGCGCGCGTCCAGATCTTGCCGGCCGCGAACAACGCAACGTCCTTTGGCAGCTCCGCGCGCACGAGCGGCAACACGTGCTTGTCGGGATACTTCGCGGAGTTGCGCGAGACATCCCACAGCGACGCGTGGATGAAGTCGACGCCATCCTCGGCGAGCCACGACGCGACCTGCAAGTTGTCGTCGAGGTCCATGCCCTTCGCGTTGCCGAAGTCCTCGAACGAGAGGCGGATGCCGACGGCGAAGCGCGGCGACACGGCGGCGCGAACGGCGTGCGTGATCTCTCGTGCAAGGCGCGCGCGACCGGCGAGGTCACCGCTGTAGCCCGGCACGCCGCCCGCCGGGTTCATCGTGCGCGAGAGGAACTGGCAGATGAGATAGCCGTGCGCGCCATGCAGCTCCACGCCGTCGAAGCCGGCCTTCTCGCAGCGCACGGCCGCCGCGACGAACTGCGTGATCACGCGCTGCACGTCCTCGAGCGTCGCCGCGCGTGGATCGACAAATCCGGGCGCGTCCTCGTGCCACGTGCTCGCGCTCCACGTCGGCAAGCCACTGACCGCGACATCCGCGCGCACGCCGCCGTGGAACAGCTGCACCATCGCTGCGGCGCCGCCCTGATGGATCCGCGCTGCGAGTCGCGTCAGACCAGGGAGGCACTCGTCGCGATCGACGCCGAGCTCGCCGCCCCACGCTTTGCCGTCCTGCGCGACATACGCCGCGCACGTCGCGACCGTTCCGAAGTCGCCATCTGCGCGGCGCGCGAGGAAGTTCAGCTCGTCCTCGCCGAGGAGGCCGTCCTCGTGCGATTGACGGTTCGTCAGCGGCGCGAGCGCGACTCGGTTCTTCAGGACGAGACCACAGCGCAGCGTCAGCGGCGTGAACAACATCCGCCGGATGTACCGCGTTTCTAGCGAGCGAGAGCGCCAGCGCGGTGAATCTCGCGGCGTCTCATCGCTCTCACCAGCTCTTCATTTTGCCGATGGAGACCTTGTTGATGACGACCGGGTCATTCGGGCGATCCTGCGCGCCGCGGGGCACCGCTTCGATCTTGCGCACCAGGTCGACCTCTTTGCACTGACCAAAGATCGTGTGCTTGCCGTTGAGCCAATCCGGCGCGCTGTCGGTGATGAAGAACTGGCTGCCGTTCGTGCCGGGGCCCGCGTTCGCCATCGCGAGCGTGCCTTCCTTCATCGTGAGGTCCGGCGTGAACTCGTCGCCGAACTGGTAGCCGGGACCGCCGTTGCCCTGACCGAGCGGATCGCCGCCCTGGATCATGAAGCCCGGAATCACGCGGTGGAACGTGAGGCCATCGAAGAACGGCTTGCCGGTCTCGACGTTGCCCGTCTTGGGGTTGCGCCACGACTTCTGGCCAGTCGCGAGGCCGACGAAGTTCGCGATCGTCATCGGCGTCTTGTCGGGGAACAGCTCGCAGTGGATCGTTCCTTGGTTCGTCTCGAACGTCGCGACGAGCGTGCCGTCACCCTTCACGGCCTTCAAGTAGCCGTCGAGGTCCGCAGCGACCGGCGGGCGGAGCGCGTTCGGATCATTGGACGGCGGCGGCTCGGGCGGACGCATCGCCGGCGGCGGCTCGGACGGCGGTGGAGTGGGCGGCGTCTGGGTATCGACGGGCTTGGCGCTGCCGCTGCCGACGCCGTCCTTCTTCTCGTCCTTACCGTTGGTGTGCTCGCAGCCGGCGACGAGCGCCAGCGCAGCGACAAAAGCGAATCCAGTAGTGCGCATCGCCGTGACGATGGCGCAACTGCCATTTCCCTGCAAGGCGTGTATAGATGTGCCGATGTTCTCGCGCGCGGCGTTTTGCCTCGTCCTCGTGATCTCCGCGTGTGGGACCGACGGAGGTGACGAGCCGACCGAGACCACGGTCAGCCCGTGCGACGGCGTGCTCCACCAGGTCCCTGGCGAGCCCGGCACGCACATGCCCCAGGGCACCGAGATCGAGTGGTCGTCCAACCCGCCGGCGACGGGGGCGCACTTTCCCGTGTGGGCTGGTTGGGACCGCAGCTACGTGACGCTCGAGCGCGGCTACTACGTCCACAACCTCGAGCACGGCGGCATCGTGCTTCTCTACAACTGCCCCGATGGTTGCCCGGATCTGGTCGAGCAGCTGAAGCAGGACGTGCGCGATGCGGCGGTCGATCCGACGTGCGCTGCGCCGGTCACCAAGCGAATGATCGTCGTGCCGGATCCGCTGCTCCCCGAGGGCGTTCAGGTCGCGGCGGACGCGTGGAACAACTACTACACGGCGAGCTGCTACGACCCGTACGTCAAGACGTTCATGCGCACGCACTACCGCCACGGTCCAGAGGACACGTGCGGCGACGGCATCCCGTTCGGCGGCGTGCTGATCGACCAGCCGGCCCCGTAACGAACCCAGGGCTCAGCTCTATTGATCCGAGCCCGAGCCCGTTTCCGGATCGGCTCCGAGCGGTGCACGCTCGACGAAGCGTCGAGAGGTTGGATCCGTCGGTGGCGGGTGCCCCTCCGACGACCTGCCTTCCGAGGGATAAACGCTCACCCCGGACGAGTACGTGTCGTCACGAACGGGCGATCGGGCTCGTATCAACGAGAACGCTCTCTGGGGTTCCATTAGTGAAGCGCTTGCTTCGGCGCCGTCGTCGCGTCGAGCGGTGCTGCGAGCGTGACCTTGGACTCGTCGAGCATCCACGCGACGACCGCGTAGGCATCGCTCTCGGCGATGGAGCCCGGCTTGTCGATCGGCATGTTCTTGCGGACGAACGCGACGACATCAGCGGCCGTCGTGAACGTGAGCTTCTTGCGCAGCTTGCTGATCTTGGGCGCCTTCTCGGGGAGCGCGGCCGCACCGATCAGCGCCGGGTTCTTCGGATTTCCCTCGCCGTGGCTCTCGTGGCACGTGTCGCACGCGTACTTCGTGTAGACGGCGGCGCCCGCGAGATACTGCTCGGAGAGTGCACTTTGCGCGAGGAGCGACGCGGTCTCGTCGGGCGCTGCATCGGGCGCAGGTGGAGGCGCTGCGTCCGGCGCGATCGGCGTCGGAGTGGGCGTTGCGGGAGCCGGTGTGCTGGAGCCACACGCAGCGAGAAGAGACAGAGCAATGAGTGTTCGCATGAGTGTTCCTAGTGCCAGAAGCCAATCGAGAAACCGATGTTGCGATAGCGGTCGGCGACATCGCCCGTGAGCGAGATGCGACCGCGGCGCCGTCCCCACACGTTCACGTCGAAGACGCGCACCTCGAGACCAAACGTGCCGTGTAACCGGCCGGCCACGCCTTCGAAGCGTTGCGGCTCCCAGTAGCTACCGGCGCGCAGCCGCAAGCGGCCGGGGAGGGCCTCGAGCTCGGCGCCACCGCGAACCGACACCGCCACGTGCTCGCCGCTCCGTTGCAGCATCTTCTCCCCGAACGCTTCGATACCGTACGAATTTGGCGAGCTGCCGGTGACGTAGAGGTCCGCTGCGACGGTGACCGCGCGCTCGTCGCGAAATTCGCCGTTGATCGGCCGGTTCCACTCCGTCGGCGCGAAGCGATACGCGCCGCCCACGATCGCGCGACTGGGGGAGCGAATGCTCGTCGGCAGAATGTAGCCGTCGCAGTCCATCGGATCGCACTTGGTGCTGATGTTGCCTCCAAAGATCACGGTCTCCACATCGATTCCAGCCCGATAGCTACGCCACGCCGGCACCCAGGTTACGCCGCCGATGATGCCGCCGCCGGTGATCGAGAACAGCTCGCTCTTCTGGTCGGGGAGCGCGGACGCTTCCGCGTTGTGGAGGCTGAACGTCACGGCTTGGACGCCGAGGCCGATCGCGATGTCCTTGCTCGGCAGCCACTTTGCGAGCGCGAAGCGAACCCGCAGCGCGGCGGCGCTGAGCTCGGCGAGCGTGTCGCTGTCGTTGTTGAGCTTCTCCGCTTGCCCCGTCGCTGTCACGGCGACGGCCCAGTCGTGATAGCGACCACCGAGCCCGATCGTGAGGTACTGCTGGCCAGCGTCGGACGAGACCGTGCCGTTATTGTCGTAGTCCGTCGACAGCGCCGCGTTCAGATAGTCGATGTGGTAGTCCCAGTTCCAGCTGTCGGAGTCGGTCGTCTGCCGCACGGCGATCGCGGCGGGGTTGATGAGCACGCCAGCGGTACCGACGAGCCATCCCTCACCGGTCCCGCCCATGCCGACGAGTGCGGTGTTGCCCAGCGCCACGCCGTCGTAGAAGTCGATGGAGTAGTCGCCGTTGGTGATCGGTTTGTCCGCGCGTGCCACGGATTGCCCGCCGACGAGCAGCGCCCCGGCGACTAGCACCGCACGCACAGCACGCACCGCACGCATGCCCAATCGTACTATGGTCGGGCCCAATGGCGGAAACGACGCGGGACTCGGCGAGCGAGCTGCCGGCGGTGACGTCATCGTCGTCGGCGCTCCCCGCGTCGTCGCCGCCGCCGACGTTCGCGTTCAAGCGCCGGCTGCTCGTGCCGGGTGTCGTGCTGGGGCTCGCAGAGCTCGTCGGTATTGCGTATCCACTGTGGAGCGCGTTCGAGCTGCGAGACGTCCCGCGCGACACGCTCCTGCCTGCCGTCCTGCCTGTCGCGGTCGCCGCGTGCATCGTGTGGTTCGCCGCATTGACGTCGTGGATGTTGCCGCTGCGCAATGCCGTCGTCGCTCGTCGCAGGGGCGAGCGGGTGAACAAAGAGCTCGCCGCTCGCGCCTATCGCATCACGCTGCGCGCACCCGTCCGCATTCTGTTGCTCCGCACGGGATTGTGGGGCGCGGCCGCGACGCTGATGGGCGTATTTCTCCATCTCTACACGTCGCCGCAGGTGTGGCCGTGGGCGCGCGTCGCACAGCTCGCCGCGGTCGCGTCGGTGCACGCGTACATCGTGTCGTGCATCCGCGCTGTCTGGTGGGCGCAGATCCTCGGGGACATCCGCGCGCTGTTGTTCGCGGCTGGCTCACCGCTGCGCAAGTTCGACGAGAATCACTTCCGTCGCTTCATGCTCGTCGCGATGACCGTCGCGGGCGGCATCCTGTTCGCGCAGGCAGCGTTCTCGTACTACTTCGTTCTCACGACGGAGCAGTACTTGAAGCTGCAAACGTTCTATCCGATCGCCGCCGCGGTTGCGCTCGGTGTGTGGGCGTTGTTCGCGCGCGCGTTCACCTACGATCTGCGTCGCTACCTCGCCGTTTCGCGCGGTGAGACCATCGCGGACGCTCCACCCGCCGCCGTGATCTATCGTCGCGCACAGGCGCTGCCGTATCGCTTCGCGCTCCTCACGATCTGCGTGTGGTTCGTGATCGCGCTGACCGGCGCGCTGCTCGCGCGCTTCGTGCTCGACTTCGATCTCGACGACACGCTCGTGATCGCGATCGCGACGTCCATCCTCACGATCGCTGGCGCGATCTACGAGCAGCTGTGGCACCGCGACATTCTTCGCCCGCTGCTCGCGCACTTGACGCACCGCTATCGCGTCCCCGTGCGCAACATCGCGCCGTCGCTGTCACTGCGCTCCAAGTTGCTCCTCTCGTTCGGTGGCGTCGTCCTGCTCGCGTGCGGCATGGCGCTGTTGTGGGGCTTCGTGCAGTACAAGAAGCTCGCGACCGACGCGGCCGAGCGACAGTCCACGCTTGGCCTCCGCTGGGTGCACTCCGAATTGCAGACGGAGATCGCCGCCCTCGATCGTCCGCCGACGCCTGACGCGGTGCGAACGTCACTGCGCCGCATCGCGACGGCGGCCCCGGAAGCGCCGGTGCTCTACTACATCGATCCCGTCGGGGACGTACTCGGTGTCGGCGGCGTGCCTGTCGGTGCGCCGATCCTGCCCTGGTACGCGAGCGCACAGCTCCAACGCATCCGCGGCTCCGTCACCCTCGGTCCCTCCCAGCTCACCGGTCGCGCGGCGACGCTCGCACTCTCGTGGCGCGGTACGGTGTACGGCCTCGGCTCGGTCGCCGTGTTCTATCCGTCGTACCGCGGACGCGGCGAGAACATGGTCCGCCCGCTGCGCGAGCTGCTGCTGTTCTTCCTCGTGTTGTTCGGCGCGTGCGGCGGCATCGTCGCGTTTACCGTCGCGCAGTTCATGGCGCCGATCCGTCGACTCGAGCAGCGTGCAGACGCGATGGCGCGCGGCGAGCTCGCGGATCCCGTGGCGTCGGGCGGCGAGGGCGACGAGATCGGGCGCTTGACGCTCGCGCTCGAAGAGATGCGCCGCGCGCTCCGCGACAAGCTGCGCTCGACCGAGGAAGTGAACCTCGACCTCGAGCGCGCCGTGCAGATGCGAACCGCCGATCTCGCCCGCAAGAACCGCGAGCTGGCAGAGACGCTCGACAAGCTCACTCGCGCGCAGCAGCAGCTCGTTCGCAGCGAGAAGCTCGCGTCGATCGGACAGCTCGTCGCCGGTATCGCGCACGAGATCAACAACCCCGTCAACGCGATCGTGAACACCGTCGGTCCGCTCGAAGAGGCGATCAACGAGATCGACTCCGCCGACGAGAAGTCGCGCACGGAGGCAGCGAAGGATGTGCGCGACATGGTCCGCGTCGTCCAGCGCGGCGCGCAGCGCACCAAGGCGATCGTCTCCGCGCTCCACAACTACTCGCGCACCGACGACGAGAGCGTGGTCGACTTCGATGTCGATCGCAGTATCGAGGACTCGCTCGAGCTCCTCCGCCACCTGCTCAAGCAGAACATCACCGTTCACAAGAAGTTCGGCGCGCCCGGTAAGATCCGCGGCCACGCGGGTCAGGTGAACCAAGTGTTCATGAACCTCATGACGAACGCTGCGCAGGCGCTCACCAATCGCGAGGGCTCGACTATCACGATCGAGACCTCCGGCGACGCAGAGAAGGTCGTCGTGCGCATCGGCGACAACGGTCCCGGCATCCCTGCCGACGTGCTGCCGCGCATCTTCGATCCGTTCTTCACGACCAAGGACGTCGGCGAAGGTACGGGCCTCGGTCTCTCGATCGTGCACGAGCTCGTCGAGCGACATGGCGGCACCATCGAGGTCGACACCAAGCTCGGCGATGGCACCGCGTTCATCGTCACGCTGCCGCGCCTGGCGCCCTCCGCGCAGCCCAAGCGCGCATCCTGACCTACGTTTGCCGGGATTTCACATCCGGCTCCTCACCTGGCTCTGTCGGGGAGTGAAGAACAGCCGTGTTACGATCGAGTCGATGATCGCCAGAGTGGGGCTGGTCGCGTGCGTGCTATTGGGCGCAGCGTCGACGGCAATTGCGGACGGTTCTCCACCCTTACCGCCTCCGGTCGCCGAAGCCGATCCTGCGTGGGCTCTCTACGACTCGGCGTTCAACGCGGCAGCGCAAAACGATCTCACGATCGCGACGGTACGTCTCCACGCGCTCATCCAGCAGTACCCGCAGCATCCCGCCGCGACGCGCGCGCAGATGCTGCTCGCGACCATCGAGCAGACGATCGCGGCACCACCTCCTCGGCGCAACGGTCGCGCCCGCGGCGAGCTCGTGTTCTGGCAGACGCTCAATGGCGCGTGGATCAGCGCGAACATCTGCGGCGCGATCGACTGCAGCGGCACGCGTACGACGGCCGCTGTCTACATGGCCGGCATCGGCGGCGCGCTCGGCCTGAGCGCGTACGCGAGTCGCTACATCCACGAAGGTCAGGCGCAGCTCTACAACTCCGCGCAAGCGTGGACGGCGTGGACCACGCTCGGAATCCTCGACGGTGTCGCCGATAGCGGCGGCGAGGCTGCGCTCGCGTTCGGCATGCAAGGCGCGGGCTTTGGCATCGCGGCCGGACTGTGGGAGACGTGGCACCCGAGCTCCGGCGACGTCGCTCTCACGAACTCGTTCTTCTTGTGGGGCACCATCGGCAGCGCGTGGGCCGCGGTCGCGCTTGGCGCGGATGGCGACAACACGCTTCGCAAGATCGTCGCGGCGGGTGATGCGAGCATCATCATCGGTGCTCTCGTCTCGACGCAGGTGCACATGAGCCGCGGTCGGACGATCCTGATCGACACCGGCGGCTTGCTCGGCCAGTTGCTCGGCGGCGCCATCGCGCTCGGCACGGACTCTGACAAAGGCATCGGCGGTGCGTTCCTCGTCGGTGAAGCGCTCGGCCTCGGTGCCGCGACGCTCCTGAGTGCGGCGTGGGATGCGCCGCCGTTACCGTCGACACCTCTCGCTCCCCAGGCGATCGTCACACCGACCGGCCACGTGGCGCCGGGCATGGGGGTGGCGTTCCAATGGTGAAGCTCACGACCCTCGCGCTCGCTCTCGCGCTCCTCTCGTCCGTTGCGTCCGCGCAGCCCGGCGCGACGCCACCCGCACCACCACCGACGGAGCCGCCGCCGAGCGACACGCCGCCTGCGCCGCCGCCTGCACCCGCCGCGGATCCGCGTAGCGATGGCGGCTGGCTGCTCTATCACGACGCGTTCGAGTCGTTCGCACGTAACAATCGCCGGAAGGCGCTGACGGATATCCACGATCTGCATCTCCGCTTCCCGGGGCATCCCGCGATCGCGATCACCGACGCGGCCGGCTTTCTCGACTCGCCAAACGCGACACGCGAGCAACCGGAGAAGTTCGCGACCGCCGAGCTCGCGCTGTTCCAATCGTTCACCGGCATCGCGACCGGCATCGAATTCTGCGTCGCGTCCGATTGTGGTGATGGCGGTGCGGTCATCGGCCTTGCACTGCTCGGCGGTGGCCTCGGTGCCGGCATCAGCGCCGTTTCCGGCCCCTTCACGTCGGGCCATCGCGCGCTCCTGAACAGTGGCGTCGCGTGGCTGAACATCGATATCGGCATCGGCCTCGGCAATTCCAGTCTGAGCTCCACCCACGCTGCCGAGATGCTCATCGGCGCGAACGTCGGCGGCCTCGTGCTCGGCGAAGGGATCGATCGCGGCCTTCACCCGACCGGTGGTCAGGTCGCGCTCGCGAACTCCGGCGGCTTCTGGACGGGCTGGATCACGGGCCTCCTCGCGTCGAGCTTCGCGAACAAGTCGTTCGACGATCACTACGACGCGTGGTTGATCGGCTCGACCACGGTTGGCCTCGCTGCGGGCAGCGTGCTCGCCTACATGAGACCGGAGACGACCCGCGGTCAGACGCTCGTGATCGATGCGGCCGGTCTCGCCGGTGGCGTCGGTGGCGGTGCGCTCGTTCTCGTGATCACGGGCGACAACTCGAGCAGTCGCGCGGTCACGCTGACGGCGGCGGCCGGTGCGGTTGCGGGGCTCGCGATCTCGGCGTACCTGACGCGCGACTGGAACGATGACGACTCTGGCGACCCCGTCCCACAGGCGTATATCGCGCCAGTCCAAGAGGGCCACGGCGCGATCGCGGGCGCCGGCGTCAGCTGGTAGCGCGACACGCGCGCGAAAAGGTCGGCCGCGTCCGCTGCGCGGGAGCCGGTGCGATGCACGCCGCGCCACCTCCGGTGCGGACACGTGGGGAGTGGGGTCCTTCGCTCGGCGCTCGAGTGGAACCTGTGCCGGTCTGATTGCGCCGACGGAGTTCTTACTCGCTTGGACCCCACCCCCCACGCGCCCGCCCTTCGGTGACACGTCGTGCATTTCGCACCGGCCCCGCTCCGCGGAGGCGGCCTCCGTCTCGCCCTCACTTCTCTTTTTTTTTTCTCCAGCGTTGTCAGTTTGCTGCGAGCAGGCACAGCGATCGCCACGCTGGCATCGCACGCACGTGGGTCACGTAGACATTGCGCGCGGTTGAACGAGTGCAGTGATTGGCGCGGGCCTTGGACGTGCGATGCGTCGTGTGGAACCAGGCCGTCCTTACGCTCCATCGTTTCGCGTTGGCTCGCTCGCTTGTCGCGATGACGGGCGTGCTCACCGTGATCGCGTGCGCTGCGTTTGCCGCCCAGGCAGCGGGCCATGTCACGGAAGCGATCCTCCTCGGAGATGCGGCGAAGAGCCCTCCGGTTTCGAGTGCGATGCACGCACCGCCGCCGCTCGGTCACGGGCCTGACAAGGATCCCGCGGCATTCGTCGCGCGCAACATGTTTTGCTCGACGTGCGCGAAGGACGTCGCGACGACGGGCGTTGATGCCTCGACGACCGCGTTGCCGTTGCGCTTGCTCGCGACTGACATTGGAACACGCACTTCGTACGCGACGATCGTCAACACCGAGACCCAGGCGCAGGGCGCGTACGCGATCGACGACGTGCTTCCCGGGGCAGGGAAGGTGACGGCCATCGGCTATCAGTTCGTCGACTTCGAGAATGCGGGACGCACCGAGCGCCTCGTTCTGCTGGAGCGCGCTCCGCAGCAACCTGTACCGAAGGAGACGCCAGCGGCCGGTCTGGACGAGGCCGGCGCTGCGGTCGCGGCGGGCATCAAGAAGATCGATGACACCACGTTCGAGATCGATCGCAACTTGATCGATCAGGTCGCGGCGAACCCGATGGCGTTCGCGAAGGGAGGTCGCGCGATGCCGACCGACAAGGGCCTCAAGCTCTCCGCGATCCGTCCGGGCTCGGCGTTCGCGACGCTCGGGCTCGCGAATGGAGATCTCCTCGCGGCCGTGAACAACGTCGAGCTCACGAGCGCGGACCGGTCACTCGCCGCGTTCACGACGCTCCGCGAAGCGACCTCGCTGGAGCTGGCGGTGGTGCGCCACGGCAAACCGATCACCCTGAAATACCGGGTCCGCTAGGCGTGTTTGTCACTTTGTCACGCGGTCCCAGACGGAACGACACGCTGGCACGGGAGCGTGTGTCCGAGTCCAAAACCTGTTAATCATTCCCAGCGCTTGAGTGGGTTTGCCCTTGGCGCGGGGCTCGCTAGTGGAAAGCACGCATGTGGAACCAGCCTGCCGCCAGTCCGTTTCGTCGCTTCGCCGCTGCGCATGTCGACGGTTCCGGCGCTGCGGCCGGTGACGAGCCGAGCGAGCTCCGCAACGCGGATCCCACGCACGCCGGCATCGTGCTCGTCGTCGATGACGAGCCGGCCATCGTCGAGTCGCTGACCAAGATCTTCCGCCGCGAGGGCCTGAACGTCCTGTCCGCGAGCGATGGCAACGCGGGACTGGACCTCCTCCGCAAGCATCGCGTCGGCGTGCTGCTCACGGACCTCATGATGCCGCAGACGTCGGGCATGGACCTGCTCCGCGCGGCCAAGACGATCGCGCCGGAGACGGAGGTCGTGCTGATGACCGCCTACGGCACCGTCGAGACCGCCGTCGATGCGATGAAGGAAGGCGCGTACGACTTCGTCACCAAGCCGCTCAAGCGCGCGCACGTGGTGAAGATCATCAAGAACGCGCTCGAGAAGCAGTCGCTGCTCGTCGAGAACCGCTCCTTGAAGGCGCAGCTGACCGAGAAGCGCCGCCGCGCGATCATCGGCACGTCGCTCGCCTGGCGTCGCACGATGGACATCGTGATGCAGGCCGCGCCGTCGGAGGCGACGGTGTTGCTGCTCGGCGAGAGCGGTACCGGCAAGGAGCTCCTCGCGCGCTCGCTGCACGACAACTCGGCGCGCGCCAAGGGCCCGATCATCGCCGTCAACTGCGCCGCGATTCCCGAGTCGATCCTCGAGGCCGAGCTGTTCGGCTACGAGAAGGGCGCGTTCACGGGCGCGTCGACGGCGCGCGATGGCCGCTTCGAAGCGGCGAACGGCGGCACGCTGTTCCTCGACGAGATCGGCGAGATTTCGCGCCACGTGCAGGTGAAGTTGCTCCGCGTGCTGCAGGAGGGCGAGATCGAGCGCCTCGGCGGTGGCGGCAAGGCGCGCCGCATCGACATCCGTCTCGTCGCTGCGACGAACGTGGATCTCGCGAAGGAGGTCAAGGAAGGCCGCTTCCGCGAGGACCTCTACTACCGCCTCAACGTCATTCCGGTGAGCGTTCCGCCGCTGCGCGATCGCCGCGACGACATCTCGCTGCTCGCGCAGCACTTCGTTCAGGTCTACGCGGAGAAGAACGGCAAGGCGATCTCCGGCTGCACTCCGACGGCGCTCGAGCGTCTCGGCGAGTACGGGTGGCCGGGCAACGTCCGCGAGCTCGAGAACGCGATCGAGCGCGCGGTGGTGCTGACCCGGAGCGGGCAGATGATGATCGAGGAGGACGCGCTGCCCCGCGAGATCCGCGAGACGGCACCCGGGACGACGTCGGCTTCGTCGATGACATTCCCGATCGGCATGCCCATCTCCGAGATCGAGATGCGCGTCATCCACGAGACGCTGCGCCATACGCGCGGCGACAAGCGCCTGACCGCCAAGCTGCTCGGCATCGCGACGCGCACGATCTATCGCCGGCTCGAACAGCCGGAGCCAGGGGACGAGGTGGAGGAGGCATCTGTGGATGGCTCGACGGGAGCCAAGGACTGAGACATGCAAGACCTGGTGAAACGCTATTTCTGGGTGATCGGCGTCCTCGCGATCATCGTGTGCGCGACGTTCGCGGCGAAGGCCGCCGGCCACGTCGTGGAGGGCGTGTTCCTCGGTGATCCCAAGGGCGGCCCGAAGATCGTGCCGAACGCGGTGTCCTCGACGTCGACCACGCCCGCCAAGCCGACCAAGGACAAGGCGAGCACGCAGCTCGTGAGCCGCAACATGTTCTGCTCGGGCTGCACGCCGGCGGTCGCGACCACGACGACCACGACGACCGATCCGTCGGGCATCACGCTCACGACGCTGCCGCTGCAGCTGCTCGCGACGAACATCGGCGCCACGGACAAGGACTCCTACGCGACGATCGTCAACACGGAGAACCAGCGCCAAGGTTCGTACTCCGTCGACGACCCATTGCCGATTCCGGGCGCCGGCAAGCTCAAGGTCATCAAGTACAAGTACGTCGACTTCGACAATGGCGGCCACCTCGAGCGCCTCGGCCTGATGGGCGCCGCGCCACCGCCGACCACCGTCGCCGCCGTGACCCCCGATCCGCCCGCCGATGGCGAGACGGATTACAGCGCCGGTATCCAGAAGGTCGACGACACGAACTTCGTGCTCGACCGCAAGATGGTCGACGAGGTCGTCGCAAACCCGATGGCGATCGCCAAGGGCGCGCGCGTCGTGCCTAGCGCGAAGGGCTTCAAGCTCTACGCGATCCGTCCCAGCTCGGTGTTCGCGAAGCTCGGCCTCTCCAACGGCGACACGCTCGCGTCGATCAACAACATCGACCTCACCAGCGTGGACAAGGCGCTCGAAGCATTCAACAAGTTGCGCGAAGCGAGCTCCCTCGAGCTCGAGGTTACCCGTCGCGGCAAGCCCGTCACTCTGAAGTACCAGATCAAGTAAGAGCCATATGAACACTCGTAGCTTCACGATCCGCCCGCTTGCCGCTCTGTTGGTAACGACAGTCCTGTCGTCACTCACGCTCGCTCCTGTCGCGTTTGCTCAACCGGCGAAGGACACGAAGGACACCAAGGACACCTCCAAGCCGGCCGAGGCGGGCTCTGCCTCCGCCACGCCGAGCGAAGACGACCAGCTCTACAGCTGCAAGAAGCGCTCGGGCGGCACTGTCGCCGTGACGTTCAAGCCGGAGACCGAGCTCAAGGACCTCATCACGTGGGTCATGGGGTTCACGTGCAAGAACTTCATCCTCGATCCGCGCATCGTCTCGACGGGCAAGAAGTTCACGCTCATCGCGCCGAACAAGGTCTCGACGGCCGAGGCCTACAACATGTTCCTCGTCGCGCTGTCGACGATGGGGCTCACCGTCGTCCCCAAGGGCTCGACGATGCGCATCGTGGAATCGTCCGCTGCCAAGTCGGAGACGGTGCCCATCTACAAGAAGGGCGTCCCCGCGAACCAGGACCAGATCATCCGCTACGTACTGCGCCCGACGTACACGCAGGTCGAGACGCTGCGCACGGCGCTCGACGGGATTCGCTCGACGGCCGGTAGCGTCACCGCCGCTGGCTCGATGCTCATCATCACGGACTACGCGAGCCAGGTGCGCGACATGATGACCCTCGCGCGCGCGATCGACGTGCCGGGCAACAACGACGGCATCTACACGATCGCCGTGAAGCACGCCGATGCGACGCAGCTCGCGCAGAAGATCAACGAGATCCTCGGCCTCTCCGCGCAAGGTGCAACGGCGGGTGCAGCGGGCGCGCAGGGTGGCGCGAATGTCGGCAAGCGTCCGGCCGCGGCTGGAGGTGGTGCGCCCGCTGGTACGCCGAGCTCCGATGACGTCTCGTCGTCGGTCCCGTCCAAGATCCTCGTCGACGACCGTACGAACACGCTGATCGTCGTCGCGAGCGAGGCGGGCTACCTCCGCGTCAAGTCGCTCGTCGAGCGCCTCGATATCACGCTCGACAACGAGTCGGGCTCGTCGATCCGTGTCTACCCGCTCGAGAACGCGCTCGCCGAAGAGCTCGCGACCACGCTCAACAATGCGCTCGGTCAAGGCCAAGCAGGTGCTGGCGCGCGCACGGGACAGCCCGGGGCGGCCGGTGCGCGTCCGCCGGGCCAGCCTGCTCCGCCGCCGAGCGGGATCGGTGACCTCGGCCAGTCGCTCGAAGGCACCGTGCGCGTCATCGGCGACAAGCCGACGAACTCGCTCATCATCATGTCGAGCGGCCGCGACTACCTCGCGGTCAAGGACGTCATCAAGCGTCTCGACCAGCCGCGCCGCCAGGTGTTCATCGAGGCGCTCGTGCTCGAAGTGAACCTGGACGACAACCTCACGCTCGGCACGTCGTTCCACGGCGGTCTGCCGTTCAATGACTCCGACCTCATCGTCGGTGGCGTTCAATCCGCGAGCCTCAAGTCGCTCAACGTCGCGTCGCTCGCATCGCTCACCGGCCTCATCGGTGGCGCCATCGGTTCGCCGCTCGCCAACTCCGACACGCTGCTCGGCACGTCGATCCCGTCGTACGGCATCCTCGTCCAGGCGCTCGCGACGCAGACCAACTCCAACGTGTTGTCGACGCCGCACATCATCGCGATCGATAACGAGAAGGCGGAGTTCTCCGTCGGTAACAACATTCCCTACAAGGCGGGTCTCTCGTTCGGCGGCTTCGGCCTCCCCACGGGCGGTGCGGCCGGCGCATCAGGTCTCGCCGGCTCCGTCGGTCAGAACATCCAGCGCGAGAAGCTGAACCTCACGCTCAACATCACCCCCCACATCTCCAGTAACGACGCGGTGCGCCTCGAGGTCGAGCAGGAGACCAAGGATCTCGGATCGAACGATCCCGAGCTCGGCCCGACGTGGACGGAGCGCAAGTTGAAGACGCAGGTCGTCGTCTCTGACCAGGCGACCGTCGTCATCGGCGGTCTCATCCAGGAGAAGGACATCTACGGCGTGTCCAAGGTGCCGCTCCTCGGCGACATCCCGATCCTGGGCTATCTCTTCAAGTACTCGACCCGCCAGAAGCACAAGACCAACCTCTTGATCCTGTTGACCCCGTACATCGTGAAGGACCAGACCGACCTCCAAGCCATCCGCGAGCGCAAGGTGCGCGAGCGCGAGGAGTTCGTTCACTCGTTCACCAACCTCAACGAGATGAAGTACGAGCCCCGCATCGACTACCGCCGCAAGCGCGGCATGGTCGAGGAGATCAACCGCTCCGTGCTCTCCGTCGAGCAGGACGCGGAAGTCCTCAAGGCGTTGAGCAACCGCAAGGGCATCATCGAAGGCGCGATCGAGTACGGCCCGTCGGGCATCGACGATCCGGCGGATCAGCCCAAGCAGCCGGCACCCGCGCCCGAGATCGAAATGGAAGAGAAACCGGCTCCCAAGAAGACGACGCCTGCGAAGAAGGCGACGCCGAAAGCGACGACAACCGCTCCGGCCAAGAAGGCGGCCGAATAATGGTCGCTGCGTTCCCACCGTCTCCACATCGGGCACCGCGCCTCGGCGAGCTGCTGGTGCAGCGCTGTGGGATCGCGCAGGACGCGGTCGATCGCGCGCTCGCGAAGCAGGTCGATGAAGGCGGCCTGATCGGCGAGATCCTCGTTCGCATGAAGCTGATCGACGATGATCAGCTCGCGCTCGCGCTCTCGCTGCAGTCGGAGATTCCGTACCTGCGCGATCTGCCGCGCGCGGAAGACATTCCCGTCGAGCTGATCGAGAAGCTGCCGATCAACTTCGCTCGCCAGCGCGCGGTGCTGCCGCTCGGTCGCGATGGAGCAGGCCGCGTTCTCGTCGCGATCGCCGATCCGTCCGCCGTCGATGTCATCGATGCCGTCGCCGTGCTCCTCGCCGAGCCCGTCGAGCCCGTGATCGCGTCCGGTCCGCGCATCAGCGATCACATCAACAAGACGTACACGCGCCTCCGCGGCACGCACGAGCTCGAGGAGTCGCACAAGAAGGGCGACGACGACGGCGAGAGCGCCGAAGAGTTCCAGTCCGAGGAGCTCGTCGACATGCTCGACGCCAACGACGAGGCGCCGATCATCCGCTGGGTCAACTCGCTGATGTTCCAGGCCGCCCGCGACGGCGCCTCCGATATTCACATCCGTCCCGGCGAGAAGGACATCATCGTTCGCTACCGCGTCGACGGTCTGCTTCGCGAAGCCAAGCGCGCGCCCAAGAAGTTCCAGCAGTCGATCGTCGCTCGCGTGAAGATCATGGCCGGCCTCAACATCGCCGAGAAGCGATTGCCGCAGGACGGTCGTATCCGCCGCAAGATGGCCGGTAAGGACGTCGATATGCGTGTCGCGACGTCTCCGACGGCCGCCGGCGAGAGCATCACGATCCGTCTGCTCGATCGCTCCAGCGTTCTCCTCGGCCTCGCCGACATCGGCTTCGGCACCGATCACCTCGAGACGATCCGCGGAATCATCGCGCGCCCGCACGGCATCTTGCTCGTCACCGGTCCTACCGGTTCCGGTAAGACGACGACGCTCTACGCGTGCATCTCCGAGATCAACTCGCCCGACATCAACATCCTCACTGTCGAGGATCCGGTCGAGTATCAGCTCGAGGGCATCAGCCAGACGCAGGTGAACTCCAAGATCGACCTGACGTTCGCGTCGGGTCTGCGCTCATTCCTTCGCCAGGATCCCGACGTCATCATGGTCGGCGAAATTCGTGACCGCGAGACCGCGGAAGTCGCGATCACCGCATCGCTCACCGGTCACTTGGTGTTCTCCACCGTCCACACGAACGATGCGGCCGGTGGTGTCGCGCGTTTGATCGATATGGGTATCGAGCCGTTCCTCGTCGCGAGCTCGCTCGTCGGCCTGCTCGCGCAGCGCCTCGTGCGCCGCCCGTGCAAGGAGTGCGCGCGTCCCGTGCGTCCGAGCGAAGAGATCGTTCGCGAGCTCGGCCTCGATCCGCAGGTGTTCTTCTCCGGCGGCTATCACGCGACGCTCCCGCAGGTGAAGGGACAGCGCCAGGTGCCAGTCGGGCACGTGCTCGAGGCCGTCGGTTGCCATGCGTGCAATCAGCTCGGCTACAAGGGCCGTACGGGCATCTACGAGCTCCTCGTCGTCTCCGACGCCGTGCGCCGCCTCACCCTCGAGAAGGCCGACGCTGGCTCGATCCGAAATGTCGCCGTCGAGGCGGGCATGGTCACGCTACGCTTGGATGGGGCCCGAAAATGCATGCTCGGGTTGACCACACCTGAAGAGGTCATGTTGATGACGGCGGAGAGCGGAGACTGATCCATGCCGATGTACGCGTTCAAAGGCGTTTCGCCGAGCGGTAAAGCGGTCAATGGTGTCCGCGATGCCGAGTCGCCCAAGGCGCTGCGCCAGCTGTTGCGCAAAGACGGCGTGCTCGTCACGAGCTTCACGCTGTCGGCGAGTGGCAAGGCGGCGAAGGCCGAGAACGCGAAGCGCGGTGGCCTGAACAAGGAGGTCGATCTCGGCGGTCTGCTCGGCGGCGTCAAGAAGACCGAGATCGCGACGTTCACGCGCCAGATGGCGACGCTGATTGCGGCTGGCATCTCTCTCCCCGAGACGCTCGGTGCGCTCGTCGATCAGGTCACGAACCTTCGCTTCAAGACGCCGCTGTCCGAAGTGCGGACCAACGTCAACGAAGGTATGGCGCTCGCCGACGCGCTCTCCAAGCACCCGAAGCTGTTCGACGAGCTCTTCGTCTCGATGGTTCGCGCGGGCGAGATCGCCGGTAACCTCGACGAGGTTCTCACGCGCCTCGCGGACTTCCTCGAGGCCTCGCAGAAGCTCAAGTCCAAGGTCCAGGGCGCGATGATCTATCCGATCATCATGCTCGTCGTCGGCGTCGGCATCATGACGGTCCTGATGGTCAAGGTGATTCCCGAGATCACCAAGATGTTCAGCCAGTCCGGCAAGACGCTGCCGTGGAACACGCGCCTGCTGATCGCGTCGTCGGGGTTCGTCGGTCACAACCTGTTGCTGATCTTTGGAACGCTGACGGTCGTCGGCGTCATCTTCCGCAAGTGGTCGCAGTCCAAGGAGGGCAAGACCGTGTGGCACAAGTTCGTGCTCGGTTTGCCCGTGCTCGGCGAGCTCGTGCGCACGATCAACGTCGGTCGCTTCTCGCGCACGCTCGGCACGATGCTCAAGGCGGGCGTGCCGATGCTGCGCTCGCTCGATACGGCGAAGCAGATCCTCGGCAACGTGATCCTGCAAGGCGCGATCGAGGATGCGAAGAAGGCGGTCACGGAAGGTGAATCGCTCGCCGTCACCCTGCGCAAGTCAGGTCAGTTCCCTCCGACGATGATCCACATGGTCTCCGTCGGCGAGCGCGCCGGTCAGCTGGAGCAGATGCTCGAGCGCATCGCGATGACCTACGAGAACGAAGTCGACCAGAAGCTCACCCGCTTCACCGGTCTCCTCGAGCCGCTGATGCTCGTGCTCATGGGCGGCGCTGTCGCCTTTATCGTCTTCTCGATTCTGCAACCCATCATGGACCTCGGACAGATCTCGGGCCCGCACTGAAAGCAATTAGGAGAACCCCAATGAGCAACGAGAACCAGACCACCCTCCAGCGCCTCCGTGCCCGTCGCCGCAAAGGCCAGAAGGGCATGACGCTCCTCGAGATCATGATCGTGCTCGCGATCCTCGCGCTCATCATGGGCCTCGTCGTCGGTCCGCGCGTCTACAAGATGTTCGCCGGCAGCAAGGTCGACATCGCGAAGGCGACCGTCCGCAAGTACGCGTACGAGGCGTTCCTCCAGTGGGGCCAGGCGCACCCGAGCAAGGCGTGCCCCGACAAGCTCGAGGACCTCAACGAGTACATGAACGACAACAAGACGGCCGACCCGTGGGGCCAGAACTACAAGATGATGTGCGGTCCGAACGCGCCCGCAGGCGTGAAGGGCATCGGCATCATGTCGTTCGGCGAGGACCAAAAAGAAGGTACCGCCGACGACGTCAAGTCGTGGGAGTGACCGCTCACTAGAGCCAAGCCATGCGCCGTCGCACTCCACATAAGTCCCCGCGCGGGATGACGATCCTCGAGATCATGATCGTGCTCGCGATCGTGGGCGCGATGTCGTTGCTCGTGCGCTCGGGCTTCCGCCTGATCACGAAGGCGGACCTCGTGGAGAACGCGACGGAGCTGGCGGGCATTCTCAAGCGGGCCAATCAGCTCGCGATCGAGCACGGCGAGATGCATCGCGTGGTGCTCGACTTCGACAAGAACGGCTACGTCGTCGAGACCTGTCTGGGATCCGCGGCGATCCAGCGCAACGAGAAGTTCAACGTCGATCCCAAGAAGGCCAAAGAGGCCATGGAGCGCGGCAAGCTGCGCCTCAACCAGATGCCAGAGGATGCGCTGTCGTCCGGTGATCCAGCGGCCGGCGCGGCGCGGCTCGCGGCCCTCGGTGGCTCGCGCGTCGCCGATCGCACGTGTGCACCAGCTGCCGACGCGTTCACCGGCAACTCCGAGGGCAAGGGCTGGGTCCGCAAGTTGAACGAACAGCACAACATCAAGTTCAAAGAGCTCTGGGTCCAGCACCGCGAGGACGGCATCACCAAGGGCCAAGAGGCGATCTACTTCTTCCCGATGGGCTCGGCCGAGAAGGCCGTCATCGAGATGACCGACGGCACCGACACGTTCAGCATCCTCGTCTTTGGCCTCACGGGCCGGGTCGAGCTGCGCGACGGTCCGCTCGACAACGTCGACGATCACATGCTTCGCGATGCGATGGGCAAGAAGCAGATGGACCGCGACGCCGAAGAGGTACGCCAGTGAAACGCGCGTCTCAAAATGGCTTCACGCTCCTCGAGGTGATGTTCGCGCTCGCGATTCTCGGCATGGCGCTCGTCGTCCTGATCCGCAGCTCGGCCGGCAACATCATCGCGGCGCGCCAGGCGCAGATGATGGGCGTCGCGACCGACCTCGCGCGGGCCAAGATGTACGACGTCGAAGAGACGCTGATCAAAGACGGCTTCAACGAGACCGGCCTCGCGAAGGACAACGACAAGTGCGACAAGTGGGAGAAGTTCAACGAAGAAGGTTGGCCGAGCATCGAGTGGTGCGCGCAGGTCTTCGAGGTCGAGCTCCCGAGCTGGGATCAGATCCAGCAGCTGCAGAAGACGGCGATGAGCGGCTCGGGATCCGGCATGACGGGCTCGGGCATGATCGCGAACGCCGGATTGGGCTCGGGCTCGGGTGCAGGCAGCGGCGGCGGCTTCATGGACAGCGCGCTCGGCGGCATGATGGGCATGCTCGGCGGCGGCATCGGCGGCGGTAGCAGCGCAAACGTCGAGAGCTCCGTCGGCGCTTCCTTCATCCAGGGCCAGTACCAGATGGTGCAGGACGTCCTGAAGGTCTCCATCCGCAAGGTGAAGCTCCAGTTGCGCTGGGAGGTCGTTGGCCTCAAGCGCGACATGGAAGTCGTCGCGTTCTTCACGGATGCGTCCGCGATGGACAAGGTTCTCTCGGGCCTCGGCTCGCAGGATCTCGACGACGTGAATGCCGCGGGCTCCGGCTCGGGCAGTAACAAGGGCAACACCGGCACCAAGACGGGTGGCACCGGAACGCGGCCGCCGACCGGATCGGGGAGCGCCAAGTGAAGCGTCGCATTCAGGCCGGCCTCACGCTGCTCGAGATCATGCTCTCGAGCGCGATCCTCGTCGTCATGATGTCGCTCGCGTGGCGCACCATCTCGACGACCAGCAACGCCAAGAAGACGTTCGAAGCCTTCGAGGAGCGCAATCACGAGCTGCGCCTCGCGATGAAGCGCATCTGTGATGACTTCGAGGCTTCGTACCTGTCCAAGAACGAGGACCAGACGCAGTCGCATCCGCGGACGCTGTTCCAGGCAAAGGCGGGTCGGTTCCCGACCATCCTGTTCTCCACGATGGGCCACCGCGTGCTGTGGGGCGATGCGAACGAGTCGGAGCAGACCGTCATCTCCTACGTCACGCGCAACAGCCCGACGCACTCCGGCAAGACAGACCTCATCCGTCGCGAGCAGCGCCGCCTGTCGAACGATCCGCCCGAGGACGAGCCGGCGGAGTACGACATCCTCTTGACCGATATCGAGAGCCTCAAGCTCGAGTACTTCAACTGGAAGAACGTCGAGTGGCAGGACACGTGGGACACGACGCAGTCCGACGGCCAGAAGGGCATCCTGCCGTACCGCGTCCGCATCACGATCACGACCAAGGATGCGCAGGGCCAGGATTACAAGGTCGTTTCGGAGGCGCGGATCCTGATGCAGGAACCGTTGAACTTCGTCCAATGATGGCCGCTCTTACAAAGAAGCGCGGCGCTCGCCCGCGACAGCGACCGACTCGTCGTCGGCAGCGCGGCGTCGCGTTGATCATGGTGCTGATCGCGATCCTGTTCACCCTGATCCTGTCGAACGACTTCGGCACGACGACGAACGTCGACATGATCGCGGCCGCCAACTATCGCGACCAGATGCGCTCCAAGTTCCTCGCGCGCTCCGCGCAGAACCTGTCCGAGCTCGTCATTCGTCTCCAGCAGCGCATCGACAACATCAAAGAGCTGCGTGGCTCGGTTCAGATCACCGACTTCGCGGACCAAGTGCTGCTCGCGTTCTGCGGCAGCTCGGAAGAGGTCGAGGCCGCGATCGGCGTCTCGTCGACGTTCGCCAAGGGACTCGGCGCGGACATCGGTACGTGCGGCATCGATGGTTCGATGACGACCGAGGATGACAAGATCAACCTCAACTGCGCGAACGGTAACGACGCGACGGCTGCGAACGTCAAGAGCGCGCTCGACGCGCTGCTGTACTCGCCGGCCTACGACCCGATCTTCGAGGACGCCGACGCCGAGGGCTACCGCCGCGACCGCGCGACGCAGGTCTCCGCGATCATGGACTACATCGACAGCAACGCGCTCCGTAACCGCGACCGCGGCACGAACGAGGAATACGGCTACGAGAGCCTCAAGGACCACTACAAGGCGAAGAACAACTACCTCGACTCGGTCGGCGAGGCGAAGCTCATCCGCGGCGTCGACGATCGCTTCTGGCAGCTGTTCGGCTCGTCCTTCACCGTGTACGGCAGCTGCAAGATCAACCTGTCCGCGGTGACGAACACGCAGCTCATCGCCGGCCTGCTCATCCTCGCTGCCAAGAACCCGAACGATCCGCTGCTCGCGAACCCGGCGAAGCTGTTCATCCTCGCGGGCCTCGTCGCCAAGGCGAAGCAGTTCGGTATGCAGTTCACCAACGTCGATGACTTCGTCAGCTTCGTGAAGGATCCGCTCGCGCAGGTCGGTTCGCTCGCATCTAAATCCGGCACGATGGCTGGCAGCGCCGCGGGCGCCGCGCTCAGCAACGGCCTCCCTGGTTTGCAGGGCGGCGAGAAGGTCGGCCTCGAGCTCGACAAGACCAAGCTCTCTCAGCTCGCGACCACCGGCCCGCGCCGCACCTACCGCGTCGAGGCGTGGGGCGAGATCGAGCGCAAGCAGCAGACCCCCGACGGCAAACCCGTGTTCCCGCCTATCCGGACGACCATTACTGGCGTCTGGGACACCAAGGCGATCCCGCAGAACGCTCGCAAACCGCCCGCGCCCAAAGGGACGTGGGTGTTCATGAAGGAAGACTAGATCATGGCAAGTCGTGTGTTTGCCGTCGACCTCGGTGCGTGGAGCGTGAAGCTTGCGATCGCAACACCGGGTATGCGCGGCGCGCAGTTACTGAACGTTATCGAGCGGCTCGTTCCGCCCGGTGATACTCCGTCGGAGGATCGCGCCAAGGCGGTGCTCGCCGAGCTCATCGCAGAGATGAAGCTCCGCGAGGAGAGCGGCTACATCGGCGTATACGGCGATCAGGTGTTCACGCAGATCCTGGAGTTCGGCTTCAAGAATCTGCGCCGCGCGGATCTCGAGCGCGCGGTCGGCAACGACCTCGAAGGCGTCGTGCCCGTCGATCTCGAGGACATGGTCTACACGTTCGAGTCAATTCCTGCGCCGGCAGGCGAGGGGCCCGTTCCAGCCCAGACGCACGGTCGCGTCGCGGCTCCGCACGACGGTATGCGCGTGCTCGCGTACGCGATGCACAAGGAGCGCGCCGAACATCTCATCAAGCTCGGCGATGAGGCCGGCTTCCACCCGCGCGGCGTGCTCGCATGCGGCGGCGCTGCGGTGCGGCTCGTCGAGCGCACGCCGTCCCTCGCGCAGCCGCGCACCGACGGCGCCGTCGCGGTCGTCGACATCGGCCACGAGCGCACCGACGTCGTCGTCGTCGCCCAAGGCAAGGCCGTGTTCAGCCGCAGCATCGCGCGCGCGGGCAAGCAGGTCACGAGTGCGGTGCAGCGCCAGTGGCCGCATCTCTCGTGGCACGACGCCGAGCTTGCGAAGCACTCCGACGGCTTCGTCGCGTCGCAGACCGAACCGGCAGCGAGTGATGCATGGGCAAAGATCTCGCTCGCGCTGATGACAGAGCTGCAGCCGTTCGCGCGCGACATTCGCCAGACGCTCGCTGCGTGCCGCGCCAAGACGGGCTGGGCGCCGGTCGCGGCGATCCTCGTCGGTGGTGGCTCGCGCCTCCGCGGCATCGGTTCGTTCCTCTCCGAGCAGATCGGCGTTCCCTCGTGGCGCCTCGGCCAAGACGACATCGTCGCGCTCGCAGGGATGCGCCTCGGAGCGCAAGCGACGCAACTGCCGGTCGACAGCGCCGCACTCACCGTCGGCATGGCGTACGACGCCGCCGGCGGTCGTCCGATGTTCGATCTGCGCTCCGGCGATCTCGCGATGAAGATGGACCTCGGCTTTCTTCGCCAGAAGGCCGTCCCGCTCGGCGCCGCGCTCGTCGCGATCTTCGCGTTCGCAGGCATCAGCGCGTACGCGGATCTCTATCGCCTGAACAAGGCGCAGAAGATCCTGTCCGCGCGCCTCGCGTCGGACTCCGAAGAAGTGTTCCACGAGCGGCGCACGGCCGCGCAGGTGCTCTCCAGCAAGCGCGCGGCAGGCTTGTCGGCGTCGCCGCTGCCCAAGATGTCCGCCTACGACATCATGCTCGAGATCAGCAAGACCGTTCCCGGCAAGGACAAGGTCACCGTCGACATCACGTCGCTCGAGATCGACGACCAGAAGGTCGATCTCGGCGGCTCTGGCAAGACGTCCAAGGACATCGAGGACCTCGCCGCCGAGTTGAAGAAGATCGAGTGCTTTAAAGAGGTGAGTCTCGGCAACACGGACACGTCGGCCGACGGGACCAAGACGTTCAAGATCACCATCACTGCGCAGTGCACGGAAGGAGGTACCTGATGTCGACCGTTTCTGACCGCGCCCGGAACTTCTGGGACCGCATCTCTCCGCGCGAGCGTCGGATGGTCGTCGTTCTCGGCGCCTGCACGCCGCTCATCCTCGCGATCTGGCTGGGCCTCAACATTCACGACGGCCTCGTCGCGAAAGAGGCCAACAACGATCAGATGCGCAAGGCGATCGTCGTTCTCGCGGATCTCAAAGTCCGCGGTGTCGACTCCACGCCGGGCGACGATGTCGTCGCGACGATGGGCACCGAGCCGCTCCGCCTGAACACCTACCTCGACGACGCAGCCAAGAAGGCCGGCTTCACGCTCAAGGGCACGCAGACGCGTACGCCCGTGACGCGCAACGGCTTCGTCACGACGTCCGTCGGGATCACCGTCTCTGACCTCACCATCGACGAGCTCGGCAAGTTCCTCCAGGAGATCGAGACCGCGTCCAAGGTCGTGCTCGTCACGCGCATCGACCTGCGCCGCGACTTCAAAGACCAGGAGAAGATCGACGCGACGCTCGAGGTCACGACGTACTCCAGAGAACCCAAGAAGGACGGCGAGAGCACCGGTAGCGGCAGCGCGAGCGGTTCGGGCTCGGCGGAGAAGAAGAGCTAGTCATGGCGCTCCCTGTTCTCAGCGGCCGCGTCCGCACGATCGTTAAATACTTCGGCTACGTCCTCGTCGCGCTCGTCGCGTTCGTGTTTGCTCTGCAAGCGACGTTTCCGTACGACCGCTTGAAGGACAAGCTCGTGGAAGCGATGTCGTCCAAGTACGACGTCACGATCGGCAGCGTCGACCGCGGCATCATGCCTGGCAGTGTCACGTTCACCGCTGTCGGTCTCCGCACGCGACCGACCAAACCGGATCAGGTTCCGACGGTGCTCTTGATCAACAAGTTGCACGTCGATCTCGGCCTCCTCGCGCTGCTGGGTGGAACTGCATCGGTAGGTTTCACCGCGCAGATCGGTCCCGGCGTCATCGACGGCAAGTTCAAGGTTGGCAACGCGTTCGGCGTTCCGAGCAAGTACGTCGTCGAGGTCGAGGCGACGAACCTCCCCTCCGGCGCACTGCCGATGAAGGACCTCGTGATGCTGCCGATGAGCGGCAAGATCAGCTTCTCCGCTGACCTCGAGCTGCCGATCGAGAAGGGCAAAGAGAAGACTTCCAAGCCCGTCCTGAACTTTCAGAAGGCGTCGGGAACCATCGCGTTCGAGTGCCCGAGTAACTGCGAGCTCGGCGACGGCGTCGCGAAGCTCCAGCCCATCCTCAAGAACGCGCGCCAGCAGGCGTTCACGGGCGACGGCATCCCGTTCGGTCCCATCCGCATCGGCTCGCTCGATCTGCGCGTGAAGCTCGAGAAGGGCCAGCTCGAGATCACCAAGTGGGATCTCAAGTCCCCCGACGTCGAGGCGCACTTCGACTTCAAGCTCGATCTCGCCCCCACGCTCGACGAGTCTCAGGTCAACGGTTGCATCCGCTTCAAGGCTTCGCCGGAGCTGCTCAAGCGCTCCGACAAGACGTACAACGTTCTGACCACGACCGGCGCCAACCTCGAGCCGAGCGACAAGCTCTTCCACATCCTGCTCGACGGCAAGATGAAGGATATGAAGCGTCGGGCGATCGCGTGCGGACCCAACGGCCGGCTCGACACGGCAGGCGATAAGCACGACGGTGACTCCGATAAGCACGAGAAGCCGTCGATCACGATCCAGCAGCCCGACGAGACCCTCACGGCTCACGCACCCGACGCGAGCGTTCCGATCCCTGGACCGGTCAACGAGCACGGCAACGACATGGTGAAGATGGCGCCGAACAACGGCACCATGACTGGCTCGGCAGGCTCGGGCTCGTCGATCAACGCGCCCACGCCAGCGCTGCCGCCGAGCACGACCGCCACCCCGCCACCCGCACCCGTTCCCGATGGCACACCGCCCGAGGGCACTGCCGGCGCCGGCGTCGAGCATCAAGATCAGCAGCAGCCGCAGCAGCCGATCGTCCAGTAGGTGCGCGTCCAGGTCCTGTACTTCGCGGTGTTCCGAGAAAAGCTCGGCCGCGACGAGGAGACGCTCGAGCTTTCCGCCGGCGCGCACGTCCGCGATGCCGTCGCCGCGCTCGCCGAGCGCCACGCGCCGATCGCGTCGCTGCGCACCAAGTTCCGCGTCGCGGTGAACCAGGAGTTCGTCACCGACGAACACGCGCTCGCCGATGGTGACGAGCTCGCGCTCATCCCGCCCGTCGCTGGTGGCTCCGACGCGCGGCACGTACGGCTCCTCGACACGCCGCTCTCCATCGATCGCTGCGTCGCCGCCGTCACCCACGCCCGCCATGGCGCGATCGTCACGTTCGCCGGCGTCGTGCGCGATCACAGCCGCGGCGTCGGCGTCACGCGCCTTGACTACGAAGCCTACGCGGCGATGGCCGTCCGCGAGATGACGGCGATCTGCACCGAGGTCGAAGCCGAGGTTGCCGACACGCGCATCGCGCTCGAGCATCGCGTCGGGACTCTCACCATCGGCGATCTCGCCGTCGTCATCGCGGTCGGGGCTCCCCATCGCGTCGAGGCGTTTACCGCCTGCCGCGCCGTGATCGATCGCCTCAAGGAGCGCGTGCCGATCTGGAAGAAGGAGCACGGCGACGACGGCACCGTCTGGGTCGGCCTCGGTCCGTAGCAGCAAACCTCCAAGGCACCCGGTCGCGCGGCAGAGAACCGCGAAGACGCGAGGACGCGAAAGACAGATCTTTTTGCGTCTCCGCGTCTTTGCGGTTCAACTCTTCGCACCCAGCGCCCGCGTTTCTCAAAGGATCGATCGGCCAACCACTTCGTCGTGACTTTCGTTGGTCTGGGGCGAGCGGACGTTGCGGGCCGTTGGCTATTCTCGCGCCGTGGCCGCGAGTGATGACCGAACGCACCTGCAGCAGCTGTTCGCCGCGATCAAAGTCGTGATCCGAAAGATCCCGCGCGGTCGCGTCGCCACCTACGCGCAGGTCGCCGAGCTCGCCGGCATCCCCAACGGAGGGCGCATCGCGGCGGCGGCGCTAAAGACGATGTCGCCCGCCGAGCGGCTGCCGTGGCAGCGCGTGATCGGCAAGGCGGGGAAGTTTCGCGGTCGCATCGCGATCCACGATCCCGTCGGTGCAGCGATGCAGCGGCACCTTCTAAGCAAAGAGCGCGTCGAGGTGACCGATAAGGGCCTCGTCGCGCTCGATGTGTACGGATGGCTGCCCGCCGAGCGGGCTCGCCCGGCCCGACTGCAAACTAGAGGCGAATCAAGCCGCGGCGCATCGCCTCGACGACCGCTTCGGTCCGGGTCGAAGCGCCGAGCTTCATCATCACGCCGTTGACGTGGAACTTCGCCGTGTGATCGCTGATGCCAAGGCGGTCCGCGATCAACTTGTTCGAGAGTCCCTCGCTGAGCAGCTGGACGACCTGGCGCTCGCGCTCGGTCAGCTCGCCACGGCCCTTGGTGGGCGTACCGTCGGCAGGCTTTACCGCCGGCTGGTTCGGGACGAGCGTGTGTGCGAGTGCGGTGTCCATGACCGTCAGGCCACTGCGAACAGCAGCGAGTGCGGCGTGGATACCGGGTCCGACTTGATCGCGCAGCACGACACCACGCGCACCGGCCGCGAGCGCCGGAGCAACATGGGACGCGTCGCCAACGACAGCGACCACCGGCATGGGAAGCGTGCGGAGCTCGGCGAGTCGAGACAGGGCCTTGCCGCTGTCGACTCCCGCGTCCCACAACGCCACTTCCGCGCGGTCTCGGTCGACCACATCGATCGATCCGAGCTGCTCGAGCAAGCTCGAGACGCCGGCCCGCAGTAGCGGGTCATCGGTCAAGAGGGCGACCTTGATGGGGTCGCTGACCGCGGCGATTGGAAGATTTGGGTTGCGAGTCATTTTCGTATTCCTCGGTTCTCCCGCTCCGCCAAGGTAATCCTGACGTGAACGTTAGGGTCCAACTTGAGCACGACAAGCGTCCAGGTCAACCCTGCCTGCATGGGCAGTCCGTCTCAAAAACAGGTGTCGGATCAGCTAGCAGGCGGGTGATCACTGACCGTTTTACCGTCGAGGACCCCGCTGAACGTCGGATGTTCGAAGTCCTCGGAAGCGAGCAGGCTGATCTCTAAGAAGGACCGTTCCACTGTCCGAACAAGAGGATCCCGAATGACTGCTCCCGCTCCCGCCTCCGCATCTCTCTCCGCTCTCGATAATGCTCTCGCTGCCGCTGTCAAAGCGGTGGGCCCCTCCGTAGTCCATGTCCGTCGCGGTCGCCGCGACCGGGGTGGCGGTACAGGAATCGCCTGGTCGGCCGACCTGGTCGTCACATCTAGTTTCCACACCCCTGACCAAACGCAAGTGGGCCTGCCCAACGCGGAGGGCGAGCTCGAGCTGCGGGACGCCGAGGTCATCGGTCGCGATCCAGGCACCGACATCGCTCTGCTCCGCGTGAAGGGTGGCGGCCTCACGCCGGCTACGACGCGCGAGCTCGGCGAGCTGGCGGTGGGGAATCTCGCGCTGGCGATCGGTCGTCCGGGGCGCAGCGCCCGCGCGTCGCTTCGCGCGATCGGTGTGCTTGGCCCCGAGGTCGAGACGCCGTACGGCGGCACGCTCGATCGCTACATCGAGTCTGACCGCCAGATTCCGCGCGGCTTCGCGGGCGGTCCGCTGATCGATCCTGACGGCGCCGTGATCGGCATGAACACGCGGACGCTCGTGCGCGGTGCCGACCTCGCCGTGCCGACCGCGACGCTGCGCTCTGTGGTCACGGAGCTCGAGCAGCACGGAGGTATTCGCAAGGGTTACCTCGGCGTCGGCGCGTACCCGTCCGCCACGGGTGCGCTCGTCGCGTCGGTCGAGGAGGGCAGCCCCGCCGCGACTGCCGGCATCATCGTGGGCGACATCATCACCGAGGTCGCGGGCGACGCGGTCGATGGTCCCGACTCGCTGCGCGGCGTGCTCGCGAAGCGCCCGGGAGAAGCTGTCACGCTCGTCGTGCTCCGGGGAGGCACGCGCACCGAGCTGTCGGTGACGCTCGGGAGCAAGTCTTGATCGAAGTAGAGGACCACTCCGATCCGATCTTCTCGCCGCCGCCACCGGCACGCGTAGATGACCGCGATCTGCTCGATGCGTACTCGCGCGCCGTCGTCGGGGTCGTCGAACGCGCCGGCGCCGCGGTCGTCAGCCTCGAGGTCGCGATCTCGACGCGCCGCGGGCAGGGTGCGGGGAGCGGTTTCGCGGTGACGCCCGACGGCTACGTCATGACGAACAGCCACGTCGTCCACGGCGCCAAGAAGATCAAGGTCAACACGCCGACCGGCGAGAGCGTCACCGCCCGGATCGTCGGTGATGATCCCGCGACGGATCTCGCGCTCGTGCAGATCGATCCGTCGGCGCTCGGCGCGTACCTCGCGATCGATGGCGCGCTCTCGCCGCGCGTCGGCCAGCTCGCCGTCGCGATCGGCAATCCGCTCGGCTTCGAGTCGACCGTCTCGACCGGCGTCGTCTCCGCTCTCGGTCGCTCGCTGCGCGGCAAGGGCAACCGGCTGATCGACGGCGTCATCCAGCACACCGCGCCGCTCAACCCCGGCAACTCCGGCGGCCCTCTGCTCGACGGCTCGGGTCGCGTGCTCGGCGTGAACACCGCGATCATCGCGCGCTCGCAAGGCATCGGCTTCGCGGTCGCCGTCGAGACCGCCGCGTGGGTGCTCGGCGAGCTCCTCACTCACGGTCGCGTGCGCCGCGCCTGGCTCGGTGTCGGTGCGACGCGTCGCCCGCTCGATCGCCGGCTCGCGTATCACCATGGTCTCGGCCGCTCCGCTGTCGAGATCCAATCGATCGAGCCGAACAGTCCTGCTGCCAAGGCCGGCTTGCGCGACGGAGATCTTCTTGTCCGCTTTGCGGATAAAGCGATCGAAGGAATCGACGAGCTTCACCGCGCGCTGCGCAGCTGGCCCGCCGGCACGTCGACCCAGGTGGTCGTGATCCGCCGGGGAAATCGCATGACCATCGACATCACACCGTCGATGTCCGCGTAGCAGACTTCCGCATCCGCACGGAGATCCAGTAATCATCGCGGGAAGCCGCATATGATCCCCTGGACCGTTCTCGAGACCATCAAGACCCCCGAAGGCGCGCTCGAGCTGCGCCAGCGCGGCACCGACTACCTGATCACGATCGGGGGGCGTGTGCTGATGAACAGCCACTCCAGCGGCTCCGAGAAGGCGCTACCGCGGTTGAGCCTCGCGCCTCTCGCCGAGCTCCCCGCGCCGCGCGTGCTGATCGGTGGGCTCGGTATGGCGATCACGCTGCGCGCCGCTCTCGACATCCTCCCGCCCCGCGCGTCAGTCGTCGTCGGCGAGCTCACGCCCAAGATCGTCGAGTGGTGCAAAGGCCCGCTCGCCCACCTGACCAGGACCGCTGTGAACGATCCGCGCGTGCGCGTCGCGCTCGGCGATGTCGCGCGCCACATCGGGCAGGTGAAGCCCGCGACGTACGACGCGATCATTCTCGATCTCTACGAAGGGCCGAACGTGCAGACGCAGCGCCGCGAGGATCCGCTGTACGGACCCGGCGCCTTCTACCGCACGGCACGCGCATTGACGCCGACCGGCGTGTTCGCGATCTGGGCCGAGGAGTACGACGCTGCGTTCTGGAAGCGCTTCTCCGGCGCGTTCGAAGCGACGAAGCACATGATCGGGCAGGGCGGTCGCAAGCACGTGGTGTACGTCGGGCGCCCCCTGCCGGAGGTTCCGCAACGCGTGCGTCCGCCAAAGTCGGGTGCAGCACCGGCGCGTGGCGCGCAAGCACGTGGCCCACAAGCGCGTGGCCCACAAGCGCGTGCTTCGCAGCCCAGCGCTTCGCGCGAGCGTGGCGATGGCCGCCGACCCGCCAAGCGGCCCGGTCGCTGACCGCCGCTCGACGTGAAGGACGTCGCCGATTGCGGAGCCGTCCGGTCTGCACGGGCTTCTCGCTGGGTGTCTCGTTCGGCGCAATGCCTGCGAACCAGACGCCTGGTCAGTCCAACGCCTGGAGGTAGACGTAAGCGGCTCCGGTCGAACCGTTGCGATACGGCGAGCCCGCAACAATCCCGAATCCGTCGAAGCTGATCGCGCACGATGCACCGAACTGGTCACCCATCGTCGTATCGAGCGCCTTGATGTAGCTCTTCTGCGCCCACGCGCCGCTGCTGTCACGCTCCAGCTCGTAGACAGCGCCGGCGTTGTTTAGCGAGTTGTCCGCGATCCCATCACGGCCCACGGCGCTTCCCGTTTCGCCCACCGCTCCGACCACGGCGTGCGCGCCATCGCCTGACATCGAGACGGACACTCCGACCTGATCGCTCGGGTCGCTCGTCAGCGTCTTCACGAACGCGACCTGCGTCCACGCGACCGTCTTCTCGAAGATGTACGCCGCACCCGATTCCGGCCCGTCCTCGTCCTGCGGGCTGTTGATGCCGCGTCCTGCTCCGTCCTCGCCGGGCGCCCCTGCGATCACGCTACGTCCATCGCCCGACATGCCGATCGAAAAGCCTGCATTGTCTCCGACGCTCGCGTTGTTCGCGGCGAGACGCGTTGTCGTCGGAACGTCCGCTTCGATCACGTAGATCGCGCCGGTCTGAGTGTCTTCGTGCGGAGCACCGACAGCGAGCACCGCTCCGTTGCTCGAGAGCGCGACGGAGGTTCCGAAGAACTGATCCTCGCTCGGCGTCGGCGGCTTCACGTAGTGCGTCTGCGTCCAGGTTGCTCCGGCGCGCTTGAACAGATACACGGCGCCTTCATCGAAGGTTCCGAGCATCGTCGGATCGGCGTCGACACCTCCGGCAACCCCGTCCTCGCCGGCGGCACCGACGGCGATCGTGGAGCCGTCCGCGCTGATCGCGGCGCTGGCCCCGAAGTGATCGCTCGGGTTGGGTACCTTCGCTCGGAGCTTGAACGTCTGACTCCACGTGGTGCCGATGCGCTCGAAGACGTAGGCGGCGCCCGAGTTGTCGTCCGGCGCGCCGTCTGCGTGATCAGCGCCGACGACGACCGTCGTGCCGTCAGAATCGATCGCGACGCTCGCGCCGAGCTGATCGTCCATCAGCATATCGGCCGCGGACAGCAAGCCCTCCTGCGTCCACGCCGACCCGTCGTAGTGCCAGACGAACGCCGCGCCTGCGTTGGCAGCCGCGCCAGGGGCACCGACGACCACGCGCGTGCCATCACCCGATGTCGCGACCGACCAGCCGTAGAAGAAGCCCACGCCGCTCGACGGCACGAGCGCCGCGTCTACCTCGTGGCGGGGACGCACGTCCGCATCCGGTGAAGCATCCACACCGTCACCGTCGGCACCACCGTCGGAGAGGGACGAGAAGTGCGCGCGGCCGCAGCCAGCGAAGATGAACAACGCTGTCAGGGCCGCCCACCGCACCGGCTACTTCACCGGGAGGTCAGGCTTCACTTGGATGAAGAGCTCGTCGAGCTGCTTCTTCGATACCGGCGTGGGGCACTCGGTCATGAGATCCGAGCCCTTCTGCGTCTTGGGGAACGCGATCACGTCGCGCATGTACTCCGCCTGCGTCATCAGCATCGCGAGGCGATCGAGGCCGAACGCGATGCCGCCGTGGGGCGGGGGACCGTACTTGAACGCGTCGAGCAGAAAGCCGAACTTCGCGCGCTGATCCTCTTCGCTGATGCGCAGCGCCTTGAACGCGCGCGCTTGCAGATCGCTGCGATGGATACGGATCGATCCGCCGCCGACCTCGACGCCGTTGAGCACGAGGTCATACGCGCGCGCGAGCACCTTGTGCGGCTCGGTCTCGAGCTTGTCCTCGTCCTCGGTGCGCGGCGACGTGAACGGATGGTGCGCGGCCGCGATCTCGTTGGTGTCGTCATCCACCTCGAACAGGGGCGGATCGACGAGCCACATGAACTGCCACTCGTCCTTGCGGATGAGGCCGAGCTTGTCGCCGATGTTGAGGCGAATCGCGCCCATGCACGTGTTCGCGACCTTCGGCTTGTCAGCGACGAAGATGAGCGTGTCGCCCGGCACCGCCTGCGCGATGCGGTTCACCTCATTCCGCGCGTCGTCGGAGAACGTCTTGGCGAACGGTGCCTGCCAGACGCCGCCCTCCTGCACGCGCGCGAACGCGACGCCCTTCACGCCGAACGACTTGGCGAAGTCGGTGAGGCCGTCGAGCACCGAGCGCGACAGCTTCTCGGCGGGGCCCGGAACGCGCAGGCACTTCACGATGCCGCCATTCGCGACGGCACCCTCGAAGATCTTGAAGCCGCTCTTGCTAGACGGCGCGGAGACGTCGCACAGGATCAAATCGCAGCGCAGGTCCGGCTTGTCGACGCCGTACTTGTCCATCGCCTCCGCGAACGTCATGCGACGCAGCGGGAGCTGGAGGTCGATGCCGAGCACGTTCTTCCACAGCTTGGAGATCAGACCCTCCATCGTGTTCTGGAGCGTCTTCTCGTCGACGAACGACATCTCCATATCGATCTGCGTGAACTCGGGCTGGCGCTCGTTGCGCAGATCCTCGTCGCGGAAGCAGCGAACGATCTGGAAGTAGCGCTCGTAGCCCGCGACCATGAGCAGCTGTTTGAAGATCTGCGGCGACTCCGCGAGCGCGTAGAACTGGCCCGGGTTGAGGCGCGACGGAACGAGGAAGTTACGCGCACCGCCCGGTGTGTACTTCACCATGAACGGCGTCTCGATCTCGAGGAAGCCGTTGTTGCCCAGATACGAGCGCGTCGTCTGCGCGATCTTGGACCGCATGATCAGATTGCGCTGCAGCTTGGGGCGGCGCAGATCGAGGTAGCGGTACTTGAGGCGGAGCGAGTCGTTGGTATCGACGTCGTCCTCGATCGCGAATGGGGGCGTCTCGCTCTTGGAGAACACCTCGAGCGTGTCGACCCATACTTCGATCTCGCCGGTCGCGAGCTTGGGGTTGATGTTGCCGCCGCGCGAGCGAACCTCGCCGACGACGCCGATGCACCACTCGCTGCGGAGGGCGGCAGCACCCTCGTAGGCAGGCTGCGCGTGGCCCTTGTCGAACACGAGCTGGGTGATGCCGTCGCGGTCGCGTAGATCGATGAACACCGCCCCGCCGTGGTCTCGGTAGGTCTTCACCCAACCGGTCAGGACCACTTTCTTGCCAACGTCAGTGGCGCGCAGTGCGCCAGCGCTGTGTGTGCGGGTATTGGCGGACAAAAACGCGCTCATCGATCCACTCCTCGCGGCCACGATAGCGCACTGCGGCTAGGACCGGTGCGATCCCGTCCCAGAACTGATTTTTCTAGTAGTTGCGATCAGATGCGATCCCTCTATCCACAAGGAATTTGATCCATCGCGATCGACCGCGATAGCATTTTGTTCGTCGGGATTAGGTGGGCGCGGAGGGAGGCGGGAGGCCCCGCAGGGATCGGTCAACGGCTTGCAGTCGTGACGCCATACCTGCGCCTAAAAGGCTGTCCCTCCACTTAGTTAGAGATGTGCTTCAATAGTAGGAGTCCTCGTTGAGCGAAGCGTTGCCGATCACTCCCAACCACGCCGAGTCGTGTGCGCCCGTGTCCATCCAAGACACGAACGATGGCGCGAGCGCTGCCATCGGTCTGGTCGACGCCATGCGCCGCGCCCGCAAGGCCGCGACGACCGAGCCGTCCACCGAGATCCTCGAAGCGCAAGAGTCGCTCGAGCGCCGCATCCGCGCGCATCTCAATAAAGGACGCGTGCAAGTCACGCTGACCGACAACCGCTACACGATGATCAGCGTGCGCCGCCTCGCGGCGAAGGACGCGCTGTCCAAGAAGACGACGGAGCGTCGCTTCGAGGTCCGTCTCCACCACATGTTTGCCGACGCGGATCCGGTGATCACGCGCGCGCTCGCTCGCTACATCGCGGATAACGACGCCGGCGCGTCACGCATCCTCGGTGACTTCATCGACGCGAACACCGAGCACGTGCGCGGACGCGCGCGCAAAACTCCCGCGCAGGTCATCTTCACGGCCGGCGAGCACTACGATCTCCGCGAGATCTTCGACGACATCAACGCGCGGTACTTCGCTAACCGCATCGATGCATCCATCACCTGGGGTCAGCGCACCGGTCGACCGCGCCGCCGCAACTCGATCAAGATGGGGAGCTACTCCGTCGAGGATCGCCTGATCCGCATCCATCGCTCGCTCGACCGCGCGTTCGTGCCGAAGTTCTTCGTCGAGTGGATCGTGTTCCACGAGATGCTTCATCAAGTGCACGACATCCGCGTGAAGAACGGACGCCGGGAGTTCCACTCCAAGGAGTTCATGGCCGACGAGGCGCAGTTCGATCAATACGACGAGGCGCGCATCTGGGAGCGTCGCCACATCGACGCGCTGCTCACGTACTGATCTTTCCACTCACGGTGGAAACGACCCAGGGTAGTGACGCGGCGCAGCGTTGCGAAACGTGTCCTTTCTCTCCGGGCTCGTCGATTTTCGATCCGCTCCGGATCGAGACGCCTATTCTCCTCCGCGGAGGGCAAGGATGGACGGCAAGCGAATCGCTCGTGGGTCTTCTCGCCAGATCATTATCGTCGACGATGAACCGCCTCGCCGGTCATCGCTGATCGACCTGCTGTGTGCCGCCGGCTATTCGCCCGTTGCGCCTCGAACACCTCTCGATGCGTTCGATCTTCTCGGTCGCGCCGACGCGAGCGACCTGCTGCTCGTCGCGCCGAAGTTCAAAGCGGCGGTCGACGACTCGTTTCCCGAATACGCGACCGAAGCGATCTCGGACGATCTCGAATCGACGATCGCGGCGCTACGCCAACACTGATCAGCTCGCGAGCTGTCGGCGAACCGACGCTATTCCGCGACGACGAACGGCTTCGTGCGCGCGGAAACGCGGCCGGCCACATCGACCCAGAACAGCGTGACCTTGTCGCCATTGTTCGTGGGTTGCGTGCCTGCAGGCTGCGAGGTGCAATGTCCGGTCTGCTCCTCGATCGAGGTCGCGCCCTCGGTGACGGGGATGAACACGCGCGGCGCTCCCTTCGCATCCGCGACGACGAGCGCGTACGTGCCCTTGAGAACAGGCGCCGAGAGCTCGACGCGGACCTTCGTGCCCCAGCGCCGGAGCGCCGAGTGCACGGCCTTCACCGCCGGTGCCTTGAACTCCGTCACCACCGCTTTGCTGCCGATGACACTGCTAACGACCTCGGCCTGGTCGTCGAGCAGCTCGATCGGCGTCTTCTGGTCCGTGACCGTCACCGTGGTCAGGACGAGACCGGGCGCGAGCGTCGTTTCCTTTGCCGTCTGTCCCTTCACCCGATACACCGGCGTCTTCTCGAACGTGCCGTCGGGGTTGCGCGCTCGCGGTTGCTCGGCCGTGAGAAAGCCGCCGCCGCCCGCGAGCGAGGTCCCCTTCGGCGTCACGACCCGCGGAATCGTGCCTCCGTCGTCGGCGCAGTCCGCGCGGCTCGCCGAGGGCAGGGCCAGGAGAGCGGCGAGCACGAGAAACTTTCTCATCCTACGATCCTGGCCGATCGAGGACCTTCTCGCCAAGTACCGTTCCGTTGATCAGATGTTCTACCAGCCGCGGTGCGTCGTTTGCGGTCAGCTCGCCGTACCAGACCCCATCCGGATACACGACCGCGTTCGGGCCGTCGAAGCATGGGCCCAGACATCCCGTTGGCGTGACAAGGACATCCGTCGCCCCGCGCTCGATCAGGAGGCGCTGCACGTCACTGATCAGCTGCGCGCCGCCCCGGACTCCGCACGCGGGTTTCCCGCTGGAGCGCCCGTTGGTGCACACGAACAGATGTCGGCTCGACACTCACCGACGATATTCGCAGCGATCGGCGATGTCGATGAACGACCACTTTTTCTGCACCCCGTCGCTTGAGTGGTGTGGGCGGTCGGATACCATCCCTCCCGCGATCCAACGTGGGGACGTTGTTCGCCGATCTGACTGACGGATGACGCCTCAGCATCACATCATCAAAGAAACGTCGGAGTCGCTATCGCGGCTCCTGCAGGACGAGTTCAAGCGCAACGGCTACAAGCGCGTGCACATCGTCGAGGCTGCGCCCAAGCCTGACGCGATCGAAGGCAAGCTGCCTGCGGTCAGCGCGTACCTCTATCAAATCTCGATCGACCCCGAGGGCTACGATCACACGCCGAACTCCGAGCTCGTCGAGGTTCCGCAGGACGACGGCACGCTCAAGGAGTTCTTCCGCCGCCGCCGCCTCTGGGTCCGTCTCGACTACTTGCTCAGCGCGTGGGCGCAGACGCCCGAGGACGAGCAATTGCTCCTCGGTCTCATCATCCGCACGGTGATGGAGAACGCCGAGATCCCGCGCGACCGCCTCAAGGGCCAGTCGTTCGAGGACGACTTCAAGCTCAACTGGCTGATGTCCGCGCGCCTCGACGAAGGCACGCTCGCTCGCTTTTGGGGCTCGCTCAACCAACCCGTGCGCCCGGCGCTCCAGGCGTGGACGGCGATCCCGATCCTCCCCGAGAAGCTCGAAGAGTTCAAACGCGTCCAGTCGCGCCAGCTCGAGTACAAGAGCATCACCGACCCGCGCATCAGCGAGATCGGTCCCTCGGGCAATCCGTTCCTCGGCGGCAAGCGCCTCGACCTCGGCGGAGGCGCTGCTCCGAAGAAGTAATGAATTTGATCGGTCGTGCATGGTGCACGAGCGACGTCCCAAATCCCATCGTGTGATGGGTGAGGTAGCTGGAAGAAGACCACCAGCACCTTCGGTCAAAGGAGAACAAGCGAATGGCTACTAGCTACCTGTCACCTGGCGTCTATGTCGAAGAAGTCGATCGCGGTTCAAAGCCCATCGAGGCCGTCGGTACCAACACCGTCGGTTTTCTCGGTGAGTCGGCGAAGGGCCCGCTCAACGAGTCCGTCCTCATCACCAACTGGTCGCAGTTCGTGAAGACGTTCGGCGATTTCAAGGACTGCAGCGAGCACCTCGCGCACGCGGTCTACGGCTTCTTCAACAACGGCGGCTCGCGCTGCTTCGTTGTGAACGTTGGTGCGCCCGAGGGCGCGAAGGTGGAGACCAAGCCCGCCGCCAGCGACAAGAAGGACGACAAGGCGCCCGTGCAGGTCGGTGGTCCCGGCCGCGACGGTCTCTACATCGGTCGCGATGGCGGCCCCGGTGCGCGCACCGGCCTGAAGTGCTTCGACGAAGTCGACGAGATCGCGATCCTCGCGGCTCCCGGCCAGACGTCGCCGGCCGTTCAGGACGCGCTGCTCTCGCACGCCGAGACGCGCAAGGATCGCTTCGCGGTTCTCGATTCCCCGGAGACCATCACCGGTGGCGTCGACAAGCTCCCGAAGCCGCGCGACTCCAAGTACGGCGCGTACTACTTCCCCTGGATCCAGGTCTATGACCCGGACAAGGGCAACATCTTCGTTCCGCCGTCTGGCCACATCTGTGGCGTCTACTCGCGCACTGACTCGGAGCGCGGCGTCCACAAGGCGCCCGCCAACGAGATCGTCCGCGGTGCGCTCGGCATGAAGTACAACGTCTCGAAGGGCGAGCAGGATCTGCTCAACCCGAAGGGCATCAACGCCATTCGCTACATGAACGGCGCGATTCGCATCTGGGGCGCTCGCACGCTCTCGAGCGATCCGAGCTGGCGCTACATCAGCGTCCGCCGCCTGTTCATCATGGTCGAGTCGAGCATCGAGCGCGCGACGCAGTGGGTCGTATTCGAGCCCAACGACCATCGCCTCTGGAAGCGCGTGCAGCGCACGATCGCGTCCTTCTTGACGCTCCTCTGGCGCAACGGCGCCCTCATGGGCACCTCGCCGGAGCAGGCCTTCTACGTCAAGTGCGACGAGGAGACCAACCCGCCCGAGGTTATCGACGCCGGCCAGCTGGTCGTCGAGATCGGCCTCGCCCCGGTGAAGCCCGCGGAATTCGTCATCTTCCGGATTGGCCAGATGCAGTCCGGTGGCGGCGTCGAGGAGTGATCCTCAAACCGGGTCCAGACGTATGATGGACTCGGGAAGAATCCCAAACAGCCCTTCGTAAGAGGGGACCAGAGTGGGCGCTCACTAAAATGGTTTGGTGGGCGGACCCGACGGCTTAGAGGGAAATCCCAGTAACGTCAGGGTGATCTTCGGTGACCACAAGGTAGGGCGGGCGGGGTAAGGCCTCGCAGGTGGGTTGGGGAGTAGCGTTGTGGCCTCCGACGGTCTCCGTGCCGGGCCGGCACTTAGAACACGCAGTAGGAGACGGAAAACAGCATGAGCATTTTTGGACGCACTTATACCGCTGGTCGTTTTGCGCTCGACATCGACGGTTACAACGTCGGCTTCCTCAAGAAGTGGAGCGGCCTCTCCATGGAGGCCAACGTCGTCGCCAACGACCTCGGTCCGGATAACCTCCAGAAGAAGCACGTCTCGAACATCAAGTGGACGCCCGGCAAGGCGACCGTTGGTATCGGTATGGGCAAGGGCATGTACGAATGGATCAAGGCCGCCTTCGATAAGGGCTTTGTCCGCAAGAACGGCACCCTGACCGCCGCCGACTTCGACTACAAGGCGCAGTCGCAGCTGACCTTCATGCAGGCGCTCATCACGGGCGTCACGGTGCCGAAGCTCTCCGGTGACTCGAACGACGCCGCGTACTTCGACATCGAGTTCGAGGCCGAGCAGGTT